>JBCCXO010000038.1:0-35268 GCA_039191645.1 Pseudomonadota bacterium | reverse complement strand
TTCAAAGAGCGCCTGATTACCTAAAGGCGTATTTAAAAAAATGCAATAAAAACAAAACTATCCAGCAGCTAACCCCGCTTTTCTCCCACTGAAGATACACCCGCCAAGAAAGGTTCCTTCAAGTGCATTATACCCGTGATAACCGCCGCCCCCAAAACCCGCAACCTCACCGGCAGAAAAAAGCCCATCGATTTCTTTGCCATTCTTGTCAAGCACTTGACTGTCGAGATTGGTGTGGACACCACCGAGGGTTTTTCGTGTAAGCAGGTTCAAACGTACAGCAATCAGGGGCCCTGCGCTCGGATCAAGTATTTTATGTGGCTTTGCAGTTCGGATCAGCTTGTCACCAAGGTAATTCCGAGCTGAATGGATGGCCATAATCTGGGCATCTTTAGTGAATTTGTTGTCCATCTCGCGATCACGCGCTTCGATTTGGCGCTTAATCTTCTCGTATTCGATGAGACCACCGCCAGCCAATTGGTTCATCCCAGCGACCAGACTTTTTAAGTCATCGCGAACGACAAAGTCTTCACCTCTTTGCTTAAACGCTTCAACTTGAGGCGTTGCGCCTTTGCCAAGCCGATTTTTCAAAACTTCCAGCCACTTTTTCGATGTCAGATCAGGATTTTGTTCTGAACCTGAAAGAGCAAACTCTTTTTCAATAATTTTCTGTGTGAGAACAAACCACGTATACTCATATCCTGTCGACAGGATGTATTTGTAAGTCCCGTTGGTATCAAAACCGGGCAAAAAGGGAGCCGGTAACCGATTACCCTCCGCATCAAACCACATGGAAGATGGCCCCGGTAAAATGCGAATTGCGTGTTTTGGCCAAATCGGATCAAAATTTTTCACGCCTTCGGTGTAATGCCACATCCGATCTTCATTGATAATAGAGCCACCGGCTTTCCGGGTGATGTCAACCATACGACCATCAACATGCGCTGGAACACCACAAATCATTTCTTTCGGTGCCGGACCAAGGCGTTTGGTCGGCCAGTTTTTTCGGACCAAATCCAAATTACCGCCGATACCGCCGGATGCGACAATCACAGACTGTGCGTAATACTCAAAGTCTCCTACCACGTCACGGCTGCTTTCTTCCCCTCGTTCCACTTTAGTTTGTTCTAAAACCTCTCCGGAAACACCGACGATGGCTCCATTTTTCTTTATTAGCTTCGAAACTTGATGTCTGAACTTCAACGTAAGCAGGCCTGATTTTAAAGCCTCATAAGCCCGATCAACAAAGGGCTCTACAACGCCAGTCCCGGTTCCCCATGTGATATGAAATCTAGGAACGGAATTACCATGACCATCGGCGAAAGACCCGCCACGTTCCGCCCAACCAACAACCGGAAACCATCGCATACCAAGATCATGCAGATATGACCGCATGTCTCCATGGGCAAACTGTAGATAGGCTTCTGCCCATTTTTGCGGCCAATAGTCTTCTTCCCGATCAAATTGTGCAGAACCCATCCAGTCTTGGGTTGCCAGTTCCAAACTATCTTTTATGCGCATCCTGCGTTGCTCTGGCGTATCGATCATGCAAAGCCCGCCGAGTGACCAAAATGCCTGACCGCCCAGGTTTTGTTCACCTTCCTGATCCAATAGCAATGTCTTTTTTCCGCGCAGACTGAGCTCATGGGCAGCAACAAGCCCCGCAAGACCACCTCCGACAATGATCACATCAGCTGTTTCAGGCATCATCGCTCCGTTAGCTTCAATTCAATACGCCGGTTCTTGGCCCTTGCTTCATCGGTATCCTCGTCTTCCAACGGCTGGAATTCACCAAACCCGGCTGCCACAAGACGATTGGCTGGAATCCCCTGCTCAATGAAAAACCGAACCACCGACGTAGCACGACTGGATGAAAGTTCCCAGTTATCTCGAATCCGGCCAGTTCCAGAAAGGGGAATAGTATCCGTGTGACCATCAACACGAAGCACCCAATTGATATCATCTGGAATTTCAGAACCAATTTGAATGAGCGCTTGAGCAACCTTTAGCATTTCTACTTGGCCCTGTTCATTCAACTCAATTCCACCTGATGCAAACAGAACTTCTGAGGGAAACACAAACCGGTCACCTACAATTCTTATGTCAGACCGGCCACCCAAAATCTCGCGTAAGCGGCCAAAAAAGTCAGAGCGATAACGATTGAGCTCCTGCACACGCTGCGCCAGTGCAACATTCAGCCTTTTACCCAAGTCAGCAATCTTGGTTTGGCTCTCGCGGTCTCTAGTTTCTGACGCGTCTAACGCATCTTCCAAAGCAGCGATTTGCCGACGCAGTGCCGAAATTTGCTGATTGAGAAGTTCTACCTGGCTTAATGCTCGCTGGCTGATCTGCTTTTCTTCGTCAATCTGCGTGGTGAGATTGCCTATTCGCTGCTCGGTCTGTGAGGTGTTACTGCTGCCAGCAGCCAACAATTGCTCCAGTCGTGTCTGCTCCGCCTCCGCTGTGGTGAGCGAAGCTTGCAAATTTGCAAGAGAATCTTCAAGTTCTTGTTTGTTGGATCGTTCCAATGCAAGCAATGACGTCAATTCATCGATCTGCGAATTCAGGCGGTTTAACACCTGATCTTTCCCAGTGATCTCCTGACTAAGCAGAAACTGAGCCAGGACAAACACCGACAACAAAAACATAATTGCCAAAAGCAAAGTGGCCAGTGCATCCACAAATCCTGGCCAGTAGTTGACGTTCCGTTCCCGATATCTGGATCTTGCTACTGCCATAGGATCATCAGTCTCGTGAAGCTTTCTCAAAGAACGTGTTGAGTTTTCGCAATAGCATCAACATATCCTTTTGCTGCTCTTCTTGTTGCTGCAGTTGCTGCCGGGTGATCTCCTGCTCACTGCGCATATGCTTAACCATGTGCTGGATACTCTCCACTAGATTGGCGAGCGCCTCATTTGTGCGACCGCTTGTCCCTTGCGACTGAAGTTTCTGCGCCACAATGTCCAACTGGCTGCGAACATCATTTGCCCCTGAGCCGCCATCTGAAGAGAGGTCAGTGACAGATGACAACCAATTCTCAAGTTCAGTATAAAACCGAGTCTGTGCTCGGCCAGCTTGCAAATCCAAAAAACCCAATACAAGCGAGCCCGCGAGGCCAAACAGAGAAGATGAAAACGCTGTTCCCATACCGTCCAACGGCTCCTTCAAACCAGATTTCAAAGCATCTAGTACGTCATTTGCATCGCCGGAATTGGGGTCAAGGCTTTGAATCGTATCGCCAATCGAACCAATGGTTTGAAGCAGTCCCCAAAATGTACCGAGCAGCCCGAGAAAGACCAACAATCCGATTAAATATCGCGAAATATCCCGACTCTCATCCAGACGGTTACCTATGGAATCAAGAATCGAACGCATCGATAAGGTTGAGATACTGACTTCCTGTTTTGATTGACCCAATAATGCTTTCATAGGCGCCAATAAAACCGGCTCTCGCCCAACATCAAGATCAGGATTTCCCTGCCGGAAACTGTTAACCCAACGCACTTCAGGAATAAGCCTTATCACCTGTACAAGAGCAAGCAGAATGCCAATGATCAAAACGCCCAGAATAAGACCATTAAGACCGGGGTTGGTTTGAAAGGCAGAAAGGATCTGGCGATACAGGATTGCAGCCAGAAAGCCTGTGATAATCAAAAATATGAGCATGCTGAAAAGAAACACGCTCGGATTTGAAAGTCTGTGCGGATCAAAATCCCGTGCCACTGCACTACCTCCCGTAGCTAGTCGACTTTATCGACAAATCAGACCTTTTGAGGATTAAACCGTAAAGAGAGGAAATAAAAGGCTTTTACTGGTTTTTGCTGGCGCCTCTGACAGTTTCGCCTAGCAAACGATGAATATGCTCGTTTCCTGCCAAGACTGTGTGTGTCTCAAATAGCTTTTGCCCCCCCGACAAATCTGTGACATATCCCCCAGCTTCGCGAACAACAATCATCCCGGCAGCACAATCCCACGCCTGCGGACCCCGCTGCCACGTCCCATCAAAACGTCCAGCTGCCACATATGCAAGATCAAGTGCGGTCGAACCTGTGCACCGCACTCCAGAAGTCTGACGCATCACCGCAGCTTGTTCATTCAACGATAACCGATGATTTTTCTGTCCCAGACGAGGTATATGAGTTGAAATCAAGGTTTGTGATAGCTCCCGACGTGCAGAAACCCGCATCCGTGTATCATTCACAAACGCGCCTTGCCCCTTTTCCGCCGTGAACAATTCATCCGTTGCCGGATTGTAGATTACACCAGCAATAATTTGTCCCTCGCGTTCAAGTGCTATGGAGGTGCAGAAATGAGGAACGCCATGCATAAAATTATGGGTTCCATCCAAAGGATCAACAATCCATCTGTTTTGTGGCTCACGCCCCTTTGTTTCCCCACTTTCTTCCATCAAAAAACCAAAACCGGGCCTCGCAGTTTCGAGCTCATTTTTGATTATCTTCTCAGCCCGCAAATCGGCGCTGGTGACAAAGTCTCCTGGCCCTTTAACCGAAACCTGCAGGTTTTGGACTTCACCAAAATCGCGTGAAAGGGATCTGCCTGCCTTTAAGGCAGCATTCGTAATAACATTCAGCAGGGCAGAACGGGCCAAACCGGATCTCCAAAAACGGGGTTAGTCAGCGCGGCGTATATATTCAATCTCATTGGTGTCGACAACAATACGTTCACCGGCTTCAATGAATGGAGGCACCATGACGCGAATTCCGTTTTCCATCATGGCTGGCTTGTATGAGGAAGATACGGTCTGACCTTTTACAACCGGATCAGCCTCCTCAATCTTCAACGTCACCTGATCCGGCAAGCGAATACCAATCGGCTTTTCTTCATACAATTCAACCACCACCATCATGCCATCTTGAAGAAACGTAGCGCGTTCTCCTACAAAATCCGTCTGCAATTGTAATTGCTCGTAGGTCTCGGAGTCCATGAAGACAAGGGCATCGCCTTCCGAATACAAGTATTGAAACTCTTTTTGCTCCAACCGAACCCGCTCAACAGTTTCCGAAGCACGAAAACGCTCGTTATGCTTGGAGCCATCCAGAAGATTTTTTAATTCAACCTGGTTAAAAGCACCTCCCTTACCAGGCTTAACCGCATTTGTTTTTACAGCAACCCACAGGGAATTCTTGTGCTCGATCACATTCCCGGGCTTGATCTCGTTTCCATTGATTTTCATAGCAACCTCAGCTCGGACAATACCGGCTCCCCAAAATCAGTCTTGAAGAAGTTTTACGCGGGTTGAACACAATTAGCCTGCCAGCGCAAGGATGAATTCCGAACTGGCAGGTTAAATTCCAATTCAATTGGATGATGGCCACCTGTTTGCCTGCATCAAGGCCTGCTGCCGCACGTCCAGAGGTAAAGCATCCATATAACGATCGAGGTCAAAATCTGACCGACCTGCTCTACTCGCAAGTATATGCCATTTCGCCGCTTCAACTTCCGAAACATCGGTACCAACCCCATCAAACAACATATGAGCCAAGCGGTTTTGCGCAATAATGTTTCCCTGATTGGCCGCAACTTTGAAAAGATTGAAAGCACGCACACGGTCTTTCTCATCTTTTGGATTTTTCAGCAATTTGATGGCAAGCTCGACTTGCGCCGTGTCTATTCCAGCGCTTGCTGCTTTTTCCAGCCAAAACATGCCTTTTTCTGGATCATTGATTTTTGTCGCCAAACCTTCGTCATATATTTTGGCAAGAGAATAATAAGCATCGGCGAGACGATACTCCGCCGCTTTCTCCAACATCGGCAGTACTCTACGGTAGGTCGCTGAAGTCGGTCGCTGGTTTATCTGGAAAGTCGCATAGTTGAACATGGCCGTGGGATGACCAGCCTCTGCCGCCGCTTTCATCATCTCCAATCCACGTTCAACATCCTTTTCGAGGTTTGTGCCTTCAAGCAATTTTAATCCATAGGCAAACTGCGCTTCGCGATTTCCCGAGTTAGCGGCAATCTCGTACCAACGCGCCGCTTCTTTTTGATCTTGAGCAATGCCTAGCCCGCGTTCATAGAGTTCTGCGATTAAAGTCTGAGCTGCATCATCACCAGCCTGAGCTTCCGGCAGTGCCAGTTGAAAGGCAGTTAGGTATTGCCCCCTCTGAAAAGCACTAAAAGCCCGATCGGCGTTGGAAACCGTGACTGAACTTTCAACAAGCGCCGGATCGCCCGCTTCTAGCTGTTGTTCATCTTGCGATGTTTCGCCATAAGCTGAAGCGCAGGAGAGGCTTAGGGTCAATAAAATGAAACCGCTGGCTTTTTTCATTGCTACGCCTCGAATTCCTCAAATCTTGGAGCATATTGCTCAAGTTGCTCGTCTGCGCGAATAAGCTGTTCAGCTGGATCAGCATCACCCGCAAAAGCATATGATTCAACCGCAACAAAGTCTGCACCGGTAAGCGCACAGTCTACTATGCTTTCCAAGCTCGAACCGGCGAGAACTACGCTTGGTATTTCGATAATATCAGCCCACCATTTTGAAAGCATTAAATTCTTAGGATGCGCGTCACCTCGGATATCGCCCCCCAACCGTCCGAAGAACACAAAATCCGGCTTTGCCTCACCCACTTCCATTGCACCGTGCCGATCTTTAAAGCCACCACAACCAACGATCAGATCAGGTGTGTATCGCGCTACCAGGTCTTTGAGCTGATTCCTGTTTTCCTGAACAAACAATCCATCTGCCTTGCTACGCCCTAGCACACGTGTGTCATTGGCAATCAAAGCAGCGACTCCGGCATCCTGAAGTACGGGCACTGCCGATTGACAATAGTCACTGAAGTCAGCTTGCGAACTCTCTCCCGGATACAAAATGCAACTTTGCAAGGTTTGGCTATTCACCGCAGACGTTAACGCCGCGAGATCGCTACCACCGGGATGTGCCAATAATATAAGAGTGCACCTGTCTGTATTTGTAGCCACGTGTTCGAGCCCTGATTGCGTATCCTCAGTCGCTAATTGCGGAGGTTTTTTGTTGTTTTCAAGGCATTTGTAATACGAACGCAGCAATTAACGTCCGGCTAATCCATGGCGTTTTCAGACAATTCTCGTATTCGGTCTTTGATTTGGAGTTTCTTTCTTTTCAGGTCACCTAATGTTCCAGTATCCATGTTTGTATTCGACATCAGCTCTTTGATTTGATCATCAAGCTGCCGATGACGACTTTTGAGAGAATCAATATGTGACTGAACTGTCATGCGGCTCTCCTCTTGTTTTCCAACCGTCTACACACAAGAAGTGTACAATAATTTTGGCACAACATGAATAAGGAGAATGCGACACTGTGAAAAACTTTGGCAATAAGGCTTAAGAAACTGTTTCGATTGTTTGATTCCGTGATCGTTTCTGTTAGGAAGTGCGCTTCTTTTTCAATTTTTGTTAAAGGGCACCGATCGTGAATACAGAAAGAGCGGAAGTGGCTGTGATCATGGGAAGCCAATCGGACTGGCAAACCATGCGTCACGCAGTTGAAATCCTGGACACGTTGGGAGTCGCAAATACAGCGAAGATTATCTCGGCACATCGTACGCCCGATCGGATGTATGAGTTTGCAAAAAATGCAGAAAACAATGGCTTCAAGGTCATCATTGCCGGCGCTGGCGGAGCAGCCCATTTACCGGGAATGGTTGCATCGCTTACCCACCTGCCTGTTCTCGGCGTTCCAGTAGAATCTAAGGCATTGTCAGGCAATGACAGCCTGCTATCGATTGTTCAGATGCCCGCGGGAATTCCCGTAGGCACTTTAGCAATCGGAACCGCTGGTTCAAAAAATGCCGGCTTGCTTGCAGCCTCAATCATCGCTCTGTCAAATGCTGAAGTAGCGGTTAAACTCAAGGAATTCCGCAACAAACAAACGACACAGGTTGCCGAAACGCCAAGTAACGAGGCTTAAGCGTGTCAGAAAAAGATGCGAAAACAATCGGAATAATAGGCGGCGGGCAACTTGGCAGGATGCTTGCGATGGCAGCTGCACACCTTGGGCGGCGGGTTGTTATCCTGGATCCTCAAGCCGAAGCACCCGCATTCCAATGCGCAAATGAACACATCGTTGCTGCGTTTGATGATGCGGATGCTTTATCCAAGTTGGCGCAAATGTCGGATGTGATTACATACGAATTTGAGAACGTGAATGTCGATGCACTTCGAAAGCTGGAGAGCACCTCCGATTGCCATCCAAACACCAAGGCCCTTTCTACCAGCCAGGACCGACTGGTGGAGAAGACCTTTTTTAGGGAACTTGGGATCGGAACGGCACCATTTTTCGACATCGATTCCATTACTACGCTTGAAGTTTGTCTGAAGGAGACCAATCACAGAGGCATCCTTAAAACACGACGAATGGGATATGATGGAAAAGGCCAAGTCAGAATCTCAGATAAAGACCCGGATTGGATGATGAACTGTAAGGAGCTCATAGAAAACGCTCCTTGTATTCTGGAAGGTTTTGTAGACTTTGATCGCGAAATTTCGATCATCGCAGCACGTGACAAAAACGGCAGGATTGAAGCCTTTGACGTCGGCGAGAACGTTCACAAAAACGGCATCTTGTACACAACTACGGTACCGGCAGACGTAAGCGATAACACAAGGTCGAGCGCCTACAACATAGCGGAAAAGGTTCTATCTGCGCTTGACTATGTTGGCGTCATTGGCATTGAACTGTTCGTGATGAACAATGGCGAATTAATAGCAAATGAGTTTGCACCTCGCGTTCACAACTCCGGTCATTGGACAGAGGCAGCCTGTTTAACGTCGCAATTCGAACAACACATCCGCGCGGTCAGCGGCTTGCCGCTTGCCAAAACCACCCGCCACAGCAATTGCGTTATGCAAAACCTGATCGGCGACGAAGTAAATCAGGCGATCGAAATTTTAAAACGCCAAGACACCTTGCTCCATTTGTACGGGAAGGCTGAGAGCAGACCAGGTCGAAAAATGGGCCACTTCACTACGCTACACGAAAAATGACCATTCAAAGCCAGACTGCCTTATTTTTTGCAAAGCAAAGATGGACAAAGCGTATGAATTTTGATATCCACACGCAAATCGGCAAATGTCTTTTGCGGATGCAAAAGTCTGTTGCCTCTTTCAATTCAAAAGAATCGGATGTGAAACTTGCAAGTTCTTGTACGTGATAACAATGTTGACCAAGCCCTTCGGGCACTTAAGAAAAAGCTACAACGCGAAGGTGTTTTCCGTGAGATGAAATTGCGGAATTTCTATGAAAAACCTTCCGAGAAGCGCGCAAGAGAAAAAGCGGAAGCCATTCGTCGGACACGTAAACTAGCGCGGAAAAAAGCACAACGCGAGGGTTTGATTGTCGGCCGAAGAGGCAACTAACGCCTTTTTTTTGCTCGGTTTGTTGTATTATCAAAGGCGAAGTTTGCTTTGAGCGCTTCGCCTTTTTTGTTGATCGAAACAGCTGAAGCGCATTGATTTAGGTGCAGGATGTAAGGTTTGTACGGGGAAGTCTTGAAAACTGGTAGCATCAAATGGCTGGCTTTGTTTTTTGCCTTGGCAGCTGCTCAGGCTTGTACGTCAACACCTTTTGAACAGGCAGTCGAAATCGATCCTGCACAGGGTGCCCAGGCCAATATCAGTTCTTTGACGCAAGTGGTGAACAACAATCCCAATTCGCCAGAAGCCTATAATGTTCGGGGAACCGCGTATGGAAGAGCTGGAAAAAACAGAGAGGCACTCGCCGATTTTACCCGTGCTATTGAGCTTAACCCGAAATTTTATCAGGCCTATGCCAATAGAGCCTTGATCTATCGGCAAACGGGCGATCCTACAAATGCCATTAACGATTATTCTCGCGCGCTAAAAATCAATCCTCAATATGATGATGCGTACATTGGGCGTGGTAACGTTTATCGCTTTGCCGGGCAAACAAAACGTGCCTTACGGGACTATGAGCGGGCAATCCAGTTGGGGACCACCAATCCGAGAGCCTACCACGCCCGCGGTTTATTGCGGCAATCTACCGGGAATCACGATCAGGCAATTGATGATTTCACCACAGCGATTTCTCTATCGCCCGAGTCTCCAGAGCCCTACAACGCCCGAGGGGTTTCATATCTTGCAATCAGTGATACGGAAAATGCGCTAACCGACATCAATCGCGCTTTGATTTTGGATGATAAATATGCTGAAGCGTGGACCAATCGTGGACTTGTAGAGGAACAAAAAGGCGATAAGCGACAAGCTTTCAAATCCTACTCCAGGGCTTTCAATCTGGATCCACGATACCAACCCGCCAAAGATGGCATGAGCAGAACAAGGTCCGGTTAGCGCCACACTCAATTTTTTAACGGGACATAAGCTAGACTACGAGGGTTCCGATAGCCGATGCACAGAGGCACAAACTCCGAATTGCCGCCTATATGCCCGTGAAAAGCTCTCAGGATTGTCAAAACCACAAAGTGCTCCGATCTCTCCGAGCCTATAACTCGAATTGTGGATTAGATGCTTAGCCTGCGTGAGTCGAAGTTTGCGATAGTAGCTGGCTGGCGTCGTTTTGAGATATCGTTTAAAAACACGCGCAAGCGTCCAGTCAGGCACGTCAACTGATCGCGATATCTCTTTTATCGTAAGGGGTTCTTGTATATTAGCTAACATCAGATCAACCGCATGACTTAGGGTGCGATCAAGCCTTACTAAGGTCGTCTCGGTCAGCATTTTTTGCTGCGGACCAGAGTATTCTGTTGGCGAATAGGTTAAAATTTCTGCCACTCTTAAGGACAAGTCCCGACCTGGCGCCTCATGGATCCAGCCTATAACCCGTGGCTCAAGCGGAAGCATATGCCCGCGTCCAGCAAGTATCACGCCATAAAATCGATAGGGTGCGTCCCCGCCGGGAAACAGTTTGGCCAAACCCAGATAGAGCGATGTGACGGCAGCAAGAAAAACACAACCGATTGAGTGTGTTTCGATTTCGAAACACACATCATCAATCAAATGCCTTAACGATATCCTCTGTCATTTTCTTAGCGTCGCCGAGCAGCATCATCGTACCTTCGTTGTAGAAAAGCGTATTATCGATGCCAGCATATCCTGACCCAAGAGAGCGCTTTACAAACAGACACGTTTTGGCCTTATCAACATCCAGAATGGGCATGCCGTAAATTGGTGAGGTCGGATCATCCCGCGCTGCCGGGTTCGTTACATCGTTTGCCCCAATCACATAAACAACATCAGCCTGCGCGAATTCGCTGTTGATATCTTCCAACTCAAACACTTCATCATAAGGCACATTGGCCTCGGCCAGTAGGACATTCATATGTCCGGGCATCCGTCCTGCAACCGGATGAATTGCATACTTAACCTCAACCCCTTCAGATTTGAGATTATCCGCCAACTCACGAAGAGAATGCTGTGCCTGCGCAACCGCCATTCCGTAGCCCGGAACGATGATAACCTTACCGGCATTCTTCATAAGGAAAGCTGCATCGTCCGCAGACCCCTGCTTGACTGTTCGCTCTATCCCGTCATCGCTGCTAGCGGCAGCTGTTTCACCACCAAAGCCACCTAGAATGACCGATATGAACGATCGGTTCATTCCTTTACACATAATGTAGGACAGTATCGCACCTGACGATCCAACCAGGGCTCCGGTGATAATCAATGCCAGGTTACCAAGGGTGAAACCAATCCCAGCCGCTGCCCAACCAGAATAAGAGTTCAACATGGAAACGACCACTGGCATATCGGCACCGCCGATCGGAATGATCAACAATATTCCAATCAGGAATGAGAGCACCGTGATCAGCCAGAATAAGAAGGTGCTTTCTGTTCTGACAAACATCACGGTTAGAACGACCAGCAAAACCGCAAGACCTATATTGATGATATGTCGCCCAGGCAGAAGAATAGGAGCGCCAGACATACGCCCATCAAGTTTAGCAAAAGCAATTACGGACCCTGTAAACGTGATTGCACCTATCGCAACACCCAAAACCATCTCAATCAAGCTGGCTGTTTTGATTTGATCGCCCTTTAAAATTCCGAACGCATCAGGCGCATAAAGCGCCGCAGCAGCCACCATGAAAGCTGCCAATCCAACAAGAGAGTGAAAAGCAGCAACCAACTGAGGCATTGCAGTCATTGGTATTCGGTTCGCAATATAAGCGCCCGCACCGCCGCCAATCGCTAGACCAGCAACGATGAGCATCCAACCACTCGCGTTTGGAGCCGCTAAAAACAGCGTCGTCAATATGGCAACACCCATACCAGCCATCCCAAACGTGTTGCCACGACGAGACGTCTCCGGATGAGAAAGACCCCGGAGTGCCATGATGAACAGGACACCCGAAACCAGATATAAAAGTGCGGTAATGTTTTCCATAGCTTACTCCTACCGCTCTTTCTTTTTGTACATTGCCAGCATGCGCTGCGTTACAAGAAAACCACCAAATATATTGACGGAAGCCAAGACAAGAGCAATGAAGCCGAACAAGGTGGCCGACGCGCCTGCAAATTGAATCCCAACAGCCAACAGTGCACCGACAACAATCACAGAAGAAATAGCATTTGTGACCGCCATCAGCGGTGTATGCAGCGCTGGGGTAACTGACCACACAACATAGTAGCCGACGAAAATTGCCATCACGAAGATCGCAAACTGGAACACGAACGGATCAATCGCACCACCTGTTGCAGCACTTGCCGCGGCGCTTATGGATTGCGAAACAGCTTCGGCATTGGTTGAAACGTCCGTTGCAGAAGCATTCAGTTCAGAAATTGATTTCTCGATCCGGTCGGCAGCATCGTTCGCTGATGTTGCCGCCTTCTCAGCCTGGCCTACCAACTCTTCCATGCGTTGAAGTAACGCTTCACTATTGGCCGCCGTTGTCTGATTAGTCTCACTCATGACTCACCCTAGCCCTTTTCTTTTGCGTTCTGGCCAGATTTCGCAAGCGCTTTTTTAGCGGTTTGTTTTTGGCCTTGATCTGTGAAAGCGGGATGCACAATTTTACCGTCTTTCGTCAGAAGTGTTGCCTGAACCAGTTCATCTTCCCAATCGACAGCAAACTTCCCGGTTTCTTTGTCGATCATGGTTTCAAGAAACGCGAGTAGGTTTTTCGCGTACAGAAGAGAAGCCGAAGCTGCAATCCGCCCCGGCATATTTAAGTGTCCGACAATTGAAACACCTTCAATTTTTTCGATTTTCCCAGGTTTTGCGCCCTCAACGTTACCACCCCGTTCAACCGCCAAATCTACAATCACGGAGCCGGGTGCCATTGCCTTTATCATCTCTTTGGAAATCAGTTTCGGCGCCGGGCGGCCAGGGATCAATGCGGTTGTTATCACGATGTCCTGTTTTGCAATGTGAGACGCAACCAACTCGGCCTGCTTAGCTTGATACTCCTTGGACATTTCCTTGGCATACCCGCCTGCTGTTTCCGCTTGTTTAAATTCCTCATCTTCAACAGCAATGAATTTCGCACCAAGGGATTCAACCTGTTCTTTAGCGGCAGGGCGTACATCAGTAGCCGTAACCACTGCTCCAAGACGGCGAGCAGTCGCGATCGCCTGCAATCCTGCAACGCCTGCACCCATAACAAAACACTTTGCAGCAGGGACGGTGCCGGCAGCCGTCATCATCATTGGCAAAGCACGATCGTACTCGGCAGCACCTTCAACCACTGCTTGATAGCCAGCCAAATTGGCCTGGGACGACAAAACATCCATGACTTGAGCCCGCGTGATCCGCGGCATGAATTCCATCGCAAACGCGCTCAATCCGGCGCTTGCCATGGCTTTCACGTCAGCTTCGTTACCAAACGGATCCATCGATGCGAGAACAACCGCGCCTTTTTTATACTTTTTCGACTCAGCCGGTGTCGGACGCAACACCTTTAACACAACATCCGCCGTTCCCGCCGACTTTGCTGTCGCTATTGCAGCACCTGCATTTTTAAAGGACTCGTCCAAAATTCGCGAGCCGAGACCAGCGCCCTTCTCCACGTGTACGGCGAAACCGTACGATACCAGTTTTTTAATGGTATCCGGTGAGGCCCCGACACGGGTTTCACCGTTCCGGCTCTCTTTCGGAATGAAAACAATCATGACATGCCCACAAGCTGCTAAAATCTGAGAGGCGCTAGCGCCAATTCGGATGTATTTAGCACTCGCGAACCTATTTGCAACTCAGATTCACAAATGAATCGTCAGCCTGAGGATAACTTTCATCCAAATTTAGAGGACAAAAAAGCAAATAACCATCAAAATGATAAAGGCAAGCGTTCCACCAATAAGACCGCCACCACCAAAGAACCCAAAGGCCATCGCAATAAGCAAAGCCACGCATCCCGCAGTCGTCCAGATGGAAAACTTAAGGAAGCTTTCGTAGGTACGTTCATGTTCCGGATAGTCCATAGCGTTTGCCGGAACTTTCTCCTGAGATTTCTTTGCCATTTCAAAACTCCGGTTTCAAAGTCTATTGCGGTGGTTAAAACATGCAAGCCTTACCGTCACCGCGACAGAATGTCTTTTGTCCCTTAAACATTATCCGATGTTTCGACGCAATGAAAACTTATTACCGTTGATATCCACGCAATCCAACTGGTTCGCGTCCGGTTTCATGCACTCAGCCTGGTTCGATCGGCCGGAAACCAAACCATTCCATTTGATTTGTATCCGATCTTCCGCAAGCGCTACATACTCACCCTCAGAAATCAAACTCCCAGTATCATTGGCAACGGCACGGAAGCTCCCGTTCAAGAATTCAGCTGTATACACACCATCGCTGGAAGCCCATTTTCCATTTAATATCGGTGGACCTGCAACGTCCTTATCAGGATTACAGGCAGCCAACACTCCCGCCACCAGAGCCAAACATCCAACTCGGAGCAACTTGTTTCTTTGGTTTCTGTGCATCCGCTCAACCTCCAACCATTTCTGGTGCATTTTTAATGAATGCAGATAGCCCCGGTCAAGAGGAGCCCTCCAGGGCCTCCAATTCATCGATCAGTCCGGAAATCATAGATAAGCCTTTCTCCCAAAAACCAGGATCAGTAGCATCAAGACCGAATGGCTTTAACACTTCACTATGATGCTTGGATCCACCTGCTTTGAGCAAGTTAAAATACTTTTCCTGAAAGCCAGTTTCCGCATTTTGATAAACTGCGTAAAGCGAGTTTACCAAACAATCACCAAATGCGTATGAGTAAACATAGAAAGGCGCATGGATGAAATGCGGAACATATGCCCAGTATGGCCGGTAGTCATCTCCAAACTGAAACACCGGGCCCAAACTTTCACCCTGAACAGAAATCCATAAATCTCCGATATCATCAGCAGTGAGTTCCCCTCCCCTTCTAGCTTCGTGAACCTTACGTTCAAACATGTAAAAGGCGATCTGACGGACAACGGTATTGATCATGTCTTCGACTTTTTGCGACAACATAATTTTGCGCTCAACCGCCGTTTCGCATTTGGAAAGCAGCGACTGGAAGGTCAACATTTCACCAAAAACGCTCGCTGTTTCAGCAAGTGTCAACGGTGTCTGCGCCATCAAAGCTCCCTGCTCTGCGGCTAAGACCTGATGAACGCCATGCCCCAACTCATGAGCAAGGGTCATCACATCACGCGGTTTGCCTAGATAGTTGAGCAAAACATAAGGATGAGCCGAAGGCACCGTTGGATGGGAGAAAGCGCCCGGGGATTTTCCTTTCCGCACCGGGGCATCAATCCATCTCTTATCAAAAAACTGCTCTGCAACCTCTGCCATCTCAGGAGAAAACCCGGAATAGGCGTCCAAGACAGTTGTACGCGCTTCCTGCCAGTCTATAGTCCTGCTTTTCTGAGTTGGCAGCGGAGCGTTTCTGTCCCAATGCTCCATCTTGTCTAGTCCGAGCCATCCTGCCTTCATCGCATAATACCGGTGGGACAGATTTGGAAAAGCATCCTTAACCGCTTCAACAAGTGCATCGACGACTTCTCGTTCGACGCGGTTCGCAAGATGCCGGGAGTCGGCAATATCTTCAAAGCCACGCCACCGATCAGAGATTTCTTTATCCTTTGCCAAGGTATTGGTGATGAGGGCAAACGTTCGGATGTTATCGTTCAACACCCTTGAGATTTCTCTCGCACCAGTCTCACGAACCGTTCTATCTTCACTTTGCAGCAGGTTCAGTGCCTGTTCGACAGGAATGGTTTCACCGCCTACGACAAACTCTAAAGATGACATGGTCTCATCAAACAAGCGGTTCCAGGAAGCACTTCCGGTAACAGATTTTTCATGGAAAAGCTGCTCGATGTTCTCTTCAAGCTGATAGGGTTTATCTTTCCTCAGGTCCAGCAACCATGGAGCATAGTAAGCAAGGGCGATATCCGTCTTAAACGCGTCTTTCAGATCCTTGTCATCAAGTCGATTGAGCTCCAGCGTAAAAAACAGCAGATGAGATCCGGCCGCGGTAATGGCATCTCTGGCATCACCGTAAAACTTGGCATACTCGGGGTTGGTGGTATCAGTCGCATTCAGCAGCCCCGCATAGGACATTATACGCCCCATGCGCTCTTCAAGCATCTCATACTCAGCTATGATTAAGGAAAGATCGCGGGGGTTTTCTCTCAGCACCTCGGCTAGTTTTCCAGAATACTTTTCCTCAAACGTTTTTGCCTTGTCTTTGCAAAACCGGACATCTTCCTGAAACTCTTTACTTTCCATGCCCGGATAAAGGTCATCAAGATCCCATTCCGGCAACGCGCCATAGGAATTTGCATCCAAATTTTTTTCCGATGCGCCATAGTTTCGTTGCGGATACTTCACACCCATCAATAATTTTCCTCTCATCACCGTAAAAATCGGCAGCTAAGCTTTTCTTATTCGCTCTGCCTTGGCAATCCAACCTTTATCTGAGATCAAGAAGGATACCATTCTAACCGTCTTATTCTGAAAGACTTAACCTTCTTTTTTAAACCCGGATTCAGGTAAACGCTGTAAAATCGCCCCACAATGGGACGGTTGATAGCTCTTCACCTGCAAATCGACCAAATTATGAAGGTTAGAGAATGCCTGATAAAATACTTGTGGTTGACGATGAACCGGTACAACGCAGACTACTGGAAGAAATCTTAAAAAAACTGGGTTATGACCCAATATGCGTCGAAAGCGGAAGTGAAGCACTCGATGCATTAAGTGGAAAGTCCGGTCATCGAATAAAGGCCGTTATCCTTGATCTGGTTATGCCTGAGATGGATGGCATGGCTGTCCTGGAATCGATGACGGCACAAAAGCTTTTCCAACCCGTCATCGTACAAACGGCGCAAGGGGGCGTGGAAACAGCGGTCGGAGCCATGCGGGCAGGCGCCGTAGACTTCGTTATAAAACCCGCAGCGCCACAACGCCTGAACACGTCGCTTCAAAATGCCCTGCGAATGGATGCGCTTCAAGGTGAGATCAAACGGATCAAACGATCCGCCAAAGGAAATCTGACCGTTGATGAAATCATTTCCTCAAGCCCAAACATGGAAATGGTCAAAACGGTAGCCCGCAAAGCTGCACAATCCTCAATTCCTGTTCTAATTGAGGGTGAGTCAGGGGTCGGCAAAGAACTCATAGCACGCGCGGTCCAGGGGATGAGCGAACGCGCTTCCAAAAGTTTTGTCACCGTCAATTGTGGCGCACTTCCAGAAAACCTCGCAGAAAGCATTCTCTTTGGTCATGAGAAAGGTGCCTTTACGGGTGCAAGTGAAAAACATCGCGGAAAATTTCAGGAAGCCGATGGCGGCACGTTGTTTCTCGACGAAATTGGTGAACTTCCAGCCGATATTCAGGTAAAACTCTTGCGTGCCCTGCAAGAGGGTGAAATCGACCCGGTTGGAGCAAGCCGACCGATCAAGGTCAATTTCCGGCTGATTTCCGCGACAAACCGGGATTTAATGCAGGAAGTACGAGCCGGAAACTTTCGTGAGGACTTGTATTATCGGCTCAATGTGCTCCCAATTCTTGTGCCACCCCTACGCGAAAGACGCGCTGATATCCCCGAACTGCTTCGCCACTTTACGGCAAGAATCGCGACCGAAGAGGGTCGGCCAAACGTTAAGCTGATCTGCCAGCAGGCAATAGAAATGCTGTGTGCCTATGATTGGCCAGGCAACATTAGACAGTTGGAAAACGCGGTTTTCAGAGCTGTTGTGTTGTGTGAGGGAGATGAACTGACAATCAGCGAGTTCCCTCAAATAGCCATGGAACAGGGACTGGACTTAAAACCAGTTGCTGACGACCATAAAGCACCGGAAATGGTCACTCCTATGCCACAGCAAAACCTGTCGCACCTAAAAAATCCGGCTGAATTGTCTGCGAATGAAGGGTTGCCCCTCCTCAACGCAGCCGGCGATGTAATTTCGCTCGCAGAAGCAGAAAAACAGATCATCGAATTCGCAATTGAACGCTATAATGGACAAATGTCCAAAATATCTCGGAAACTGGGGATAGGACGGTCAACACTTTACAGAAAATTGCGTGAATATGGCCTCGAAACTGATGAAAATGATTCGGTTGATTGATTCACCATAAAATCCCAAAAAACGTTTTGGTAACCATAACTTGAGTTATTTGAAGCCCTTGCCATTGTTCCACCTTAATTTGGGCTAATGTGCATCGAGGGATTTTTTCAATTCTATATAATTTGTTAATATCTATTAACCATAAACAGAACTGGAATATTTTGAAAAAGTTCCTTAAGTAGGACCGGGGATACAAATCAGGCTTGGGTGCATTGAAAATCAGCATCGGAAATAATCCTACCGAAAGCGGGTACGGTGTAATTGCCAAATTGTTTCTGGCAAGTTGCGTCTTTTTTTGGTTGGCGCTGATCCCGGAGGCTGCTTCTGCCGAGACCCGCAAGCTTAAACTGTATTTCCTGCATACTGGCGAACGCGCTGAAATCACATACAAAAAGAACGGCCGATACATCAGCAGTGGCTTGAAGAAAATCAACCGCTTTTTGCGCGATTGGCGTCGAAATGAGCCCACCAAAATGGATCCACGTCTATTGGATTTGATTTGGGAAGTTTATCAGGAAACAGGCTCAAAAAAATACATTCATGTCGTCTCCGCGTACCGCTCACCGGCAACAAACAAGCTGCTTAGAAAACGTGGCAGGGGAGTTGCTAAGAAAAGCCAGCATACCCTTGGCAAAGCGATGGACTTTTTTATTCCTGGTGTAAACCTTCGCAAGCTGCGAAACATTGGCCTCAGAAAAGGCCTCGGCGGCGTTGGCTACTATCCAAAGTCGGGATCACCCTTTGTACACATGGATACCGGTCGGGTAAGACATTGGCCAAAAATGTCACGGAAGGAATTGGTAAGAGTATTCCCCAAGGGAAAGACTTTGCATGTCCCCACAGATGGGAAACCGCTCGCCAGATATAATCAGGCGAAGGCAGAGTACGAACGCAAGATTAAGGGCAAGAACCGCATCGTCGTCGCAAAAGCAGAAGAAATAGAAAAGAAGCCAGGGTTATTCGCAAAACTGCTTGGGAGAGACGAGGACGAAGAGGGCGCGATCGGCGCTGTGTCCGCGCCAAGAGCAGTCGCCACAACACGACAAAGAGCGCCTAAACCTGAGACGCCAACCACAACGGTTACAGCACCTGCGCCTGTTCCCCCTGCACCAGAACCGGTTGAACCAAAACCGACACCAGAGACCCTACTGGCCGCACTCCCTAGAAATCTCGTACCAGTCCCCGTACTCGCACCGCGCGCACCAGTACCAGAAACCGTTGCAGAAACACTCACTGCATCGCTTGAGGCTGACATCCCGGACCGTCCAGTAACACCGGAACTTCCGGCACCTGTTCCAGGTGTGGAGATTGGACAAGCCTCGCTAAGGCCTGAAGACACGTTGCAACCCGAAAGTTCTGAGACACAACTGGCACTGGTCGTTCCAGTCCCTGCACAACGAGCTGCACCTGAGATCGTCGAACAGCCAGTAGGTGCCAACATAGCGGCAATCTCAGAACCAGAGCCCGCGGCAACACCGATTTCCGTCGCCGCACTTTCTCCGGCAGAGATAGAAGATCTGCGTCGTGAAGTTTACGCCGTAATAAAAGAAGATATAGGCAATTCCAATCGCCTTAATCTTAGAAATACATCCACATTCACGGTTGCTGGTGCCAGCGAAACACAAGCTACAGGCCCTGGGAACAAACTCAGCCTTGCACCCAGTCTCAATCTGGAACGGCTGGCGATCAACGCGATTGATCGTCAAACCGATCAAGGCTTACCAATCGAACCCGGCGTTAAAACAACTGCCAGCACAGCGGTTCCGACCCTTAACCCGCGCGAGAACAACACAAGCGTTGAAGTTGCATCATTGGAACCCATTGAAGAAGGTACAAGAAGCGCTGGAAGAATTGCCCTGCCTGCACCTAATCCCACATCAGTTAAGGCTAATCCTGAGCCAACGCCGGAATCAGTAGAAACAGTCGCAAACACAATCCCAATTCCTGTCCCAGCTCAGCGTGACGTTGTCTTGGCCAAACAACAAGGCACTGACATTCGTAACATCAGAAGACTTGAGAGCCTAGAACCGGTAAGCTTGGAAGAACGCATCCTTGGCAAATGGGCTCTTGCAACTGATGCCTCTATCTCAGACATTGCAGACATTCGTCCACCCGCCTACGCTCGCAACATCATTCGCGAGTTGCCCAGCACAGTTCTGTCCCGCGGGTTTGTTCAAGACGAAGACGGCCAACTAACGGATCGTTTTTCCGGCAGTTCCATTGAGTTTTTAGATTTCACGAAGTTTAACTGATATCGAGCAATCAAGCCGTTGGATTGGCTGAATCAGGGCTGACATCCGGTAACATTCCCAACGCTTGTAGGTACAAATCTCGGATTGCATCCTGCTCTTGCCGTTCGGTAAGGTCTTGCTTTCTCAATCGGACCACCTGCCGCAAAACCTTCGTATCAAATCCATTTGCCTTCGCCTCCGCATAGATATCGCGAATATCCTCAGAGATTGCTTTTTTTTCCTCTTCAAGCCGCTCAACCCGCTCAACAATCGTCCGCAGTTGCTCACGCGCTACCATTGCATCAACCATGCAATAAACTCCTCATTTTTGAATATTAGTGTTTGTGACTTGCTTCAAACGCGGCCTTCTGTGCTTCAGTAGCCTCTGTCTGATATTTTTCTTTCCATTCCTCGTATGGCATTCCGTAGACCACTTCCCTTGCTTGTGGCTTTTCAAGTTCAATGCCTTTATCACCCGCCGCTTCCTGATACCAATTCGAAAGGCAATTGCGACAAAACCCGGCCAGATTCATCAGATCAATGTTCTGCACGTCAGTGCGGTTTTGCAAATGGTCGACCAAGCGACGGAAAGCAGCTGCTTCCAATTCAGTTTTTGTTGTTTTATCCATGGGTACAACTCCGGGATTGATGAAGATTTAGAATATACCGACTGCGATCGATTCCCAACCGGTAAACAATTCAATGTTCATATATTTTTGCTGCGTTTGAATTTCAAACATGGCAAACAAATCATTCAAACACGGCTAGACGATTCAGGAAGCTTGAAAACGATGCCTTACGCGGTTGCAATCCTGGCACTGATACTGGGTGGCACAATCATGGGGTTCTCCCCCGTCTTTGTTCGTGAGGCAGAAGTTGGTGCATTTGCCAGTGCGTTTTGGCGCGTTTTATTTGCGCTTCCCGTTCTTTACATATGGGCCCGGCTAGAAAATCGCCCGGCAAAACCTTTTTACAAAATCGGCACGCCGGCAATCGCGGCCGGCTTTTTCTTTGCCGGTGACTTGATGTTCTGGCATTTAGCGATCTTGAATACCACGATGGCGAATGCGACGTTCATGGCATGCCTGGCTCCGGTATGGGTCGCGGTCCTTGCACCTTTGGTGTTGGGAGAAAAAACCAATCCCCGCGCAATCGTTGGATTGGTCATCTGTATTCTAGGACTTCTATTATTGATTGGATCGAGCTTACAGGTGGATCGAGCAAGGCTGGTTGGGGATCTCTATGGCATCATCACGTCTTTCTTTCTTGGGGCATATTTTGTGGCGATAAGGTTTGCCCGCAAAACCATGCAAAGCGGCCTGCTCTTCTGGCATTCAACAATGGTCACCACGGGTGTGCTCTTCATTGCAGCTATAGCGGCAGGAGGCTCCCTCCAACCTGAAACCGTTGACGGTTGGTACGCCCTCGTTTCTTTAGGCGTGATCACCCATGCCGGTGGCCAGGGTCTGGTTACAATCGCAATGGGCATACTGACGGCAGTGTTTTCGTCACTGGTCATCTTTATTGAAGCGATTGCCGCTGCTTTCTTCGGGTGGCTGATTTTTTCCGAGGCCATGAGCCCTCTTCAGTGGAGCGGTAGTATCCTAATCCTTATTGGTGTGTGGATGTCCCGTCCTGAACAATCATGATTCTAATTTCCAAATATTGACACGAATCTGCGGTTAAGCGAAGAAGTGGTATGGAAAATACGGGTTGAAACAGACCAATTTGCGAAAATGAGAACAGGTTCTAAATTATTGAAATCACTGCTTACCTTTTCCTTTCTGGGCGGACTACTCTCGTTTCCCAATTTGGGGTTGGTTTCCTCAGCGCATGCAGACTTTCGTATCTGCAACGACACAAAAAGTCTGGTAGGGGCCGCTTTGGGTTACCGTTTGGAGGGAAAGTGGATTTCTGAAGGCTGGTTTCAAATACAGGCAGAAACCTGCAATTCCCTGATAGAAGGTGATTTATCCTCTCGATTTTACTACATTTATGCGGAGGATGCCGAGCGCGGAGGACAATGGCGCGGCGATGTTTTTATGTGCACCAACGATCGTGAATTCAAAATCGAAGGCGTTGAAGACTGTTTCAAAAGAGGTCACATCAAAACTGGATTCTTCGAGATCGATACTGGCAATAGAAACAGCTGGATGGTACGACTAACTGAACAATCCCAATCAGCCCCGGCCCAATGACTCATCGCAATCGCAGAACTAAAATTCTCGCAACCCTCGGCCCCGCCAGCAGCTCCAGTGAAATGATTGAAAAGCTAATCGAGGCTGGCGCTGATCTGTTTCGTATAAACATGAGCCATTCATCCCATGAAACACTAAATGAGCTTGTCGGAGTCATTCGTCGCGTTGAAGAGAAAGTTGATCGGCCCATCGGCATATTGGCAGACTTGCAGGGGCCAAAACTCCGTCTCGGCGATTTTGCAGAGGACAGAATTTCCGTAAAGCCTGGCGATAAGATTACGCTTGATCTTGATGAGAAACCCGGAACGAAAAAACGCATTCATCTGCCCCATCCAGAAATTTTGGAAGCACTGGAGTTGGGTGACCGGGTCCTTGTCGACGATGGAAAGGTTCAACTAAAAATCATTGAGGAAACGCCAAAATCTGCAGTGGCAGAAGTGGTCAATGGATCAGAACTTTCAAGCCGGAAAGGCGTAAGTCTCCCCGACACGGAACTCGGGGTAAGCTCCCTAACAGATAAAGACCATAAGGACCTGCTCGCAGCACTGGCAGCAGATGTCGATTGGATTGCTGTTTCCTTTGTTCAACGGCCGGAAGATATCGCAGAAGTGCGCAAAATTACCAAAGGCCAAGCAGGTGTTCTGGCAAAGATCGAAAAACCGCAAGCTGTCAATCGATTGGAAGATATTATTGAACTGTCGGACGCAATCATGGTTGCAAGAGGCGATCTGGGCGTGGAGTTGCCAATAGAACGGGTCCCAGGGATTCAAAAGCAAATTACAAGGGCTTGCCGTCGTGCTGGAAAACCCGTTGTTGTTGCAACTCAAATGCTTGAATCAATGATTTCAGCGCCCTTCCCCACGCGCGCCGAGGTATCTGATGTAGGAACTGCCGTTTTTGAAGGCGCTGACGCGATCATGCTATCGGCGGAGTCTGCTGTCGGTGAATATCCTGTGGAAGCCGTCGAAATGATGGACAAAATCGCAGGCGAAATAGAACAGGATCCAACCTATCATGGGATCATCAGTGCCCAGCGTGCTGTGCCGGAGCCCACGGGCGCAGATGCCATTTCTCTTGCAGCCCGCCAGATTGCGGAGACCCTTAATTTATCAGCGATCATTTGTTACACAGCTTCCGGAACAACAGGGCTTCGCGCAGCCCGCGAGCGGCCAAGAACGCCGGTCGTTGCACTTTCGCCAGTTCGCAAAACTGCGCGGCGTCTCTGCATGGTATGGGGCACGCACTGCGTGGTCACAGAAGATGCCGTTGACCTGGACGACATGGTAGATAGAGCTTGCAGGATTGCCGCTGAAGAAAAGTACGCAAGACCAGGCGATCGCGTGATTATCACCGCGGGGGTTCCCCTTCGCACACCCGGGGCAACCAACATGCTAAGAATTGCTTTCGTCGGCAGCGACGGACGTTCCGGTATTTGAGTGATTTGATATCGTCAAAATATCCTCCACCACTTGATCCGCAGCCACATAGTCAGGTTTGTGTCCGACACCCTCCAAAATATTAAGCCGGGCACCTTTGATGTCTTTGGAAAGTCCATTAATCGAATGGATTTCCAAACTTACGATGTCATCCTTGTCCCCATGATAAATCACGGTGGGCGCATCTATTTCCTGATAACGATGTTTAAACGCTTCTACATGTGAATGGACACGGGCAACATCCTGCGCATTTTCCAGAAAATTTCTTGGTCGCAAAACAAGTCTGGTACCAGAAATCTCCTTATAGTCAGCTGGCATTTTGTTAGGTCGAAAAACGTTCTTCACGGCTTTGGGGTAAATCAAGCTCCCCGCCGGCGTAGCCAAGAGGTTGGAAAAGAGCCATCCGATAACGGGCGTATTGCCGACATCGTAGTGCCAATCAACTCCAGTATGCCACGGATGGCTCACCGGAGCTAAGAATATCAAACCCGCAGTCTTTTCTGGATGAAGCACGCCAAATGCACCGGTAACGACGCCTCCGAAAGAATGTCCGACGATGATTGCTTTTTCGATCTCTAAAGCGTCCAACAGATTTGCCACAACATCTGCCTGCACTTTTGGGTCATTGGAACCGCCAAATGAATCTGAATATCCATGGCCGGGCCGATCTAGAAAAACCATTCTGATTTTATCTTTTAGCTTTGGTTCATAAACAGCTTTTGCATCCCTCAAGTTCCCGCTGGCTCCATGGATGAACACAACCGCTGGCGCGTCCGCATTTTCCAGCTTGCCGGTATCAACAAAATGCACCCGGGATCCCTCGAGTGTCCTGAATTCTCCAATTGGCGGAAACTCTCGTTCAATATCATAAGCGATGATGCGTGTTGTAATCCACAAACCCAGCACAAGTAGAATGATCAAAATGGAAAAAATCTTCAAAAAGGCCATTGTCTTGTCTCCTGAAGAAAAAACGAACGGAAAACCGTTTTAGGTTCGGCTTCCTGCAAGTTTTTCTTCCAGAGTTATAACCGATTGTTGCGCCTGAGGGTTAGCGGGATAAATCTCGAGGACTTTGTACCAGGCCTTCAAAGCTGCTTTGTCATTCCCAACGCGTTGCATGATAACGGCCAGACCGGATAAAGCACCAAAGTGTCTGGGTTCCAATGCCAATGTGGTTTCAATGTCAGCCAGCGAACGGCTGAAGTCATCCATCGTGTAGTAGAGGGTCGCTCTCCGGTTCCAGCCCTCTGCATAGTCCGGAGCTAGAACCACTACCTGATCAAGCAAGTCTTCCGCTTTTGCATATTCCTCGCGCCCCATGGCGACAATTGCCCAATTCATCAGCAAATCAATGCTCTTGGAACCGGAAAAGGACCATTCGCGCCAAATCATCCGAGCGGTCGCACCGGCAGAACTGGCCTTTGGATCTTTCTTCAGTTTCTCGAAAAGCTTTTCAAGTGGATCGCTGGTCTCGACAACTGAGTTGTCTCCTTCCGGTGGAAGAATTGGTTTTACGGTTTCCACTTCATCGGGTGGGGCAACTTCTTGCGCATGCGTTACGGCAAGCGGAATGGTGGATAAGAATAAAATGAGGAGGAGTCTCACTGCGAAGGTCATGCATAAAACCTATCGCAGGAAATGAAAACGTCAAATACGCAATTTCGTTACTTCAAAAGAAAAACGGCCGCAGAAGCGGCCATTCGATTCCGGTCACGTTTGTGATTTAGCCCTGCCGGGCTTTAAACCGTGGATTTGTTTTGTTGATAACATATACACGGCCTCTGCGACGAACAACGCGGTTTTGGCGATGACGTCCCTTGAGGGATTTCAAAGAATTTCTGATCTTCATGGTACAATTTCCGTACTGTTTCGAGGTTACGGGTCCTTATTTCGCTGGCCCTTCCAATAATTAACGCGCCAGCTTTATCAGCAGACGCGCTTGAGTAAGCGGCTTTTAGTTTGAATCTGGTAAAAAGTCAAACTGACTAAAAATGCACCGTCGCTTCTAACACGTCCACCGTCGCAATAAGTCGCAATATTTCTCTGCAAACAGAATTTATTGCCCTGCAAAAGTGCGGTATGACAAATGCTGCAGCAACTTCCATTAGGATGATAAGAGCATGCGTAGATTTTCTGCCTTCGCAGTCGCAAGAGAGGCCATGCGCGCCCACAAGGGATGGGATAAGCAATGGCAAAACCCAGAACCCAAATCCTCCTATGATGTCATTATCGTCGGAGCGGGCGGCCACGGTTTGGCGACCGCTTACTACTTGGCCAAAGAGCATGGGATCACCAATGTAGCTGTGCTGGAAAAAGGCTGGTTGGGCGGTGGGAATACAGGCCGCAACACGACGATCATACGATCCAACTATCTCTATGACGAATCCGCTGGCATGTATAATCATGCAGTTAAGCTTTGGGAGACCCTAAGTCAGGAGCTTAACTATAACGTTATGTTTTCACAGCGCGGTGTGATGATGATGGCGCACAACGTTCATGATGTACAAGTCACCCAGCGGCATTTACACGCAAATCGTTTGAATGGGGTAGACAACGCTTGGCTGACACCAGAAGAGGCAAAAGCCTATTGCCCACCACTAAACATTTCCAAGTCATGCCGCTATCCAGTGATGGGGGCCGCCTTACAACGTAAAGGCGGAGTTGCGCGTCACGATGCAGTTGCCTGGGGATACGCACGCAAAGCAGCCGACTTAGGCGTACACATCATTCAACAATGCGAAGTGGTCGGCATCAATCGGGACAGTTCAGGCGCAGTAACAGGCGTGAACACCAGCCGCGGAACAATCAACGCCAAAAAAGTAGGGGTTGTCGCTGCCGGACACACCTCAGTGCTGATGGATATGGCTGGCGTTCGCATGCCGCTTGAAAGTTTTCCGCTTCAGGCCTTGGTTTCCGAACCGATCAAGCCGGTTTTCCCTTGCGTGGTCATGTCAAACACCGTTCATGCCTACATCTCCCAATCGGATAAGGGCGAACTCGTGATCGGCGCAGGTACAGACCAATACACGTCCTACTCACAAACCGGCGGCATCCATATTGCAACCCATACCCTCGAAGCAATTTGCGAGATGTTTCCAATTTTTGGACGCATGAAAATGCTGCGTTCCTGGGGTGGGATTGTCGACGTCACCCCGGACCGTTCTCCGATTTTGGCCAAAACGCCGGTCAAAGGCCTTTATGTAAATTGTGGCTGGGGAACAGGTGGGTTCAAAGCAACCCCTGGTTCGGGACATGTCTTCGCACATACAATTGCAAAAGACGAACCGCACAAAATCAATGCTGGTTTCACACTCGAACGTTTCCACAACGGTCGCTTAATCGACGAAGCTGCCGCAGCAGCCGTGGCGCATTAAAGGGGGAAAACATGCTACTCATTTACTGCCCTTATTGCGAAGAATACCTCCCAGAAATTGAATTCCACTGCGAGGGCGAAGCGCATATCGAACGCCCGACAAACATGGCCGACATTTCTGATGAGGATTTCGAAAAATTTTTCTTCATCAGAGAAAATCAAAAAGGCATTGTTTACGAACGCTGGCGGCACGTTCACGGTTGCGGACGCTTTTTCAACGTTGTTCGACACTCAGTTTCCGACAAAATTATAATGACATACAAAGCGGGCGAACCAAGACCAAAACTAACAAAAAAACAAATAGAAGCAGCCCTGCCGCCTGCAAAATCAACGCCGGCAAACGACCCAATATGGATTGAAGACAGCAAAGGGGGCAAAAAATGACTGGCCCGACTGTCAACACAGGCGCAAACCGCGTGATTGAAAAGTGCAAACTGTCTTTATCAAAGTCTGTCACGTTCACTTTCGACGGCAAAACATACAACGCTCTTGAAGGCGACACACTTGCCTCAGCGCTGCTTGCAAATGGAATCCATCTGGTTGGAAGATCGTTCAAGTATCATCGCCCAAGAGGAATACTGGGTTCCGGTGCAGAAGAGCCAAACGCATTGGTTGGAATTGCACGGGATAGTGCACGTTTTCAACCAAACGTTCGCGCCACGTGTCAGGAAGTTTTTGACGGGATGCAAGCCACAAGCCAGAACAGATATCCCTCACTCGAGTTTGATGTGGGTGCGGTAAACGATGCAATGGGAAGATTTTTCCCGGCTGGCTTTTATTACAAGACTTTTATGTGGCCCTCTCAGGCGTGGCTAAAAGTATACGAACCCGTCATTCGAAAGGCAGCCGGTCTTGGTGAGTCTCCCACGGAGGCTGATCCCGATCACTACGCGAACCGGTTTGCGTTCTGCGAGGTTCTGATCATCGGTGGTGGCGCCGCTGGCCTTATGGCTGCAAAAACAGCAGCAAAATCGGGAAAACGCGTAATGATCGTCGATGAAAATCCAACGATGGGCGGCAGCTTATTGTCAGATACGGGGATAAAAATCGACAAGAAACACGGTTCGGAATGGGCTGAAAGTACCATTCAAGAACTGGAGACCCTGGAAAATGTAACCGTCCTCACACGCACAACCGCATTTGGCTACTATAACCACAACATGGTGACGCTCGTAGAACGGGTCACTGACCATGTTTCACAACCCGATCCTGACCTTCCCCGTGAACGCATGTGGCAGGTACGCGCTGAAAATGTGATCCTGGCGACTGGTGCAATCGAACGGCATATCGTGTTCCCCGACAATGACAGGCCGGGCATTATGATGGCATCCGCTGCTGGTGAGTTTTTAAATCATTATGGTGTCACCGTTGGAGCAAATGTGGGTGTTTACACCAGCTGCGACTCCGCTTGGGCCGTAGCATTTGATCTGAAAGAAGCAGGTGTAAACATCCCCGTTATCGTCGATTCCCGCAGCGATATTGATGAAGCGTTGATTGCAAGAGCTCAAGAACTCAATATTCGTACCCTTAAAGCGCACGCTGTCACCGGCACGAAAGGACGCCTACGGGTAAAGTCAATCACCGTAGAGCCGGCAAATGGAGATACAACCGAAACCATAGCAGTCGACTGCCTGTTGATGTCTGGTGGATGGACACCATCCATTCATCTGTTTTCTCAGTCCCGCGGTCGTGTTCGCTTTGACGAAGAGCTTGGCAGCTTCGTGCCCGACATCTACACCGAAAACTGCGTCAGCATCGGTTGTTGCAATGGAACTTTCGATATCAATGCTGCTTTGAAAGAAGCCGTTGACGCGGCAAAAGATGCCGTTGGTGGTAGGGTTCCGAAAGCGCCTAAAATTGAAAACGCACCCTCCATGCAAGGCTTTAAAATCGGCTCTGCAAAAGGTGCCGGCCCAGATGATTTTACAAAAGCGTTTGTCGATTTCCAAAACGATGTAACTGCAAAAGATATCCGCCTCGCAGTGCGTGAGGGCTTCCAATCAATTGAACACGTCAAACGTTACACCACAACGGGCATGGCATCAGACCAAGGAAAAATGTCAAACATGCATGGCTTGGCAATTGCTGCGGAAATGCTGGACAAACCAATCCCCGAAGTAGGGCTGACAACCTTCCGCTCTCCCTATACGCCGGTAACTTTTGGTGCTCTGATTGAGCACAATAAGGGTGAACTATTTGATGTCACCCGTCGCACACCAATGCACGATTGGCACGTCGCCAAAGGGGCAGTTTTCGAAGATGTCGGAAACTGGAAACGCGCCTGGTATTATCCAAAACCTGGCGAAGACATGAACATGGCCGTCAATCGTGAATGTAAAGCAACGCGTGAAGCAGCCGGCATATTTGACGCCTCTACCCTTGGCAAAATCGAAGTGGTCGGACCGGATGCCGTTAAGTTTATGAATATGATGTACACCAACCCTTGGGACAAGTTGGGTGTTGGTAGATTGCGCTACGGGATAATGTGCAGGGAAGATGGTTTTATCTACGATGACGGCGTTGTCGCAAGAATTGCTGAAGACCGCTTTCATGTCACAACAACAACAGGCGGAGCTCCCCGCGTTCTCAACATGATGGAAGACTACCTTCAAACAGAGTTTCCACAATGGAAAGTCTGGTTGACATCAACATCCGAGCAATGGGCAGTGATTGCCGTTCAAGGCCCAAAAGCCCGGGAGATCATAGAGCCGCTGGTTGAGGGAATAGACCTTTCGCCAGAAGCGCAACCACATATGAGTGTTTCGCATGGCAAAATTTGCGGTGTGGAAACCAGGCTGATGCGTATGTCTTTTACCGGGGAAACTGGCTACGAAATTAATGTGCCTGCGGATTATGGCAAGGCCGTCTGGGAAGCCATTTACGAACGGGGCGAACCGATGGGCCTCACCCCTTACGGGACTGAAGCGATGCACGTTCTACGCGCCGAAAAAGGGTATATTATTGTTGGGCAGGACACAGACGGGACGGTGACGCCTTATGATGCAAATGTTGGCTGGGCAATTGGCAAGAAGAAAACAGACTTTGTTGGGATAAAAGGCCTGCAACGCCCGGATTTGATTGCGCAAGGTCGGCGCCAACTGGTGGGTCTGAAGACGATAGATCCTAAAGTCGTGCTGGAAGAAGGCGCACAGATCGTCGATGATCCCAATCATCCAATCCCAATGCCCATGATTGGACACGTGACATCATCTTACTGGTCAGAATGTCTGGGTCATTCGATTGCGATGGCACTTATAGAAAACGGGCACAGTCGTATGGGCGAAATCATCCACATCCCAATGCCGGATGAAATCATCAAGGCAGAGATTTGCTCTCCTGTCTTCTATGATCCGCAAGGAGGCAAAGTAAATGGTTGAATTGGCAAAGCGCTCCCATCCACTTGAAGACCGTGTATTTGGCGGCAATGGGGTGTCCTTTACACCGTTGGATGCCTGCGAGCGCGTTTCGCTTCGCGCAGAAAGCAAAGCGATCGCAGCTCTTGGCAAAGCAATCGGTGTTACTCTACCGAAGAAACCAGGCCAGTCCGTCACAAAGGGTACCGTTTCTGCACTTTGGATTGGACCTGACGAATGGTTCGTAACAGCTCCGGAAGGCACCGACCTTGCGGTCAAACTCAACCGCGTCAAAACAGGTCAATATTCGGCAGTATCGATCAATCATCGAAACACGGCCATCGTGATTTCGGGAGCAAATTCGGTACATGCTCTAAACAGCGGCTGCCCGCGGGATTTGTCTTTAGAGGCGTTTCCGGTCGGAAATTGCGCAAGGACCATTCTTGCCAAAGCAGAGATTATTTTATGGCGGATCACAGAAGATGAATTCCGAATTGAATGCTGGCGTTCTTTTTCTGACTATGTTTGGAAGTATCTTATTGACGCAGCGCGTTCTGCGTAACTTGATGATAAGGTGGTAAAAATCTGACAAGTCGACCGCCCCGTGATAAACGGTGAGCAAAACAGGTCTATGTGATTCCTAATGCCACATCTAAATCGGTTGGTCCTTAACTTCCCTGGTTTCGAAACCACTACCGCGGTTCATCAAATTGAACGCCTTGCGGCAGGTGGTTCTAAAACTGCGGAACTTTGGGGATTTGAGCTGGATACCGGAAAAATCAATCAGTCTGAGCAATCCAACAAGACTGTTGTTGAATTCAATACTTCCGGAAATGACTGGACCGCATCGACCCGGTATGTCCAATTTTCATGGGCTGACATTATCAGCGCCTATGAAAACAAGCCTTACCCTCAAAGCTTGTTTTTCCATTTTCCAAAGTATCTGTCATTTATATTGGATGGTTCGTTTCGCAGATATTCAAAAGCGAGTAGACGATATTGGGGCTTTTCCATCTATCCAATTTTGTTGATGATACTTTTTTCGATCGTCTCTGGTGGATTGATGTACTGGCTGTTGTCGCCATTTTCAGTCCATTGGGTGCTGATCGCAATTCCAGCGTTCCTGATTTTTATAGTCTTCTGCAAATATCCTGGTGACAATTTCTATATTAATTTGTCGATAAATGATTGGGCTTTTGCGCGTGACATGTGCAGTGGAAAGAACAAAGATATAAATGATCGATTTGTTCAGTTTGCTGATCACCTAGTTAAAGAAATATCCAGGTCCAAACCAGATGAAATTATAATTGTTGGCCATAGTTTTGGCTCCGTTTGGGCAACCGTCGCCCTTGCAATCGCCCTTGAAAAAAAACCGAAACTCTTCTCTGGAAAACGGGTTACTTTTCTGGCGCTTGGCTCGAGCCTTTTGAAAATCGGATTGGTACGTCAGGCAAAGTTCTTTAAATCTGCTGTCATACAGGTGCTGTCACAAAAGGATCTGCTTTGGCATGAAATCCAAACCAAAACTGATTTTATATCCTTTTACAAATCAGACCCGTTTAAGCCAATGAAGATCGAACAGACGGCCTGCGAAGTCATTGTTCATAGAATAAATTTCAAACATGCACTTTCAAAAGCGCGCCATTCAAAAATGCTAAAATCCATGTATCTCGCTCACAGACAATACATCTTGTATTGTGACAAGCGCGTTCATCATGATTTTCAACTGAGGATATTCGGTCCTTTTTTTGCAGATGATCTGGCTAAGGATACGACACTTGCCTTTGAAAGTCCGTTGCTAAATCCCGAGGAGACTACTGAATGACGTTTGATCTGGAATTCACCGCTAAAATTATATGGTGCCTGTTCATCGTGGTTTGGGCAGCAATTCGATGGCAGCCCAATCGCAAATCCAGAAAAACAGCAAAATCTGTCACCTCTCGCAGCGCGATGGAAAGGTTTTCGATGGTCGTTTCATCACTCGGTCTGGGATACATTCCGGCGGTATGGATTTTTACGGATTTTCTTGATGGCTTTGACTATGAGCCAAACCTGCTACTACTCATTGTCGGCGGCCTGATTCTTGCTGCTTCGCTCAGGCTTTTCCGTCTCACGCATAAGGCATTGGGAAAAATGTGGTCGCACAGCTTGGATCTGCGTGAAAACCACAAATTGGTAACGCAAGGCATTTATGAACGTGTTCGCCATCCCATGTACACCGCTTTTTGGATGTGGGCATTGGGTGCAGCATTTCTATTACCAAACTGGATTGCTGGTCTCTCGGGAATCATCTGCTTTGGAACCTTGTTTTTCCTGCGGGTGGGGCAAGAAGAAGAAATGATGCGCAAGGAATTTGGCCAGGAATACGATGATTATATGAAACGTACAAAGCGCGTGGTTCCGTATATTTACTGAAAGCAGGTTAAATCTGCTGCATTCATGCAACATTCAGAGACAATTGTTATTATTCCCCGCCTGAATGGGTTTTCCGCCTGTTTTAACATTGAAAATTTAACTCTGGTTAAGCATAAGGTCATAAGCAGGGGCAAGTTGAAAACCGCAAATTAGGGCCGTACTGAATATATGTCTGGGATTATTAAAAAAGCTTCCGCCAAGTTTATCGCGTTATCATTGTTGGCCATTGCAACCGCGTGTTCTTCTGCTCCAAACGAAGCTCCCAAAGTAGCTTCCCAAAAACCAGTTGTAAAAGTCGCACTGGAACAAAGACCGAGCGAAATCAACGTCGCCGTGCAAGGTAAGATTACCAGAACTGGCGAGGTTTACCTGCTGCGGGGACTGGCAAACGTATTTTCAAGAGGCATGGACACATTAGGTGTCAAGATGGTTCGCAGCGGTATGGATGCACGGGTCTACAACCACGCCGCATGGAGAGAGCTGGCTGACAACATTCTTTTGCGTGCAAAACGAAAACAAGTCTCTTACCCTATCATCATCATGGGGCATTCTTTAGGTGCAAATGCTGCAACAACCATGGCAAAATATCTGGGAGATCGAGGGGTAAAGGTCTCTTATGTTGTGGCGTTTGATCCGACGGTACCAACAGCAGTCGGGAAAAACGTAAACCGCGTGATCAATTTTTATCTTCCCAATGAAGATCGCTCAAACATCGTCCAAAAAGCACCCGGGTTTAGAGGTGTCTTAAAAAACATCAATGTTCGAGGAGTACGGGGCCTGACCCATACAACCATTGAAAAAGATCCGAAGTTTCATTCAGAAGTCATCAAACGTACCTTGACCTATACAAAGAAGCGCAGGCGTAGCAAAAACATCTAAATGGGTTTCGATCTGACAAACCGAAACCTAAACCCTCAGGCACGGATCATCGTTTAGAATAACGATATCCGTCGGTCTTCAGGGCTTTTCAGCAAAGACATTCTTAGATGCATGCCAAGCCCTTTCTTTTCGACACCATCACCCCACGCAAGTTTATAGACCTGCTTTTTCGGACTGTCTTCCAGGATTTGGCCAATCGTATCGCCGAGACTTTCGATACGCACTGTGCTGTCAGATTTCTTCAAAACAACATTGGCGCCGTTGCGTTGTGCAACCAGATGGATTCCCTCAACGATTGCCTTTTCATGCGGCGTCGAAAACGGATTTAGCAAGGCTTTTAGGGGTGTCCAGTTCATACTGCGCAATTCACGGTAAGTCGGGTCATCCCGATTGTACTGAATTTCAAACCCGGCTCCCCGCGGACAACGTTGCAACTGTGGAGGTGCCAGAGGTCGCTGTACTCCCAGAACTTCCAGAAGGCGTAGAGGTGTTAGATATCGTCGTAACAGCGTTTGATGCCACTTGCGCAGTCGGAGTAGGTCCTGAAACAAACCAAAGTGTTCCCGAAACAGCCAGCACAGCAACGACCAAACCAACGCTGCCTACTGCAATCCAGTTTATTTGGTTATAGCGGCTGTTTTTTCCAGTCATTGACGACCTCTTTCCAGTTTTTCTTTAAGTATTCTCCAACACATTTTTCCTCTATTCAACAGAATTCTGAGATTTAAGTCATAATATAAATAAAAATTTGACTCTTGTTACATAAACAAAATTGAGGCACATCGTTTTTCAGTGCATTTATTATAGGTAAACAGTTGAATTTATTACGAAAAATAGCACTGAAAATTCTTA
>JBCCXO010000037.1:0-35552 GCA_039191645.1 Pseudomonadota bacterium | reverse complement strand
TTGTGCTTCCGTCAAGACGCTTTCCGCCAGCATTTTTTCTTCAGGACTCGTTGTAAAAATAGCTGTCGCATAACTCATACCCCGATCACAAAATTGTCCTCCGTCGTCCGTCGGGTCAACCGAGCGGAAAAACAACTTCAGCAATTCCTTTCGGGTTACAATTGCGGGGTCGAAAAGGATCTCAACCGCCTCATAGTGGCCAGTGCCACCCTGTACAACCTGCTTGTAAGTTGGGTTTTCAATGTCGCCACCTGTATACCCGGAAATCACTTCACTGACCCCCGGTACAGACTCAAAATCAGACTCCACACACCAAAAACATCCCCCGGCCACAGTCAACTTCTCGGTTTGTGCCATAGCGTTTGAGGCAGAAACGTTTGCAATGATGAATGCAACCAGCCAATAAAAGTTTCTTAGTTCTCTCATCAAGGTACGACCTCCAAAGCTACCGAAAGTGTATAACGCATGCCCGCGAATGCTGGTTATTTAGCGTTGCGCTAAATCCAAGTCCAATCAAATTCGCTGGAGCAAATCTTGTATTACGGCGAAAAGATCGGCTTGATCACAACCGTTGACCCCACTACGCTGGTGAGTTGATTTGATTGACAAAATCCAGAAGCTCCGTAGCGATGTGTCTTCTCGTGAGTACAAATGGGATTTAAACATGAAAAGGCATGCACAAGCAGTGGTTATCGGTGGTGGACTGGTCGGCTGTTCCATACTTTACCACTTGGCAAAACTTGGATGGCGAGAGGTGATCCTGTTCGAACGGGATGAGTTAACGTCTGGGTCAACGTGGCATGCTGCAGCGGGTATCCATGGATTGCATGACAATAACAATGTTACCCGAATCCAGCACTACACGATGGATCTTTACAAGCAACTGGAAGCGGAAACCGGCCAGGGATGTGGCGTGTTTCAGCCGGGTTCATTGTATCTCGCGCAGACTGAGGCGCGTGAACATCAATTGCGACTGCAAGAGGCAAAGGCACGTTTTTATGGGCTTGAATTTTATGAAATCAGCCGGGATCAAGCGAAAGAACTGCATCCGCTGGCGCAATTCGATGATATTCGTTGCATCATGTACGAACCATCAGGTGGCAATGTAGATCCTTCAGGCGTGACCTACGCATACGCTGCAGGAGCGCGAGCACTTGGAGCAGAAATTGTTCGATTTTGTCCCGTGACCGGCACGGAAGCCCAATCAGATGGGAGTTGGGTTGTCAGAACAGATGAGGGAGACGTTCATACCCAATGGGTCATTAACGCAGCAGGACTGTGGGGGCGTGAGGTCGCCAAAATGGCCGGGATTTCACTTCCATTGCAGCCGACTGAGCACCAATATTTTGTGACGGAAGCAATTGCAGAGATAGAAGCAGAAGGGCGCCGCCTACCTTCCATTGCAGACCGCGATGGCGAATACTACCTACGGCAAGAAGGCAATGGTTTACTGATTGGCGCCTATGAGAAAGATGTGCGCTTTTGGGCAGAGGAAGGCACTCCGCTTGATTTTGCCCATGATTTATTCCCCGATGACTTGGATCGGATCATGGAAAATGTAATGCGTGCCATGGAGCGCATACCCGCAGCCGAGACAGCTGGTGTGAAACGCGTTATCAACGGACCGATGATCTGGTCGCCGGACTCAAATGCACTTTGGGGACCAGTACCGGGTTTGCAAAATTACTTCCTGTGTGGCGGCATCATACCCGGCTTCTCTCAATCCGGTGGACTTGGGCTTCTAAGTGCTCAGTGGATGATTGAGGGAGAGCCGCAATACGATATGTTCGCATGGGATGTGGCCCGTTTCGGAGAATGGGCAGATAAGGCATTTACAAAAGCCAGGGTTGCTGACCAATACAGCCATCGATTTGCAATTCACTTTCCAAATGAAGAACGCTCCGCAGGACGCCCCGCACGAACCCGCCCGGCATATGAAATGCAAAAGGAAATCGGCGGCGTATTCGGACTCAATTGTGGTTGGGAACACCCGGTATGGTTTGCGGATAAACAGGGAGTATCCGAAACCAATGGTTTTACACGTCAAAACTGGTGGAAACCTGTTGGACGTGAAACAAGAATGCTGCGCGAAAGCGTAGGCATCATCGATATCTCAAACTTTGCAAATTACGTAATCAAGGGTCCTGGCGCTTGGAAGTGGTTGGACCAGTTGGTCGCAAACAAAGTGCCAACAGAGATCGGAAGGTCGTGTTTAAGCCCATTAATTTCTGTTCGCGGCGGTGTGGCGGGGGATTTTACCATCACTAAATCCGGCGAAGATGAGTATACAATGATCGGTTCGGGCATGGCGGAGCATTACCATCGCCGCTTTTTTGATATGATTCCAATCCCGGAAGGCACGTCTTTTGAAAATAAGACGGATGAGATTACCGGATTCAATGTCGCTGGGCCCAAATCCCGTGATTTATTACAACGTTTGACAAACGAAAGCCTTTCAAATGAAGACTTCCGTTTTATGCGATCCCGCCGCATTACGGTTGCCGGGGTGGCGTGTTTGGCATTGCGGGTTTCATTTTCAGGTGACTTGGGCTGGGAATTACATTGCAAGAGAGAAAATCAAGTTGCACTTTACACAGCGCTATTAGATGCAGCACGCGAATTGGGAGGCGGCCCAGTCGGATCACGAGCACTTGGTAGCCTGCGGATCGAGAAAGGTTATGGTTCCTGGGGACGTGAATACAGTCAGGAGTATTGGCCCCATGAAGTCGGATTGGATGGATTGATCAAACTGGACAAGGACTTTCTGCACAAGGAAGCGTACTTGGCAGTAAAGGACAATGCCCCCAGAGAAATGCTGTCAGTCTTTGAGATCGAAGCTGATCACGATGCTGATGCTTCTGGCGGTGAACCGATTTTCACCCCCGACGGTCGCCCGGTGGGCCGAGTCACTTCAGGTGCATACGGTTATTGGGTCGGCAAGTCTCTGGCAATGGGGTATGCCGATCCAAAAATTGCAGGTCCCGGTGATACGGTTAATGTATACATTCTCGGAATCCCGCATTCTGCCCGGATACTTGAAGCAGCACCGTTCGATCCTGAGGGAAAGCGCCTGCGAAGTTGATCACTGAGCAAACACGGATGCTCAATACAAACCTTGGTGTTGGTTTGGAAACTTCATCGTATCAAGTCTTTGCAGCAAGCTTCTTTTTAGGATCAAAAAAGGGTTTAGGAACAACCTCACAATCCCTGATTTCGTTAGGCATCTTGATTTTTAATCGTGTTCCAGTGTCGCAATGTGCTCGCTTGACCATACCCAACGCGATGTTTTTCTCAAGGCGCGGCGAATACACCGCAGATGTAACCCTGCCGACTACCTGTTCATTATGCAAGACTGACCAATGTTCGTCGTTAGAGCCAGACAGCGCTGGACCATCAATCGTTAGACCGATGAAACGCTGTTCCACGCCGTTCTGTTCGATCTCAACAAGCGCTTTTTTGCTCACAAAATCATAATCTACATCAAGGTCAACAAGGCGTTCCATTCCCATTTCAAAAGGATTGTTATCCAACGTCATGTCTGCATGATACGACAACATCGCTGCCTCGATGCGGCGTATACTGGATGTATGCCCGGGTTTCAATCCAAGGGGTTCTCCAACACGCATAAGGAACTCCCACAATTGGTCACCGGCTGACCCATCGCATAAAAATATCTCATAACCCAGTTCGCTGGACCATCCGGTTCTGGAGATTACCAGGGGTACACCGTCCCATGTATATTCCATGAACCGATAGTACTTTAACTCTGCGGGAAGATCTCCAAAAGCCGCACGTAAGATGTCGCGTGATTTGGGCCCTTGAAGCTGCAATGGCGAGACGTCAGGTTCAAAAATATCAACATCCCAATCGCTGTTTGCTGCAAGCCCTTTCGCCCAAAGCAACACATCACTGTCAGCAATCGAAAGCCAGTAGCGGTCTTCGGCAAGTTTCAGAAGAATAGGGTCGTTAATGATCCCGCCGTTTTGGTCAGTGATCAAGACGTATTTGCACTGGCCAACTTCACACGTCGACAAATCACGGCAAGACATATACTGCACGAACCTTGCTGCATCGGGCCCGGTGATCTCAACCTGTCTTTCCACGGCAACGTCACAAAGGATCGCATCGTTTACAAGGTTCCAAAAGTTTTGGACAGGATCCCCAAAGTCGCGCGGGATATACATATGATTGTATACAGAAAATCCCTTAGCACCCCAACGCAGCGCAGCATCGGAATATGGTGACTTCCTAACCTGTGTGCCAAAGCTGAAACGGTTGAATTTATTGACGGGATCAGAAGGCATAGGATTCTCTTTTTTGTATTAATTCCAGAGCGTTAAACGTTTTTTGCCGGGGACATCTGAACTTCCGACCTTCAACAAATGGTTCGGTTGATATTTTCTTCAATGGCTACCCAACCGAGAAGTGCGATAGCGATGAGACAGCGATGCTTATGATGATGTTCAGCAAACGACGACGCCCTCGTACACACGCGTCAATCAGAAGGAAAACAGAACTTACAAAATCAACCGGGGGTTTTGTACGGCAAACACAACTACAACAGTGGAATCTGCTGTCGGGTTGCCAAAAATGCCCATATCTGCCGTGTAATGATATTGGTGTGCTCCTTGTTACGCAGCAGCATCACTTCCAAATCTATTTTCCATGCCTCTTTTCCAGTTGTAACAAGAAATCCCGCCTCTAAATCCGGTGCGACCAGACTTTGAGGAAGCCAGGCAACACCATCCCCATCGCGAGCCCGGATGCGTAACGCACCTGCCATGGAGTTTTCGTATACAACCGAAAGCCGATCTCTTACATTTGCAGCATCTAACAGCGGATCTATATGACGCGTAATGGGTGCATTTTCGCCAAACCGTAGCCAGGGAATTCTTGGACCATCTTCCACGTCAAATCGGAAAAGTGGTGCCTTGTCCGGTCCCGGTTTGCAGACGGGAACGAGCGCATCGGCCCCTATTCGGATGGCTTCAAACAGATTGTTATCTTTTGATGCGTTTCGTGAATATGCGCTTTCATACGCGATAACGAAGTCAACCTCCTTGTTCATCAAGGCGTCCATACAGATTTGAAGATCGTCAGCCCGCAGCCGCGAAATCAATGCACCATATACATCTTCGAAGGCTTGAAGCCATGCCGGAAAAAAACGCCAGCCGATTGAGTGTTGTGCACCGAAAGTTACGATATACTTATCCGGCAACGTTTGTGCTTCGATAATCTGAGCGCGTTCATATTCAAGGCGCTCAAGCGCTTGTCTACTCGCTTCAAGCATTTGTTTGCCGGCAGACGTAAGCGTGACAGGATGCTTACTTCGCTCGATCAGCTTTGTGCCGACCCATTCTTCCAATGCCTTTATGCGTCTACTGAAAGCAGATTGGCTGATGTTCCGCAGCTGTGCTGCTTGCGAGAAATTTCCCGTTTTCGCCAACTGCGCCAAATCTCTAAACCAGGACAGATCCATACCCAACTCTATGCAAAATTTGCATAATGTCAGAAAAACATAACATTGGATGCCCCACAAGTGAAACTTTATGGTTGGAGATGAACAACTCTAGAGCTTGGGCGATAACATGACGGTGGCTGAATCAATCAATGAAATCAACGATGACTTGAATCTCGATTCTTTCTCAAGAGTTCCACTCTGTCATCAACCCACGCCAATTGAGCCAATGCTCAGACTGGGGTCCGAACTGGGTGGTCCAAGCTTGTATATCAAGCGTGACGATTGCACTGGATTGGCTTCCGGGGGAAACAAGACGAGAAAACTTGAATTTTTGGTCGGAGACGCGCTTGCACAAAACGCAGATATGTTGGTGACACAGGGCGCCGTGCAATCCAACCATGTTCGCCAAACAGCTGCTGCTGCCTGCAAAGTTGGACTGAAATGCCATGCGCTTCTCGAAAGAAGAGTGCCAGACAAAACCAGTCAATATGAGGAAACAGGAAACGTTTTCCTCGACAAAATGTTTGGAACTACGATGGAGTTTCGCCCTTCGGGCTTGGATATGAATGCCGAGGCTGAAGCGGTCGTGGAAAAGCTTAAGGCCGAGGGCCACAGGCCATACTTTATCCCTGGAGGCGGCTCCAATTCAACTGGAGCGCTTGGCTATGTGTCTTGTGCCAAAGAAATCGTTAAACAGGAGCAGGCTAACGATCTTATCTTTGACTGGTTGGTAATGGGGACGGGTAGCACCGGTACTCAAGCGGGTCTGGTTGCAGGGCTACAAGCGATGCATCGGGATCTTCCTGTGATGGGGATAAGTGTACGTCAACCGCGCGAGCGGCAAATTGGAGCGGTTCACAAACTCACAAATGCCACGCTTGGAAAGCTTGGAAGATCAACAATCGCTGCAAGCAGGATCCATGTTGATGATGGGTACGTAGGCGAAGGGTACGGGATTCCGGCGGAGTCTACACTTGAGGCGATTTCAATGACAGCGCTGTCAGAAGGCATTTTGTTGGATCCGGTCTATTCTGCAAAAGGGATGGCAGGTCTCATCGGACTGGTTCGCCAAAAGTTCTTTAAGCCAACAGACAACGTGCTCTTCTTGCATACGGGCGGATCTGCTGCTTTATTTGCATATGAGGACATAATTTTAGCGCAAGAAAGCTAAGTTTTTGAAGTTTATCAAAAGGGAGAAAGAGATGATAAAATCGATCAAGGCACTTACATTGGCTTCGGCAATAAGTTTGGTCGCCAGCGTTTCAGTTGCTGCTGAAAAAGTAAACATCGGCGTTCCATCCTGGACAGGTGCACAGGCAATTGCTCACTTGTTAAAGGAAGTGGTGGAAAGTCGGATTGGCGGCGAGGCAGGCCTTGTGCCGGGTAACAACGCCACAATTTTCCAGGCAATGGACCAGGGCAAAGGAGATATTGATGTCCACCCTGATGTCTGGTTGCCCAATCAGGAAAGCTTCACCAAAAAATACGTAGACGGGGCCGGTACGGTTGTTCTGTCATCAAATCCTTATGAGGGAAATCAGGGATATTGTGTCTCCAAAGATTTCGGCGAAAAGAACAATATTACCGATATTGCTGATCTGGGTCGCCCAGACATCGCAGCATTGATGGATAGCGATGGGAATGGCAAAGGCGAGATGTGGATCGGCGCCCCTGGTTGGGCATCAGCTAACGTGAATGAGGTCAAAGTTCGCGACTATGGTTTGATGGACTTTATTGAACCCATCCGCGCCGAAGAAAGTGTCAAAACTGCACGGGTGAAGGATTCAATTGCCAAGGGAGAAGGCTATGCTTTCTATTGCTATAAGCCACACGCAATCTGGTATCAGTTCGATGTGGTGATGTTGTCTGAGCCTACCCACGATCCCGAAAAATACAAAATGGTCCAGCCATCTGACTCAGCGAATTGGAAAGAGGAGTCTTTTGTAGCCTCGAAAGACGCGCTTAAAAACGTTCAGATTGCCTGGGCAAAGACATTGGGTGACCGGTCACCGGCAATCGCCGAATTCTTCGCAAATTTCAACCTGACTGCAGAGGATGTGAGTAGTTTCGCCTATGAAATCTCTGGCAAAGGCCGTGAGCCCGGTGAAGTTGCAAAAGAATGGGTTGCAGCTAATTCCGACCGCGTCGATAGCTGGTTGGGCCTCTAATTCAAACCAATAGAAAAGATACTGCCCTGGTTAGAGCCGGGGCAGTGTCAAATCCAAATCCACAAACTAAGGCGCTAAAACCGTGATAGAGGAAACAAATGAGGCCGTAATCGAGATTTCCAATGTCTGGAAAATTTTCGGAGCAAGGTCGAAAGAAGCAATGGATGCAGTCCATTCCAAGGGCCTCTCCAAAGCCGAAGTTCTATCACAATACAATGCCGTTGTTGGGGTTGCTGACGTCAGTTTAGATGTAAGGCGTGGCGAAATATTTTGTGTGATGGGTTTGTCGGGATCGGGAAAATCTACACTCGTACGGCATTTTAACCGGCTGTTGGAGCCGACCGCCGGCAAAATAATGATTGAAGGTACTGACGTGATGGCATTGCCTCCCAAAGAGCTGATGGCATTTCGGAACAAAAAAATTGGGATGGTCTTTCAAAACTTTGCGTTGATGCCACACCGTTCGGTCTTAGATAATGTGGCTATGCCTTTGGAAATAAGACAAGTTTCCAAAAATGACAGGATGGCACAAGCATCCAAAATACTGGAGATTGTAGAACTCTCTGCTTGGGGAAACAAATTCGCTCACGAACTTTCCGGTGGCATGCAACAACGCGTGGGTTTGGCCCGCGCCCTTGCAGCAGATCCAGATGTTCTTTTGATGGATGAACCTTTTAGCGCACTGGATCCACTCATCCGACGGCAGCTTCAGGACGAATTCCTTCGGCTGTCGAATATTTTGAAAAAGACAACGGTATTCATCACACATGATTTGGATGAGGCCGTTCGCATCGGCCATCGCATTGCGATCATGCGAGATGGACGTGTCGTGCAGATCGGAACTGCTGAGGATATCGTGATGAATCCGGCAGATGATTATGTGGCTGACTTCGTCGCTGGTATTTCGCGCCTTAAAGTCGTCAGGGCACACGCTGTGATGCAGCCTATCAATGGACAGGATGTCTCTGATGATGCGCCGCGGGTCAACGAAGGTGAAACGCTCAGTACCCTGATCCAGATGGCAATCGACAATGATAATCCAGTGATTGTAGAGGATGGTGGTGTCGATGTTGGCATTATCAGTCGCCAGGATTTACTCCGCACTGTGATCGAAGGGACAGAGGTGTCATGAGGGATGAAGTCGATAACCCGCTGATCGAAATGGATGCGGACAAGGTTGCAGCACAAGAGGCCGAGCGAAAATCAGATGTTAAAGCGTTTGTCCGAACAAGCCCTGATTACTATGCGGCACAGTTCAAGCACATTGGTGCCGACGCGCGGTTCACGGCCACCTTCAACCTGTTTGCCGGCTTGTTTGGGCCAGTTTGGTTCGGCGCACGAGGTTTATGGAAATGGGCAGTAACCTTTCTCATTGTCGAAACTTTTGCGTTTGTCCAAATGGCTCGAGGCCTATTTGGAGATCTTGGTGCAGATGCTCGTGCACGTGTCGCTTCCATTGAAGGTACACTGGAGCTGCGAAAGCAACAACTTGAGGCCGCTCTGGAAAACAACTCTGATCGTGTGGATCCGTTGCAACGCACGGTAGAATCTCTGGAAGCGGCCATTGATGGCTTTCGGGCCGATGCCGCAGCGATAGAAAGCCAGGGAATTTGGATCGCTCTGACCGGTTTGGTGGTACTGGTCGTTGCTAAACTCATACAATCTGTAGTTGCCAATTCTGTGTTAGAGTCTCGATTTTCTGAATGGTTGTCTGATCGCAGCCTTGCCTCTGGTATGTCCGTATCGCACATTTCTCTATCAGCCATTTTCTGCGTCCTAATCGCGGCAACGGCGATGGTGCACTATAGCTTTCCTGGTGCTTTCCCAATCCTTACCGAATTTCCGACAGATGGAGAAATACGTTTAACTGCTGTTGCGGCAGTTGAGGATTTTATCGCCTGGTGTGTACGCAATTCAGAGGCGCTTTTTGCAGCGATCACCTATGGTATTCGATCGTTGTTAGATGCGCTTGAAGTTCTGTTTGTTCAAACCCCTTGGATGGTGATTGCGGCATTTATAATCCTGGTGACTTGGTTGACTGCTGGTGTTAGGACCGCAATCTTTTCCGGCGCTTTTTTGGGATATATGGGATTGCTGGGGTTCTGGGAAAAAGCCATGACCACGTTAGCGCTTTTGGGAACAGCCGCATGTCTATCCATTGCCATCGGCATACCTTTAGGGATGTTCTGCGCCCGTCGCCCACGGTTGTATTCCTTCATCCAGCCCATCATGGATTTCATGCAAACAATGCCCGCATTCGTCTTTATGGTACCAGTGATTGCCTTCTTTGGGGTGGGAAAACCTGCTGCTGTAATCGTGACAATGATCTTTGGCGGCACGCCAGTGGTTCGTCTGACAGTGTTGGGATTACGCGGCGTCCCCGAGCATGTTCGTGAAGCTGCCATTTCATTTGGGGCTTCCAAATGGTATTTGCTCACCAAAGTGGACCTGCCGTTGGCGAGCCCGTCGATTCGAGCAGGGATCAATCAAACCATTATGCTTTCGCTGGCTATGGTCGTAGTCGCATCCCTTATCGGAGCGAAAGGCTTAGGCGAAGATGTGTTGGAAGCACTCCAATACGCAAACGTAGGACAGGGGATACTCGCCGGCTTTGCCATACTCTTTTGCGCAATGATTTTGGATAGAATTGTTCAGGGTCAACGGAAGTGATGCCACTTCCACTTGTGATGGTTCATGGCTTCATGGGAGGATCGCAGCAATGGAAACTGCAGGCGCAGCAGTTTTCACAGAGCCAAAACATAATTGCTCCAGATCTCCCCGGATTCGCATCCAATGCGCACCAAACTGCGCCGGACACAATCGAAGGATTTGCCCGCTTCGTATTTAAGGAGTTGGACAAGCAAAATGTCGACCGGATCACTCTCCTGGGACACTCTATGGGCGGCATGATTGTCCAGGAGATGGTTGCTTTGGAGCCCCATAGAATAGATCGTTTAATCCTTTACGGTACGGCTTCGTCGGGAGATTTGCCTGAACGTTTCGAGACCTTTGAAACTTCAAAAAAGCGTATTCAAAACGACGGTGTTTCAGCGTCAGCACGGAGGATATCTGCGACTTGGTTCCTAGATCAACACCGAGCAAAGCAATATGAAACCTGCGCAGCCATTGCGGAACAATCATCGAAACAGGCAACGATGGCAGGACTAGATGCTATGAAATCGTGGTCCAGAACTGCAAATTTGCAGTCTATTGAGTGTCCAACCTTGATTATCTGGGGCGAATTTGACCGAACCTATCATTGGCCACAAATTGAAAAACTATGGAAAGCCATCCCGGAAGTAAGCCTCGCAGTCCTTCCAGGATGTTCGCACGCAGCGCACCTGGAAAAACCTAACCTTTTCAATGCGGTTTTGAGTGATTTTCTCGTCTAGAACTTTTGGAAGTTGCCACTTGCTACCATGAGTGTGATTTGAGCTCGAGATTTTATGTTGCTAAGCTTTGGGCAGCACCCACGCAGGTGCCTACCAACATCAAAACAGAGCTAAAATGACAAAACGCAAACCTGATAGATCGGTAGAAGAAGATCAGGAAAACGCTGAAACGAGACGACGAACCGGTGAGTTTGTGCGGGGTGTTAGTGGATTTCGACATTCAATTGGTGACCCTGAATTTCCAGCAGAACCAGACCGCTACCACCTATTCGTTGCATTCAACTGTCCGTGGAGCCATCGCGCGACACTCGCAAGAGGAATATTGGGATTACAAAAGACAATAACGATGGATGTTGCGTTCCCCAGTCGAACAAATAACGATGATCCCTCTGGACCAAACCTTTGGGAGTTTAATCCCACTCGCTCCGCGGCTTTGACAGGAGAGCCGCTGCCAGAATGCACTGATGAAACAGGAACTGGCAAACGCCTTAGATTGACCAAAGAAATCTATGCTTTGGAGGGGTCCGCTGAACAATCCGTCCCCATACTCTACGATAAGCGGTCTGGACGCATCGTTAACAATGAAAGTGCCGAAATCCTGCGAATGTTGGACAAATATGCCGACGCGCTGGGAAGCACCATTGCGACAGCAATTCGTCCGAGACTGTGTCCGGACGACAGTCAGGCACAGGTGGAGCTTAAAGAATTGAACCATTTGATCTATGCCAGTATTAACAACGGAGCTTACAAGGCTGGCTTTTCCTCAGATCAAAACGTATACGCTGCTGCATTTGCCGCATACTTCCATGCTTTGTCGGAGCTGGAGTCAAAATTAGCATCTGACGAGAGACCATTTTTTCTTGGCGATCAGTTTACCGAGGTCGATCTGCGGCTCTTTCCAACCCTGTATCGCCATGACCCAATCTATTATGTGCGCATGAAATTGAATGGTGCACGAATTCTTGATTATCCGAATTTGTGGCGATGGCTATGCCGCGTCTATGCAATTGAAGGTGTGAAACAATCCAGTTCACTCATCCATTGCAGGCAGGGATATTTCGGGCGATCGTGGAACAACACAATTCCATTGGGGCCTGTATTTCCAATGACTTATCCAGAAGCTTACGAGCATCCGAACTTGTGCGAAAATTAATTGACCTCCGCCTCTTTCAGTGTCGCACGCAAAAAAGCTTGATGCTTGCGCATTACATATGCGAGTGGGGGGTATGAATTCCTTTCCAAAAGAATTGCCCACCAACCCAGACATCGTTGTGATTGGAGCAGGGGCTGCGGGTATTGCAGCAACACGGACATTAGTGGCGTCTGATCTAGACGTTGTGTGTCTTGAGGCTGACAGTCGTGTTGGGGGTCGCGCGCACACAGACACCGAATTGTTTGGAGTGCCATTCGATGTTGGCGCGCACTGGTTGCATTGTGAGCACGTGAACGCGCTCAAAGCTCCGGGACTGGCCATGGGATTGGATCTTCATGCCGTTCCCGATAGATCTGTTACCGTTGGTTTAAAAGATGAAGCGGTGTTGTGGGATGCGGTTGAAGCGGTCTTTGAGCAATCCGCACAAGCCGTAAAGTCATTGAACAAAAATGATGATCTTTCCCTTGCAGATGTTTTAAAGGTCGATGGACCTTGGGCAAACACCATCCAGACAATGTGTTGTTTATCCATGGGTCGTGACCCCAATGAGATATCATTGCGCGATATGTTCAGCTGGGAGGGCGGAAAAGATTGGTTTTGCCGGGAGGGATTCGGATTTCTTTTGGCCCGGCTTGCAGATGGCTTGCCAATAAGCTTGTCAACGCCAGCGACAGCCATTGAAGCAAAGCCGCATGAAGTGCATCTAAGCACTAAAAAAGGCTCACTCACTCCGAAAGCAGTTATAGTAACGGCTTCAGTTGGGGTATTGGCAGAAGACATAATTCGATTTGATCCTCCTTTAGACAAAGAGCGTCGTTCCGCGCTCGATCAGATAACGATGGGGGACTACGGACATACCGCCTTGTTGTTTCATCCGGAGGCAATACCGCTCGAGGCGGACACATGGCTGACATACAACATAAAAGATGCCTTGGATGATATTCCGCAGGGCGGGGGCTTTTTGTGTAATGCGAGCGGAACCGGCCTCACTGTTTTTGAGACTGGAGGTAGTTTCAACAAAGCGCTACAAGAGGCAGGTTCTGATGCTGCAGTGGAGTATGCACTTGAAATCCTGGTGGATATTTTCGGCTCACAACTGCGTGGAAAATTTGAAAAAGGGTATTCGACAAATTGGCGGCATGAGCCTTATGTGCGTGGATCATATTCTGGCGCCATGCCGGGAGCATCCAATCAGCGAGAGATTTTGGCTATGCCACACGCAGGTCGCATATACTTCGCAGGGGAAGCCACGCACAAAGGTCAACAGGCATCTGTCAGTGGTGCCTACCTCGAAGGGAAGCGTGTAGCCAAACAAGCCATAAGATCAATCAAAGATTAAACCGTTGCGGACGATAGGGCGCAAGCCATTTACTGGTCTCGTTTGAAGGGCCGTGAAGAATTTCAGTCGAGATCAGCTCTCCCATGATAGCAGCAAGCGTGATCCCGGAATGCATGGTAGCAATATAAGAACCTGGTTTGAGCGCTCCAACAACTGGTAAATCATCACTTGGAAAAGGTCGAAACGCTAAAGTTACTTCTGCGAGTTCAAGAGAAAGGCTAGGCAAAAGCTTGCGCAGTCTTCCCAATGCCAAGTCCGCAGTTTTCTCTAGGGGCTCTTCAATTCTATTGGCTTTATCACCCTGATGTCCAACGGTCGTGGGCATTAGCAGAGATCCGTCTGGCAATTGTCTTACCTCACCGATCTCGGAGACAAGTATGTGCCTGAGTTTTTGTTTAACAGGTTTGGTTTTGAGGATGAGTGCGGGTCGATCAAGCATGGGAATGTTCAGATCAAGTTTTGCCGATAGCGTGGCAGATCCTGTTCCTGCAGCAATAAGGACTTTTTCTGCAGTAATCGGTCCTACCGTCGTGTCAGTGCCAACGATGCAGTCATTTTGCTCAATAAAACCTTCAACTTCGATGCCCGTGAGAAGGCGTGCACCCATGTCAACGGCTGCTTCAAGAAGTCTAGACGCGGTTTCATGACTTTCCAGAGAAGCTTCGCTCCGAAGCAACAGGCATTTTTCGGGTGGCGTTGTCACCAGCGGCTCTAGTTCACGGAAGGATGCGGCGTCGATCGACTCGACTGGATAATCCAATGCCCTTAAACTTTGAAACTGGCGTTCGAAAGCGTCACCTTCATTTTCCCAACATAAGCATCCAGACCAATTGACTGGAATGTCGAGCTTCTTCGCAAGACGGCGGTAAGCCTCCAAACCTTCGTTTCGCAAATGAAAATGATCTTCGTTGACGAAAAAACTGGCGTTCATCCAACCAAAAGAGGCAGCAGTTGCATTGTTCTTGCCTGCATCTACAACAGTCACCTGTGCGCCTGATGACTGCAAATAATAGGCCGAAACCGCCCCGATGATTCCCGCGCCAATGACTATAACTTTCTGCACGCAACCCAACTTTCTTGGTAAAAAATGTTACATAAAAAGCGCCCAATTGCTTAGCCTTCCAAAGCGGCTAAAGCAACATTAAGCCGACCCAAAGGCGCGGAAAACCGATATCTGAAACATTTCGTGAATGCCTTTCAGAACTTTTTTGAAACCATCGGATTCCATGATCCGTAACTAGGGTACTTCACATTAATAGTTTAAAGACGGGTAACTGAGATGAACATCAAATCGCTAGCTATTGCAGCTGGAATTCTTACGTTTGCGGGTAATTTATCACAAGCAACCGCGGCAGATTTTGCCGACAGTGGAAAGGCCGAAGCCAGTTCAAAATATTATTTCGCAGCAAGGTTGGGTGCAGCATTTGCCGAGGATTCTTCCTTTGATCTCAACGCTGCAGCAGCAGTTCCGACGGCAATAGACAATTTGTATGAGAGTTCAAACATCATGGGTGCCATTGCACTCGGAAAGAACTTCGGCGGCGGCTTCCGCGGAGAGATAGAAGTATCCTACGGCAGTTCTGAAATCGACGCTCACACGATCGTAGCACTACCGGCAACGCTAAGTGGGTCGAGCGCATTTGGTGATACCTCAGTTTTAACCGGATTGGTAAACGGATACTATGATTTCGATCTGGGTGGTGTCAGCCCCTATGTCAGTGCGGGCTTAGGCGCTGCGAGGTTGGATTTTGACAATCATGGGGTGGTTATTCCTGCAGGTGGCGTAGCTGGTTTACCAGCTGGTCCGATAACGGCGCTTGATGACAGTGGGACCGGATTTGCCTGGCAAGTTGGTGCCGGACTCAATGTTGAGATTGATGCAATTACTACGTTTGAAATTGGGTACCGGTATCAGTCAGTAGAAAACGTAGAATTGACTGCAGTCGATGGTACGCGAACTGACGTGGATTTTGAAACTCACAACATCATCGGTGGTCTTAGGTTCGACTTTTAATCCTTTTGTAGTCATTCAAATTGACTTGTTCTGCCATGAGCGGAGCAAGTCATGGCAATGGTTAGGGGTGGAAAGGTATCTTGGGATGCGGTTGAGCACACGAAACGTTAGAATACGCTGTGATCACCGAGTTCGACAGATTCTCCGTGCTGTATAAGCTTGGAATAAAAGTCAAAGAGCGTTTCATTGCCGGTGGATGGCGTGGCATTCTCATCATAAAGCTTAGTCTTGCAATCCATCACAAGCATAGACTCAGTAGCGTAATATTTTGCGATACGCGCAAATTCGGCCTTGTCGTTTAGGTTCGGAAAGACCCGTCCGGCAATCGACAGAAACCCAATAACTACATCAAGCAGTCTGACAGGGATTTGTTTGTATTTTGGCGGTTTGCCAAGCAATTTAAAAAGATGTTCGCCCTGGTCTCTTGGCGTTATTGCCGGACCGGGGCCACCAATCGGCAATATGCGATTATGGCATGTCGGGTCGTTGATGGCATCGGTTACAAACTGACCAAGGTCAGAGTCACTAATTGGCTTGCAAGATGTCAGCCTACCATCACCAAACAGCAAAAAAGGCTTATCGTTTTTGAGCCTTTTGATTTGCCCCGATAAGGACTTGAAATATGCTGTCGGGCGAACAATGCTGTATTTAATGCCCGACTTTATCAATTCTTTTTCGAATGCCAGTTTCGCAAATTGAAATTCCAGCTTGGGGTTTTGAACACATATAGCGGAAACAAGAATGAAGTGCGCAACACCCAGTTCCTTGGCGATCTCAAGAGCATTTAGATTGGCTTGATAATCTACTGCCCATGCGTCTTTTGCAGAGCCATTTCTGGATGCGATGCAGGAGATCAAAACGTCAAAACGTTCGCCGCAAAATCCGTTGTCTCTCAAAGAATCGTAATCGGTAACCGTTCCAAATCGAACAGTAACTTCTTCTGACATACTGCCTAGGCTGTTTTCTCTTTCGGGGCTCGGGGAAGCGTTCGCATCGCGCAAAAGGCAGGTGACGTCATAGCCTGCGCGGATCAAGGCGCGTGTTGTAGCTTGACCGATTGTACCAGTAGCGCCAAGCACAAGCACACGTTTGTGCCGATAGGTCATGGCCGGACTGTTTGCGGGTGAGATTGGCTCCAATGCATTTCCTGGGTTTGCATTAATCAAAACAGCAACTTAGTTCAGCCGACGGGTAAGCGTACATCAGTTGGTGTGCGAAACATATTAAGTCATGGGGATTACATCTCGCAAGTTCAGGATGATTTTTCGGCAAAAAGAGGTGTGATAGTAGACTTGAAAAATCAAATGTTATTCACGGTTACTTGTGGTGTGACAATCATCACTGGTGAAGTAATCCGGGCAGACCTAAATGATGCATCGGAGGTAAAACAAGAACAGGTAAGTACCAATGCCCGAGAACTCATCCAGCTTGACCCCTCCAAATCCACCAAAAGTTGCCATTATTGGAGCCGGATTTGGCGGACTGTCCGCCGCCAAGCAACTGGCAAAAACAGATGTCGATATCACGTTGCTGGATCGTCGCAACTACCACTTGTTCCAGCCCCTGCTTTACCAAGTCGCGACCGCTGACTTGTCACCAGCGCATGTGGCTTGGCCCATTAGAGGTATATTCGCTACACAGAAAAATGTGAATGTAGCCTTGTGCGAGGTGCTGGATGTGGATTTCGAAAACAAACGTGTGATCGGCGACACCGGTACCTTTGACTATGATTTTCTCATTGTCGCCAACGGTTCGCGCCATTCTTATTTCGGAAATGATCACTGGGAAGAACATGCCCCTGGTCTAAAGCGGATTATCGATGCAACTGAAATCCGCAAACGTGTCCTGATGGCGTTTGAGCGGGCGGAGATAGCAAAAACCCAAGAAGAGCAAAATCAAGAACTGACCTTCATTATCGTCGGTGGCGGTCCAACCGGGGTAGAGATGGCTGGAGCGATTGCCGAATTGGCGCGGTATACACTTGCCGCTGACTTCCGCAACATTTCTTCGCGTGACGCACGGATCATTTTGGTAGAAGCAAGGGATACGCTTTTGCGCGGGTTTCCAAAAAATCTCTGTGATCATGCTCATAAAACACTAGAAAAACTCGGGGTCGAGGTCCAGTTGAATAGCCGCGTCTCTGATATTTCAGAGAAAGGGGCGGTCATAAATGATGCTTTTTTGCCCGCCGCTACAATCATTTGGGGTGCTGGCGTCGAAGTAAAAAATGCCCGCCGTTGGCTTAAGGTCGAGACGGATAGGAGCGGTCGGATTCCCGTTCGCCCTGATTTAACTCTTCCTGATCATAACGATGTCTTCGTTATTGGAGATGCGGCTAAGGTGTCCTGGAAAGAGGGCATGGATGTGCCCGGTATCGCCCCCGCTGCTAAACAAATGGGCAAGTTTGTCGGCGATCTTATTGCCGCCAAGGTGAGTGGAAAACCGCATTCTACTGCGTTTGTGTATAAACACATGGGCAGTCTAGCGACAATCGGACGTCATTCAGCGGTGATTGATTTTGGCAAGTGGCGTCTATCGGGGTTCTTGGCTTGGTGGTTATGGGGGCTTGCGCATATTTATTTTCTCATAGGCGTGCGTTCACCAATGCTGGTTGCGGCCAACTGGTTGTGGTCATATCTCACCTATTCAAAAGGCGCCCGCCTCATTACGCATTTACGGTCTGGTCACGTTCGAAAAGAGAACCGAATACAAATGGTTGAAGAAGGCAAGTAAAAGCTCTTAGGCTGACAAAGCAGTATCATTGCGCTGGGACATGACGTTTGTCTGACGAAATAACAGTCTGCCCGTCCGCGATCGAATTCCATTCTGCGCTGTTTTATGAGGTTCATTTGTTCGTTTGACCAAAAAGCGAGAGGCTTAAGCCGCTCAAGCAGGTCCTGCCCAAGCAGCGTCAATGCATAAGAGACAGCCACTGGCGGCCCAGGGTCAACGGATCGGGGTAGATTGTGGATTTATTCCACATCTATAGCTGCCTGCACAGCTTCAAAAAACTGGTACCGTTCTGTAGTTTGACCCGCGATTACGCCCCGAGCATCATCCCATGAACTATGGGTGACAATGACTAAAGCCCGAGCCGGATCGATAAAAATTGCTTGGCCGAAAATGCCGCCAGCCATATAGGCGCCGTTCTTGAGGGTCCACCATTGATAGCCATAGTCGCGCACCCCTTCTCGGCCTACGTTAACCTGCAAACGTGTTGCCTCCTCAATCCAGCCTTCAGGAAGAATGGATTGGCCCTTGGCAACGCCGCCATCCAGCATAAACTGACCGAAACGAGCATAATCCAATGCTGCGGCCTGTATACAACAGCCGCTAATTTCTTCTCCTGATTTGGAAGTGACCCAAGTAGCAAACTGCTGCATACCGTACGGTTTCCAAATCTTTTCGGACAGATAGTCTGCCAAGGATTTTCCTGTCGCGCTTGCAACGAGAACACCTACCAGGTTCGTTTCGCCGGTGGAATAGTTGAAGACCGTTCCGGCCGGATGCGCGCGCTGAAGACGTTTTAGATAACTCAAAAGCGCGGTTTCACCAGGTTCAGGTGTTGTTTCATTAAAAAGGGCTACGTCAGATAGCGGATCTTGATAATCTTCATTCCAGCCCACACCTGAAGTCATGGTCAGGAGCTGGCGGATGCTCACATTGTCATATGCGGAGCCTTGGAGCGCAGTCACATAACCTGAAACTTTGTCTTCCAGACTTTTGATATAACCATCTTTTATGGCTGCCCCTACGAGCGTGGATGTCACCGATTTGGCAACGGAGAAACTCGTCCAGCGTTGATCACGATTCTGGTGCAGTCCGTATCGTTCCAATCGGATGAGCCCGTTGTGAACCACAATCACAGCAGCACTATTCTGACTTTTCATATACGCTTCAATGTCAAGGTCTAAAACCAATGGGTCACCTTGGGGAAGAGAACGTATTTGCTCTCCGTTCTCAATTCGAACCGTATTGATGATAGGGAGTTTGTCAGACAGTGCGAATCCGGTATCTCGCTGACTTTGGGTCCATTGCAGAACCCTGTCATCTAAGGGTGGGTTTGCAAGAAACGTCCGCCATTGTGGTCCGATTGCGTACCAAATGATTATGCCAGTTGTGATCAGCAGCGCTATAACGTAGCTCGCAATTTTCATATTCTTTACCGTCATTCTTTGAATGTATTACACGTTAACCCATCAATCGGGAACGAAGTCGAAAGACGTGGTCGATGTCAAGTAACAGAATTTTGGTCGCCGCATCAATCCGATCGAGTTAGATGGTGTGTCTCAGTAGAGTTGTTCTACAAGACTTTCAAGCGTAACCTTATGAAAAGACTGTTGGAAAGGCGGCGCTGTTCATCCACTATCTCCTCCATCTTCCCACCACTTGGAACCAAAGACCAATACCGCTATTGGGAAAAACACAAGAGATTGGCGTCAAATGCCATTTTTATGATCAAATAGGAAACTTCTGACGTCGTAATTTTGCTGCTACTTGCCTGATACAAAAAAGAAATAGATGAGAGGAATGTCTATACATTGGGCGAGTATGACTAGCGAGAACAATCATGTCTGAAATCAAACCCTACTGGCAAAACTACATAGATGGTGAATGGGTCGACGGCAGTTCACAACCCATCGATGTTATCAATCCTGCAACCGGTGAAAAACTTGCTGAGCATGCAGTTGCGGATAAAAACGATGTGGCCCGGGCGGTTCAGGCGGCTCGTAGAGTTCATTCCTCCGGCATCCTGTCCGATTTGCGGCCAGTGGACCGCGGCAGGATGGTTTTGGCCATGGGGCGCTACCTATTGGAACACATCGATGAAATCTCGACTGTTCTGACCTTGGAACAGGGTAAACCTTTGTGGGAATCCCGCATTGAGATAGAGGGAGCAGCCCGATACTTTGAGTATTACGGAAATCAGGCAGAAAGCATCGAAGGCAAATCAATTCCACTTGGTTCCTCATACTTTGATTTTACACTGAACGAACCCTACGGCGTCTCAGCGCAAATAATTCCCTGGAACTATCCCGTAGAAATGACAGCGCGATCTCTGGCTGCAGCCTTGGCAACTGGAAACACCGCAGTGATCAAATCACCGGAAATGACTCCGCTATCCTGCGCGTGGCTTGGCAAAGCAGGAGAGGCTGCTGGATTCCCGGCTGGTGCAATCAATATTATCTGTGGTCTGGGTTCTGAGGCTGGCGCCGCGCTTTCATCCCATCCCGATGTGAACCAGATTGTATTCACAGGGTCTGTTCCCACCGGAATCGCGATTGCATCAGCAGCTGCTAAAAATGTTGTCCCTTGTGTGCTGGAGCTTGGTGGTAAATCAGCAGCAATTGTACACGATGATGCTGACCTTGAGGCTTTTGAAAATGACGTAAGATGGGGCATCTACTTTAATGCTGGGCAGGTTTGCTCTGCGATGTCCCGCATCATAGTACACAAAAGCCGCCTAGATGAACTTGTGGATCGGATATCAGGCGTCGCAAAAAGCTTGCAGGTTGGCCCTGGAATTGAGCACCCGAAATTTGGCCCGAATATGGGGCCAATGGTTTCTGAAAATCAACGCGATCGTGCCGCTGGCATGGTATCTGAAGCCGTTTCCCAAGGCGCCAGTGTAGTCACCGGTGGAAGAAAACTGAATGTACCAGGCGCTTTTCTTGAGCCAACAGTATTGGCAAATGTCCAAAAGGAAATGACCATTGCAAATGAAGAGGTTTTTGGGCCGGTTGTTTCTGTCATGAAGTTTGAAAATGATGCCGAAGCTATTGAGATCGCAAACAGCACTCCATACGGATTGGTGGGTGGCGTGTTCACCTCTGATTTGAACCGTGCAACCAATGCCGCGCAAAAAATTCGCGCAGGACAGGTTTTTGTGAACGAATGGTTTGCAGGCGGAGTAGAAACTCCCTTTGGTGGATTTGGAAAATCGGGCTACGGGAGAGAAAAAGGAAGAGAAGCCTTGTGGAACTATGTACAGACGAAAAACATAGCGATTAAACTCTAGACCCAAAACTGCATATTGATGCGTCTGGTTTGATAGAAAATATTATGCGCTGTGGTTTGTATAACGCCACAGATACGCCGGAGGGAAATGACGTTGATAAGCCTTACGCCATCTCCGATCTGAAAAATATTCCGAATGCTTGAGTGCAGATCGGATCAAACCGAACGAACAACCCGTTTTGCAGTGCGCTTAACCACCGAAATCATCCAGCATGATATCATCACGATCTACACCAAGGTCTAAAAGCATGTTGATAACAGAACTGTTCATGATTGGCGGCCCGCACATGTAATACTCACAGTCTTCTGGGGCTGGATGATCTTTGAGATACTCTTCATACAAAACATTATGAATGAAGCCAGTATAGCCGTCCCAATCATCGCCCTCTTGAGGATCCGATAACGCAACGTGCCAATCGAAATTGGAGTTCTTCTCAGCCAGACCGTCGAAGTCTTCAACAAAGAACATCTCACGCTTTGAACGTGCCCCGTACCAGAATGAAATTTTCCGATTTGTCCTGATCCGTTTCAATTGATCAAAAATGTGACTCCGCATGGGTGCCATGCCTGCACCACCACCAACAAAAATCATCTCTTTTTCTGTTTCTCGAGCGAAGAACTCACCGAACGGACCGGATATGGTAACCTTGTCACCAGGTTTTAGGCTGAAAATATAAGAAGACATCAAGCCGGGAGGAATGCCATCACTACCGGGAGGTGGTGAAGCCACCCGGACATTGAGCATGATCATACCCTTTTCTTCCGGATAATTCGCCATGGAGTAAGCTCGCTCAATTGGTAATTCCAAAACAGATTTGTATTGCCACAAGTTAAACTTGTCCCAGTCTTCCCGATATTCATCTGCAATATCAAAGTCTTCATATTGCAAGCTGTGAGCAGGGGCCTCGATTTGGATGTAACCGCCCGCACGGAAATTAACATCTTCACCCTCAGGAAGTTTTAGAACCAGCGCCTTAATGAAGGTTGCCACATTGTCGTTCGAGACAACCTCACACTCCCACTTTCGAACGCCAAATACCTCCTCCGGAACTTCAATTTTCATATCCTGCTTGACCGCCACTTGGCATGATAAACGATCACCACCGGCAGCCTCACGTTTGGTGATATGCCCCTCTTCGGTCGGCAAAATCGAACCGCCACCCTCGTGGATTTTCACCCTGCATTGCGCACAAGTTCCGCCGCCACCACAAGCAGAAGGTACAAACAATTTCTGTTCTGCAAGGGTTTGCAGCAATTTGCCTCCAGCTGGAACCGAGATGGTCTTTTCATCGTTGATTGTAATGTTTACTTTACCAGTCGAAACCAGTTGGCTCCGGGCAACAAGAATGATCGTTACAAGCGCGATCACGATGATTGTAAAGAGGGCGACACCAAGTCCGAACGTTTCCATGTAAGTTTTGCCTATTAAAGTTTCACACCGCTGAATGACATGAATGCCATTGCCATCAAGCCGGCAGAGATGAAGGTTATACCCAATCCCTGTAGACCATCGGGAATATCAGAATATTTGAGCTTTTCACGCACACCAGCCATGGCGGTGATTGCAAGAGCCCAGCCAAATCCAGAGGAAATTCCGTAAGTTGTTGCCTCTGCAAAATTGTACGACCGTTCCACCATAAAAAGCGATCCGCCCAAGATTGCACAGTTCACGGTAATCAACGGCAAAAAGATGCCCAAAGCATTGTATAGCGGCGGGAAGAATTTATCCAAAACCATCTCAAGGATCTGAACCATTGCCGCAATAACACCAATGTAAGAGATCAGACCTAAAAACGTGAGATCTACATCTGGAAAGCCGGCCCACGCAAGCGCACCCGGTTTGAGAAGATAGGTAAGCAAAAGGTTGTTTGCAGGTACCGTGATTGTTTGTACCAACATCACAGAAATACCCAAGCCGATTGCAGTGCTGATTTTCTTCGATACGGCAATGAATGTGCACATGCCAAGGAAGAAGGATAAAGCCAGATTTTCTACGAATATCGCTTTAACAGCGAGGGCAAGTAGTGCTTCCATCAGTGTGCCTCGGCCGTTTGAATTTTATATTCGCGTTCTTCCACCTGTGCAGGTTTCCAGGAGCGGAAAGCCCAGATGATCAATCCAATGATAAAGAAAGCAGATGGTGGTAAAAGCAGCATACCGTTTGGTACGTACCAGCCGCCATTGTTTATGGTCTCAAGGATTGTTACACCAAACAGGGATCCGGCACCAAACAACTCCCTGATCGTGCCTACCAACATTAAAATAAGCCCATAACCACAGCCGTTTCCTACACCATCAATAAAGGAAGCAACGGGTGGGTTCTTCATGGCAAAAGCTTCAGCTCTGCCCATGACAATGCAGTTCGTGATGATCAATCCAACGAACACCGAGAGGGTTTTGGAGATCTCAAACGCATAGGCCTTCAAGATTTGGTCAACCAAAATCACAAGGGACGCAATGATCACCATCTGAACAATAATCCGAATCGAACTTGGAATATGATTTCTGATGATCGAGATGAACATGGAAGAAAAGCCGGTAACAAAAATCACCGCCAACGACATCACAAATGCAACCTGCAGTGAGGATGTGACGGCTAGAGCTGAACATATTCCAAGTACCTGAAGCGTGATCGGGTTATTGTCGACCAATGGGTCGATCAGGAGTTCCTTGGGTTTGTGTGTCATATCGTTTCTCCTGAATTGAGCCGGGAAAGGAATTCTTCATATCCCTCTTTGCCCATCCAAAATTTTACAAGGTTATCGACTCCAACAGAAGTCAGCGTAGCGCCAGCCAGCCCATCAACAAAGTAATCATCACCGGCAGCCGGAGCTGTCTTATCCACGGTGATTTGCAAAACACCATCTTCGTCACGCAGCTTCTTTCCCCGCCAAAGCGCTTTCCAACGTGGATTATCAACTTCCGCGCCAAGTCCGGGTGTTTCCGCATGTTGATAGAACTGGAGCCCAAAAATCTCATTACCGTCAGGCTCTAGTGCAACAAATCCGTACAAAGTGGACCAGAGGCCATATCCATGTATTGGCAAGATTACCTTGCTCAAACCACCTGAATCATCGCGTAACAGATAAATGGTTTTATAATAGGATTGTCTGCCAATGCCGGCAGGATCTTCTTCAAGTTCCCGGCTTTGGTTTGCGTCTTCTGCGCTGGCTTTGTCGTCAAATGTGGTTGGATCGAATTCATCGGTGAATTTACCGGTTCTCAAGTCCAATATTTGCGGTTCAAACGCTTTAAACGCTTCTGCCACGTCGGCATTAGGATCATACAAACCGGCGACTTGAAGGATGTTAACACGCTTGTCCCGTAATCTGTTTTCTTCTTGCAATGGCCGAAGGGAAACCGCTGCAACAGAGACAACCATCGAAGCACACAGACACAGCGTGACCGCAACAAAAAGGGTTTTCGGAATTGAGTCTGCCGGCAACGCGATGAACCTGCGGATCAACCCTTTTGGCTGCTCGTTTTGAGGAGAGGAATTATTTTCAGACATGTTTTTTCGCTCTCTGCCTGATGTTGGCCTGGACAACAAAGTAATCGATCAAGGGTGCAAAAACATTTGCAAACAAAATCGCCAGCATCATGCCCTCAGGAAAGGCCGGATTTATGACCCGTATCATAACTACCATCACGCCAACCAAAGCTCCGTAAAAATATCTTCCCAGATTGGTGTGGGACGCCGATACCGGCTCAGTTACCATGAACACCATTCCAAATGCATATCCACCGATGACCAGATGCCAATACCAAGGCATGGCGAACATCGGATTTGTGTCTGAACCAACAAAGTTTAACAGTGCAGTGAAACCAATCATTCCCAACATACAGCCAACAATCAACCGCCAATTGGCAATCTTGGTGATGAGCAAAAACGCAAGACCAATAAGACATGCGAGCGTTGATGTTTCGCCCATGCTGCCAGGAATGAACCCCAGAAATGAATCCATCCATGTCATTCCGTAGTCTGTCAGTTGCTCATACCCATCTGATGCACCAATGGAAAGAGCTGTAGCGCCTGAATATCCATCTACAGGGACCCAGATTGAATCGCCTGACATGTAAGCGGGGTAGGCGAAATACAAAAACGCACGACCGGTTAAAGCAGGGTTCAGAAAATTCTTACCCGTTCCACCAAAGACTTCTTTCCCAATCACAACGCCGAATATAATACCCAGCGCAACCTGCCATAGCGGTGTCGAGGCCGGCAGGATGAGGGTGTATAACATTGAAGTCACCAAAAAGCCCTCATTCACCTCATGTTTTCGCACCGTTGCAAAAATCACCTCAAAAATGCCGCCTGCAACAAGGGTGGTGATATAAATCGGGAAGAAGTAAAGAGCGCCGTGAACCATATTGGCAGCGATGTTCTGTGGATCCAGTCCAATACCAAATGCCAGAAGCAACCAGACACGCCAGCCTGTCTGCGCACTTTCGCCAACAGCAGCAATCGCTGTATTCGCTTGAAAGCCTGTATTGTACCAAGCGAAAAGTATGCATGGGATTGTGGAAATCACCACATACGTCATGATCCTTTTCATATCGATGTAAGAACGAACATGAGGGGCCTGCGTGGTGACCGTTTTTGGCGTGTAAAGAAACGATTCCACCATCTCATAGATGGGAAACAGCCGCTCATATTTGCCACCTTTTTCAAAGTGCGGTTCTATTTTGTCGAAAAAACTGCGCATACTCACGGGTTCAACCCTCTATCTCAATTTTGTCCAGACACTCCCGAAGGGCTTGCCCGTATTCATACTTGGCTGGGCAGGCAAAGCCAACGAGACCCAGATCTTCTTCATCTAATTCCAATATACCCATAGCCTGCGCCGAATCTGTATCTTTGACTAACATTGCCCGTAACAATTGGGTAGGAAGAAAGTCCTGTGGCATCAACATTTCGAATGTTCCTATAGGCACCATTGCTCGGCGCCCGCCGTTCAGGTTACTGGTCAAATCATATAGCTTTTTGGAAAAAGCGGAGCCAAGCACGGGTTGAAAAGCAAACTTTCCGGCCATTGGTCGAATCCAACCCATTGGTATTTGCTTCTTATCTTCTTCGATCAACGAAACCTGTCGATGATATCGACCCAGAAACGCCGTAGATCCCTCAGCAGCGCGTCCGCTGAGAACGGAGCCCGATAAAACACGCACGCTCCTTTGTGTATCCATCTCACCATCCAGCAATTCATGCAGCGATGCACCCATGCGGGTGCGAACCAATCGAGGATTTTTGGCTGCAGGTCCTGCAACGGATATGATGGTTTCTGTGTCAAGTCTTCCGGTTTGAAACAAAGCGCCAATCCGGATCACATCCGGGTAAGCGATTGTCCAAACAGATCCCTCACTCACTGGCGGTGCAAGGAAATGAATATGGGTACCAGCCAGTCCCGCCGGATGAGGCCCGTTGAACCCAACTTGCGAGATGTTCCCCTTTGGCTCAATTGACCAGCCTGCATCTGGTGATTGGCAGACAAAACAGCTTCCCTCCGTCAGTCGCGCAACAACTTCAAGTCCGGCCTGAAAATCTGACAGCCTCTCATTAATAATCAGGTTTGCGTCAGCAGCAAGCGGTTCTGAATCCATTGCAGAAACAAAAATCGCAACGGGCTTATCAGCGACATCTGGTACTTTTGAGTATGGCCGTGTCCTAAAAGACGTCCATAATCCGGCAGCACAAAGTTTAACGGTTATCTTTTCGGGCGTATCGGCGCCACCAATAGTAGAGAAATCAATGCCGTCATCATCGCTATCGCTCACTGAAACGACCACACTCTCGAGAACCCGCCGTGCGCCGCGATTGATAGCTTGCACTTTGCCGGTTGCGGGTGAGACGATAACTGCTTCAGGATTGACCTTATGGCAAAACAACGGTTCGCCTAGTTTAACATCATCGCCCTCTTGAACGAGCATTTTTGGTTTCAACCCGATATAATCAGAACCAAGTGCCGCAACGGATTTAATCTGCGCACCCATACTGACACTTTGATCTGGTGTCCCGGTTATTGGCAGGTTTAAACCTTTTTTTGTATTAACAATTTTCATGGGCAAGTCCAAGCAGGTGATTAAAGTCCAGATCGGCTATGTAGCTCATTTTTTGTTCGTACAATGTATGGCAGTTTTTGATTGCAAGAATCAATGTGGCAAAGAGGTTCAACGATTTCAAAGGATGCATCCGAATACTATTTACGTTTCTTGGTTTCCATAAATTTCTAACCAGCACAACAGCAGCATCAAGTTTGCAAAAGCATAGGTAAACATGTACACGAAAAAATACACTATCATTGATTGAAGTGAGTGCAATCTTGTCACGCCTGTTTCCACTAGTCTTAGGAATGTTTCTCACTGTTTCCTTAGTCGGATGTCAGCTTTCTGACAACGAAAAAGTTTTCAGAATTTCCGGTAGTACCATGGGTACCACATACAATATTACAGTGATCACGGAAAATTCCGAAATCGATAACAAAAAATTGGCATCTACCGTGGAATTGGTCTTGGCTGATGTGAACGCCAAAATGTCCAATTGGGTGAGTAGTTCGGAGATATCGAAACTCAACAAATTAAGAACGACGGATCCGATTCCGATTTCTCGTGAATTGGCATATGTGATGGCGCAAGCCAATGAGGTGCATGAAAAAAGCGGCGGTAAATTCGACGTTACCCTGGGACCATTGATCGAGCTTTGGGGCTTCGGAACACGTAAACCGGAAGACCCAATTCCGTCACAAGCCGAAATCACGAATGCGTTGGCGTTGGTAGGTCAGACAAAAAATCTGAAATTGGACAAAAAAACCTTCACAATATCAAAGAGCAGACCTGAGATATCGACTAACCTGTCTGCAATTGCAAAAGGCTATGGGATAGATGCTGTTGCAGACCGGCTTATTGAAATCGGGTTCGAAGACTACCTCGTCGAGATTGGTGGCGACCTTCGTGCTGCCGGGAAAAACCAGTTTGGCAAACCCTGGCGCATTGGGATAGAAAAACCCGAGATCGGGTCTCGTCAGATCAAACAAATCGTGGCCCTAAACGATTCGGGCATGGCCACATCTGGTGACTACAACAATTTTACAGAAGTAGACGGTAAGCGTTACTCACACATTATAGACCCATCTTCCGGAAGACCAATCAACCATAGAACCACTTCTGTGACGGTTGTGTCTTCAAACGCCACGAAAGCGGACGCCTGGGCTACAGCGTTGTTAGTATTGGGAAACGAAAAAGGATTAAAGATAGCGGATAGAAATGGCATCGCTGCCTATTTTATTTCACATGCAAGTGATACACAAAAAGGGCAATACGTGATAAACACCAGCAAAGCGATCGAGAGTATTCTCAAAAAAGGTTCGCAAGATATTGATGAGTGACGGTCAGGTTTAAAGATGGCGACTTTTGTTTTTACATTTCTCTTACTTGGTTTGGTGATAACCGGCATGTCGCTCGGCGTGATTTTCATGGGCAAGAGGATCAAGGGCAGTTGTGGTGGCCTCAACGCCATAGGCGATGGGGACACATGCCTTGTTTGCCAAAAGGAAATAGACCCAAACAGCCCTCTGCGCGATAGATTACAGTGCCCTAGACGCCTAAAGATGAACGCATGAATGTCAAAGGGCCGATCACGGATATGCACTATTGTGTTTTGGTGCCTGGAAATGACACCCCTTCATAAACGATCCAGTACATACTGATATGTTTCTGACACCGCTCACCGGTACGATTCTGTTTGTCATGGCTGTTGTTTGCGGTCATCGCTTCCGAAAAAATTGGAAACAACAGCAAGAAAACTGGCAAGCATGGGCTTGGTTTTACGGGGTATTCGCTGGAGGCGCATTGTTGGCGCTTGGATTTATCCCGCTAAAATTCTGATCTGCTAGGGCGGAAGATCGCGTTTTGGGTCAATGGGGTAAGTGCATTCTGTATGCAACTTCGTTCAAGCTCGATAGCTTCTCTTCTCGGTGTCGTGTTCCTGTCTTTTTGTTTAAGGTCTTTTTGGGAATCCTAATTGAACCACAATCTGAACCTTCGATTTCGACATTCGGTATATCCATACACTCGTACTTTTGAAGATCGACCTTTCTGAATTTCTCATGCTGTGTGCAGGTATTCACTATGTCGAAAGAACACCGCATGCAATAAATGTCTAAAGACAGAGCAGACACCAAAAAGTGTCGGATAACAATAGTTGGGGAACACAAATCATCTGGTATCGATGTTCAGAAAACAATGAGCGTTTGTCTATTTAAATTTGACTTTTCTCGTCATGTATTTAAGTGAAAAACGATCCAAATCCGGGACTTGAACCCTTACATAAAAATACGGTAGAGGCGTAAACTCTTGTAGCACCATTTTTCAGGACGATTTATGGTGAGAAGTCATGTCTAATCAGTGAGGATTCATCTTGTCGAAGATCGGTTATATGATTTGTGGTCATGGGAGCCGCTCAAAGTCTGCAGAAACAGAGTTTGCACTTTTGGCCAAAGGTTTGCGAAATCGCTTTCCTGACATACCAGTTGAATACGGCTTTCTAGAATATTCAGCACCAAACATACATATGGGCCTGAACGCATTGCGAGACGCGGGAATCGAAGAAATTGTTGCAGTACCTGGAATGCTCTTTGCTGCGACGCATGCAAAGTCGGACATCCCCTCGGTATTGACCACGTATCAGGAGGCGAATCCCGGAATCAGCATCAAATACGGTCGGGAACTTGGTTTACATCCTCAAATGATTGCAGCATTTGAAGCCCGTATCCTCCAGGCGCTTGGGAAAGACCACGTCCATCAGGGAGAACTCTATGACACAATGCTGGTCGTTGTTGGAAGAGGAACATCCGATACATTGGCCAACGCAGAAGCTGCACGTCTTACCCGTATCGTTACGGAAAACTTGGGATTTGGTTGGTCAGAAACAGTCTATTCAGGCGTAACGTTTCCATCTGTTGGCCGAGGATTGGAAATGGCTTTGAAACTCGGCTTCAAACGCGTCGTCGTTGCACCTTATTTTCTGTTTTCAGGTCGCCTGATCGACAGAATTTACAATTATGTTGATCGGGTTGCCGCAGGACACCCTGATGTTGAGTTCTTCAAAGCACATTATCTCTCTGATCAAGATCATGTAATCGATACCTTTGTAGAACGTATAAACGAGGCAAAAACAGGAATAGTAAATTCTGAGCATGACCTCATGGCTTCATTTAAAAGCCGATTGGCGCGCGGTGAAGTTGAGGTGCACCATCACCACGCGGAATTTCGTGATCCTCATGATGACGAAGCATTGGAAAATCACACCCATGATCATGAAAATTCTGCCGAAGGTCATGGCGATCATAGTCACGATAACCATGGCCATGACCACCACCATCATGGTCACCATCACCATCATAGCCATGGGATCTACAAACATATTGCCCATCCAAATGGTCCTAGAACGATGATTGATGAAAATGTGTGCTGTTGCTTTATGAGTCAGTTCCCCGATGAAGTTGTTGAAGAAGAAAGGAGACTTCGAGCAGAGAACGTTGAGGCCGGGAAAGCAGACGAACCCGTCTGATCGAACGCTATAAAAGGTTTTATTGCTCAAAAGGAATAGTCAAAGTTCTGACTTAAGTGTAGCCGAATTTTCCTGTACGATAAGAAACGGTATCAAACCCGGAAAGAAATATTCAGTAATACGAAAGCACTCATTGGAGGAGAATATGCCAATTTCGTTTAGAGCACCGATGCGAGGAGACTCCGAGAATAAAGCTACAAAGAGCCAGTCCACGCAAACAAATTTAGCTGGAGAGAATACGACAGTTGGACACTTGCTTGCAAAAAAGAGTAAGGACGTGTTTTCAATCCAACCCGAGCAAACGCTAAAAGAAGCCGTGGTTTCTCTGAGCGAAAAACGGATCGGGGCGCTTCTGGTGACTGACAATTCAGGAGAATTGGTGGGGATTTTGTCAGAACGTGATATTGTGAGAAGACTTGCTGAAACACCTGGTCAGACGCTTCCGAAAAAAGTGGAAGAAGTCATGACTTCAAAGCTCGAAGTCTGCTCAAGCGACGAACAGCTGGTGTCCGTACTCAGACGGATGACCAAAGGTCGGTTCAGACATATGCCAGTTGTGGATGATGGCACTTTAAGCGGGATCGTGACGATCGGTGATGTTGTGAATTATCGACTGAATGAGTTGGAGTATGAAGCCTTACAACTTAAACAGCTGATCGTGGGGTAAAAAGACCAAACATTTCTTGACCGCAGGATGACCATTCAGGGTAATGCTGCCCTGAACTTTATTCATTCTGCGCCTTTGTTTTGAAACTGCCTTGTGATTTCAACCAAAGCCCCAATCCAATCGCCACACCAATGAGGTCAGTCCGCCAGTCCCCTGAAATCATGCAAAGTGCTGCCACCAGGAGAAGAAGACGCCACACTGGCGTAAGAGGACTAGCAAGAAACCCCTGTACTGCACCTGATAAAAAGTAAACCCCAATTATAGCGGTCAATGCGTTTCTAATCACAGTAAACACATCTGCCTCCATCAAGAGGCCGGGACTGTAAAAGAACATGAATGGCACAATAAAAGCTGCAAGCCCTACACGAAAACTCGTGATGGACGTACGCATCGGTTCAGCACCCGCAATGGCTGCTCCAGCATAGGCTGCCAGTGCAACCGGAGGCGTAATCGCCGAGACAACAGCAAAATAGAATACAAAAAAATGTGCCACCAGCGGTTCAATCCCGAGTTCAATAAGACCTGGCGCTACAACCGAAGCGGCAACGGCATAAGCAGCAGTCGTCGGCATACCCATCCCAAGAATAATTGAGATCACCATAGCAAAGATCAGTGCCAGCAACGTGCTCGCTTCAGCCAGTTCAAACAGAAGCGAGGAAAACCGCGCTCCAACCCCTGTGAGGGAAATGACGCCAACAATTATCCCCGCTGTCGCACAGACCGTAATAATCTGAATAGACATTTGGGATGCGTTTCTGAGCGCTTCGATGATCGAGAAAAGACCCATACGATAAGGCGTTAACCAGCTCACAACGGCAGCAGAAACGATGGCCAATGTGCCGGCGCGGATAACGGAGTATCCCAAAAATAACGATCCAATCAAAATAATAATGGGTAGAAACAAGAATGCCTGCTTGGCAAGCTCTTTGAATTTTGGGAGTTCATCATTAGTCATGCCCCGCATATTGAGGCGGCGGGCTTCAAAATCCACCATGAAGTAGATTGAGATGAAATAAAGGACCGCTGGGATGATCGCTGCGATGACAAGTTCAGTGTAAGGGATGCCGGTCACCTCTGCCATGATGAATGCGCCTGCGCCCATGATTGGCGGCATAATCTGGCCTCCGGTAGAGGCGGCAGCTTCAATGGCCCCGGCAGATTGCGGCCGATAGCCAACACGTTTCATAAGTGGAATCGTCAATGACCCCGTCGACACCACATTCCCTGCTGAAGTTCCATTGATCATTCCCATCAGGCCGGAAGCGAAGACCGCTACCTTGGCCGGACCGCCACGAGCGCGTCCGGCGGTAGCAAAAGCTAAGTTGACGAAATAGTCCCCCACCTTAGAACTTTGCAAAAAAGCTGCGAAAATTATGAAAAGGATGATGTAAGTCGAGGAGACTGCGGTTGTCGGACCCAGAACACCATTGTCTGTAAACACATAGGTAAAAAACCGTTTGGCATCATAACCGCGATGCTCAAGAAAGCCCGGGAGCCAAGGACCCAAAAAAGTGTATCCGACAAAAATCCCGGCGATGGCAACCAGCGCAAGACCCGCAACGCGACGTGTGAGTTCAAGCATGAGAATGACAACCACAAAGGCAGCCCAGGCATTTTGTGGATCGGCGAAAGGTGTTCCGGCACGCAGCCGTAGACTGAGTGCGTCAAGACTTAGGATGATGAACCCGGTCGACGCGATGCTTGCTGCAATTAGAACCCAATCCAAAGCAGAGACGGTTCTCGATTTACCTCGCAAAAACCATCCCGAGATAATCGCAATCAAAGTACCCGCAGCCAGCGATATCCCGAAATAGGTAAACAGAGTTTCGGCCCCTTCAACCTCGCCAGTTCGCCAGTAGAGAAAGAGTCCATAGGTGGTAAGCGCCAGCGCATATAGAACTGGCAGGGCGCAGATGAACGCTATGCCGCGTTCCCAGGTCAGGTTTTTATGACGCCGATCATGCCCGACCATGAGTACGTTCGTAAGCCCAAAGCCTAACACCAGCGCGCCGGTGATGTGAAGAATCCGAAAAAGCCAGGTTTCGAGAGGTGCTATATTGAGGCTGTACAAATGCCACGATGCGTACAAGACACAGAGGATGGCAAAGGCACGGCCCTGCCAGCCGGTGAGCGAACGTGGGTCACCGTCATCTGCGTCAGCTGTTTCGAATTTTAACGTATCTGACATGTCTGCTGTGCCTCATGGATAGTAAATGCCCGAGATGCACTTACCACATCTCGGGTCTATTTTCCGGGGCGCCAATGGACGTCATCCACCTAGGGACGGGTCGATTTCAAAGCCGTTTTCCTTAAACCAGCGCGCAGCGCCAGGATGCCATGGTATAAACTGGTTTTTGTCGAAGTTTTCAGGAAGCGTTTCAACGGCGGCCTTGTGAATCTCAAGCATCTTTGGATTGTTCTTCATAACCGCATCGACCACGGCGTAAACAAAATCCTCGGGAAGATCAGCACGTGCAATCGCAAAATTCCACATGGAGACGCTAAAGTGATCTTCAGATTGAGAGGGATAAGTTCCGGCAGGAATCGTAAATGGCGAAACCGGATGATCGGCCACAATCTTATCCGCTTGTTCCTTTGTAAGGCCGAAAAAATTAACCTCTGCCTGTGCTTCTACCTGAGAAAATGCAGGAAACGGTACACCCGCAGCCCAAGTGTAAACATCGATCAAACCGTCCTGGAGTTGTCCGGCAAGATCGGCAGCACCGCCATGTCGGGCAGTTGCATTTTTTCCAAGGGACTCGAAGAACCGTGGCCAATAGGTTCCTGGCGTGCCGCCAACTGGACCAAATCCTATCGTTGCGCCATCCGGGATTTTATCGAAACTATCGATGCCGGAGCTTTTTAACGTCATGACATGAAAAGCGGTTTTATACATTGGGAAAATCGCCCGAATTTTGTCATGCTTCAGGCCTGGCGCCAGGGCACTCTTGCCATTGATGGCATCAAAAGCAGGTCCCATGGTAACCATACCAAAATCAAGATCTCCTGTCTGAACAAGAGCTGCGTTCTGAACAGGTCCTGCGGTTACCTCTGCACCTCCTTGAATGCCAAGGGCTTCTGCTACCATATTGGTCCAACCAGACCCGTAAACGAAGTAGGTGCCGCCTTGGCTCGCCGTTCCTACCGAGAAGCTCTTGGGCCAGTTGTCGCGGTTCTCCGCTTGTGCAGTTGAGGTAGTAAATCCTATGGCCAATGCCGCTGCAATTGATGCGATTGAACGTGTAGAAAAACCATTTAAGAACCCTGTAATGCTTATTGAAGACATGCTTTCCTCCTTTTCCTATTGGACTGGGTTTTCAGCCAATCTGTGTTGCTGTGCTGAGCCGACGTCTGATCTGTGTTGCTCAGATAGAACACGGGTTTGTTACCCCCCTAAGACATATTGAGACTGAAACAGGCATTCTCAAGACTATCTTACCTGAGTTGACAATTATGTGATTTTCATCGGTGAACCAGCGCACGCATTTTTCAAGCGTATAACTGCCAAACGTTTGGCATCAAATCTTAATGAATGAAAGTTTTTCACCGAGTGTTGCCGCATTTAAAATGGGAAATTTCTGCACTAACAAAGATAGGTTATCGCTAGAGAGTAGGGAACCACTTAAACACTCATTTCCAGAGTGTCCACTGAAAGGACACAAGCGGGGGACTTTCAGGCTGATCGGCCGTTTCGCCTTCGCCAGTCCGAAATCGAAAACTGAGCGTAGAGCACGCTCGATCGATTTTTCCTGTCGTGTGGTCGACCCTGACGTTG
>JBCCXO010000036.1:0-35685 GCA_039191645.1 Pseudomonadota bacterium | reverse complement strand
TTCAATCTCTGGCACAGCCTTGCGTTTGAATAGACTGGTTGTGAGTTCCAACTCTCGATTTGCAAGGTCAAGCGCGGACTTCTGCTTTTCCAGTGTCGCTTTTGCTTCTGAAAGTGCTTGTTTTTTCTGCTCTACCTGTTGCTGACGGATGCCAAGTTGCTCACTGAATTTTCTAAGTTCAATATCGAGCACCGCTTGCTGATCGCGGTAAAACAACCGCAAATTCTCCGCACCTTCGGTGGAGGGGACAATTTCGCCTCTCAGATTGGCTTGGGCATCTAAGCGATCATATTCCGCTTTAAAAGCCCTATGTTTTTGCTCAAGCTCTCCCAATTTCGAACTTGATGACGTTTCATCCAGACGGACCAGCAATTGCCCGGCCACGACGGAGCTCCCCTCTGAAACCAGGATTTCTCTTACAAAGCCTGGTTCAAGATTTTCAACAACCTGCACCTGTGAAGATGGAATGACGCGCCCTGCCCCAATTGCATACTGCTCAATCTTAGCCCAACTGGCCCAAGCAAAAGAAATGCCCAACAAGAACCCAACGACGATTAAAAGCATCCAGGCTCCTGGGACAACCCGTTGTTCCACAGCTCCGCGAATATCATTTGCAAATTCAAAATCAGTGCCGCGCATGACCACCCCCTGATTTTGCTGCTGTCTTGGACCGCAGTTGGGGAATCGATTTTAAAACCTGATCTTTTGGTCCATCAACCAACACTTTCCCGTCTTCAACGACGATAAGCCTATCAACCAACGCCAAAAGCGTGTTGCGATGCGTGGCAACGATCAGGGTCGTTGATGGCGACATCCAGTTTCCAAAACTTTTAACAAAAGCAGCCTCGGTAACGGTGTCCATGTGAGCGGTTGGTTCATCTAGAAACATGATCTTAGGATCCATTGCCATCGCACGGGCAATGCCAACCGCCTGCCGCTCGCCACCGGAAAGAAGCCTCCCACGCTCCCCAACGGGCATTTCCAATCCCAAAGGGTGTTTGGACGCAAAAGCCCGGACACCGGAACCAATAAAAGCGGCTTCAAGCCTGCCATCCTCGCAGTATTCGGATAGGCGAACATTCTCTCGGATCGTACCAGTAAAGAGTTCCGTTTCCTGTCCAACATACATCGCGTGCCGACGAAGCTTTGCCAAATCAAGGTGTCGCGTATCCGTGCCGTCGACCAACACCCCGCCTTCAACGGGTTGATACAATCCCGAAATGAGTTTTCCCACGGTTGATTTGCCGGAGCCCACCCGCCCAATGATACCTACGCGTTCCCCCGGTGTGATTTTGAGTGATACGCCATTCAAGGCAGACGAAAGTTGATCCGGGTAAGAGAATTCTACAGTTCTGAATTCCACTGCTCCGGATTCGATGTTCGTTCCTTTTCCCCGGGTTTTGGGATTGTCTCGCTCAAGCTTCATGAGCTTGTTGAGGTTAGCCATGGACGAAAACGATTGTTGTGCACGAACAAGTGTCCCAGCGATCCCTCCAAGCGGCGCCAAAATCCGCCCGGCTAGAATGTTGGCAGCGACCAAAGCACCGATGGTTATGTCGCCAGCAGCAACCAAAAACACGCCCCAAGCTATGACGACGACGCTGACGGCCTGTTGCGCAAACATGGTAAAATACACAGCCAAAGAAGACCAAAAACGGGTCGCAGCTCCAGCGCGCGCAGCAGCGGCAACACTCTGTTCCCAACGCTTTTGTAAGACGCCTTCAGCAGAAACACTCTTAACGGCTTCGATTCCAACGAGCGATTCAATCAATACCGAGTGTCGACTACCAGAAGCTGCCTGAGAAGCTTTTACAGACTTGCCCAGCGGAAATTGCACGATCAAAGCAACCAGCAAAACGAGGGGTACTGCGATCAACGGTACTAGAACCAAATCACCCACAATAAACCACAAGAAGCCAAGGAAAACTCCGATAAATAAAAGATCAATCAAAGATGCGATTGCCCCAGAAGAGAAAAACTCCCGAACGGATTCAAACTCCCGAATGTGATTTGCAGTCTCACCGGACCGTGCCGGCTGACTGCCCATTTTGACATCCAACGCGTGTTCAAAAATTCGGGATGAGGCACTGATGTCAATCCGCTTTCCGGAGTTATCAATGACAGCTGATCTCAGTACTTTCAGCAGCAAATCAAAACCGAGCGCGATCGATATACCCGCAACAAGCGCCCACAACGTTGGAATCGCATTGTTCGGAATCACTCGATCATAAACATTCATCACGAATAGTGGCAAAGCCAGGCCGAGTAGATTTATAAAAAAGGTCGCGAATACTACATAAGACCAGCTTGGCCAAAACCGACGCACGTCCGACCAGAACCAGTGTTTTGGTTTTTGCCTATCAGACAGATTAGGTTCTGTTTCTTCTGGCATCACCGTAACAAGACTAACGAATGGAAATGTTTCGCGGTCACATTCTTTTGTTGATAAGGAGCGCTGACGTTGAAGTCCTTCTCGATAAAACTCAGTGATTTCTAGACGACCACCGACACTCTTACTTCGAACGACACCGGCTGACCCCTCTTTGAAAAAGATCAAGTACGGAAAAACAAGTTCACCAATTCGCGAAGGCAGGCTCTCAACGAATTTCACTTTCAAACCCAGATTTTCTGCAGCAGACTTATAGTTTTTGGCTGAAAGCCCATACCCGTCGGTAGCAATTCCCCGAATTGCCCGTTCTTTAGAAAACGGTAGCCCGTGATGCGAACAAAAATAAGCCAGAGACGCAAGAAGGTTGTCTTCCGTCACCACGCTTTCCTTCGCGAGTGACATAACTACCTGCTCTGCGGCAGTGGAATCCGGTTCTTTGATCCGTTCATTCAAAACACGCCCCTTCCCGGCACTCTTGAACTAACCCTCCAGATACGAGCATTTTGATGCAACACCCGTACCATTTCAGTCTCCCAGCGGCGGGATGGTAAAGCTGCTTGAGAAACTGCTTAGTCCTGCAGAATCAGGAACTTCGTATACAAATTCAGTTTCGGCTGGCCGCTCAACTCCCATCCGGTCAAGCAGGACGCCCATTTGCGCCAAAATCTGATAGGTTGAAAAGACATGCAACGCCCGAACGTTTGATAGCTCAAATTCTGTTGCGAAATTCGAGTTCTCGGCGTCCAGCACATCCAGCAGACTACGCCGGTTTGCCTCATACTCGTCCTGATAGGTAGCAATCACTTTTTTATTCTGGACAGACTGGCGCTTAAGCGCATTGACTTGCGCCCATCCTTTGGTGAAACGCCCCCAAGCCGTATCGATGCTCTCTTCAAGCTCTTTTAGTAAGATATCACGTTCGGCCAGTTTTTCAGTTTCACGTTCGGAGAGCTCTGCAATGCGTGCCCGTCTGACACCACCGTCATAAAGCCGCCAGCGTAAAACCAGCATCGCTTTAAGCTCATCATTCCTGCCCGGTGTGCCCTCAAGGTTTTCACCCCTGGTGGCACTTCCCTCAAGAAAGATGCGTGGATACAAATTCGATTTAAACTGCTCCTTATCAAAGGCGGCGATATCGATTTCAGAGGTCGCGGCCTGCAATCTGGGATTATGGATAAGTGCAGAATCCAAAACAGAAGAGGCCGTATCAGGCAGGTTGCGTGCATAGGTAACATGCTTGAGATTTGACGGCTTTCGCCCCACGGACGCTTTGTACTTGGCCACTGCTGCGGTCAAAGCAATCTCAATTTGCGCCACAAGTGCCCGCGCTGCTTCTAGCCTTTCTAGCGTTTGCTCCAAGTCGCCGACGGGCGCTGCTCCCCCATCTAACCTCTTCTGAATGATGTCTAGGAGATCTTCGTGACGTTTCACATGTATCCGAGCAAGATACAACAAACGGTTATGCCGATTAACGTCGATGTAAGCCTCAATAGCATTCAGAGCTACGGCTTCTGATCTCGCCAAGATCCTATGCGAAGCCGCATTAATACGCGCTTGCGACCGATAGATATCGTTTGCCCTGTCCCATCCATCAAATAGCGCTTGGCGAACCGTAACCGTCACTTGTCGGCGCGCACGAAACTGATTGTTGATAAATGGTCCAAGACTGTTTGGCCGGTTAACCCGTTCCTTCCCAATATCTCCTGATAAATCTACTTCTGGCAAAAGCCTGCCCCGTGCCTGGTCCAGCACGTTCAAAGTCGCTCTATAGTTTGCCTGTGCAGCTTCTATTCTTGGGTTCGTTTCAACAGCTTCTCGAACAGCTTCCTGTAAGCTAGTCGCCATTGCCGGACTCACCAACAAAGATACAACTGCAAGCACCGCCCCATGCAATCCAAACTTAATCATGGTATGTACGCCCGGGTTTCATTCCCGCCCCTGGGCTTCATAGTGCAACAGAGATGACGTTAGGACAAGGTCAACCTTAATACTTAGTTAACTTTTGTGATTACCAAATGCCAAGTGTGACATAATTAGCCCACAATTATCAGATTCATGCATAAAATCTTTGATTCTAATGGCTTTTTGCTCATTTTGTTAGGGCGTCATAGACCCCATCCCAAGATTTGCCCGGCGGATTTGCCCTAAATTCACTGATCCTCGTTTCATAAATGAAGAGATATCCACTCAATGTATCCGCCAATCCCATGCGCTCTGCGATCGTCCCCATCTCATCAAGAGACTGAAAAGCTGTGGTCCAATTTTGGTTATGGTAAGCAGATAACATCATCGAATTCATAGCCCGCAACGCTCTGAAATCCTCGGTTTCGCGAAGCGTTTCATCCCCCAGCAACACATGAATCCTTTCTGGTTCTGTTTTTCCTTTCACCCTAATGAGATCAATCTCAAAAACCGCCAATCGATCTTCAACCGCTTTTGCAGTACTGTCACCCATAATAATTTGAAAGCCATAGGGTTTTGACTGACCTTCCAACCGTGACGCTAAGTTAACAGTGTCACCCAACGCTGTATAATCGAAACGAAGGTCACTACCCATGTTACCAACAACGCTTTGTCCAGTATTGATGCCGATGCCAATGCGGAATTCGTGCCATGGCTCATCATCACTGTCTTTCAATTCTTCATACCGCTGATTATTCAATTCCTCTAACCGATCCCGCATTTTGATTGCTGCCCGACAGGCCTTAAACTCATGGTCTTCCAAGGCAAGCGGCGCATTCCAAAACGCCATAATTGCGTCCCCCATATACTTATCGATTGTGCCTTCTTCCTCCAAAATTGGTGCTGAAAGCGTATTAAGAAAACGGTTCATGAGCCTCGTGAGACCTTGCGGGTTTTTCTTGTAACTTTCAGAAATACCGGTAAAGCCGCGAATGTCGGTAAACAAGAGCGTAAGTTCTTTAGTTTGTCCACCCAGTACCAACAATTCGGGATCTTCCGAGAGCTGATCGACCAATGCCGGGGAAAGATACTGACCGAACGCTCCTCTGATTTGACGCTTTTCGACTTCTTCACGGATGTAATTCGCCATTGTCATCAGCCCAAACAAGACGGCCAAGGCGCCAACAGGAAAAACACCGTCAATGAGCAGTCTTTCAGAATAAAATGCCCACAAAGAGCCACCAGCAAAGGCACCCAGCGTCAAAACAGCTGCAACACCAGAATAGATTGCACCAAGCAGCGGAACGATCCAGATAATCAAAAGCCCAACAACGGCCACGAATACCAATTCCATGCCAAGCCCGAAATTGGGCCGGATTAGGAAGGACTGAGTGAGAATGTTCTCGATGACTTGAGCATGTATTTCGACACCAGGCATTGAACTTGCGATAGGCGTTGCGCGATAGTCTTCAAGTCCCACTGCAGAGGTCCCTAAAAGCGCAATTTTTCCTCTCACCTTTTGTTGTTCAACTGCATCATTCAAGATGTCGCCTGCAGAGACGTATCGATCACGGGAGGATGCATTAAACCAGGGCCAGATACTAGCGTTCTGATCTGTCGGGATTTCGACTCCGCCAACAATGATTGAAGAAACACCCGCCGCATCCGTTCGAACTGCAAAAGCCCTGCCGCCGGTTGCAATTCGGATAGCTTCAGCAGAAAGCGCCATTCTCATGGTTCCTTCTGCTTGGACAACGAGAGGAACTTTTCTAAAAATGTTGTCCACATCCGGTAAGACATTTACGATCCCCAACCCTGCTGCTGCATCGTTGATCTCTTTCACATTCTGAACAAGCTGTGGAAATTGGAGCAAAAATGGAGCGGGGTCTTCACCCAACTGTGCATGCGGAATTTTTCGCGGTTCCGTTTTTCTTTCTTTTACCTTTGAAGGATCATCCCATTGCCCAAGTCGCCGACTAGATTCCCCTAGAACCACTCGAGAATTTTTCATTGCCGCAACCAATGCCTCTTCATTTTGCGGCAAATCCTTAAGAGCCTGCAGTGCAACTTCAGGCAATTTAGGATTATCTTCTGCAACCCTTGGCGGCGAAAGGCGGTCTTCTTCTGCAAAGATGATATCAAAACCAATTGTTACGGCACCCAACCGGGTCAATTTCTCAACGATTTCTGCAACCCGAGTTCTCGGCCAGGGCCATTGCCCAAACGATTCAAGGCTGCTTTCATCAATATCAACGATCACGACTGGACTGGTTATCTCTGGCCGTGGCGAAAGCCTTTGCAGGAAGTCAAATCCTTGATTTCGCAGGTTTGCGACAAGCACCGGATCCACAATCCGAATAATCAAAAGCGAGATCAGCAAGATCAATCCTGCCAATCGAGAGATCAAAATACCTCTGTTGCGCTGTGACCAGCCCCGCCAAAACATTACTTACTTTTGAACATTCAATATTGAAGATCAATACTGGCCAACAAAAACGCTTTGGCCAGCACGATGTCAGACAATTATTCAAGCTCTGTGAGCGTTTTCCACGAACCACCTTCAATCTTGGATATATACACTGAATCTGCTGCAAGATGGTCTCCAGGCCCGAGCTTTACAGTGTTCCCCGCAATTTTATCTTCATAGGCCAAAGATTCCATAGCGTTCTGGAAACTCGCATGAGCTAGGTCAGGCCCGGCTGCTTCCAATGCCTTTACAAAGAGAACCGCGGCGCTATGACCAAGCAGTGCTCCCGTTCCAGGAAATTTTTCTCCGGTCGCATCAATGTACTTTTTGATCCAGGCAGCAACTTCCGGATCCCCTGCCCTGGCTTCAAGGTCTTGCCAGCCAGCGGCTGCAAAATATCCCTCGGTTATGCCACCTGGCACCTTGGCGATAGCGGTGTGGAATGAGGCGGAAGAACCAATGAAATTCATGTCCGTTAAACCAATTTTCTTGGCCGTGCCTAAAAGTGTGATGGTCTGACGAACACCCAACGCGGTTGCAACCAGATCACATCCAGCTTCCTTCATTTTCCCCAGCGCACCTACGAATTCGGTCTCATCCGGCTTATGGGTCGACTCCGCACCCCAGTTTAATCCAAGCTCTTCCGTCGCCTCTTTTGCACCCGCTTGAATTTCTTTTCCAAAATCAGAGGGAATATACATCGCACACACAACAGAAGAGCCATGATTTTCTTTCATGTATGGAACAGCGCGCCGTAACTGCGTGTAGTACGAGGCAGTCCCCGCATAATGAAGATCCAAAGGTTCTTGTAGCATTTGCCGAGCTGCTGAAAGCGGCGAAATATTTGGTATACCCTTGGGGTCTTGTTGCTTAAAAGCCGCTAAATTCATGGGTGTACCCAGAGAAAGCAACATGGCAAAGACCTTGTCGCGGTTGATCAGCTTGTTCACCGCCTGCACCGCCTTTGGGGCTTGATATCCATGGTCTTCAGTGATGTATCGAATCTTCCGGCCATGAACGCCACCTTTTGCATTCACTTCTTCAAAGTACAGATTTGCAGCCGTAACAGCGGGAACAGAAAATGCTGCAAAAATACCGGACAGATCGTGGTGACCCCCTATAACGACCTCTGTGTCTGTTACACCTTGCGTTGTATCAGCAAACGCGGTGCTTGCTGTGAGTACAGTCGCTGCAGCGAATGCCATCAAAATCTTCTTCATTTCATTGCTCCTCCTTGTTAACGCCCTGCCTCAGGCATTGGCATACATTGAATCGATGAGATTCTTGTATTTGTCTGTTACCAAGCTTCGTTTCAGTTTCATGGTCGGCGTGAGTTCATCATCCTCTGCTGTCAGCAAAACGTCAATCAGCCGGAATTCTTTAATCTGTTCCACCCGTGCGAATTGCTCGTTTACTTTTTTGACTTCATTGTCGATCAAATGCCTGACTTCATTTGCAGAACAAAGCGATGCAAAGTCCGAAAATGGAATTGAATGCTCCTGTGCAAAATTCTCAACATTTTCTTGGTCAATCATAATCAGGCTGGTGAGAAACTTCTTTTGATCACCAATGACGACCGCATCTGAAATGTAAGGAGAAAACTTCAGCGCACTTTCAAGTTCTGCCGGCGTAATGTTTTTTCCGCCTGCCGTAATTATTATATCCTTGATGCGCCCGGTAATTGTATAAAACCCTTGGTTGTCAACTTTGCCAACATCCCCTGTCCTCAGCCACCCATCCTCTGTAATCGCTTCCGCGGTCTTTTCAGGTTTGTTCCAATATCCTTTGAAGACATGAGGACCCCGAAGTTGAATTTCGTTGTCAGCGCTCAGCCGTGCCTCGCTTCCCGGAACGACAGCACCAATTGTTCCAACCTTGTTGTGTTCAAGCGTATTGGTCATCGCCACCCCTGAACACTCTGTTTGACCAAATCCTTCAATAACCGGAACTCCGATTCCCCAAAACCACTCGAGCAGTTCTGGCGAGATAGGTGCCGCACCCGAACCACCGCGATGGAGGCGATCCATCCCAATCATTCGACGAAGGTTAGATAGGACCAAGAAATCCCAAAATTTATAACCCATCGTAACCGATACGGGAACAGAATCTCCGGCCAGCAGATATTTTGCGCGGGCGCGCCCCGCATGCGTCGCCCGATCAAATGCCCACCGACCGATCGCAGTTGCCTCTTTCCGCAAAATCTGGATGCGCGAAAAAATCTTTTCCCAAACCCGCGGAACTGCCACAAAAATATGAGGCGAAACTTCTCTAAGATTGTCAAAAACAGTCTCCGGGCTTTCCGCAAAATTCACCGTACTACCGATAGCCAGTTGGGTTTCGACTGAAAAAAGCCTTTCCACCACATGGCAAAGCGGAAGAAAACAGAGCTGCTCATCATCCTGATTAACCGTCAAAACCTGAAACAGTGAATTGATCTGAAACATGATGTTTGCATGCGTAATCATCGCGCCTTTGGGTTTACCGGTTGTACCGGAAGTGTAAATGAGCATACGAACATCATTCGGCTGCGCCTTATCGATTTCTGCTTCGAACAGATCTGGATTGGCGTCATCTTCGGCACGCCCAATTGCGTACAACTCTTCAAGAAATAGAACGTGAGGATCCGAAAAATCCCGCAGCCCTTCCCTGTCTATTACAATCACCTTTTTCAGCGATGGCATTTGATCCCGAACTTCAAGAAACTTGTCGAGCTGTTCGTCATTTTCAAGCACGAGAAACGTACTTTGGGAATCATTGACCAAATATGCCAACTGTGTCGATGAATCGGTCGTGTAAACGCCGGAAGGAATGGCTCCCATAGCGGTAGACGCCATATCAAAGTAAAGCCATTCCTTGATGTCTTCTGCAAGAATAGAAACCACTTCACCGCGCTCAAGTCCGAGCTGACGCAGGCCCAAGCCGAGCCACTTTGCCTTTTGGTAGTAATCGGCCCAACTGAAAGATTTCCATATTCCGCGATCTTTTTCGCGATGAGCAGTTCGTTTCCCAAATCGCTTGCATTGACTGCGAAAAAGCGCAGGAATTGTATCACACCCCAAATGGGACGAATAATCGAAGTCTCCCATACCTTTTTGTTTCAGATCCCCATCAGACACGTTAACTACCTCCAGGTCTTTCTGCGCTTCCAGCGCTTCTGACCCCGCTGAGTTTCTCCCTGTTGTCCAAGGTAAAATTCGCGAATGTCTTCTGATGCCAACAAAGTTTCCGTATCATCATCCATCACAATACGCCCAACCTCCAAAACGTAGCCGTAATCTGCAGTTTTGAGCGCAACATTGGCGTTTTGTTCAACAAGCATCATGGTCACGTTTTGCTCCTGATTGAGCCTTCTTATGATTTTGAAAATTTCCTGCACTAATAGCGGTGACAAACCCAGGGAGGGTTCGTCCAGCAAGAGGATTTTTGGACGGGCCATAAGCCCCCTGCCAATCGCAAGCATTTGTTGCTGCCCACCGGAGAGATACGCAGCTTGTTGATTTCTGCGCTCTGCAAGGACTGGAAAATAGGAGTAAACCAGATCAAGATCCTGATTGATTTCGTTGTCCGAGCGGGTAAAAGCACCCATTTTCAGATTTTCTTGTACATCGAGGAATGGAAATACCTCTCGCCCCTCCGGGACGTGTGCGATGCCCTGTTTGACGATCTGATCAGGCTCTGCGCCCTGAATTTCCTTACCATTAAGAAGCACCTGGCCTTTTTCAGGATCGAGAACGCCAGAAATTGTTTTGAGCAACGTTGTTTTCCCAGCGCCGTTCGCCCCCAGTATTGTAACGATTTTACCCTTTTGAACTTCCAGCGACACCCCGCGCAGCGCCATAACAGCACCATAAAACGTTTCGATGTTTCGGATCTTAAGAACCACATCACTCTGGTTCTCATCGGATTTTGAGTGTGGCAACAGCGTTTCAGTCATGCTGCCTCATCCCCATCCACGCCCAAATAGGCAGCAATAACATCTGGATCGGACTGAACTTGCGCCGGCGCACCCAAGGCAATGGGCTTTCCTTCATCCATTGCGAGAACGCGGTCCGAAACTTGATTAACCAACGACATGTCATGTTCCACCATCAAAATGGTAAGCCCCATGTCTTTCTGCATGTCCTCGATCCAGTAAGCGACATCTTGTGTTTCTTCGACAGAAAGTCCGGAAGCGGGCTCGTCCAACATCAACAGTTTTGGGCCACAGGCCAACGCTCGACCGATTTCGCAGATTTTTCTGACACCATAAGGAAGACCTGCAATCATCTTGTCCCGATAGGCATGAAGATCAAGGAATTCGATGATGTCTTCAACCGCTTCGCGATGCTCCCTCTCTTCGCGCCAAACTCTTGGACTGAAGAATAAATTCTCAACGAAGCTGGCCTGCCGTTTTGTGTGCCTTCCAACCAATAGGTTTTGAAGAACTGTTGAATGATCAAAAAGTTCTATGTTTTGGAAAGTCCGCCCTATCCCCACCGATGCTATCTGATCAGACCTCATACCTGTGAGCTCCTGCCCGTAGAACTGAACAGACCCTCGGGTCACATCATAAAACCTTGAAATCAAATTGAAAATGGTTGATTTACCAGCACCATTTGGCCCTATGATTGTAAAAACCTCCCCCTCCTGAACATCAAAGGAAACGCCATCGACGGCTTTTACGCCTCCAAAGTACTTGGCAAGATCATTGACTTGCAAGACAGTCATTTCATCCGCTCCGTTTTGAGATAACTGCGGTGGCGGCGGAACAGGTCTTTACGCGCAAGTGGAAAGAGCTCAAACCAGGTTCGTGTTTTGATCCACATCCCGTAAATCCCCTGGGGTTCAAACAACATGATTAAGATGAGCAATGCCGCAAAAATCCCAGTGTCCAGTCCTGGTATTGCGTTGTACGTAAACGTCTCACGCACGATGGTGACGAGTTGCGGAACAAACCCAATGACGAAAGCACCAAAAAAAGCGCCATGGATGGAGCCCATGCCGCCAATCACCACCAACAATAATAATTGGATGGAGATGAGGATCAAAAACGCTTCATAGTTGAAAAACCCAAGAAAGTGCGCGAGCAATGCTCCAGCAATGCCTGTGATAAAGCATGATACGCCAAATGAAATCGTTTTATAAAGCGCAACATTAATCCCGATAGCGCGTGCGGAAATTTCGGAGTCTCGAATGGCAACAAATGCGCGCCCGGTGGAAGATCGCAATAGGTTTACATATCCAAGCAACACCAAAACGGTAACCGCCAAACACAGCCAATAGAAACGCGAAGGTGTGGAATACCGTTCAATTTCAAGACCAAAGAGATTAATCGGATTTACAAATACGCCTTCAACACCCCCCGTATAGTCATGCAAAAGAATGATGATGTCTTCTGTGATAATCCCAAGCGCCAAGGTCGCAATGGCAAGATAAATACCGGACATCCTGATCGCAGGTATGGCAATGATTGCGCCTACGACCCCGGCAAACAAACCGGCTAACGGAAGGGAAAGGAAAAACGGAACACCTTGAGATTGCAGCCAAACCTCCATATACGCTCCACAGGCAAGGAAAGCTGCATGCCCCAGGCTCGCTTGGCCAGTATGTCCGGTTAGAACCATCAGTCCCATACCTGCAACGGCCCAAATTAAAACGGAAATCAATTCGCCAAGCAGATAATCGTCCAAAAGATATGGCATACAAATGGCGCTTACCAACAGCACAGCGTAGACTGCAACCGACCAACGATCTTCGAAAATTCGAATATCCTGATCATATTTTGTCTTGAAGTGAATCCGCATGCGTTAGGCTTTCTTGGCCTGAATTTGACTGAAGAGACCATTGGGCCTGAACACCAACACCAATAGCATGATGGCATAAGGTGCAATCTGACTGTATCCCACTGGGAAATACCGTCCTGCAATCGGCTCGATGATGCCAATAATCAAACCGCCCGCCAAGGCCCCCGGAAGACTGCCGAAACCGCCAATCACTGCGGCAGCAAATGCTTTGATACCCAATAATCCGAGGGATGGATCAATTGCACCCCTTGCGGCGAAAAGAACACCCGCAATCGTCGCGATACCTCCCGATAAGGCCCAAATCATTCCGTGAACCTGCTTAACGGGAATCCCCATATAGTACGCAGCCAATTGGTTTTGAGAGGAAGCCTGCATTGCAATGCCAAGCTTTGTTTTTTGGAAAAACAAAAAGAGTGCCAACGTCAAAAGAATCGTAACGACAACCGTAACAACTTGATCCATCGAAAGCGCAATCCCCAGAAGATTGACATTTTGACCTGCAAAAGGTGTCTCAAGGTTCAGCGGTTCATGCCCCCAGATAAATCCGGCCACAAACCGCAAAACAAAACCCAGCGCGATCGTCAGAATGACAACAGCAAACTGGGGCTGACCAAATAATTTGCGGACTACAACTGCCTCAAGACCGTAACTGAAAATTGTCATCAAAAGCGTTGCAAACAAAACGCCCAACAAAAAAGGCATTGCCCAGTATTCAGCATTCACCATCTGTAGGGTAAGGAAGGCGCCGATCATCATCATGTCGCCTTGGGCGAAATTCACGGATTCCGTCGCTTTGTAAATTAAAACAAAACCAAGGGCGACCAAACCATAAATACATCCATTGGCCACGCCGCCAACAATCAGCTGCAAAAATTCCAAACTCTACAGTCCTCCCAAGCAATCCCGCGCATAGGAGATCACTTCCTGTCATTACAACCAATTGCTTTACGTTAGGCAAGCATCAATCGCGTAAAACCTGAAGAATTGGCAAGCCGGAGAAAACAAACGGCAAGCATTCCCGCCGATGACAGTTTCGACCAAGTGTGGCAACCTAAGCCTCTGGATCAATATTTTCGGCGACGTTGTGAGAATGAGTAATAAAATTCATGGTTTGACATCTAGTCATTGGGGTGTGGGAATTGGCAGCAGCCTTGATGGAACACTGGTCGAAGTGAGCAACCATCCTGATGATCCAAATCCCTCCCCCATAAATGGTAATATTGTCAGCAGCTTAAACGGAGAAGCCCGTGTACTCAGACCGTCTTTTCGACGTGGATGGTTGAAACACGGTTTTGGGAATCCTGACAATACGCGAGGCAAGGAACCTTTTGTTGAAGTTCCTTGGGATGAGGCACTTGATCTCATTGCCCACGAAATCAAGCGTGTAAAATCTCAGCACGGAAACAGATCAATATTTGCTGGCTCCTACGGTTGGTCCAGCGCCGGTCGATTTCATCATGCTCAGAGTCAGCTAAAACGCTTTCTGAATTCACAAGGAGGTTCGATATCATCTTGGGGAAATTACAGCTACAACGCAGCACTCATCCTAATGCCTTACATTGTCGGCGAGTTTCGCACGCATGTGGCGCAAGCAACGCGTTGGACGGTAATCGCCGAGCATAGCGATCTGGTTGTGATGTTTGGTGGAATGGCAGAACGCAGCACCCAAGTGAGCGATGGCGGATTGGCAAAACACCGCGTCGTAGGAAATCTCAATCTTTGCAGGGAAGCCGGGGTGGAGTTTATCAACATCAGCCCACACAAAAATGATGCCTTAGACTCACTTGATGCAGAGTGGTTAGCGCCCCTACCAGGCTCCGATACAGCTGTTATGATGGGAATTGCGCATACCCTGCTGGAAAACAACCTTCAGGATCAGGAATTCTTGGATCGGTATACTGTAGGATTTGAAAAGTTTCGCCAATATCTCACCGGGGAGACAGACGGCGTTGCAAAAAGCGCGGATTGGGCAGAAAGCAAATCGACAATTCCATCAGAACGGATCAGGAAACTTGCCTTCCAGATGGCAAATGCAAGGACGATGATTTCAACAGCAGCAAGTCTGCAGAGAACAGACTATGGCGAACAACCCCTATGGATGACGGTAACCCTTGCCGCGATGTTGGGGCAAATTGGATTGCCAGGCGGCGGATACGGGATCGGTTATGGAGTAAACGGCAATATCGGCAATATGGAACGCCTTTTTCATTGGGGTAACTTCCCGCAGTTGAAAAACGCCGTAGAAGAAGTTTTACCCGTAGCCATGATCAGTGAAATGCTTTTGAATCCGGGGAAAGACTATGAATATAACGGTTCCAAAGGTACCTTTCCTGACGCGCGCCTGGTTTGGTGGGCTGGCGGAAATCCCTTCCATCACCATCAGGATCTAAATCGCCTTCACAAAGCATTCCAGACGCCAGAAACTATAATCATCAACGAAATCAATTGGACTTCCACAGCTCGGCACGCAGACATCGTCCTCCCTGTTGCCGCTGCACAGGAGCGAGAAGACTTCGGCGGTGGCAGATCAGACAATGCATTAATTCCCATGCCCAAACTCGCAAATCCACCGGCGGAAGCACGGGTGGAATTTGAAATATACGAGGATCTTGCGGTTCGGTTAAGCAACCGTCAGGCGTTCACTGAAGGTCTAAGCAAAAATGAATGGCTCAAAAAAATGTGGGAGCAAACCTGCAAAAATGCAGAGAGCGCAGGCGTGGCGCTACCGACCTGGGAGCAGTTTATTCAAGGTGACATCGTTACCGTACCTGATCCATCACCCAACCAGGTGTTTTTAAAGGAATTTCGAACTGATCCAGAACAATTCCCCTTACCTACTCCCAGCGGTAAAATCGAAATATTTTGCGAAAAAATTGCCTCCTATGATTTGTCGGACTGTCCGGGCCATCCAACGTTTTTTCCGCCGAGAGATGTAAGTGCCGGACTAGGCGAAAAATACCCACTTTACCTTCTTTCAGGACAACCTCTCACCAGACTGCACAGTCAATTAGACAATGGCGACTTCAGCAAAAGCTATAAGATCAAAGAGCGTGAGCCGGTACTGATCCATCCTGACGATGCAGCACAAAGAAATGTAAAAGACGGCGATGTAGTTGAATTGTTTAACGATAGAGGCCGTTGCCTAGCCGGGGCAAAGGTAACCAAAGACATCAAAAGGGGCTGTGTTTTTCTTTGGACTGGCGCATGGTTTGATCCAGATTTTAATGCCCCTCAAAACCGCGACCGACATGGCAATCCGAATGTTTTGACACAGGATCAAAGGACGTCTTCTTTGGCCCAAGGTCCGGCATCTCATTCTACCTTGGTAAACTTCAAAAAGTTGGAGGGCACCCCTCCCCCGGTACAAATTCACAAACAACCGCCATTCACCACAAGGAATGAAATCGATCGAGGCTAGACCTATTTCTTTTTAGATGTTTCGACAGGACCACCTTCTTTTACCCAGGATGAGAACCCCTCTTTCAAATGCGCCGCTTCAAAGCCCATATCTTGCAGCGTGGCAGCTGTCAGCGCCGATCGCCATCCGGACGCACAATGCAGAACATATTTCTTATCCTGTCCAAATATTTCTTTGTAATATGGGCTCTCTGGATCAATCCAAAATTCAATCATACCCCGCGGCGCATGAAAACTACCCGGAATGAAGCCTGATTTCTGACGCTCCCGGACATCACGAAGGTCTACAATCACAACATCAGGATCTGCAATCATTGCAATCAAATCAGCTGTTTCAATTTCCTCGATACGTTTTTTTGCGGCAACCACCATTTCGGCGGACGATACTTTCAGATTTCGCATTTTATAAAACCATCCTGTCACAAGGTTGACACTTACTTTGACTGGATTGAAACAGAACTGCAACCGCGTCGATGTCAGATCTCGCCCTTCCACAAAGCCGATTGCATGTTCAGATACTTGTTTGCAATCATTGAAATCGCTAGAGTTTTTTAATGTATACATTATTCGATGATCCCGGAAACAAACTGCTTTCAGTGGGATCACACCGTTCTGCCCCTGTTGACAAAACGCTCAAATTCATTGAGCCAATCGCATCAAAGTTCGGGATTACACGGGTAGCGGACGTAACGGGACTTGACCGGATTGGCATCCCGGTAACACTGGCGATCAGACCAAACTCTAAATCGGTAGCCGTATCGCAGGGCAAAGGCTTGACGCTTGAACAAGCCAAAACATCTGCATTGATGGAAGCAATCGAGATTTGGCATGCAGAAAACAGTTCCGTCCCTGTTTTTTATGGCCGCATGCGCGACTTGAGAAAGGACTGGAAATTTATAGACATGGAACGGCTTCCCAAAAACTTGGGCATTCAATTTGACGAAACCACGCCAATGCTTTGGGTCAAAAGCCATGAATTGGTAAGCAACACTGAAAAATTAGTACCATTCGAAATGGTACATGCTGACTATACAAGACCTATCCCGCCCATGCATGGATACTTTCCCGCAAGCACCAACGGACTGGCGTCTGGAAACAGCCTGCTGGAAGCAACATGTCACGCCATTGCTGAAGTTGTGGAACGCGACGCACTTACCCTTTGGCATTTCACGGACTTACAAACACAACAAAAACAACGCATCGATCTTGAAACTGTCGACTGCCCGCAGGCCTGTTCCCTTATTGAACACATGAAAGAAGCAGATTTAGCCCTTGGAGCGTGGACAATAACATCGGACACCAACCTCGCCAGCGTCCTCGTTCTGATCGGAGAAGCGAAGGGTGCCATGGGCCATATAGGCCATGGCGCAGGATGCCACCTTGATCGGAACATTGCCCTGCGCCGTGCGCTCACAGAAGCTGCCCAGACCCGTTTGAACTATATCAGCGGTGCACGAGACGATCTCCATTTGCATGAGTATCAAACCGAGGCGATTAAACAGAAGTCGGAATGGATAAACGGCCTACTAAGTCTTGAAGATTGCCCGACACCTTTTCACCAAATCCCAACAAAGACCCTGGAAACTCAACATGAAGACCTGGACTATATGATAAACAACCTACGCATCGTGGGTATTGAAGAAGTCTGCCTGGTAGACCTCAGTCAGAAAGAGTTTCAGATACCTGTTGCAAGGATAATCATCCCGGGATTGGAAACGCCGCATGACGATGACAATTTTGTCGCTGGGTCGCGGGTGGAAGCGCTGTGTCAAGAATGAATGAAGAAAAAGTAGTTTTCGTTGGTCCATCTGTTCCATGTGAAGAATTTGAAAAATTTCCGGATTTGCAATTCCTTTCCCCTTGCAAACAGGGCGATGTCTATCTCGCAACGCTGAACAATCCTGTCGCCATTGGAATCATTGACGGATACTTTGAAGGCGCACCGTCAGTCTGGCACAAGGAAATCTTATGGGCGTTAAGTAGAGGAATTTCGGTGCTAGGCGCCTCTAGCATGGGCGCACTACGTGCGTCTGAACTCGATGCTTTTGGAATGGAAGGTGTAGGAGAAATTTACAAATGGTACAAAACAGGTCAGATTTCTGATGATGACGAAGTGGCCTTGCTTCATGGACCGGAAGCACTGAAGTTTCCTGCTATCAGTGAACCGATGGTGAACATCAGGGCCACGTGCCAATTGGCTCTAATGCAAGAAGTCGCACCAAAGCCGCTGGTGGATGACATTCTAAGTGTCGCAAAATCCACATTTTACAAAACCCGCACCTGGCATCAGGTTTTAACAGACGTGGAACATAGGATACCCGACCGGGCGCAACTTCGCAGCTTTACCAACTGGTTGGAACACAACAAGAAAGATCAAAAGCATCTGGACGCGGTTGAGCTCTGTGAGCGGATGTCCTCGCTAAGGCCACAGGATCGTGAATTGCCGAAATTCCAATTCGAGGAAACGGAGTTTTGGTTTCAAAACACAAAACTGTGGCAAAGACAGAAACCGGCAAAGCCAGACAAACGAGATGGAAGCAAAGAATATCGCCTCTTTGAATATTAGAACCGTTTATGAGTTGAATATTTTACATTCATAGAACAGAGTTGAAACAAGAAGGTGGAAGCCCCTATGCAAGGCACAAAGTTTAAACTCTATCCGCAACCAAGGTTTCTGGATGAATTCAGTGAACCCGAAACGGTTCTCGTGTCCAATCCGGCTGGGAGCGTTGATCCTGGGCCAGCGGATGATCGGATGTATACGATTTTTCCAATCGGAAAACCTCGCCCATATGGAATCGCACCCGGCCCTACGGATGCGGGAGATGTTTTGACCCCACCTTGGACAGGTGACGTCCATCCACCTGCGTTGCCTGATGAAAACGGCCATTTCGACTACCTTGAACCGGGGACAGAGCAGTTTGAAGCCGCACATTTGTTTGGGACTGTGAGGTTCGTTCTGGACATTTGGGAAGATTATTTTGGCAGACGCATCCCATGGCACAGTGAAAAACACTATGATCGGATTGAGCTGACAATCCTGCCATCCTTGGAAAACGCCTACTCCGGATATGGGTTTCTGGAGATGGGAGGCGATAGAAAACATGGGGGTTACAAACCATTCAGCCTAAATTTTGATGTCATTGCGCACGAAGTCGGGCACGCGATTATTTACTCCCAAGTGGGCGTACCAAATCCGGAACAGGCAACCGGAGAATATTTCGGTTTTCATGAGAGCGCAGCAGATCTCGTCGCTTTGATTTCATCACTGCATTTCAATTCGCTGGTTGAGCATCTATTGGAAAATACACGTGGCAACCTCTATCGATTGAATTCGATTAATCGAATGGCGGAGCTATCTGGCAATAAACAAATCAGAATTGCCGCGAATGATGTGAGGCTTTCCAAATTTGCAAAAGGCTGGATTAAAGAACATAAACTCTCACAACCCCTTACTGGCGCGTTCTTTGACATATTGGTAGACATTTTCCATGAATGCCTGCTCGAATACCGGTGTATAACACCGGAGATGGAAGACCTTTCCGATCGCTTGCTTGCGACACCTGACTACGAACCAGTTATGCAATCCCTGTTTGATGAGGCCTATGCAAAAAACCCCGAACAATTCAAACTTGCGCTCATCGATGCCCGAGACATAATGGGCACTTATTTAGCAGACACTTGGCAAGTCTTGGATAAGAACGATCTCAATTTTGTAGATGTTGCCAGAGCATTTGAGTTTGTCGACCAGCAACACACAAAAGGCAGATACAAAAAGTTAATCAGAGGCAATTTTGACATCCGAGATATTGGGTGGGTGAAGGTCGGGCCACAGCTGGAACCTCTACAAAAAGACAGCCACGCGAATTCAGTTAGAACACTGATCCCACTGGACTAATCAATATTGAGCAGCTAGTGTTCAGTAAGGGGCAATCCACCACCAGTCTAAAGGCGGGAAATGTATTATGACGGAAACACTCAATAGTATTTCAAGCGTGTTTTTATTCGGTAAGATTGTCAGCGACCTGCAGATTGTTCCAGAAAAAAAGACCAACGGCAAAAAAGAAGAACCGGCGCTGGAGATTGCACGGGTCTATGGATACAGTTTCAACGGCTCCTACTACGAAATGGCAAGCCCATGCTTGTTTCAGGTCAGTGGAAAATCTGAACCCGCAAAAAAAGTGGAGGTCCCAGGCCCGAATCTTGATGACGACGATCCTTTTTATGAATCGCTCCAGGTTTGGGAAGTAAACAAATCAGACAAAACCATTCGCCTGGATGTTGATGCGGGTACGTTTGAAAGTGTCTTGCTGAGTGACCCAGTCGATGGAGGGCCAGGGGTTTCTGGCGCAAGAGTTTCAGGAGCAAGGGTTTCCGGGGCGAGAGTTTCAGGGGCAAGGGTCTCGGGTGCTCGCATTTCCGGTGCGAGACTGAGTGGCGCACGCGGTGACGCGAGCGATTGATTTAAAGCCCTGCCTTTTTTAGCCCTTCCACGAAATGCTCAACATCATCGGGGTATTTGTCCGGCTGCACAGATGCCCAATGTTCAACATCAAAATTGGGGTGTGCGTTCAAAACCCTTGATGCCTCTGCTTTCGCTTCATCCATCCTGTTCAAATGACCATAACTTGCGGCCAAAATTCTGCGTCCTTCAGTTGGATTTTGCATCCGCTTAATCGTAGCGACAGCTTTGTCATACTGTTTTAGGTTGAAGTGGGCACCGCCCAAATGCCAAAGATACTGATCTGGATAAAACGGATTGAGACGCATGGCTTTTTCCAATAGCTCAATTGCATCTTCTGATCGCCCTGAATGTGCAAAAGCATCGGCCATATCCGACATCAAGTCTGCATCGTTAGGATTAAGTTGAGATGCCCGTTCGTACGCGCTAATGGCAGCGTCATGCTCTTTTCTGTACAAATGTGCGAAACCCAACTCTCCAAATCCACGCGCATCAACAGTATCAAGGTCAATCGCGTTCATTGCTAAATTGAGTGCGCTATCCAGAGCCAGATCCGGGTCTTCCGTCCAGTTGTAACGCCAATCAAGATTAAGAGTTCGCGACTTCGCCGCCATAGCACGGGCATAATTTGGGTCGCTGCACAGGGCGGAGTTGTAAAGCTCGCGGGCGTGACTGATCCCGTTTCTCGTGTAACTGAAAATGTACTTCTGACCCTGTAAAACATAGCCATAAGCTGCCATATTTGCAGGTGGGTTTTGTTTTAGCCGTTCCAGCTCAGACGCTTCAATCTTGGCAGCGGTCGCAGAAACAATTGTCTGCGTTATCTCGTCCTGGAGGTCGAACAAATCTTCAAACTGTCGATTATATTGTTCTCCCCAAACCGTTTTATCGCGGATTACATCCATAAGCTGGAGGGTGATCCGTATGCGCGAGCCAGCTTTACGCACAGATCCATCAACAACATATCTAACGCCAAGCTCCTTTGCTGTTTGCTGAGGCGATAACTTACGCTCGCTGTAGATGTACGCTGACGTTCGGGAGATCACGAAAAACTGCTGAAAGCGGGATAGGCTAGTCGTAATATCTTCCGTCAAACCATCCGCAAACCAGCTATCTTCTGAATCTCCCCCTTGGTAGGTAAACGGCAATACGACAATTGACTGGTCCACGAGCGTATCCTCAGCAACACTGGGTTCTGACTTCCTCACACGCCGCAAACCCGCAGTCATAACTGCGCTTGCAGGGTTTTCGTGGACTAAAAAGACATCCACATCTTCTTTAATGTTTTTAAACGCCTGCGCACCTAGATACTCGTATCCAATCGACATTTTCCCGCACACGCTGTCATAGACTGAACCCGAAATACAAATCCGACCTGGTGCAGCAAAAGACTCTATCCTTGAAGCGATATTGATGCTTTCACCTGCCAATTCGCCGCCGTCTATCAGCACATCGCCAAGATTGATACCAAATCGGAAAATAATGCTTCGCTCTTGCGGTACATTTTGATTAAGTTCCAGCAACTTCTTTTGAATTTGAACCGCAAATGTCACCGCATCCACTGCGCTGTCGAAAAGAAGGAAAACACCATCACCGGCGGTGTTTACAATTTCACCGGAATGGACACCAGCTAGGGCTTCGAACTCATTAATACGGGCTCTGACATCAAGCGTGGTGCGAACCTCATCTTCGCCCATCATACGACTATAATTTACAACATCTGCAAACACGATTGCAGCCAGTCGCCGTTTCAATTTATCGCCAGTATGCATGCCGCTTTCGCCTTCAAACACTACAAGGTCAGCTCTTTAACGATCTTGAATGGAGAGTTTGCCAAGTACGCGTTAACGTCTGTCCTGGCTTCCTCCCATTCTGTTCGTAACAAACCAACCTGAACAATATCATGACGCCCGCCATCCGCATACCATCCCTCACGTACCCGTCCCTCCTCCGAAAATCCAAACCTTGCAACAAGTTGGCGGGAGGGCTCATTATCGGAACGATAAACGGTGGAAATTCTGTGTAGTCTTAATTGCTTAAACGCCAAATCAAGGAGCACGCACAACATAACGCCGGCCAGACCCTTGTGACGATACTCGCTGGTAATAAAAATCGGTATCACCGCATCACCATGAATGTAGTTGATCCCCTGTAACCCACAAATACCCATCGACGTTTGACCGCTTGTATCAGCAACGAACCATAACGCGCTTGGCGGTTCTTTATACTGAAGTGCAGGCTTCCAACTTTCTGCAACAAACTCTTTGCTCACAGGAACCGGCAAAGCACGATCAAAAAGCGCAACATCTTCAAAGTCTTCAAACCAAGCTGCGATCATCTCCAGATCGCTCTCGTTCATGGGCCGAAAACGGGTTTCTATGTCGGTCATGGAATGTGCCTTTGTTGGCGTAGTACTGTTAAATACTACGTTATTTTACACAACAAACGCAATGCATCAATTACGATGCATTTTTCTTAAGTTGATGTTTTGTTTGTATTTTCTTAAACAAAAATATTTTGAAGCCAACAGGTCGTTTTTATTTCAGTGTGTTCATCAATGTTGCGACCAATCCTTCAAACCAAGGCCAGCTGCTAAGCGCGGATTTATTCGCAACGACAAATGCACTGCGTTCAAAGATTTTGCTATCCGGCACTTCAAACAATTGATTTGCTTCTACGTATGGTTTCGCAATCCTCATGGGCAAATAGGCACTCCCACCGGCCTTGAGCAAATGCTCCAATCCCAGTTGGGCTGTTCCAAAACTAATACGCGCCGCCGTATCGGTGTTGGCGTAAAAGGCAGCGTGTTGTTTTCCAAATTCTTCACCTGCTTCGACAAATACATATCCGGCATGCGCCGTCGCAGACGCTTCCTTGTCACTGGAAAACAAAAGCAAGCGATCTGTCATCAGCGGGATCGAAGTCTGAACCTGATTGGCATTTGGCCAATACGTTAAGGCAACGTCAATCAAACCATCTGCCAGCCAGCGGGTCATATCTCTTTCACTGCCGTGCCATACTGACAACGCAACCTGCGGATAGTCCGTCCGTATATGATCGAACATGACCGATCCAAGATTTGGCCACAAATCCGGATGGCTCCCGATGTTGCAAACCGAACTTAAGGCATGAGGAAGTGCTGTTTCTTGCCTGGCCTGCCGCCATAGGTCTGATATCGTGCTTGCATATCGCCGCAACCGTTCCCCCGCCGCGGTTAGCGTTGCACCGGATTTCTGTCGAATGATCAGCGCTTGGCCCAGCTCCTCCTCCAGTGATTTAAGGCGAGCCGTAACCGTGGATTGCGTGACATTCAATTGTTGCGACGCCTTTACCAGACTTCCGGTCTCAACGATCGCCAAAAATGTCTGTAATTCTGTTAGTTGCATGGTCTAATTAATTCGATTTTTCCGAACATTATATGCAAAAATATTCGTTTTTCAAAACTAACCAAGTTGACTAAGTTAACAGGGGTGGAAGGAATCTCCGGTGCAAGAACATGAACATTGATCGCACAGACTTCATAAGCGCGATGCGAAACGTGGCAAACAGCGTCACTGTTGTGACGACCAATGGGCCTGCCGGACAGCATGGTGCAACCGTCTCTGCATTTTGTTCTGTGTCCGCTGATCCTCCTACCGCGTTAGTCTGCCTGAACTCCAAATCCCGAATTGCAGATCTTGTCACGAAAAACGGCAAATTCAATATCAATATTCTTGCAGAAGGTACGCGGCACTACGCCGAAAGGTTTTCCGGGATGCATGACCATTCGGTCCCTGACCGGTTTCAGGACATAGAAGCAGGCAACAATGAGATGCCCGAGCTACCCGGATCTACTGTGCTCACCTGCGATATCGACCAATGCATCGTTTCAGGGAGTCACCATATCATCATCGGCAAAGTAAGAGCCGTGGTCAACGGAGAAAACCATCCCCTCACCTACCTCGATGGCACGTACTATCAGGTAATGCCGCTCCAACAAAAAGTCCAACGAGTTGCAGATGGCTGAGATACAGACCTACGCAATGTTGATTGACGGCAACTGGGTTTCCTCCTCAGATGCGAAAACATTTGAAAGTACGGATCCAGCCACTGGGGTCGCTTGGGCAAAAATCCCCGAAGCGACACAAACAGATGTGAACACTGCTGTAGAGGCCGCAGACAAAGCATTTCATGGGGAATGGGGCGATCTTACGCCCACTCAACGCGGCAAGCTCTTATATAAGCTGGGGGATCTACTGGAAGAGCATTCAGAACATCTGGGACGAATCGAGACGCGCGACACCGGTAAGATGTTCAAAGAAACAGCGTGGCAAGCAACCTACATCGCCGAGTATTTCAGATTCTACGCCGGAGCAGCGGACAAGATTCATGGTGACACCCTGCCCATTGATAAACCTGACATGTTCGTTTTCACGGACCGGGAACCCTTGGGAGTTGTTGCAGCGGTGATCCCATGGAACTCGCAAATGTTCTTAAGCGCAGTAAAAATAGCCCCTGCCCTTGCAGCCGGGAATACGATTGTTTTGAAAGCGTCTGAACACGCATCCACTCCGCTCTTGGAGTTTGGAAAACTGATCGAAAAAGCTGGCATACCGCCTGGTGTAGTTAACATTATCACCGGTCATGGTGAACCGTGCGGACGCGCCTTAACATCACATCCCAAAATAGCAAAAATTGCGTTTACCGGTGGTCCACAATCCGCACGGCATATCCTTGAAAACTCAGCAAATAATTTTGCCAAAGTCTCGCTTGAGTTGGGCGGAAAATCACCGTTTATCGTCTTCGATGACGCAAACATCGAAAGCGCCGTAAATGGCTCGATTGCTGGAATTTTCGGAGCCACAGGCCAAAGTTGTGTAGCCGGTTCTCGGCTTTACCTGCAGGAAAACATCGCTGATGAGTTTCTGGATGCAATGATCCGTATGGCCGAACACATCCAACTTGGAGATCCGATGGCAGAGGATACCGAGATGGGGCCCCTGTGCACGCGTGAACAACTAGATCACATTGAGGCGCAGGTTCAACTTGCGACAACCGAGGGCGGATCAATTCTTACAGGTGGCGAAAGACCCTCCTTGGATGGCCTGTATTACAAGCCAACCATAATCGAATGCCCTACCGCTGACATGACCATCGTGGATACGGAATTGTTTGGCCCCGTTCTCTGCGTGCAGCGCTTTAAAACAGAAGAAGAAGTCATAGAGGCAGCAAACAACACAAAACATGGACTCGCCGCAGGCATATTTACCCGCGACAGCGCAAGAAGCCTCCGAATGGCTAAAAAGATAAAAGCCGGGATCATATGGGTTAACACCTATCGCGTGATTTCACCGATCGCGGAATTTGGGGGAATGAAGGCCAGCGGATATGGAAGAGAAGCAGGTTTTCAGGCGCTGTACGATTACACAAAGCCAAAAACTGTCTGGATGAACCTCTCGGATGATCCAATCGCAAACCCATTTAAGATGCGTTAGGGAGGATCAGCATTGAAGTTTCAGATCGCCATTAACTTAGAACGAATGGATAGTTCGGCCGATATCTGTGCAGTTCGGGATCATACGCTTGAAATGGTTCAGATGGCAGACCAAGCGGGTTTCGAAATTGCATGGGCTGCGGAGCACCATGCTCTGGAAATGACCATCGCCCCAAACCCGTTTCAGATCATGACCTGGTGGGCTGACCACACCAACGAGATCAGACTGGGATGCGGGGTTGCAAACGCAGCTTACTGGCATCCAATCAACATCGCAGGCGAAGCTGCAATGTTAGACCTTATCTCTGGAGGACGCCTAGAGATGGGATTGGGTTCTGGCGCTTATCAACGCGAATTTGATCGGATGAAACCAGGGCTGCTACAAACAGATTCATGGCGCTACATGCAGGAAATGCTTCCGTTAGTGCGTAAGCTCTGGAAAGGCGATGTGGAACATAACGGTGAATACTGGCAGTTTCCGGCAGCAACATCTTGTCCCAAACCGCTTCAGAAAGAAGTGCCAATGTGGGTCGCAGCACGGTCCCCCATAACGTTCGACTACGCCGTAGCGAATGACTGCAACATCTTAAGTTGGCCGTTAACTTTGCCCATGTCAGAAGTCGAAAAATACAAAGATCAACTGCTCTCCTCTATCGAGAAATCCGGAGGAAACTGGAATCGCCGTTGGTCGATGATGCGGCATACAGCGGTGTATGAAAATGAGAATGATAGAGCAGCTGCTTTGTCTGCAATTCGCAAAGTTCTTGGCAAGTTTGGGAACCTGATGATGAAAAAGGGAGACGTCGTCAACGGATTTCCGGAAAATGTGCCATTCGAAGAGCTAGAAGGAAACGTTCGGGTTGATCCACAAATGCTCGAAGAAAACCTCCTGTTTGGAAATCCAGATACGGTAATTTCTAAACTCGAAACGTATGAAAAAATGGGGATTGATGCGTTCATCTACTACGCATCGATGGGTTTGGATATCGAAAACCAAAAACGTTCCTTAAAACTCTTTATCGATAAAGTCATGCCCAACTTTGCCTGAGGGAAAAATGCCAGCAGAAATACGTAGAACGCTCCTCCATGTTCAAACCACTTTTTTTGAGGAAGAAAAAGCAGTTGAGAAGCCGACCAAGCTTATCGCTGCGTTGGCCATCATTAAAAACCCTTGGCATGGTTTAGGGTTTGTAGAAGATTTGCGGCCTGCAATTCGCGACACGGGGCCGCAATTGGGAAAGACGCTAACAGAAATGATCCTTGATGCAGCGCAAAGCGAAATCGAAGGATATGGGAAGGCTGCAGTCGTTGGAATGGGCGGCTATGTCGAACACGCACAAGCACTGACCCATACCCTTTGGTTTGGAAATCAATATCGCGAAGCAGTCGGCGCAAAGACTTACTTGGCATTTACAAATACCAAAGGTGCCACGGGTCAGCCCATTATGATTCCACTCATGGACAAACACGATGCGGGTCGCCGATCTCACTACCAAACAATACATCTCTCCATACCTGATGCACCGGCAGCAGATGAAATTGTTATCGCGTTGGGTGCGTCAATTGGTGGCCATCCGCATCACAGGATCGGTGACAGGTATCAAGACCTCAAGGAAATGGGGCACGACGTGGAAAACCCTGCCGGTGTTTAGCCGAGCGTCAGATGGTACCGCCTACGAATTTATCGGGTCTACCGACAACCCTACCTTGGTGCTCATCCACGGACTCGGATTATGCAGAAACCTGTGGGAACCGTTTTTGCCGGAATTGTCCAGAGACTTTTCCATATTAATCTACGACTTACACGGGCATGGAAACAGCACACCGGTTCCAAAGACCACAAATCTCACGGTTTATGCCAACCAAATCAAACTCCTACTAGACCATCTCAACATCCCCGAGGCGACGCTTGTTGGGTTTTCAATTGGTGGGATGATAAACCGCCGTTTTGCAATGATGTTTCCAGAAACGACCCGAGCCCTGGCGATCCTGAACTCCCCCCACAACCGGGGAAAAGAAGCTCAAATACAGGTTGAGGAAAGAGCTAACAGTGTCAGAATTCAAGGTCCGACCGCTACCTTGGACGAAGCCCTTAAACGTTGGTTCACCCCGGAGTTTCTAGATGAAAAAGAAGACTATAAAAAAGTCTGCCAATGGCGGGAGTTGGTCGATCCGGAAAGTTATGCGCAGGCAGCCTGGGTTCTGGCAAACGGGGTTCGTGAACTCATCGCTCCAGAACCGCCGATACAATGCCCAACATTGGTTTTGACCAGCGAAAACGACACGGGCAGCACACCCAAAATGAGCCGCGATATTGCGGGTGAAATCAGTGGTTCAGAATTGATAATTGTGCCAAACCTTCGACATTTAGGGCTAATGGAAAATCCGGATTTATTCTGCAACCATTTAGTCAGGTTCTTGAACCAAAACACGCTTTAAATCATTTGGATGAATATACCTGCGGCATTCAGCATCGAAACATTGCTCAATAGTAAAGCGAAACTGCATGCTTCGCCTCTGCAAAGAACAACCATCGTTCAGCAAAAAGGCCTAACATCCAAGAAATGAATGCCAACGCCAACACGTAACTTGGCATCCCCGAAACAAAGATCAACAGACATAAAAGGATTGGAACACCCGCGCCAAACAATACCGCCAAAGTTCTTAGCTTTGCTGCATGCTTTCTGCCAACCTGATGAACCATTTCTTTTGTCAGATAGTTCTCACCACTATGCGGTTTTTCCAGTAAACGGACTTTCCCGATTGAACCAAGCCCAGTTGCAGTTTCGGGTGTTGAACCTCGCCCCTCAAGCGTATTGCCGGTTGCCGCTTGCCACCATAGGAATTTAGCACTCCATGCAATGGCTATAGCAAACAGGGCTATGAACTTGACCGTCATTCCACCGCTGGACTGCCAAAAGCCGAAACTCGCTGCCAACAAAACTCCGGAACCCAAGGCAAACAGCATGTAGCAAACGGGTGTCAGTAAAGTATTCCACGAAGGCACCGTCTTGAGCTGGGCATATATCATTGCCGTGGTAAAAACCGTCGCCAGCGAACCCAACGTCACAAGCAAGCCAAGAAGGTAATTTCGCTCACCAAAGAAAACCCAGTTAAGAGCGTAAAGACCAAACAGAATTAACGTGAAAACAGCACAAACCCCTTCCCGTGATAACCAGGATGAGCGCCACTGACTGAACGCTCGCCATGCCCTTTCCGGATGTCCGAGGTGGAAAGTTGATGAAACAAGGCCCGCAACACAAAGCCCGCCAGCAATCACCGCAGCAACAAACGCACCGATCCCATCGGCAGGGAGAGGAACACCAAGACCAATCAAAGCCAAAAACCCAAAACCCGCGCCAGACGTGACTGTGAAAAATATGACCGAAATTGCCGGATGCATTAGAGTTTCTCCAACGTTTTATCGATCCAGCCAAGAAAGCCTTTTGCATCAAGGGTTTTTGATCGTTTAGGCTCCGGTTCTGCAACTGGTCTGGTCTTCGGGCGCGGAGGCAGATATTTATTGACCGGCTTAGTGCCTTGCTCAGGCATTAAATCAATCCCGCCGCGTTCTTCAACAAGTTTGGAAATATCTGAATTTGGGTCACCTAAATCACCAAAATGCCGGGCTTCCGCCGGGCACGTTCGCACACAAGCCGGTATCTGGTCTTCCTCAGGAAGATTGTCATTATAAATCCTGTCCACGCATAGCGTGCATTTCTTCATGACGTTTTCGACTGGATCCATCTCGCGCGCACCATAGGGGCAAGCCCATGCACACAGCCCGCATCCAATGCACATGCTCTCATCAACAAGAACGATCCCATCTTCCCCACGTTTGTAACTTGCACCAGTCGGACAAACGGTAACACACGGCGCGTTATCGCAATGCAGACATGATTTGGGGAAATGGACAATCTGGGCAGGGGCATCATCCGGGGTAACCTCAAAAGTATGAATACGATTGAGCCATGATCCCACAGGATCGGCACCATACGCATCCAGATCAGACAAAGGCGCGCCATAACCGCCAGTATTCCATTCCTTGCAGTTCACAACACATGCATGGCATCCCACACAAGTATCCAGGTCAATAACCAGTCCCAGCTTCTTGCCGGTCGTTTCAGAAGGAAGCGAAGTCATCTCAGCCCCACTCCTTTCCATATTCAACATTTTCAGGCTTACGTCTCGAGGTTTTTTGCGGCTCAAACTGCGGTTCTACCGGACCAGACTGTTCAGAGGCTTTTTTGATGTTAACGCGTAAGTCAAACCACGCTGCCTGGCCTGTAACCGGATCAGAATTTGACCATCGCATCCCATCGCCTTTTGGAGGCAACAGCTCATGGATCAAATGATTGAGCAAAAATCCTTTCTTTGCTTCTGGCGCATCCGGGTCTAAATTCCAGGCACCTGAACGTTTGCCAATCGCATTCCATGTCCAAAGGGTGTTTTCATTTACCGCATCCATTCGTTTAACCGGCACTTTGATCATCCCGTGATACGAAGAAATTTCAGCCCAATCACCATCCTGAAGCCCGGCCGCATCGCAAATCTTGCCCGGAACGTATAGCGGATTAGAACCGTGAATTTGCCGAAGCCAAGCGTTTTGAGACCCCCATGAATGGTACATGGCAGCTGGACGCTGGGTAAGTGCATGATACGGATATTGGTCGAGATCAACCCCTTCTCCCTCGAAAGGTGGATACCAAATTGGCAACGGATCAAAGCAGTCTTTTATCCGGTCTCGATGGCTCTCCGGGGGCTGGGGCTCCATTTTACCCGCAGCACAAAGCTGAAATTTTGCAAGCGCTTCGTGGTAAAGGTTGAAGACATTTTCAACAGGACCATCCTGTAGTCCCATTTCAACTGCCCAGTCCTGCCAGTGTTTGTTGGCATGTTTATAATACTTCGCTTCCTCAGGAACATGGGCTTCGAAAAACCCTCCATTATCGATATAAGCCTGTATTTGGTTTGGATTAGGCTCACCACGCCCATGGCTTTCGCCATTACCACGCCACCCTGCTAGCGGACCTACACCGGGCTTTCGTTCATGGTTGGCCATATAGTCGGCATAATCTCTGAACTTCGCCGTTCCATCCTCATTCACCATCCCCGGAAGCCCTAACCTCGCCCCGAGGTCAAGTAGAACAGACTGAAAACCCCTGACATCCCGATCTTCACCCTGAGTTTCAGGCTTAACCACTGGCCAACGGATTGAGTCAGCCATAACCTCAGGTTCACAAATTGGGCGATCCAGAAGCGATATGCAGTCATGGCGCTCCAGATATGTGGTATCCGGCAACACCAAATCGGCATATGCAACCATCTCAGAATTATAGGCATCAGAATAGATAATTTTCGGAATGACGTACTCGCCGTTATCGTCTTTATCAGACAACATCTGCATCACACCACGAGAATTCATGGACGAATTCCAAGACATGTTTGCCATGTACATAAAGAGCACATCGACATGATAGGGGTCGCCAGCATGAGCATTGGAAATGACCATATGCATCATACCATGTGCTGAAAGTGGCGCATCCCAAGAGTAAGCCCTGTCAATGCGCTGCGGCGTTACACCATCCTCCTCCAAGAGCAGGTCTTCTGGTCCGCGGGGCATTCCTAAAGGTGGGCCAGCCAAGGGTTTACCGGCGACAGGATTGCCGTGTGGTTTGGGCTGAGCAGGAACCGGCCGGGGATAAGGAGGCTTAAACCTAAACCCACCGGGACAATCAATTGAACCAAGTAAAATCTGAAGCAGGTGCAATGCCCGGCAAGTCTGGAAACCATTCGAATGTGCGGATATTCCACGCATAGCATGAAAGGATACCGGCCTGCCGATCATTTGATCGTGTGTCTCCCCTTTCATATCGGTCCAGCTTTGCTTCAGAACAATTTCTTTTTCAAAAGCAGCTTCTGCCAACTCCTGCGCAATCCGTTTTATCTGCGCAACCGGAACACCGGTCTTTTCTGAAACACTTTCGGGTGCATACGCTTCAGCAAGATACTTTTCGGCAAGAAGTTGAAACACCGGCCGCACTTTTCTGCGCGAAACGGTACATTCTCCTTGAAGTCCTGGTTTTACACCTTTCTTTGAAGCACTAACCGCTTTGCCACTCTTACGGTCCATTACTAGAATTTCACCAGCTTTGTTACGTGCAAAAAGGCCGTGATCGCTCCCGCCAGGGTTGTCAATAACAAGATACGCCGCATTGGTGTAACGCAGCAGATAATCCAGATCGACTTTCCCCATCTTCAAAAGCTCATGAATGAGCGACAAAATAAACAGACCATCGGTTCCAGGCGTAATGCCCACCCATTCATCCGCAACAGCGTTGTACCCAGTGCGAACCGGATTAACGCCTATTATTTTTTTACCCCTGCGTTTAAGCTCTGCAAGACCCAACTTGATCGGGTTCGAATCATGATCTTCAGCAACGCCGAAAATCATAAACAATTCGGTTTTTGACCAATCCGGCGAACCAAACTCCCAAAAAGCCCCACCAAATGTGTAAATACCCCCGGCAGCCATATTGACCGAGCAAAACCCACCATGGGCAGCAAAATTAGGCGTTCCGTAAGCTTGCGCCCACCATCCGGTCATGGATTGGCTTTGGTCACGCCCAGTAAAAAATGCAAGTTTTTTCGGATTGGTTTTTCTCGGCTCCGATAGCCATTCAGTCGCGATAGAAAGCGCTTCATCCCATTCAATCTCTTCAAACTCGCCCTTCCCCCGTTCACCAACCCGCTTCATAGGTTTATTCAGGCGAGCTGGAGAATAATGCTGCATGATACCTGCAGAACCCTTGGCACACAGCACCCCACGATTTACCGGATGATCACGGTTGCCCTCGATATAACGGACCTTGGGCTGTCCATCTTCCCCTTCGCGAATGTGAACATTAATCCCGCACCGACAGGCGCACATGTAACACGTCGTTTTTCGCACCTCGTCAGAGACATGCGGGGAAGTATCCAGTTCTCGATCGTGAATGCCCATCAATGATCCTTGTTTTTATCTGTTTTACCCCAAGGGTCACCACAAAACTGGCCCCAATGGCAAGATATTTTGGTACCAGCAGTCCCAGTTTTGCAATTTTACTGGCTCATTTTGTCGGTTTCTTCACAGATAATCTGGGAAATCAGACGACAATCATCCAAATCAAAAGTCAAAGGAACCCGCATATCGCAGGTTCTGGATAAAACAGCTTTCGTTTGGGGTAAGTCCGGTAGATCCCCAAAGTATTGCCAACTGTCATATCTGCTCGTAAACGCGACCGGCTCATCTGCACCAAACCATTTTATCTCAACGCCGCGGTCTAAACATCGACGAACCAACTCTGGAATGTCCTGTGGTTTGATGCCAATCGGTTGAAATTGAATTGAGGAGCCAACATATGCTTCGTGCTGTAGACGTTCGGGCAAATAAAGATTGGATGAAGCTTTCAACCCGTTTTCAAGAGTGCGATATCGCTCGTTCCAACGATGAATATTTTCATCCAGACGTTTCAATTGCCCACGAAGAAGCGCGGCGCGTAGGTTGTCCATCCGACCCGACAAATTCGGCGTGGTAAGCCGCACGCGTCTAAAAACTTCTTCGGATGGCGCCCGTCCATGACGAGAATACAACATGTAGGAACCGGATAAAACAATCGCCTTGGCTGCAAGCTCTTCATCATCAGTTGTGACAAAGCCGCCTTCCCCGGAATTCATGTGCTTGTATGTCTGGTTGGAAAAACATGCAATGTCTCCAAAGTTGCCAGACAAAACCCCTTTCCATCGTGCACCCATGGTGTGCGCACAGTCTTCAATAAGTTTGATTTTGTATGTTTCACAGATGTTTCGAATTGCATCCATATCACTGATGTGACCGCGCATGTGGGAGAGCAACATAAACTTTGCTTCACTGGATTTTGCCTTACGCTCAAGATCGCCAATATCAACATGCCAGTCACGGTCTATTTCGACAAAAACCGGAATGGCGCCAACCGAGTGTATCGCGCCCGGGACCGGGGCCAGTGTGTACGCATTTGCAAGAATTTTGTCGCCCGGCTTCAAGCCCAGAGCTCGCATAGAGAGTTGCATCGCATACCCGCCGGAAGTGCACGCTAAACAATATTTGGCACCTTGATAGTCTGCATACTCTTCTTCCAGTGCTGATGCCTCAGCAACCTCTCCCTCCTGAGTGTTGTATCGGTGCAAACGGCCACTGTTCAGAATGTCCACCGCCCGCTCGATTACAGACTGAGGCATCCCCTCTTGTTGGGTGAATGATTTTGTAAAAAATTCGCCTGACACCAATCCTTCTCCATAAAAAAACCGGGGCTGCAACCCCGGCTTTCTTGCCAATTAAGCCGGCTTATCCTCGACCTTTCCATGGGATCAGGCGTTTTTCAATCACCCGCATCAACACCTCGATGCCAAAGCCGATGACGCCAATGATGACGATCCCAACAATAACGATGTCTGTAAGCTGGAACTTGGATGCGGCAATGATCATTTTACCGATCCCTTTTTCAGCAGCAACAAGTTCGGCAGCAACAACTGTTCCCCAACAAACGCCCATTGCAACCCGGGCTCCGGTAAAGATATCCGGCAGGGAGTTGGGAATAATAACCCGCGTGAGGATTTGGGTTTTGCTCGCCCCCAAAGAATAGGCAGCATGAACCTTTGAGATGTTAACGCCTGATACACCGGATCGTGCAGCAATCGTCATAATCCATAACGCTGCAAGAAAGAGCAGTGAAACTTTACCCTGCTCACCAATCCCAAACCAGATGATCACCAATGGAATTAGGGCAAGGGGCGGGACAGGTCGCATAAATTCTACAATCGGATCAAACCATCCACGTAGCCATCCGGTCAGTCCCATCGCATACCCGAGCGGAATGCCAAACAGGCACCCCAAGAAGAAGCCGATAAAGACGCGTGCAAGCGACCAAAACACATTCTCCCAGAGACTTACCCCTTGGTAACCTTCATTATTGAGCTGGATAAAAGTACTCCATACTTTTTCTGGAGGCGGCAGGAACAATGCTTCCATCGTCATGCCCTCGGCAGGCCTTATGGAAAAGCTTCCACGCTTTGTAAAAAACACCTCGCCTGCATCGATTTGCACAACCTGCTCAGGCTCAACCGCCTGACCATTGATCTCAACGATGGAGTAACCGTCTTCTTTGCCGCCGTCATCATTGTTTTGGGCCCTCAGAATTTTCGAGCGCCGCTCCTGAAGCATGACGACATCATCATTCACAAAGCCTGCGGTGTTGTCTGTTATCTCAAGATTTTCGACATCAGCGCCCTGTTTTGTGACCCGAATGTAGACGATCCCCTTGTCAGTCTCTCCAGCTGCGTTCTTTGCAACATATTCGAACTGTGAGTCACCCACAAACGGACCGGGCAAGCTAAAAGGAAGCAATTTTGATTCCGTAGCAAGGCCCCATAAAAAGAAGATTGTGACAACGCCGAGCACCGACGCCAAGCGGTTTGCAACAACAGCGCTTTCATCCCCAAACGTGACCGTTTTGAGACTACCAAAGCCCCGCTCCTCTTTTCCACGAGCATAGAAGTTGTATCCGAATGAAAAAGCTGCACTGAATAACAGGTAAATCGCAAAAATCGCCGCAATACCGAATATCATCCAAAATGCGGTCGTAAGGGCAAACCCGAATTCCGCCAGAAAGTCTGGATCTGTAAAAAACATAATAGCCCCCTATGCCGCGTTCTCGGTTCTGCCCATGATTTCCTCTTCCATATCCCAGATCATGGACAGGATTTCATCCGTGGCCG
>JBCCXO010000035.1:0-35862 GCA_039191645.1 Pseudomonadota bacterium | reverse complement strand
TATAATTAGAATTTCTTTCTTTAATTCACGTACTTCTTCTAATATTAATTCAGTTTCGCTGAAGACCGCGTCTCTCTCTGCTTTTGCTTCTGCCTCGTGCTCGGATTGCATCGCATCTACAATCACACCGATGAACAGGTTCAAAACGGTGAATGCGGTAAGGATGATAAACGGAACAAACAGCATCCATGCATATGGAAACTCCTCCATGACCGGGCGCACAATCCCCATTGACCAGCTTTCGAGCGTCATGATCTGGAAAAGTGTGTAGGCCGATGCACTGAGCGAGCCAAACCATTCCGGGAAAACCTCGCCAAATATCTTTGTCGATATGACTGCGAACACATAGAAGACAATCCCCAATAAGAAGATGATTGCTCCCATTCCAGGCAGAGCGTTGAGCAATCCGGAAACAACCCGCCGCATGGCGCTTACGGTGGAGATTAGTCTCAGAACCCTGAGTATTCTGAAAGCCCGGAGAATGGCCAAAGGCCCCGAGGTTGGGATCAATGCAATTGCCACGACTGTAAAATCGAAAATCCGCCAAGGGTCCCGCCAAAATCCTCTGAAGTCGACCAGGAGCCTTGTTCCGATTTCCACCACGAAGATTGCCAGGATTAAATTGTCTACAAACGTGAGCACGTTGCCGAAGCTCGCCATTGCCCATTTGTTCGTTTCCAAGCCCAACACGATCGCATTGATCACGATCAGGACCATGATGATTTTTTCAAAACTCGGATGGGCGAGAAATTTGGAAAGCTTAGCGTGCATGGTCGTTTGGTATGATCACCGGAAAATTGTTTACAACATCTGATAAATTGAATCCTTCGCGTCAACCCAATTTTAGGACAATTCAGCGATTAGCATCATCATCTTGTCACATTCATTTTGTAAGGACAAAGAACGTCAGGGAGCGGCCAAATGAAAAAAGACAAACAACCGAATGAAATCGTAAGGTTGTCTTCGAAAGAAACGAAGCCAAGCTTACCTCAGCACAATGCAGTCACCGAAAACGGAATTCCTGTTTTGATCAAAAAGAGGCGACAGTTTGGTGGATTAATGTGTCCTCCAATGGGATCCGTGAATGTGTTGCCGGAGCACCATTCCATAAAACGCGACTAAGTTATTTACTGAAGCGTATCGATGTCAGTCTGGGTCACTGTGTAGGACGCGGTGAACGTCACTTCATCTCCGGGAGCAAGTGAATCCCATATTCCGTTGACGCCACCGTCTGTGGAGTCGCCGATTGTTCCATTGTCGACAGATAGTGTTTCACCTCCCGGTGTTGGGTCTGGGCCACTACCGTTGTGGGTATCACTTAGCGATATGTTGCTGATCGTCTGGTTGCCTGTGTTGGTGACACGATACGTGTAGGTTACTGTCACCCCTGCAGGCACGTTTGTTGTTTGGTCTGCCTGCTTTGTCACTGTAATGGCTGGTCCACCGGAAATCGTAGTCGTCGCATTCGAGTTATTGGACGTGGCACCAACACCGCCCGCAGAGGTTCCGCTTGAATTTGCGGTGTTTGAGACCCCGTTTGTAACGCCAGCCGAATTGTCCACATCGGTTTGGCTTAGGGTGTAAGTGGCAGTAAATACCTGGTTCCCGCCAACGGGGATCGTGGCGCTTGCAGGCGAAAATGCAGATAGGGTTCCGGTTCCAGCATTGCCGTCAAACGTAGGCCCAGGATCTGTGATGGTCACGTTCTCGATTGGTACGTTGCCTGTGTTGGTGACGGTGTATGTGTAAGCAATGGTATCGCCACCGTCTGTCAACGTGGCAGAGGCACCTGCGCCCACCGTTGGAATTCCAGCACCTTTGGACAGGGTAATCGCCGGTATTTCCCTTATGACGGTCGCGCTGGCATTGTTGGACTGCAATCGTGTTGCAAAGCTTTGTGCGCCCGTCCCAACGCCTGCAACTGCAATGTTCTCGACATCATCGGCGCTCGCGTCTGCAACAGTGGTGATGTAGTTGGCATTGCATATCAGTGTGCCACCAACCGGAATATCACTTCCGATTGCCGGACAGTTGATGATGCCGATCCGGTCATCGTTAATTTGTACATTCTGACCTGTGTTTATTGGCAAGGGACCATCATTCGTTACCGTATAGGTGTAGTTGATGGATTGGCCCGATGTCGTATAGGTGGCGCGGTCAGCAACTTTGGCCAAGCTTACCGTTTGGTTCACGACGATGGCGCTTGAAGCCCACAGGCCAATGCCGCGTGCGGCGGCATTCAGGCTTGTGCTGCCGAGTACATCTTCTATCGATTCATCATAAGCGACGGTCGTTGTCGTTGTGCCTGCGGGCCAGACTGCAAGAATGGAGCCATTGTCATCAGCAGTCGAGTTTGGCGAAGCGGTTGGTCCAGTGTTGTAGACACATTGAGCCTGGTTGGCAGCAAGAGGTGCTGTTGCACCCGATCCGGGTCCGGGTCCCAATATGACAGAGCGGGTAGCCGGGTTGGTAGAGACAAAAGAAAGCGTGGGATTGCCATTGTCACCGGTAACGGTCACGTAGTCGCAACGGTCTGTGGTGGAATTGTTGTCCACGGAATCGATGTCGCTGATGATAAATGAAACACTATCCACGGCGAAAGGAGCACCGCCGCTTGAAAAGGACAGGGTAGCTGTGTTCGTAGATTCTCCAACCCCGCTATTGCCAAGGGCGGCATCATACACAACCCCCACGGATGTGGTGGTTCCAAAAATCGCAGTCTCATCCGGCCAACCGGTTAGGGCAGCTCCGCCAAAGCGTGTGATTTGAGCTGTGCCATCCAATTCAAAGCCGAATTGGTCTGTCATGGTAAAGTTTACCGGGCCAAGGCCATTCACCGGCCAGTTTGGGTTTGTTCCAAGCGTCAGGGAGAAATCACCCGCATGGCCTGATGTTGCAGACAGCAAGCAGGCACCTGCTGCCAGCCTTGCGGCCAGCGCAATTGCAACACGTGCATTTTTTTGCAGCATCTTTTGCATTTTGGGGCACGGTCCATGCGAATCGACTCACCCCAATTTTCCCATGCCAGTTAACCTAGGGTCAATTTTCTTTCTGAAACATCACCAGATTTTAAATAGAAATCAGGCGTTTAGAGCCTCTTTCAATTCAGGAAATGTATTCACGATTATGTCATGGTGGGGATTGGGCTCCGGATCGGGTGGGCCAGGAGGGCCCCATTCGTTGGGTCGACGTACGAATGCGGTTTTAAATCCGACTTCCTTTGCAGCATCGAGGTCAAAGTTATGGCATGCAACCATCATGCATTCGGACACATCCAGCTGTAGCCGGTGCGCCACTGTTTCATAGCTTTGAGGTAAAATCTTATATTTTCCAATGCCTTCGCATGAAAACACGGCATCCCAAGAGAGGCCATTGTTGCGTGCGGTATCCATGATGATGCGGTAGCTTAAAATCGTGAATGAGCAAACCAGATACTGTTTTCGCAATTCAGGAAGAACTGCGGGAAAATCTGGCCAGCAGATGAAATTATGCGAGGCATCGTATGATATCTGGTGGATTTCATCGGCGCTAAAGGGAAGGTCAAATTCTTTGCAGAGTGCTTCTACAGTGAATTTGTGTGCGCCATCGAAATTGTATTCAGGCGGTTTGTCTTTTCCCAAGTTTAGCATTGCCCCCAAAGAGCGTTTTCGCAGTTCATTGGTAATCGTTGTCCAGTCTCTCTCAATGCCATGTTTTTTGCCGACCGCTTCAAACGCTGTTTTAAAGCCGGTGTGCCAATCGAGTATGGTTCCCCCCGTGTCGAAGGTGAGCGCTTTTATTGAAGAGAAAGACATTGTGTGAACCTGTGTTTTGTATGCTTGACTCACATTCGCGTTTCTTCATTGTAATTTCAAGCAGTTCCAGGGTGAGGTAGGTTCACATGAAAGTCACTGATCTAAAAACATTTGTGGTTGGAAATCCGCCGCCGCACACGGGTGGCCGGTATTTTATCTTTGTGAAGTTGACCACCGACAGCAACGTAGTTGGCTATGGCGAGTGTTACGCCGCCACATTTAGCCCCGATGTGATGGTTGCCTGTATTGAAGATGTGTTTCGCCGATATCTGGAAGGTGAAAACCCTCATCATGTCGAAACCTTTTGGCGCCGGGCCTATTCATCCGGGTTTTCACAGCGTCCTGACGTAACCATGATGGGATGTGTATCCGCACTGGAAATGGCATGCTGGGACATTATCGGTAAAGAAGCTGGAAAACCGGTTTATGAGTTGCTCGGTGGACAAGTCCATGAGGGGCTCAGGTCATATACCTATCTTTACCCTCCCGATGATGAGAGTGTGTACCCCTCCGATCGTTCCGATGAAAAGAATGTGTACAATGATCCGGAGTTGGCCGCCAAGGCGGCAATCAAGGCAGTTGAAGAAGGGTTTACGGCGGTGAAGTTTGATCCCGCTGGACCGTACACAGCATTTGATGGGCATATGCCACGTCTCGTAGACATTGATCTTTCTGCGAGGATGGTTGCGGCCGTTCGCGAAGCGATTGGCACGCGGGCCGATATCCTTTTTGGCACACACGGACAATTCTCGACTTCGGGCGCGGTTCGAATGGCAAAGGCGATTGAACCTTACGATCCCCTCTGGTTCGAAGAGCCGGTTCCTCCGGATATGCCTGAAGTGATGGGTGAGGTTGCGCGCAAAACATCAATTCCGGTTGCGACTGGTGAAAGGCTTTGTACACGGTATGAATTTGCCCGTGTTCTTCAAAGTGGGGCGGCATCTATCTTGCAGATGGATCTGGGACGCTCCGGCGGCATACTGGACGCTAAAAAGATAGCGTCTTTGGCCGAAACCTATCATGCACATATTGCCCCTCATTGCTATTGTGGACCCATTGTTGGTGCAGCAAACGCTCAAATATCTGCATGCAGCCCTAATTTTCTTGTCCTGGAATCGATCAAGAAGTGGGATGGATTTCATGGCAAGCTTTTGAAGACACCAATTCAGTGGCAAGACGGGTATGTAATCCCGTCAAAAGAACCCGGACTTGGCGTAGAGCTGGATGAAGACGTTGCAGAAGCGCATCCGTGGGACCCTCGAGGGCCCTTGCATCTGGAAATGCTGCCGGACCCGCAAAGATGGGAAGACTGAAGATTTTTATGTTAACCAAGTTTAAAGGGACGGCTCCACTTTCTTCTTCAAAAAGAGTATGGTTACCAGATTATTAATTTCCGGAGTTTGCTATACAGTCAAACTATTGGAAAGTAAAAAAGATGTGGTGTGACAATGTCTGGTGTCGATATTCTTTCTCAACCCATTTCCTTGCCTTGCGGCGCTGTTGTGAAGAACAGAATTGCAAAAGCTGCAATGACAGAAGGGCTTTGTCCGGGCAAAAATGAGGCCAATGAAAGGATCGTAAACCTGTACCGACAATGGGGAAAGGGCGGTGCCGGTTTGTTGATCACCGGAAATGTTCTGGTAGATCGATGGCATCTTGAGCGCGGTGGCAATCTGGCGATCGAAGGGGAACAGTCACATTCGGCCCTTGCTACGCTTTCTGAAATGGCATCTGCGGCAAAAGCTGGTGGTTCCCAGATTTGGATGCAGCTTAACCATGCAGGTCGTCAGACCCAGAAGATGATCAACAGAAATCCGAAAGCGCCGTCTAACATTGGTCTGAAAATGGGAAATGGACGATTTGGCAAACCGACACCTCTGACACACGAAGAAATCGAGGGGTTGATTGGCAAGTTTGTTTACGCTGCCGAAGTCGCAGAGCAAACCGGGTTTGACGGTGTACAGATTCATGCAGCGCATGGATATCTGTCGTCTCAGTTTTTGTCCGGGCTTTCCAATACGCGGACGGATCAATGGGGCGGCAGTCTTGCCAATCGAGCGCGGTTCTTGTTGGAGATCGTTCGGCGTACACGCGCTTCGGTGAAGAAACCCTTCGCAGTTGCAGTAAAACTAAACTCAGCCGATTTTCAAAAGGGAGGGTTTTCCGAAGGCGACAGTATAACGGTCGCCGGGTGGCTGCAGGAAGCGGGGTGTGATCTGATCGAAGTGTCCGGCGGAAATTATGAACAGCCGCGCATGATCAATTTCGATCGAAAAGACCCTCTGGCAGAGCGCAAAGACAAGCGTCGGCAAAGCACAATCCAACGGGAAGCTTATTTTCTGGATTTCGTACCGAGGCTTAAAACAGCGGTAACAATTCCGATCATGGTCACAGGCGGGTTTCGTACTGTCGAGGCAATGGCCGAGGCCGTAGAAGCAGAGGATGCTGATCTCATAGGCATTGGACGCCCGATGATCCTTGACCCACTTGCAGCCAGTAAGATCCTTAATGGGGACATTGATCGGTTGGAAAGCCGGGATGATGACCTCGTTATAGGTTCCGGGATCTTTGGTCCCCGCTCACCGATTTCATTTTTGCGGGATTTAAATGCCTGGGGTTCACTGGGGTGGTACTACGAGCACATTTATGCGCTCGCTGATGGAAAGAAACCTGATCGTACCCTGAGCCCCTTCAAGGCTTTGTTGGCTTTTGACCGCAAGGAAAGCTTATCCGCAAAGCAGGTTGATCGGCAAAATTTAGAAAAATAATTCTGCAACACACGCCGTGATATTCAGCCTCCGTTCAGATTCGCATGGTTAACGTTACGTTACTATGGTAAACTTACCGAAGGCGGTTAGAGGGGCGTCGGGATAGGGCGAAAGGAAACTATCATGCAGAATGCACTCAAAGACTTCTTTTTAAAGCCAATACTAGCTCTTGCTGTCGCAGTGCCAGTTATGGCGACCGTGAACGTGGGGAATGCAGATGCCCACCACCGTCACAAGAAAGGTGCAATCATCGCTGGTGCAATTATTGGCGGCGCGATTGCCTATAACCATTACAAACGCAAGCGGTATTATCGTAAACACCGCTACCATAAAGTAAGACGTCATCACCATCATCATCGGCGTGGTTACTATCATAGACACCATCCGTATGGACATCGTCATTTCCATTATTACTAGGGCTTAGTGCGGCGTGGAATTTCCACAAACGCTGTATCGCGGTTGGGGATATTCGAAAGGAGAAAGTCATGTTTTTGAATAAATGGTTGTTGAAGCCAATGCTTGCCATAGCCGTGGCGATACCTGTTTATACAACTGTCAATGTTCAGTCGGCAGATGCTGGACATCGTTATAAACGTGGTGCGGTGATTGCAGGAGCGATCATTGGTGGAGCGCTTGCCTATCGCCATTATCGCAAGCATCGCAAATATCGTCACTATGGATATGGCTACGGCACGAGACACTACCGCAGTTACGGGTATCGTAAGCATCGTCGGAGCTATTATGGTCATCGGAAATACCGTCATCACGGCGGCTATCCAAGGGCTTATATGAACTCAGGTATTGGTGTTAAATAGCTGGCTGTATTCCGAGAAAAAGCGTCGCGCTGCGGCGCTTTTTTTATGCCGCTGCCTTTGACTTTTTGGGCATAAGCTCGACGATCAAGATCGCAGCGAAGATCATCGCGCAGCCGACGTAACCGATTGATTGCAGTCTCTCGCCGAGAAACAGCGCACCGAAAAGTGCTGCAAACAGGCTCTCCGTTGAAATCAGCACGGCAGCAGCACTTTCAGACGTATATCTTTGTCCGATTGCCTGAAGCGTAAAGCCAAGTCCGCCAGCAATTGTCCCGGCATATAGAATCTCCGGCATGGCACCGATAAGTTGCGTCCAGGTTGGGAACGCTTCGCCAATTCCAAGTGAAGCCAAAACAAAGAACAAGATGCATGCTATGGCCGACGTTACAAAAAACTGTGTGGTGGCCATCGTCACAGGCAAGCCTGAGGACTGCCCCACGCGTCCGGTTAGGACAACATGAACCGCCCAGAACAACGCGCTGACGATGACAACCAAATCTCCCCAATTTAATGATAGCAAGTCCCCACCGCTCAACAGGTAGATACCGATCATTGAAAGCATCGCCGCTGGCCATATGATCAGCGGCTGTGAGACCCGAAACACGCCAATCATCAAAAGCGGTACCATGATCACGTAAAGGGCTGTTAAGAAACCTGCATTTGTCACGCTGGTTTCGATTAAACCGACCTGCTGGAATGTCATGCCCAGAAAAAAGGCAAACCCAACCAGAAAAAATCCTTTGGTGTTTTCTGAAACGGCCCTCATGTAGCCCGGACGGTTTTGTCGTTTTAGTTCTGCAAGTGCAAACGGCAGAACCACACAGCCGGCCAGCAGGAATCGCAAAGATATGAAGAGCAGGGGGCCAATATCATCCATCGCGGTTTGTTGTGCGATGAACCCCATTCCCCAAATTGCACCAGCGGCGAGGAGTAGAAAATTTGCGGTAGTTCTGGACATTTCCGTTTCTGGCGAGGTTTGCGACACTGAGGACGATTGCTCATACCAGAAATTGTGAATTGTCAAAATCCAATCTTGCAGCAAGAGTTACACAAATGAGGAGAAACTTATCGTGAAAAGGGGAATATATGTGTGAGCTGTTTGCAATGACCTGTCGTCAGCCGGCAGCGGTGACGTATTCTCTGAACGAATTCGCGCTCCACGGTGGTTCGAAATACAAAAATAATTCTGGTTGGGGAATTGCCTATTTTAGGGATCGTGATGCCCTTACAATCAAAGAGGCGGAACCCGCAAGTAACAGCCCCTGGGTAGACTTTATTTCAAAGCAGGGTGTGGAATCAGATTGCGTGATCGCCCATGTCCGGCTGGCAACGGTTGGCCAACCGAGCATGGAAAACACGCACCCCTTCCGGCGCGCACTTGGGCGTCGAACCCATATTTTCGCTCACAATGGAACGTTGCATGGGTTGCATGAAAAACATCATCTTACCGAGCTTGATCGCATGCCCATCGGGAATACTGATTCCGAGCTTGCCTTTTGTATCCTGCTTGATCGGATGAGGGATTTATGGGGAGATGGCGGTGTTGTTCCGGATGTGAACAAAAGGCTGCAAATCTTCGCGGAGTTTGCCTCTGAAATGGCGGATATAGGAAGTGCCAACTTTTTGTATAGCGACAGTGACGCGCTTTTCGTCCACGGCCATCGCAGAATTTATGAAGAAAACGGCGGTTTTTCAGAGCCGCGTGCGCCAGGATTATCCATGCGCAATTGTGTGGCCTGCCAGCAGGGGCCGGAATGGGATGTCGAGGGATGCCATATTTCAATGGGGCATCAAAAAACAATGCTGTTTGCTTCTGTACCGCTCGACGAAGTCGGTTGGGAACCATTGCCTGAGCGCACTGCCTTGGCGGCTTTTAAAGGCGAAGAAATTGCGCGGGTTCGAACCTGAGTTATTGCCCCATTTCGTCTATGGTCCAAATTAGAGGAAAGCCCTCCGGGGGGCCCGTGATCCCGTCACAGTCTGTCTTTTCTCTATATTCGATCAGTTCGAAGTAATCGCCATCCTGCACATATTGGTGCTTTTCGAAAATACCGCAATCGTAGTTTGAACTGTTATACGTAATAGAGGTTAGTGTTCCGGACTGAGGGTCGAAAGACGGGCTGATAATTGTAGTGCGGTTGGGTTGGTTAAAGTCTATGGGAAGTTCGAATTCATAGGTGTTTGCAAAATTACCATGGTTCGGACCGGTCACTGCCACATAGTGTTCGATGTTCACGTCGCCAGTTTGACAGGGTATCAGGTAAATTACATTGCCGCTTCCCATGCCCATAACTTTAGCGCCAAAACTCTGCATGGGGCCATCCATGTCACAATTGTAGCTGCGAAAACCGGGCATGATTACAGCCTCTGGCAAATCGTTTGCTGAATAAATGTTGCTGCCTGAGCCAATAGCGGACGAAAAGTCATTTATCTGAGGGTTTTCGGGGGGCGTATTTGCTGCGGCATATGCTTCTTCACTTTGGTCTTCATGGCCGTTTTCACCAACAACCTCATCCCCTTCAGCTTCACGTTCGGCAGAGGGTGAGTTTGAGGGCTCACCACCGGTTGCAACGGCAGCATCGACTCTATCCAGTCTCCTTTGGACTTCATCCATCAGCAAAAGTGCAGTTGTGACACCGCTTAAGGATACCGAATAGACTACAGTACCTATTTCGCCCCCAAACTTCACCGTGACTTGTCCCTTTGATCCTTCCCGAAGTTTTTTTACCAACTCGCTGCCGGGCTTTTCAGAAAATGCCATTTCATTGCCCTTATAAACTTTCTTGATCTCTCCGCCTGCTTCATAGTCTGTGCCGAGTACTGCGATGTCCACACGCATGCCGGTGGTAAGTTTGTGCCCTGGATTTACCGTTACAAAAATCCTTCCATCGGGTTTGTTGGAGCGCTCCAGTTTTAGTTTCATGTCTGAATCGCTGGTCGACTTTCCTGCTGTTTCTGCAATGCAGTAGCGATCATCATCGCAGGTGACCCACCAGTCTCTTGCGCTCTGGGACAAGCCTTGCGCCTGTGCCGAAGCTGCGGCAAACATTGCCGTCGATGACAGTAAGACTGCTGACCATTTCATAAAACCGCTCATTTCACACCCTATAGTTCAATCGGCAAAGTGTTGCCAATTATTCACCCGCGATGCAAGGTCTACAAAAAGAGGTAGCGTTATGAGTTTCCTAATCCGTGTGTTTTTGGCGCAGGCAATTGTTTTTTGTTGTCTGACAACACCATTTGCCCGCACCAGCAAAGAGGTACGCGATTGGTTTTCGTGGTGCGATGATGCCCTGAATTGCACCATGCAGACCAGGGCCGATGACGCGATCTACAGCATCGGTTTTGAGCGAAGCCCTAAAGCCAACTCCGAGGCCGTCTTCTATTTTACGACGTCTAAGAATGTTCTGAAAAAAGGTAAGGCCATTGCGATTTTTGATGAGAACGCGCAAGCACAGATTGTTCTTGATATGTCCCAAGCAAATCAGGATGAGGGAACCTGGCGATTTCCCGGACAGAATTCAAAAAACGAGATACTCAACGCGATGATGAAAGGGCAATCGCTATTGTTCAAATATGTTACGGACAAAGGACCGCAGGAAGTCAAAGTTTCTTTGGCGGGCGTGACCGGCAGTGCGCTGTTTGTGGATGAGGTTCAGGAACGCATTGGAAAACGCGATGCGCTACAGGCCCGTGGAGATGGAGTGCCGAGCGATGCTACAACGCGCGTCACTCTGCTTCGTTCGTCGGGAGATCTGCCACTCCCGGTTTTGGAGTTTTGGCGCAACAATACGGATGGATGTAGTGAAGGGCGTGATGAAACCGAAGACTTGATCAAAGAATTTGATGCAATCTCTGTTTCAGTAGAAAATGAAGCAAAACTCTTCATGCTGCCCTGCGGCCTTCCCGGCGCCTATAACTATCCACAAGTTGTCATGGTTTTTGATGAAGAACGCGCCAAAGTTCGTTCACTTTCCCTGCCGATCCTGGGGCAAAAGGGGCCAACACTCACCGAGTTAATTTTCAATACAAGTTGGGACGATCGTAACTCGACGCTGTCGGCTTTTTACAAGGGCAGAGGCATAGGCGATTGCGGCAGCCGCACGTTCTGGTACTGGGAAGGTGGATACTACTCAAATTTTGAGCTGGTTAAGGCGTTCGTGAAGGGCGAATGCGATGGCAAAAACGATGACTGGCCTCAAATATGGCCACCCGAATAACCTACTGCGCTGCTGTAATCCGATAGACAGCGCCATCAGAATCATCGATTAGGAACCAGAGCGCGCCATCGGGAAAAGCGCGGACATCACGCACGCGACCGTATTCTTCGGTGAAAAGTCTTTCTTCATGGACAATGTCGTTGCCTTCCACTTCCAGTCTTACAAACGTCTGGAATTTCAGAGAACCCACAAATAGATCGCCTTTCCATTGAGGGATTGCATCCCCTTGGTAGAAATCCATACCGGATGGCGCAATGGACGGATCCCAATAATAAATCGGTTGCTCCATTCCCGGAGCGGAGGTGCCGACGCCAATCTTTCCGCCAGAATAATGCCTGCCGTATGAAATTACCGGCCATCCGTAATTCTTGCCCGCTTCCGGTATGTTGATTTCGTCACCACCTTTGGCACCGTGGGCCAAGGTCCAAAGTTCTCCGTTTTCGTCGTTCAATGTTGCGCCCTGCGGGTTCCGATGGCCAATTGACCAAGTCTGCGGTAACGCATCCTTACCATCTGCATGCGGATTGTCTGAAGGGATAGAGCCGTCCGTGCGAATTCTCATCACAGAGCCGGCGGCATCGAACGGATCCTGGGCCCGATCCTGGGCTCCACGATCTCCTATTGTGAAGTAAAGATTGCCTTTCAGGTCCGGTACGATCCGCGATCCAAAGTGGAAGCCCGATCCATTTTTGTTTTCCATTGTAAAAAGAATATTCACGTCCTCCAGGCGCGGGCTGCCGGATGTGTTGAGGGTGGCACTGGCGATCGCCGTTCCAACATTGCCCCAAAAGTCTGGGTGAGAGAAGGTGAAGTAAATCGTATTGTTGCTATCAAATTGAGGATCGAGGACTACGTCTAGCAGGCCGCCCTGACCGAATGCTTTTATTTTGGGGAGGCCTTTGACAGTTTGTTTTTCGTTGGGTGAACCGGGGTCAACAAGGATCATGTTGCCATCGCGCTCTGTAATGAGGAGTTGCCCACTTGGCAACATCGCCATCGCCCACGGTGTGTCTATTCCCGAGACTACTTTTTCGACTTTTACCTGTCCCTTTTCAGTTGTGAAGACTTGTTCCGCGCCCATAGCCAAAGTCGATGCAATGAGGGTAAACACTATACCCAGGGCCGGAGAAAGATACGAATTGGTCAACTTGCACATTTTTTGATTCTCGGATTAGAATTGCATTGTAACTTGTTCTCTATGAAAGATAGTGCGTGATATGCACGATACAAATCCCGCGGTGACGTTGGAACCGGAAGATGTTCACATTCTGGAGAGAGCCGAGGCTCAAAGCTCCGGTGTTCCGCTGTTTTCGGCGCATTGGCATATTTTCGTGCCAACGCTCGCCATCGGAATTTTGTATTCGCTTGCCTGGTTGTTCATGGCAATTGTTGGAAAGTCTGACAGCGGACTTGCTCGATTGTTCATTGTGGTTATGGCAGTTGGAGTGCCGCTTTTGGCAGCGCATGCTTTTTTGCGATATCAAACCATACGTCTGCAAATCAGTGACGGGCACGTGTTTTGTCATCCTGGTTGGCCAAAAGAGCTTCCTATTGATGTTCCGCTTCAGGTCATTCGCGAAGCAAAGGTACGGCGGGGCCTATCCGGTCGATTGTTTGGTGGGGGGACGTTAATCCTTGATCTCGTTACCGAGGGCAATGTTGTTGTGGCAGACTTGGCTGAACCTGAAAAAGCCAAGGAAATCATTGATCAGTCTATACTCGAGACCTAGGTTACTGCGCCTCAGACAATATCGTGTACTTCGATCGAATAACGGATTCCGGCGGCATTTTCTCCGCTGCCAAAAGAGTCAACGACCGTGGGAAGCTCGGTATTGCTGACATCACTACTTCCCGGTTTGCCTGTCAGGTCAATATGGATATGGGTTTTTTCGGGCGCTTCATTGATATCCAGTGGTGTTTCAATGCGCTTTCCCTCTTTTTGGTAAGCAAAGAGTTGTATTTCCACGGACTGGATTTCCGGCTTGTCCGCCTCAATATGAATTTCATGCCAAGCTGGCACGCCTTCCAATCGATATTGGGTCTGTCTGGAAAAGATGCGGCCAAGATATGTCTCGCCGTTGATGATTACTCTCGCCCCAATCTTTTCCAGATTGGATGTTTCGTCTTCGAGGCGAAAGGCATGGATTTTTACAACGATTGCTTTGCCGGAGAACGGCTGTGAATTCCTGGCTCCGGCAAGCTGAGGCGGGTTAGGTTTATCCAACCGTCTGGCGAGTTTAACTGCGATGTTAGATTCGCGGTAGTAACTCGTCAAAAACGAATTCTTCCAGGCAATAAATCTGTTGGTCGATGCGCTGAAAGCATCACTGTCGCCACTCAAATTTCCTTTCCAATGCCCATCTGATGCTGGCAAACCCAATACTTTGGCCCGCACAGACATGGAGACGTCATGGGCAGAAGTTAAGTCTCTGAGCAATTCTTCGCGATTTTTTTGGGTGAGGTTCAACTGGGCCAAATGTTGCCAAAAGCCCGGTCTTTTTGTTTCTGCCCACAGTTTGATTTGATTTGTAATGTCGCGCGTTGCTGCGTGGGCCAGAACAAATGCTGTCTCCCAGCCAGGCCGCACATGCGAATCTTTGTTAAGCCCGCTGGCGTAGTTGCCATGGGCGAACTCTCCCTGTCCTGGCCAGGTGCCAGTTCTTAGGTTTGCTGTCCTGGTAGATTTTTGTGTGGACAGTAGGTTTACTTCGAACCTTCCATCGGCTTTTCGCGGGAAGACATCTGCCCAATTGGAATGAGCGTAAAAATCCTGAATAACATGGTGTCCAATGCCAATGACAACTAACATTTTTATTCGATCGTTTTCTTGTGCTGCTTCTTCCACGAGCTCCCTTAAATTTTGCAAAAACCAGGAGTGGTAATTATGAATCGCGTCCCGGTTTTCCAGATTGTCAAAATGGAGTCGATTCAACGCGGCTTTTAGGAGCAGATTTTTGATCACGGGGGCGGTTGAATAGTAATCCGTCAACCAATTTGCGAGGCTGATGGAATCAATTGCATCGGTTCCCAATCCCTCATCCTTAAGCACAACACGCGTTAAATCAAAGTGATAGCCCGCATCAAAAGCGTCTGCGGATGTGCAGGGGACAATAAAAATTGCAATACCGATAAGAAAAGCGTGAACTTTGCCGAATAACCTCGTCATTCGACGAGAATTTGTTGTATGCTAGCGGAAATCAAGCTTTTTCTTGTCACACAGTAAGCAATTAACGGTGTGGTTTGAAAGGGGTTGTAACGAGGACATGAAAAACCTCAGACATCACTCATGTCCCCGTTACTTCCAACCCGGCATAGCCGGGTTAACTTTATAGTCTGAAATCGCCTGCAATCCTTCAAAGCCTGCATAGCTGATCGTGTAGACTGGCTCATATCCTGATGTGGAGAATTTCAGCGCGAACAGTGATGTGCTCACAAAAGTGACGAGCAAGATCAAATTGATGAATATAAGTGCCCGACTTCTGGCTGCCGCACCGCGTATTTTCGGACCGGCCGGAATCGCTATCGCCTTATCGGTGAACTCTCGCCGCATTTTTCGCCCCACCAAACAGTAGTGAGATGTAACTTAATAAAGTTTCTGGCTTAGTTGGGGAGGATTCACGACCAATACATGTTTTTCCTGTGGCCATTTTACGGCGAGATTACGCAACGTAAGTGGGATTTTTTCTGAATTTGCCTTGATCAATTTTAATTTGAACAGTTTTATTGGCCGCGCAATTGAGGCTATGTTAAACGGCTAAAGGCTTAGGAAAAAGACAACTTTTGGTGAGATTACGGGTGAGAACACTACAATACGCAGTCATGGTTTGTCTTTTGATGCTATGCCAGAGTTCGTTATTGACCATAGGGCAGGCGAGGGCTGATTTGCAGCCGGTTAGAACGGCACCCTATATGGTGGTCGATCTTTCAAACGGCAAAGTTATTTCTCGAAATCGGGTGTTTGTCCGCTGGGCACCAGCGTCTTTGACCAAGCTTATGACGGCGTATACCGTTTTTCGGGCCATTGAATTGCAGCATTTGGCCATGAATTCTCCGGTACGGATCAGTGAAAAGGCGCTTGAACAGCCACCATCGAAGATGGGATTTCCGGTTGGTACCATTCTCACCATCGAAAACGCTCTGAAAATCCTCATGGTCAAATCTGCAAATGATGTCTCTGTTGCGTTGGGTGAAGCAGTTGGGGGAAGCGAAGATCAGTTTGTCAAACTGATGAATGCCCATGCCCGGCGTCTTGGAATGAAGGATACGCAGTTTACCAATCCGCATGGATTGCATGATCCGCAGCAATATACCAATGCCCGGGATATGGCCGTTTTAGCGATTGCTCTGACCAGAGAGTTTCCTCAATATGACGCGTTTTTCGACATTCCTGCATTGCGTGTTGCAGGTCGGAGGCTTCGAAATCACAATGCTCTGCTGCGGTTGTTTGAAGGAACAACGGGATTGAAAACCGGATATGTATGTGCGTCCGGCTTTAATGTGGTTGTTCGAACCAAGCGTGACGGTAAAAATCTCGCGGCAATTGTGTTTGGACATAAGTCAGGATTGAGCAGAAATGTGAAAGCTGCGGAAATTTTGACGGATGCTTTTGCCAAGAACACAGATGGATTTAGGCCGACGATCAACACGATTCGCAGGCCGTTGGAATATTCCGCAATTCCGGTCGATATCACGCGATCAATTTGCCCGGGCAAATATCCTGCAACAATCGTACCGGATGCCCGGCCAGCCGAAGCACCTTCGGCGCAGGATTTCGATGGGATTGATACCCAGGTCCTCGTTCAAAGAGCTGAGGCTGCAAAAAATCCTTACAAAAATTTGCCAATCCCGACCAAGCGGCCATTTCACAAGTTCGTCCCGGTTACAGGATCAGCAACCGCAGGTAGCAATGTCGAAGTCGCGCAAGATGAATCCAAAACCACAACCGGTCCATCGCTTAAATCGCGGGCGCAGAAGCTGTTGAAACCGCGTAAGAAGTTGCGCAAAGATGTGCGAATTTCCTTAGGGGGGGCGATTGGTGCCAATCCGTTCGGGATTAAGCACACCAATGGTGGGAAATATAAGCCACCGATTCCTGTCCCACAAAGACGTCCTGCACTTGATTTGAGCCAAGTACAGGAATAAAGATCGTACGGGTGTGTTCTTTCAGAAATACACGTTAGATCCATTTATCTCCGGAGCAAAACCATGGGCATTATTGCCGACAACCTTTCGCGTGTGAAACCTTCTGCGACCATCGCTGTTTCCCAAAAAGCCAGGGAACTCAAAGAAGCGGGAAGAGATGTTATTGGCCTTGGCGCAGGGGAGCCTGATTTTGATACTCCAGACAATATTAAACAGGCCGCAATTGACGCGATCAATCGCGGGGAAACAAAATACACTGCGGTTCCTGGCATCCTTGAGTTGCGTAAGGCAATTTCAGATAAATTCAAACGTGAGAACGGTTTGGATTATGCGCCTGAGCAGATCATTGCGGGGACGGGTGGCAAGCAAATTTTGTACAATGCGTTTGCAGCAACGTTGAACCCGGGTGATGAAGTGCTCATTCCTGCACCTTTTTGGGTAAGTTATCCAGATATGGTTCTACTCAATGGCGGGGAACCCAGGTTTATTGACGCGACGCTTGAGAACAATTTCAAGATTACAGGTGCACAGTTGGAGGCGGCGATTACGCCAAAAACGAAATGGCTAATCTTTAACTCACCGTCCAACCCATCTGGTGCCGCTTATAGTCGTGATGAACTGAAAGAATTGACTGATGTCCTCATGAAGCATCCGCATGTCTGGGTTTTAACAGACGATATGTATGAGCATCTGTGTTACGGTGATTTTGAGTTTGTAACACCAGCTCAAGTAGAACCGGGTCTTTATGATCGCACCTTGACGATGAACGGTGTCTCAAAAGCATATGCGATGACAGGCTGGCGCCTTGGATATTGCGGCGGTCCACTGGAACTCATCAAAGCGATGAACCTTGTTCAAGGCCAATCTACTTCCGGTACATCCTCCATAACCCAATGGGCTGCTGTCGAAGCTTTAAACGGACCCCAAGACTTTATTGCGGACCGGCGAAAAGTCTTCGAAGAACGCCGAGACCTTGTGGTTTCCATGTTAAATCAAGCAAACGGCATCAATTGCCCAAGCCCAGAAGGGGCGTTTTATGTGTATCCTTCCTGCGCCGGGTTGATTGGTAAGGCTACACCAACCGGGAAGGTGATCGAAACTGACGAAGACTTTGTGACGGAGCTGCTTGAAGCGGAAGGTGTTGCAGTTGTGCATGGCAGTGCGTTTGGATTGGGTCCAAATTTTCGTATTTCTTATGCAACATCAACGGAAGCGCTGACCGAAGCTTGCACGCGGATACAACGGTTTTGCGGCAGCTTGGCCTGATCGTCGTTGAGGGACGGTCATATATTGCAAAAATGCCACTGCTGTCAGAAAAGTTTTAGAGTCTGGTGAAAATTGGGCGTAAACCCGCTTAAAGCCGTGAATTTTATTTGCAATTCGGCTCAATTAGTCTAGTCATGGCTGGGCGCATGGGGCAGCCATGCAGCGGCTTAGCGGGTATGGGTATCTAAGGTTTGAAGCAGTTATTTTCATCGATCGTATTTGCATCCAGTCTCGTGCTTGTTGGCGCGCAGGCAAATGCCGCTGATCTGCTTGATCCAACGCCTGTTTCTCAACAGGTAGAATCCAATCCTCTTCCTGCCACCTCCGTCGACTCCTTAAATTTTGAGTTGAGCGTCTTGGGTGGTGCATTTGACCGCAACGTTATTGGCACAGCTTCCAATGCCATGTTTACCGCTTCGGTAGCATCCCCGATCCCGTTCTTTGAGAAATTCGGTGTGCAAGTCGATACAGCCCTTGGCGTTTATGATGATGAGTTTACAGGGGCAGCGGCAGGTTTGCACTTGTTCTGGCGGGACCCGAGTGTGGGTTTGATCGGTATCTACGGGGACTGGTCTTATGTGAATCCGGAACATGCGGGCCGAGTAGGCGGAGAATTTGCAGTCTATAATGGCCGTTGGTCGCTGGATGTTCTGGCCGGTATACAATTCGGCCAGCATGTGCTGACCGAGTTTATCGATGAGGTCGATCTCTCCTACTACTTTACCGACAACACGCGGGGTTCTATCGGTCACCGACTTACCTCACGCGGGAATGTGGGTAACGTTTCCTTTGAGCATTTGATGACGGACCAAGGGTTTGATGGTTGGAGTATCTTCGGTGAACTTGAAGCCGGTGAAGACAATTACGCGGCCGGGTGGGGAGGCATTCGGTTTGCATTTGGTAGCCAAGCTACAACGTTGATTGACCGTGATCGTCAGTCCAGCACGCAAGTTAGAATTCCGCGCAACATCGCAAGCGTTACCCAGTGCGCAAGACTGGTGAATCCAATTCCAGCCAGCGGGTTGAGGGGCGAAATCAGCACCCTTTGCGCTTCGGAAGCAGAGATTAATTCTCGCCCGAATTTCGGCATCGCCAAAGAGTGATTTGAAGTCACAGCTAACGTTTTTGTGAGGCAAGTTTTGTTGCCTTTTTGATTGTTTTTTTCAACATGTAGCCAATTTCGGATGGGCAAGGATTTTTAAATTATGTTTGGAAAAAGAAATTTTATAAAGCCAAGTTGGCATTTGCCTGAAAATACTGCCACGCCTGAGTCTGTTTTCTACAATCGCCGAGAGATTTTGAAAGGCTTTGGTATTGGCGCACTGACACTTGCATCGTCGAAATCGCTGCTTGTACAGGATGCGTTTGCACAGGAAGATCCAAGTGCTGGTCTTTATCCGGTCAAACGCAACGAGGCATATACTCTGGAAAGGCCAATAACGCCGGAAGAGCTGAACCTTCGGTACAACAACTTCTACGAGTTTGGATCTCACAAGCAAATCTTTACGGCGGCCCAAGCCTTGAAGATTAGGCCATGGGAGATTGCAATTGATGGTGACGTAGAAAAGCCGATGACGATCGCGATTGATGATTTGCTCAATAAAATGCCGCTGGAGGAAAGGCTGTATCGCCATCGTTGTGTGGAAGCCTGGTCTATGCGGGTTCCCTGGTCCGGGTTTGAGTTATCCCATCTTGTTAAACTGGCTCAGCCAACCTCAGCCGCTAAGTATGTGCGGTTTGAAACCTTCAAGGATGAGGACATGGCGCCTGGCCAAAAACAATTTTGGTATCCTTGGCCCTATGTGGAAGGGATCACAATTGAAGAAGCCATGAACGAGCTTACGTTCATGGTAACGGGTGCTTATGGCAAACCAGTACCGAAACAGATGGGCGCGCCATTGCGTTTGGCCCTTCCCTGGAAATATGGTTTTAAATCAATCAAATCGATTAAAAGAATCAGCTTTACCAGTGAGCGACCGGTGAGTTTTTGGGAAGAATTGGCGCCTAACGAGTATGGTTTTTGGGCGAATGTAAACCCGGAAGTTGATCATCCGCGATGGACTCAAGCGACAGAACGGGATCTTGAAAGCGGCGAGCGAATCCCTACCGTGTTGTTTAACGGCTATGGCGAACAGGTAGCAGACCTATACAAAACCCTGCAAGGGGAGCCTCTCTACATGTAAATGTTGGTTTTGGCTGATTTGAACAAGAAAAAAGCCGGGCCTTTCGCCCGGCTGAGTAAAAAGAAGGTACCTATCGAACATAACCTTCAAGAGGGTAACAGCTGGAAAATTTCGTTTGTCGGGAGGAGAAAAAAACAAAACGAATCAACCAACTCTTCTCATTGTGTATCAGAATTCATTTTAGACAATCATCTGAGGTGAGTTTGGGTCCAAATCTACCCGTAAAAGCGCAGCTTCTTTCCTCATTGTTGCAGAATTGTCACAATTTCAGGGGGTGACTGCCTGGAAAATCTTTCTGCTCGTCATGAGATCAAGGTGAGCACCGCCACCGTTTTTAAACAGCGTTACTTCATCCTCTGTCTTTCGACCCGTGCGATCTCCACAAAGATCGTACAAGTCGCCCAATAGGTCTGTTTGCGAGATAATGCCGTTTTTAAGTGGGATTTCTATCTCGCCGATATGACCGATGGTTGTGTCTCTTGAATCTACGAACAGCGTTGCCTTGGAAATCAACGCATCGTCTGCTTCGCGCATGTTGGGCTTAAAGGCACCAATCAAATCTACATGGGTTCCAGGTTTTATGTGTTGCCCTTGCAATATTGGGTCAACTGACATTGTGGCAGCTGTGATGATATCTGCTTCTGCACACGCATCTGCCAGCTGGGGGACGACCTCAATGCTTAGATTCGCGGAGGTTTTTTCTTCAGCAAGTCTATTTGCTTTTTCGGGAGTACGGTTCCAAATCATAAATCTTTCAATTGTTGGGAACACCTCGTGATAGGCGTCTATGATAGAGGCGGCGACTGTACCAGCACCGACCATCAAATGGGTTTTTGGATTAGGATTTGCCAGCAATCGTGCACCCAATACGGAATCGCCGGCAGTTTTCCATTTTGTTACGAGAATCCCGTCTATTACGCTGATAAGATGGCCAACGTCATCATCAAACAGAAGAACGCCCCCATGAATCGAAGGGAGTGGTGGATCAAGGCGTGTATTGTCTGGAAAAACGCTCATCGATTTTAGGGCCATGCCCAAACCCGGTATCCACGCGCCTCGGCTAAGCAGCGCATTGGGTGGCTGTTGCAACAAGAGATCGCCAATCTCTGCCTTGGGCAACTTGTGACCTTCTTGAAGGGCATCCGCGATCATTGTCCAGCTTAAGAGGCTATCTGCTTCTTGAAAGGAAATGTAGCGCATTAATATTTCCAGTGTCTTGCTTTGGAAATTAGAAAATCTCGGAATACACGGAGCCTTTCGGTGTTTCTCAGTTCTTCCGGGTAGCACAAGAATGTATCAAACTCCGGGACCTCAATTTGGGGAAACAACGGGACAAGCGCATGTCTGTCTTCTACGATATAGTCTGGAAGCACTGCGATCCCGGACCCCTCTTCGCATACCCGCCTCAGCGCGCGAAGATTGTTGACAAGGAAACTGGCTTCCCGTTTGCGGCCACCTTCCATGCCGGCTGTCAACAGCCAGTTTACGCCCTCCAGATAATTGGGAACATTGTCTCCGTAGGCGATGATTCTATGGCCTTCTTCGAGGTCGTTCAGGTTTTCCGGCTGGCCGTAGCTTTTGATGTATCCTGGCGAAGCGTAAACGTGCAAATGCACCGTGAAAAGCCGCCTTTGGATCAGATCGGGGTTTTTGGGTTGTCGCAACCGAATGGCGCAATCAGCCTCGCGGGTTGTAAGATCAAGCTCTTCATCCGCCAAAATGAGTTCCAGTCTCACGTCGGGGTAGAGTTCCAAAAACTCATGAATCCGGGTCGTCAGCCAACCGGTTCCCAGCCCAACGGTGGTTGTTACTTTTAGTCTGCCGACCGGATTTTCCTTGGAATCCACGAGTTTTGACTGAACAGCATCGAGTTTCAGCAAGACGTCATGGGCGGTGGCGTAAAGCGTTTCGCCCTGCTCTGTCATAACCAATCCGCGGGCGTGACGATGAAAAAGCGGGACTTTGAGATCCGACTCAAGCCCACTTACCTGACGAGAGATTGCAGACTGGCTCAAGTTCAGTTTGTCTGCTGCGTGTGTAAAGCTGCCAGCTTCCGCTACCGCATGAAAAATCCGCAGCTTGTCCCAATCCATCATCCCCTCCAGGAAACATACATTTATTCAGCAGCTTGGCTGATAGACTCAAATTCAGCAAGAAATTTCTCAGCTTCAAGTGCTGCCATACATCCCATACCCGCTGCAGTCACTGCTTGACGGTATATGTCATCGGTGATGTCACCAGCGGCGTACACACCTGGAATCTCTGTGGCGGTCGAGTCTGGTGCAGTCCAGAGATACCCTGTGTCTTTTTTCTTCAGCTTTCCTTCAAAGAGTTCGGTCTGTGGCGCATGCCCAATGGCAATAAAGACCCCATCAACCTTGTGATCACTGATTTCTCCGGTCAGGCGGTTTTTAATTTTGGCGCCGGTGACAGAAGGCGGCACGCTTTGTTCGCCCGTGATCTCAGCCAGTTCACTGTCCCAGATGATTTCAATGTTATCTTTTGCAAAGGCGCGTTGTTGCAGAATTTTCTCGGCTCTGAATTCGTCGCGGCGATGGATAATTGTGACTTTGGACGCAAGATTTGAAAGGTAAAGCGCTTCTTCTATCGCGGTATTCCCGCCGCCGACCACAATCACTTCTTTGCCGCGGTAGAAAAACCCGTCACAGGTAGCGCATGCTGAGACGCCAAAGCCCATAAAGGTTTGTTCGGAATCCAGTCCCAACCATTTTGCCTTCGCCCCTGTACAAATGACCAACGTATCCCCGGTGTAGACCTGTCCTGAATCCCCGACAGCCCGGAAGGGTCTGACGTCCAGATCAACTTCCATGATGTGGTCGTTTTGAACATTTGCGCCCACATTCTTTGCCTGTGCCAACATTTGTTCCATCATCCATGGACCTTGAACGGCTTCGGCGTAACCGGGATAGTTTTCTACCTCGGTCGTAATCATGAGTTGTCCGCCCTGTTCGAGACCGGCGACCAGGGTGGGCTCCAATAGCGCGCGCGCGCCATAAATGGCTGCGGTATAGCCCGCAGGTCCGGAACCAATAATCAACATTTTAGAATGTATGGGGGTCATTTTGTTCTGCCACTGATTTTTTCGGGTGTTTCCCATGAATTAACAACTGCACCCCTGGTATTACAAGGGGGCGGCCGGTTTGGCTCACAAGTTTCCGGTTTTCAGGGGCGATTCGCTGATCTAGTGTTCGACCATGATCAAAGATATCTCCGCCAGTGCTGTCATCATGGGCTTGCTCGTCGCATTTGCCGGTTTTGCGTCGTCATTTGCGGTCGTCCTTCAGGGGTTGGATGCCGTAGGGGCCAGTAAAGCGCAAGCAGCCTCTGGTCTTATGGTTCTTGCGATTGCAATGGGCTTATGCGGGTTGATTTTGAGTGTTGCTTCCAGAATTCCGGTCAGCATTGCCTGGTCTACACCTGGCGCCGCGTTATTGGTTTCTACCGGGGCTATTGAGGGAGGATTTTCGGCTGCTGTTGGCGGTTTTCTTGTTTGCTCCATTGCATTGATCGTAGCTGGTTTCTGGAAGCCTTTGGCAAGGTTGATTGATCTCATCCCTATGTCCCTGGCGAATGCCATGCTTGCGGGCATATTGCTTGGGCTTTGTCTTGCTCCTTTCAAGGCGATCGCGTTTGACCCTATCCTCGCACTTCCAATCCTGCTTGCATGGGTCCTCGTTGGAGCCTGGAAAAAGATTCTTGCTGTACCGGCTGCCCTTTCGGCGTTTTTTCTTGTGATGTTTTTTGGCATTGAATTGCCTGAAAACACATGGACAACGCTTACAGCTTCCGCATTTCCTCAAGTAGTTTGGGTGGAGCCCCTGTTTACTGTGGCCGCTGTTACAAACATCGCATTACCGCTCTTCATCGTCACCATGGCTTCGCAAAATATTCCGGGAATAGCGGTTTTAAAAACGAATGGCTATGCCGTCAAAACCGGTGCCTGGTTTTCCATCACCGGGTTATTTTCGCTGGCATCAAATCCAATGGGCGGGCATGCCGTTAATCTGGCCGCGATCACGGCAGCTATGTGCGCGGGAGAAGATGCGCATCCCGACAAGGAGAGACGATATTGGTCTGCAATCGTTGCGGGAGTTGGCTATATTCTTTTTGGTCTAGCGGCTGGTGCGATTACCGCATTTGTTAGCCTTGCACCCGCCATCCTGATCGAAGCTGTCGCGGGATTGGCTTTGATTGGTGCATTCAGTGGCGCAGCTCAAGGGGCCTTTCAAGAAGTTGAAAGTCGGGAGGGTGCTGCGGTTACTTTTTTACTCACGGCGTCCGGTATCAGCTTGTTTGGGATATCCGGAGCATTTTGGGGACTTCTCGCTGGTGGCCTCGTTCTTTCTGCCAAATCTGTTTTCAAAAAATCAGGCCCTTAGACTAACTCTTCACCCCCACAATGATTGCCGGTTCGATCTGATGGTCTTGCAATGCGTGGTAGTAGTTTTGGAATTTTTCCGGTGAGTTTTTACCTGTCAAAAGGTGAAGTCCGACAGGTGGCGGTCCTTCTGCACTGGCCGCATTTGCAAAGACCTTCGCAAAAAATTCCAGTGCAAACTCTCGAAGATTTTCTTCTGCAGAAATCTTGAAGCCGGACGTTTTTAACAGTTCCAACATTTCGTTTCTCGACCGAAGAAAACTGGTTGTGCCATCTTCGGACCAGGGAACAGGGTATCGCATTCCGTTGCCGGGACCTTTAAGCACATCAAATATGCAGAGGAATGCTCCTGGTTTCAGCACTCTGAAGAACTCGTTATAGAGGGTTGAACGATCATCTATATTCATGGCGACGTGAAAGTTTACGATCCCGTCGAACCTGCGGTCTTCGAATTTCAGACTGGTTATGTTTCCCACGTGAAACTCGCATTTGTTTGCCAGACCCATTCGGTCTGACAAGGCGTTTGCGACTTCTATATATTGTGGTGTCAAATCTACACCGGTTACATAACACCCTCTTTCGATGGCAAGGTGTCGGGCAGTTCCGCCGATTCCGCACCCGGCATCGAGCAGATGCATTCCGGGTTGAATTGGTGCCAAATCCAGTGCTTTGAGTGTTGTTATTCTGCCTGCTGTGTGGAATTCATCAACGGGTGCAATGTCTTCTGGCGTTAGGTTATCCAGATCTGACCCTTGCGCTTTTAAGCCGTCGAGAATTGATTCCAGTAGGTTTTTGCGACCATAGTGGCTTGCGACCTGTCTTTCGAGTTCAGTCATGCTGATCTCCTTATCTGGCCCCCAAAATCAGGATAATCCAAAATTACGACATGTCCAACAAAGTGAACCCACTGGATTCATACGAGGTTAACGTTGAAGGTAGGCGAAAACATTTTCTGTCAGGTTGGAAATGTATATTCTGCCATCTGGTGCATCGATCGCACCGGTTGTTAAGGCATAGCCGCCAGCAGGATCTTGAAGGGTTTCCAGAATTTTGCCATTTTCATCCATACGTACGATAAAACTGTATCGGATCGGCTTAGGTCTCAGGAATGCGGGCAACCGTTGGACCACTTTTCGTAAGAAGGGTTGATCTGAAAGTTGGTCAACCGGAGGGGATCTCGGGCTTGCCAAGCCTACCCAGAACGAGCCATCAGAATTATCGTTGATGTTGTCTGGAAAACCGGGAAGGTTGCTTACGATAACTTCAGCTGAGCTTGAATCTGCCACCGGGATTTTGTGTATCGCATAGCTGCCCGTTTCCACGACCAAAATGTATTTTTCATCTTGGGTAAGCGCTAAACCGTTGGCAAAACTAAGCCCTGAATATAGCGTTGTTGTTTCCCCGGTTGTCGGATCATATTTCAATACGCGGCCATTTGGACCGTGTTCGAGGATGTCGAGCAGCGAAGCGGGAAGTCCACCGCCATAGGCTTTAGCGCCAAATTTGGTCGACGCATCGGTAAAATAAACCATACCCGATGAATCTACGTCCAAATCGTCCGCAAACAGGATGGGTGAACCCGCAGAGGTCTGGTTGGCAAGCAGGGTGACTTTTCCGGATTTATCCACTTTCAGCAGCCCTTTGTAGGCATCTGCCACATACAAATATCCGTCTGAACCGAATTCTATGCCGAGGGGGATGCCCTGTGTCTCGGCAAAAACACTGACCTGATTGTTTTGCGGATTAAACCGGAGCAATGCACCTTGTCGGCTCGACATATAGACCAAACCGTCGGGACCGATCGCTATATCTTCGGGGTTTGTGTAACCGCCAAGGTCCACTTTCACCACGTTGCTTAACATATCGTTGGGTTTAAAATCGCCGGTATAGCCTTGGTCCTCAGGCGCGTCCCATGCAACCGGATCGATTGGGACAGGCCAAAACAAAAGATAGGTCAATCCTGCGAAGAGCAGGAAGGTTGTGACAGTGACGATGCGTTTAAACATTGTAGTGGTCCTGCAATATCATTCGTTATAAAAAAGCGCTTTGGAACAGGGCGCGCACTGGAATCAAAATTTAGAACGTTTTACATGCAACTTGCTGAAATTAAAAATGAAACTGAACTAGGGTGTGGATAGTTTAATTTGAAACTTATTTGATTGTTGCGATTTTCGAGCCAGAATTTGCGTGCAACCCTATTCAATGCTAGGTGCACTCAAAAACAGATCCTAGAAAATTTTCCTTTATGAAACCCGTCAACATTGTCTGCATCAAGTGGGGTACCAAGTTTCCCCCTTACTATGTGAATCGGCTATATGCTGGCGTTAAGCGCGCTATGAGCAGGCCTTTCCGCTTCATCTGCTTTACGGAGCATCCGCAGGGAATTAATCAAGGTGTCGAAACTCATCCACTGCCCATTGTTCCTTTTGAAGAGCAGATGGTAACTGCGATGACCACAGGCAAACGTCGGGGGGCCTGGCGGAAAGTTACCATGATGAAACCGAACGAAGTTGGGTTAGAGGGGCCCACTTTGGTGATGGATCTGGACGTTATTGTCATTGGTCCCTTGGATGATCTGTTTGACTTTGAACCCGGCAAATTGTGTATGGGACGGGAATGGCGTTATCAGTATCATCCGCTTCAACCGGTTGGTGGTCATGGGTCTGTGTATAAGTTTGAGCCCGGAAAACATGACTATCTCTATACCGATTTTGAAGAGGATGTTGAGGCCTCAATTTCCTATCGCGGTGAACAGAAGTATATTTCCATGACTGCCCATAAGCGGGGGGACTTGAAATACTTTCCCAAGGGCTGGATTGGGTCTTTTAAGAGGCAGGCTATTCCAATGGTGCCGTTTAATTTGTTCAAGGCGCCAGCGATACCCAACAACTGCAGGGTCTTATGTTTTCACGGCGATCCAAAAATGGAAGAAGCGCTTGTCGGGGCCGGGAGCAAACTTCGATATCGAACAAAACCAGCGAAGTGGCTGCGCGAATTGTGGCTTGAGCCGCATGAACAAGACTGGATGCCTTAGTCCTTTCTGATCTCCCAGACTTCATCAAAAACTTCATTCACGGCAAAATCACGCGCCACTCCGAGGCCATCGGCGGCGATGGTCAGATTTTGTCTGATTTCGGTTGAGCTGGACCCTGGCCATTTTTGTTTGATGTATTTGTGCTCCTTTTCGGAGCGGGTTTTGTTCTGCGCAAACCAGATTCTTAAGCGAACAGGCAGTGATAATGAGTCTGGCAAGTCTTCTGAATAAAAAGCGAGCGTTTCAATATCATCCAAGATGCTCTCCGCTGCCAGCATGCCGGAAAGGTTTGCAAAGAATGTTTCCTTTTGTGATGTCGATGGTCGCGTATTCGCCTGGGCCAGATTGTTTGTAATATGGTCTTTAAGGTCTTGCTGTGACTTTACAATCGGGGCAAAAGCCTGCATCACCTCCGTATCATGATGATCATCGGGGTGAGGTGCATACATCACATGTTGTTTGCCAAGAATTTCAGCTTCGATCCCTGTCGTACATCCGTGATGCAGCATCATATCCGAGGCAAGAATCCATCCCGTTGCAACGCCTTGGTTTGAGACGAGGATACGGGGATTGCTTGAAAAAGCTTCTTCCCAGAACGAGACTGTTTCAGAGGGATGAGGACGGATGACAATGCGGTGGTCGGGAAACCACTCAGTCAGTTTTGGAATGACGTCGATGAAGGCTTCCAGGTTCGGGCGGCCCTGTTCAAAAATTTTCGCCATTCGGGCTTCAACGTCTGCGTAGGCCTTTTTTTGTCCGCGTATTTGTTTTTGTACGAAAGCGTCGCCTCTCGCGTGTATGATTCCACCAAAATTTGAGTCGAACAGGATGAAAGGTCCGTGTTCGTCTTTGATCTGGTTTCGCTCGTTTTCATAAAACGTATGGAACTGGCTACGCCATATATCTGTGCGTAGAAGGCCCGTGGTTAAGAACCGGTCTTCATGCGCGGGATACAGTTTTGCCGCGTGCTCTTCTAGTTTTTTTGAAATGCAGTACCATCGTTCGCATGCCTGTAGCGTTTCGTTTGCGAGCCGAACCGACAGAAATTGTTCCGGAGATCCGTAAAAGCCGGTGCTCTCTTCATCCAGTACCACAACTTTGTGTCCCAGCCGCTTGAAGCGTTGCGGTTTGCCGTGTCTTGCGGTTCCAAGACTTTTGTCAAAGATGATCCCCTTTGGCAGTGCTGGCGCAAGACGGCGGATCATCGTGTCTTTGCCCATGAGAACGCGATACCCTTTCGATGCTGCCAATGCCGACAACAAAATTCTGGACAGAAACTCTCGATGTTTAACCTCGACAGGGATAATCAACCAGCGGTATGCCGTCATGAAATTCCGCCTTTGGTAAACAGCGTGTGTGAAAGTTCTGCAGCGTTGTCCTCTGGGTCAAAGTTTTTCTGCATGACGGCATAGGCGGGATCGCAGATACCAACATGCGCATGTTTGCTGATTTGTTGTGTTGCCCGTTTCAATGCATGTTCATCAAATTGGAAGCTTTGGATGGGTTCCCAAGATATGTTCTGATCAAATTTAAAAGCACCGGGCAATTTTTTCCAATACGTGTCTCCAAACACAATGACTGGTTTGCCCATCCGCAAAGCCTCCCAGCCTACAGTTCCGGTAATGGTCGCAACGGCTACAGAGTTTTCTGTTAGATCGAAGCTGGGTACGCTACGAGACAAAAACTTGATGTTGGGTAATTTTGCCAAACGTTCGAAGAAAGCTTCACTTCTAAGCCGACCTGTTTGTTTCGGGTTTTCCTTGACGTAGATAAACGTGTTCTCGGGGACCATTTTCCGCAAGGATTCCAAGGCCAGGACTTGGTCAGCATAGATGCCGCCCAAGATATCAGTTGTCATTTCAGGCTGTAGGTGAAGGGGAAAGTACACATATGGCTCGTTTCCGGGCGAATCACAAAAAAATCTCTTTGCATTCTTCAGATAGCGTACGTCTTCAACCGCTTTTTGCCACCGCCCCATGTTTCGTTGAAAGTTTCGCCTACGGGCACGATTGGTCACGCCTGTTAAACCTAAACTAACGATTGTTCTGGCCCGGAGCTTGTGAGCCATAGACCGCCAAATCTGGTTTGTCTCGCTGCGCACTTTGTTCATGTAGAAGGGCTGTGCCTCCGGTGGGGCGATATCAATTTCGAAATCCTCGCCCGGAATGGACGATTTGAAAGACCCAAGATCATTCCAATGGTCTACCAACCAGCTTCTGCCGCTGAAGGGGGATTGTATAAATACTTTGGTACGTTTTCCCAGCGCTCTTGCAGTGTGGTAATTGACAATCGCAATACCCTGATGCGGGACGTTGGAGTAAATCACGACATCGGGGTTGTACTTCAAGAGCCAATTACAGGCGTCATCGAAGGCGAGCGAAAAAAGGTGGTTGTAGTCACTCCAGTCATAAACGAGTTCACGAGACCAATCCCAGCGATCTGTACTTCGAATAAAATCTTGAAAACAACTGCCTTGAAACGCGTTCCGGATTGACTTCATCTCCGGTGGGGCGGCATTCGTTTTGAATGCATACTGCTTCCAATGATGGAAGTTAATCAGCTCGGGTTGATTGGGATACACTGCGTCTTTCTCATAGGGATTGGCATAGATATGCGAGACAATATTTATCCCTGCCGCTTCAAAACCTTCAGCGGTTCGCCTGTCAAACCCCACGAGAGCGACGCGCATACTGCTCATAATATTTATGACTTGCCTTCCTGCTCCAACAAATGAAGAGCTTGTGCAAGTTCAAAGTCTTCTTGCGTGTCAATGTCAACTGCTTGTTTGCGTGGCAGCTTCATTCCAATCGTGTTTTTTGCGATTAATTTTCCGGATTTTAGAAAAGTCTGTACGTTGAAAAAGTAGAATGCACCGGCATCATGCAGCATTTCTGGCAAATCTTGAGACCGAGTCAGTTCATATTCCGGCCAGTGAAATGACACCGTTCCATCCTCTTGCCGGGCGAAGGCACGCAATGGATGAAAGTCGTAATCGGTAACTGACATAACGCAGTCAGCTGCAGAGGTCTTGATCTTGGTATACGCATTTTTTAAATCGGATGGTGTGATCATTGGTGCCGTGGGATACAGACAACAGGCATAAGTGCACTCTGGCAATCTGGATAGCGCATCGGTTAATACGTCAGCGGTTGTTGCAAAATCGTCTGAGAGGTTTTCGTCTCGCATAAACGGGATTTCGGCGCCGTGATGTTTGGCAACTGCGGCAATCTCGGCATCATCGGTGGAGACAATCACCCGTGAAAAAATATTTGCATGCAATGCAGATTCGATTGACCAGCCGATCAGAGGCTTGCCGTTGAATGCAGCAATATTTTTCCTCGGGATGCGTTTGCTTCCGCCTCTTGCAGGAATTATGCAGACGAGTGTTTCCAACATGAAACTGATTTTGTTATTCCCCTTAACCTAATGGACTTTATAGGCAGAGTGTTCGACAAATGTTAAGTAGCAATTTTAAAAGGCGGGAGATCGTCAGTTGCCGCTAAAATGTGTTTTTCGGGTGGATTCATCATCGCAAATTGGTGCTGGCCATGTAATGCGATGTTTAACCTTAGCAAATTACTTGCGTGATCGACAGGTTACCTGTGTGTTTGTTTGTCGTGATTATTCCGGAAATATCGGTGGAAAAATCGCGGAATCCGGCTTTGAAGTTTGCCTTTTGCCCAGCTCGACCGAGGGCTCTGAAGCGCATGGGATCGGTATCAATCAGGAAGCGGATGCAGAGGCTTTTTCAGCCCTTATGGTCAAGGGTGCGGATTGGTTTATCGTTGATCACTACGCGCTTGATGACCAGTGGGAAAATTTTGTTCGCGCAAAATTTCCAAACACAAAAATCATGGTGATTGATGATCTGGCTGATCGACCTCATGCCTGTGATGTTCTGCTGGATCTTTCTCCTGGAAGAGAGGCAAGCGATTATCAATCCTTGGTAGACAGTTCCTGCGAACTGTTGATCGGCCTTGAGTACGCCTTACTGCGTCCGGAGTTCAGCAAGGCGCGCCAAAACCTCAATGGTCCGCCTCGAACTATGAAGGAAAATCCTGAAATACTCGTGACGTTTGGTGGCGGACATGTTTTTCAGCCGGCGGTAGCTGCACTGGATGCATTGGGCGAGTTAATTGAGCATTACTCGTTTCACATTCGACTTGTTGGTGAATTCGAAGCGGTGGAAATCGCGCCAGAACTTCATGGGCATTTGGAAAAAATTACCTTTGAACCTGACATGGCAAAACGCATTGGGACTGCCGATCTCCTGGTGTGCGCAGCCGGTGGTACCAGTTGGGAGCGATGTTGTCTGGGCGTGCCTGCGATCGTGTTGATGGTAGCTGAAAACCAACGTCTAAATTTTGAAGGAATTGAAGCATCGCGATCCGGATTATGTGTTGAAACGGATAAATCCAGCATCAAGGAGGCTCTGCGGAACATCTTTGAAGATGGTGCGTTATACCGAGAATTGGCGGAAAACGCCTGGCAACTGTGTGATGGCAAGGGAGGCCAACGCGTTGCTGATATGCTTGTCTCGCGAAGTCTTGAGGTTGTTTCTGCGACCATGGCGGATGCCCGGTTTGTTTATGAAGCGCGGTATGCTGGCAATGCGGCTGAGTTTTACAAACATGCGGAACAACCAGCCTTTGAACACCATGTGAAATGGTTTGAAAATGCTTTGGTGATTGAAGATTGCGTGTTGTTGTGCATTCGCATGGGCAAGGAAAATGTTGCTCATGTTCGGTTTGATTTGGAATCCGGTATTCCGGACAAAGCGGAAATCGGCATAGCGTTGTCCCCGCAGTTTAGGGGCAAGGGGTTGGCGCGGGCCGTCATGATGGCAGCGATCGAACATGCCCGGCAGCGTGGCATCCATACTATTTCTGCAGAAGTTCATCCAGAAAACACCGCGTCCATAACTCTGTTTGAGGCGAGTGGATTTGTGTCTCAACACGTCAATTCGCAGGGATTTGTGTACTACCTGAACGATACGAACCCTGTTGGTGGTTAGGCGACGCCACCTTCAATGTGGGTAGTTTCGAGTGGTGTGCCATAATCGATATCACTGGCAGCTTTTTTGCCAAGCACCTTGTCATACAGTTCCGGGGGAAGGCCGAGGCCAGGCCGGATACAGCGAATGTTATCCTTTGTGAATACATCGCCCTTCTGTATTGGACCTACGGTATAAATCGACCTGCGGAACACACGGTTGTTGTCTTGAACAGACGGGGTGAGACGCACACCATCTCCCATGGATTTCCAGGCTCCTTCTGTATCTTCACAAAGGGCCTTGAGTTGGGGAGGTTCCATGGAGAATTCCGCATCGGCCCCACCCTCTGACCGAGCCAGCGTAAAGTGTTTTTCAATTATGCACGCTCCTATGGATACGGCTGCGATTGCGGCTGTGTTTGCCAATGTATGGTCTGATAGGCCGACGAGCACATCGAACGTTTCCTGAAGTTCCAGCATAAGTTTGAGATTAGCCTGTTCAAGAGGTGTCGGATAACCGCTGATACAGTGCAAAAGTACGATCTCTCCCGAGCCAACATCGCGTGCCACGGATAAAGACTTTTCAATCTCTTCCAGAGAAGCAAGGCCCGTTGACATGATCATGGGCTTTTGTGTTGCTGCGACTTTACGGATGAGTGGTAGATCTGTCATTTCAAACGAGGCAATTTTGTACAGCGGTGCGTTCAGCCCCTCTAACAGGTCAACCGCGGTATCGTCGAAAGGAGAACTGAAACAGGTAATGCCTTCTTTACGTGCGTGATCAAAGAGTTCCGGGTGCCATTCAAACGGTGTGTGGGCCCAATCATATAGATCCCAAAGTTGGTATCCATCCCATAATCCGCCTTTGATCCGGAACTCCGGCCGATCTGATTTAATCGTGATTGTATCGGCAGTATAGGTTTGGAGTTTTACAGCATCTGCTCCGTTTCGGGCTGCTGAGGAGATAATTTCTTTCGCCTTTTCAATCGATCCGTTGTGGTTGGCAGAGACTTCCGCGATTACATAGGGTTTACAACCCCTGCCAATTTCTGTTCCATCAAGAAATATATTTTTTGCCATGTTTGATTTTTTTTGATTTGTCGATACGCTAGAGCTTGCGGGGAATTCACGCTAGTCCTATCTTAACGCGTAGCAAATGTCATTTCGTTTGTTTTACATTTGGATTTGTTACTCATAAGTGCGGCTGTTTTAGAAACGAAACTCAGAAGAAACTTGATCGATAAGGGCTGGAATGTCGAAACCTTTTCTTCCTTACGGGCAACAGGAAATAACGGATGCTGATATCCAGGCAGTCGTAGAAGCGCTTAAATCTCCGTTTCTTACGACAGGGCCCCGTGTGTCCGAATTTGAGGAAGGATTTGCAAATTATCTAGGTGTTGCGAATTCGGTTGCTGTCGCCAATGGCACTGCGGCGCTGCATTTGGCCTGCCTTGCTTTAGGAGTGAAACCTGGCGATGTTGTGCTTGCGCCGACCATGTCTTTTGCTGCATCGACCAACGGTGCTGCTTATGCTGGTGCCGAGATAGAGTTCATCGATTGCGACCCAGAGACTGGGCTTATTACGCCTGAGACTTTTGCGGAGGCTGCTGACAGGGCTATTGAGAAAGGTAGTTCGCCGAAAGTTGCCATCATTGTCCATATCAATGGTGAACATGCTGACATGGCCGGGATTTCGGTTGAGGCGGGGAAAAGAAACATTGAGTTGATAGAAGACTGTTGCCACGCACTTGGTACAACATTTGTGGATCATCTCGGTGAAGTTCAGATGGTTGGGAATTGTCGATATTCGGTTTTGTCGACCTATTCCACCCATCCTGTCAAAACGATCACGACAGGCGAGGGGGGATTGATCACGACGAAAGATGTCTGGCTTGCAAAGAAGTTAAAAGATCTCAGAAATCACGGAATGGAGAGAGATCCGGAAAACTTTCAGTTTTCGGAACTCGCATTTGATAAAAAAGGCGAACCTAATCCGTGGTATTATGAGATCCAATCTCTTGGCTATAACTACAGGCTTACTGATGTTGCTTGTGCGCTGGGTTCCAGTCAGATTTCGCGAATGCATCAGATTGCGGAGAAGCGAAGAACCCTCAAAAAGCTCTATGACGGGTTTTTCAATGGAAGCAACATGCCATTAAAAACCATACCGACAGCAAAAGGGGTTGATCCGGTTCGCCACCTTTACCCAATTTTGATTGACTATGACATGCTGAGGATTGAAAAGAGCACGTTCTGTAATGCCTTGAAAGCAATGGGTATCGGCACGCAGGTGCATTATATTCCTACACACCTGCAACCCTATTATCGCAAACGTTATAAAGGGTTGAGCATGGAAGGTGCAGAGGCATATTATCGACAAGTGTTATCCTTGCCATTCTTTCCAAAGATGGTAGCCGATGATGTGGAGCGTGTTGTTGATGCGGTCAGAACTGCTTTAGACGGGATGAGGTTTCTAAATGGCAAAGGAAGCCTGGATTCTAAGCCGTAAACTCTGGGTCAACGTGTTCGCGCACCAGACTTCGAATTTCTTCAACCGTTAGAAAATCCGGATTGTTAAAACTGTTGTAATTCATGCCGGGTTCCACTGGCGTGGCGCCTGTGCGTTCACAGTATTCATCAATTTGAACTGGGCTGCTTGGGCTCAAAATGCCATAACCATTGCCGAAATCCACGGTATAAAAGCTGTCGCTGTCAGTGATCATTTCTTCGTGCAGTTTTTCACCTGGACGTATGCCAATCACCGGGTGCTCACATTCAGGGCCGATTGCCTCAGCAACATCTGTTATTCTATAGCTTGGTATTTTTGGAACAAATATTTCCCCGCCGAGTGTTTTCTCAAATGCTTCGACCACTAAATCCACTCCGCCCTCAAGCGTTATGTTGAAGCGCGTCATGTTTGAATCTGTGATCGGCAAACTGCCCGTCTTGCGCTTGTTCAGAAAGAACGGAATAACAGATCCGCGGCTGCCCATTACGTTTCCGTAGCGCACAATTCCAAACCTAAGGTCCCGTTTGCCAACGATGTTATTTGCAGCAGAAATCAGCTTGTCGGAGGCAAGCTTGGTTGCGCCATAAAGATTGATAGGAGCGGCGGCTTTGTCGGTGGAAAGAGCCACCACGCGCCTGACGTCACTTGCCAAGCACGCCTCAACCAGATTTTGCGCACCCATGATGTTTGTTTTTATGCATTCAAATGGATTGTATTCCGCGGCAGGGACCTGTTTCAGC
>JBCCXO010000034.1:0-40169 GCA_039191645.1 Pseudomonadota bacterium | reverse complement strand
TCTGAATAAACCGGTCAAGCCGGCCGCACTGAGAGCATTGGTTTCACAACGCAGGTTTAGTACTCAGGCTGCTGAATAAGCTGCTTAGTCGGCACTTACCGCACTTTCCAGAAATCCCGAACCAATTTTGTTCATGATGATAACGGCTTGCGTTCGGCTATCGACATCTAGCTTCAGTAGAACAGCGGAAACATGCGCTTTCACGGTTGCCTCCGAAACGTCGAGTTCATAAGCGATCTGCTTATTTAACAGGCCCTCGCCGAGCATTGACAGAACACGGGTTTGCTGCGGTGTCAGCGATTGAAGTTTTCCGATAATCTCGGCTGATTCCGCATCCATATCTGTATCAAGATCAATATTTGGGGGAACCCAGACTTCACCGGATTGAACTGACTTGATTCCGTCCACAATATACTCCGTACCAGACGACTTAGGGATGAAACCGGAAGCGCCCAATTCGATGCATTTTTTGATTGTAATCGTATCTTCTGAAGCGGAGACGACCACGACCGGTGTCTCTGGAAATTCCGCACGGATTGAAATCAACCCGGAAAACCCACTGGAACCAGGCATCGACAAATCCAGTAAAACAAGATCGGCAGAACTGATCTCATTCAACAGTTTACGAAGGCCATCGAGGTCTCCGACCATTTCGACTTTACAATCAGGAATTGCACCCGAGATCGCCTGACGAAGCGCATCTCTGAACAGCGGATGATCATCTGCAATTATTACAATAGGAATCAAAGCAGCGCCCTCCAAACACGACTTTCCACCCATATTGGAGGACGAATTTATCTCAATCCTCCAATTTAAAACTAGCCGTTGATATGCTATGTCGCCAGAATTGGCAACCAACTGCTTAAACATAACATCAAATCATCTCTTGCTAGATTCTGCTTAAATGACACGTTTCCTTAGAAAATTAAAAGAGAAATTCCGAAATTTGCGCTTGCTGACAATTGTGACAATAACACTGATGATCGCAACTATTCTGCCATGGCCATGGTACCTGAACGCACTTGCTGAGGCCAAATTTATTGGTATTCCTGCCCCTTATTTTTTCTCCATTTTTGTCGTGCCGGTATTTCTTCTGATCATTCTTGTTGTTCATGCAAATCTGGTTGAAGATGTTGATCGACATACTCTGGAATTTGAAAATGAGTGAACGGATTATGGCGTTTTTCCGGGTAGGGAGGCCAAATTAGATGACTGGCTATTCACCCTTTTCTGTCTCAACTTCATTGATCGCGATGTTTGTTGTCAGCTTTTGCTTGGTGACGTTGTTTGCGGGCATTCTTCAACAAATCGGCGCGCCTTTTATCTATATTTCTTTGCTGCTTTTGGCTTTTGTCGTTGGCCTTTATCTCTTCACTGGATTGTTCGGCAAGACCATGAGGTACAGCACATTTCAAGGGTCAGACAAACAGAGCAAACCGATCTTTACGGGATTAATGATTGCAGCGGGCGTCCTATCCGGTGGCATGTATTTGCTACATGCCGGTATCGTTTACAGCCAAGGCACTGACTATTTGGTTCTCTTTTTTGGGATCACGCTTGGCCTTGCATTGTGTGTCGTCTTGTTTGCAGCCAGTTTCGCGCGTAAGACAGAAGCGACTTTGGCAAGTTTTCTGTTTCCTAAAGGCTCCTCCAAACTTGCTGTTGGAATGGCGTCTGTGATTGTTGTGATTTGTAGCTTTCTTCTTCTTGCCACTCAGATCAGTCTTATTGCTCTCTTTATGGAAAATTTTTATGGGATTACTGCCCTTAACGGGACGATATTGGTGGTCTTTATTGCGACCATCAGCCTCGTGATGGGCGGGATGCAATCGTTGAGCATAGTCCGAATGATGGCGTATCCGGTGATCGGCATCGCTTTTTTTGTGCCGCTAATCTGGGTCTCCTACACCTTTACCGGCAATCCGGTTCCACAGTTGGCATTTGGAGAAGGCGCACTGGACTCGATATTGGAGATTGATCGGGAGATGCTCAACGCCGGTATCGCAACACAGCAGGAAATTTTCAATCCTGTAGCGGAAGGACAGGTCTATTCGGGCCTGAACTATTTCACGACTTTGGTATCTATTGCATTCGCGTTTGCGGCAACACCGCATCTGCTACAGCATTTTACCAGTTTGAAAAAAGGTCGTGAGGCTCGTCGGAGTGGCATTTGGGCAATGGGATTTGTTCTTGCTGTTCTGACAGCAATCCCGGCGATCGCTGTTTTTGCAAAACTGGACCTTTATACGTCCTTGTTGGGTTTGCAGCTCGATGACTTGCAAGTTGAAGCGCCTTGGATCTTTGACGTAAGTGGGCGTGGGAACCTTCCGCTTATCACCATCTGCGGTAATTTTGTCTCGAATGTAGCGGAGGCCGTCGCGGCTTGTGGGAAAACCGGATCTTATTTTCTCTCCTTGAGTGACATTAGAGCAAATCCGGACTATCTCATGTTGAGCTTTGCTATCCTCAGCAACCTGCCGCAATTGCTGACCGTAATTCTGGTGACGGGGGCGGTTTTAGCAGTGTGTACGACCATTGATGGTCTTTTATTGGTGATGGCAAACACGATAACAACAGATGTTTACAACCGAATAATTCGGCCAAAGTCACCGCCAGGTGTGAAGCTCTTTATGAACCGATTTTTCCTGGTATCCACCGCTATCGTGAGTGTTTTGATCGTTCATTACTTGCCGCTTAGTACTCAGCAGCTTTTTGCCAGCACGATCGCATTAACAGCAGCAAGCCTTTTCCCTGCCCTGCTCTGCCGTATATGGGTTTCATGGGTAACAAACACACAGCTTGCCGTTTGCATGGCGTTTTCCTTCCTATTAACTGCGGTGCTACTTTGGCTGGTACTTTTAGGGTTAGATGCAGTTCCCAACAGCGGAGACGAAATTGCATTTGGCATTCCCGTTTTGATGAATACCGTCACAGACCAAAGTCTTGGACTCATAGGTTTCATTTTGTTCTTTATCACATTGATACTTTTAAAGGGCTGGAATCACTTTCGCGGCGGCCTACAGAAAAGGGATGTTGCAGATGCCACTGGTTGATTTGTCAAAACTAGATGAAGAACGCATTCCAGATGATACCAAGGCCTTTAATGAGCGTATCATAACAGCGATTGAAGCGGGACCTGAACTCTGGGATTTGCCCCGCGATGTTGTTCGTCAAGCGAGACGAGAGGGGAAAGGGATTTTTCCACCTGAGCCTTTTGATTCGAATGCAGAAGCTTTTGAAATTGATGGCAAGGGGGGGCCGATTACCCTTCGTGCAATTCGGCCTCAAACCAAAGCTGAACGTGGTGTTTTCTTGCATTTCCATGGCGGTGGCTGGGTGTATGGAAATGCCGATATGCAGGATCAGCGACTGAAGGAAATCGCAGAAGAGACCGGGTTGTGTTGTGTCTCCGTTGAGTATCGCCTTGCTCCAGAGAACCCCTATCCGGCTGGCCCGGATGATTGCGAAGATGCGGCTTTATGGCTGGTCAATCAGGGTGCTGACAAATTTGAAACAGCTTTTTTGGCCATAGGCGGTGAGAGCGCTGGTGGGCACTTGGCAGCGAATGCGCTTTTGAGGTTGCGAGACCGACACAGCATTCTACCGTTTCACGCAGCGGTATTGATTGCCGGCGCATTCGACCTAGGAATGACACCAAGCGCTGCAAATTTTAAGAGTAATCTGATTTTGCGACACAAGGATATGGTGAATTTTGGCAATTGCTTCCTTCAAAACCAAGAAGACAAGCGAGATCCTGATGTATCACCCCTGTATGCCGATCTTGAAGGCATGCCGCCCGCGCACTTTTCAGTCGGCACCTTCGATCCGCTTCTGGACGACTCGATTTTTATGGCAAATCACTGGGCTAAAACACAAAATGATGTGGAGCTCGATGTTTATGCTGGCGGATGTCATGTATTTCACTATTTCGAAGAGTTAGAACAAGCCCGGAAAAGCCGGAGCAATATAAATCGTTTTTTGAACCGGATCATTGAAAAGCAGACTTCAGTTTGAATAGAAAAATTTACAAAATCGTGCCCGTTGATCTATGGAAGACAGCCTCAACAACTGGTGTATTTAAGGGAGCCCCGGTCGACTTAGAGGACGGATTTATCCACTTCTCTACGGCCGAACAGGTAGAAGAAACTGCCGCTAAACACTTTTTTGGGCAGAAGCATCTTTTGCTGGTCACCCTGAAAAGCGATACCTTTGGTGATGATCTCAAATGGGAAGCTTCAAGAGGTGGTGACCTGTTTCCACATCTGTATGGTCATTTTGAGCCCAGTCAGGCATTGGATGTCGTTGAGCTAATCGATCTGCCAGATGGAAGCCATAAATTTCCGGAGCAATACTGATGGTGTTGTTTAACCTTGCACAGCCTGCGCTCTTTGCACTTTCTCCCGAAAAAGCGCATTCAATTTCGATTATGGGGCTTAAGAGCGGCCTTGTGCCATCTGCTAAACTTAAACACGATAACCGTTTAAGCGTAGAGGTAGCTGGACTCAGGTTTCCAAACCCCCTCGGCCTCGCGGCCGGATATGATAAAAACGCTGAAGTTCCAGATGCAATTCTCGGGCTTGGTTTTGGTTTTGCTGAGGTGGGAACGATTACGCCCAAAGCACAACCAGGAAATCCCAAACCGAGGGTCTTCAGACTTACAGGCGATAAAGGTGTGATCAATCGTCTTGGCTTCAACAATGAAGGCCACAACGCCGCGCTGCAACGTCTTATTGCACGTAAGGATAAGGGTGGCATTGTTGGGGTTAACATTGGCGCCAATAAAGACTCAAAAGACTTTGTGGCAGATTACGAGACCGGCATAGACGCTTTTTACTCTGTGGCGTCTTATTTTACAGCGAACATATCGTCACCCAACACACCGGGTTTGCGCAATCTCCAAGCCGGAGAAGCACTCAACGTCTTGCTCAACCGGATTTTCGACAGGGTTGATGAAAACGCCGGTTTAACTGGTCTGAACGTGCCGGTATTCCTGAAAATTGCACCGGATCTCAATTCAGAGGAGATGGATGAAATTGCCACAATTGTGCAGTCTTCCAGACTTTCGGGTCTTATCGTATCGAACACTACCCTTGATCGGGACATGTTGAAGTATCAGACACACGCAAATGAGGCTGGGGGATTGTCGGGGAAGCCTCTTTTTGAAAAATCAAACCGTATTCTGGCACAGATGCGCAAGCGTCTGGGAAATGAAATTCCTCTGATCGGCGTTGGTGGCGTATCAAGCGGCAAAGATGCAATTACCAAAATTGAGGCAGGAGCCACACTTGTTCAACTCTATACCGGGATGGTTTATGGAGGACCTTGTTTGCCGTCAAAAATCATCGAAGAAATCTCCGCCTACCTTGATGGTCACGGGGTTGGTCATGTGACTGAGCTTGTGGGAAGAAACGTGGATGCTTGGCTCTAAGAGGTTTGGAAGGTTTGTCTTTCCTTTGGGCCCAGCCGAATTGCAAGCGTCACCCCTCTTAGTATCATGAAAGAGTGCAGGGCAAACCATAGACCATGGTTCCCAAAATCCTCTTTGACTACAATCCAGACAAGAAAAAAACCAGCTAATGAAACCAGCATCATGATGGTCATATCCCGTGACCAGGTCGCCCCAATGAAAACACCGTCCAACTGAAAGGCCAACATCCCCGTAAGAGGTATAAACGCTGCCCAGAACAGATAGTCTAAAGCAGTTGATCTGACTGCTTCATTGGTACTCATCAATTCTATTAAGGCAGATCCGAATGCCCAAAAGGAAAGGGTGCATATGAATGCCATAACCGCATTCCACAGTAACGTGAGTTTAAACCCCTTCCAAAAGCCATCCCTGTAGCGCGCGCCAACTGCACGACCGATCACTTGTTCCGCCGCTGTTGCCAGGCCATCAAGGAAATATGCCGCTATGAAGAAAAAATGCATCAGTACTGCATTTGCCGCCAATGTTTCTTCACCAAACGCAGCACCCTGTGCTGTGAAATACGCAAATACGAGCAGTAACGCAAAAGACCGGATCATAATATCGGAATTGAGATTGACAAGACGCCACCAAGCGACTGCATTTACCAAGCGTTGGCGCGATGGTCTGACAGAATGATCGAGCATGCGCCAGCAGATCAATCCGCCTACAACAAAGGTCAAAGATTCAGCGACGACCGTTGCAATTGCTACGCCCTCAATCTGCCAACCTAACCATAGGCCCAATGCTAAACTCAAAAAAATATTTGTTCCGTTTAAAAGGAGTTGAACTGCCAGGGTCACGCCAGATTTTCCTGTACCCAAGAGCCAGCCCAAAATCACATAATTTCCCAATGTGAATGGCGCAGACAGCATACGAATGAGAAAATATGTACTTGTTGCTTCTGCAACCGCCTCGCCGGGTGCCATAAACCATAAACCGGCCCAAAGGATCAGTGGGCTTATTACCACCATAAAAAGGCCGCTCACTATCGCGATTGCCAATGCACGGTACAAAACAGCCTGCCGTTCTTTTTCATCACCAGCACCCAAAGCTTGCGCAGTAAGAGCTGAAGTGCCGCCGCGCAAAAAATTGAATGTTGTGAAAACCAAGTCAATGATAATTGCGCCAACTGCAAGACCGCCGATCAATGCTGGCGCTCCAAATTGACCGACGACTGCGGTATCCACGAGACCCAACAAGGGCGTCGAAATATAAGCCAATGTCATTGGCACTGCGAGATGCAAGACCGTTTTATGACTTATTTCAAATTTACGAATTTCGACCTTTTGATCATCTGGCTTCATCTGCACTTAGCGGCCGATTTTTAATAGTCGCATGATGATGAATATCGGGACCACGATCACCGCACCCCACACAAGATACCGACCAATGCTCCACAACGCGTCAAATCCTAAATTGTAGAGGCTAACAAAGAAATTTTTGATGCTTTCCCAAACCTCCCAAGGTGTTGTTCCGATCGCGTTCAAAATTATACCAACGACAAACGAGATCACGGCAAGTTTGACGATCGTGCGGAACAGGGAATCACCCAGAAACCGGTTCAGGCTTTGCGACATGATAATTTCCTTTCTTGTCAGTCACCCAAGTAGAGGTGAAAATCGTCCTTTTCAAGCAAAACTATTGAAGGCCTACCGGGTCAACGATACCAACCGGACAACTCCGTCCCACCTTTTCGCCTTCCAGAATTGCCTGTTTCAGTTCTCGTATTGTATCCATATTGCCTGCAAGGTGAATTTTGAGTTCCTGTATCAACCGGCGCCCATCATCGCGGTAACAGTCAACCGTAACGCGTTGATCGGCTTCTTTGCCAAAAGCACGCACAAACGCAGCTTTCAACTGCCGACTTTCAAGTTGCAGCCCAATGTTTTGGATCATCAATGTTCGCACTTCGCTAGCATTGAGACCATCCAGCAAATTGAGCGATATCCGAAAGTATTCTTCTGCGGTTAGATCCGGCATACAAACCCCATGCTTGTACCATTCATGGCGATGGAGAAACGAGCGATAGCCGGGCATTTTTTTTGCCAGCTCCTTGCGAAGCGAAGCACTTAAATCCAGTTTCGGCAATTCTGACCATCGCCGTGACTTATCCTTTTGAACGAGGTCAGACGGGACATTACAGTATGTATTGCCAGAGGGTTGCGGCCATAGACCATGAAGAGAGAATGCGGAAGCATCAAATCGACCAGCCCTTTGGGAGCGGCACTCAGGGCGGTTTGGCAGTTTTTCACAAAACGCTGGCTGCCAACTGACCGCCAATACATAGAATTGTCTTTTGCTCGTGCCCTCAAAAAATTGATCAGACTTCGATAGTGCCACTATCAACATGATAATGAGTATTAACGCTAACAGCGACGCACCATACAGAAAGATTGATTTTTTCATTCGACCTGTCAGCTAAGCAGCTTTAAATTGATTTCATGAGCCAACAAGTCCTTACCAGTACGGGAGATGAAAATCTCCCATTTTTCCTTCCGGATGTTTTTGAAACGTGGTTTTCAAAAAATGGCTGGCAGCCGCGCGCGCATCAGCTCGAACTCTTGGCGCATACGCAAGCAGGCCAATCCACACTTTTGATTGCGCCTACCGGAGCGGGCAAAACACTGGCAGGGTTTCTGCCCAGTCTGGTAGAACTGACACAGACACCCAAACCCAAACCAGGCGAGGCGCGGCGCGGCATTCATACGCTTTATATCTCACCACTCAAGGCGTTGGCTGTTGATATTAAAAGAAACCTTGAAAAGCCCATTGATGAAATGGCCTTACCTATCGAGGTTGAAACACGCACAGGGGACACGCCGGTTTCGCGCCGCCAACGTCAGAAGCTAAATCCGCCGCAAATTCTCCTTACCACCCCAGAACAACTAGCATTGTTGATTGCCAACAAAGATGCAAGCAGGTTCTTTGAGCATCTCGATACGGTCATTCTGGATGAGCTTCATTCTTTGGTGATTTCAAAGCGTGGACATCTACTTTCCCTTGGTTTATCGCGGTTGCGCACCTTTCGTCCTGAGCTTAAAACCATCGGCCTCTCGGCGACAGTGGCAGATCCGGATGAACTCCGCCGATGGCTGGTTCCTCAATGCCCTACAGATGAGATTGCGCTTTCTCAGTTCGTGCATCTGCAGGGCGGTGCCAAACCGGAAATTTCAATTCTCAAATCGAATGAACGTATTCCCTGGTCTGGTCACTCAGCAAGATATGCGATGCCAGAGGTCTATGAAGCGATTAAAAAACATCAAACAACGTTGCTTTTCGTAAATACCAGAAGCCAGGCAGAAATGCTCTTTCAGGAATTGTGGAACATAAACGAAGACACGCTTCCCATCGCATTGCATCACGGGTCTTTAGACGTTGCCCAACGCCGACGGGTGGAAGAGGCGATGCAACGCAATGCTCTGCGTGCGATTGTTGCCACGTCGACGCTTGATTTGGGGATAGATTGGGGAGATGTGGATCTCGTTGTACACGTAGGGGCGCCAAAAGGTGCTAGCAGGCTTGCTCAACGGATCGGACGTTCCAACCATCGGATCGATGAGCCTTCAAAGGCCATTCTCGTCCCAGCAAATCGCTTTGAGGTCATGGAATGCCAAGCCGCACTGGATGCAAATTATTACGGAGCACAGGACACACCGCCATTGGTCGAAGGCTCACTGGATGTTTTGGCGCAACACGTTCTTGGTAGTGCGTGTGCTGGCCCCTTTAGCGCAGAAAACTTATATCAGGAGGTCGTTTCCAGCGCCCCATATGCCACGCTAAACCGAGAGATGTTCAACAAAATCGTCCAATATGTCGCGACCGGTGGCTATTCTCTCAAAACCTATGAACAGTATGCCAAAATCAAGGAAAATGCCGATGGCACCTGGCGGCTAAGCCATCCATCTTTCGCGCAACGCTATCGGATGAATTGCGGTACAATCATAGAAGCACCCATGCTGGACGTGAGACTGACGCGGAAACGCGGAAAGACTTCTGCTTTCCGGGGTGGCCCTGTTCTTGGGAAAATTGAGGAATGGTTTGTTGAGTCGCTGGTTCCTGGAGACACATTCATATTTTCTGGGCAAACCCTACGCCTTGAAGCTATTCAGGAGGCTTCATGTTATGTTTCCAAAGCATCTGAAAGCGATCCGAAAATTCCCTCTTACATGGGTGGTAAATTCCCACTATCGACATACCTTGCGGACCAGGTCAGGGGAATGCTGGCTGACCCAGAAAAATGGAAAAATCTTCCTCCGCAAGTCGGCGAATGGCTCGAAATTCAAAAACTCAAATCGATTCTTCCGGCGCGAGATGAGCTGCTTGTTGAGACCTTTCCGCGCGGAGACCGCCACTATCTGATCTGTTATCCCTTCGAAGGCAGGCTTGCACATCAAACTTTGGGAATGTTGCTCACCCGCAGGTTGGAGCGTGTTAAAGCCCGTCCGTTGGGGTTTGTGGCAACTGATTATGCGATTGCAGTCTGGGGATTGAGGGATTTTTCAAAGATGATGCAAAACGGAGAACTGTCTGTAGACCAACTTTTTGATGAAGACATGTTGGGGGATGACCTTGAAACCTGGCTTGATGAGTCTTTTTTGCTCAAAAGAACGTTTAGAAATTGTGCAACCATTGCAGGCCTCATTGAGCGGCGATTTCCCGGTAAGGAAAAAACAGGTCGCCAAATGACGGTATCTTCTGATTTAATTTATGATGTTCTGAGAAGCCATGAACCCGATCATATTCTGTTACAGGCAACGCGTATCGATGCAGCACACGGACTTTTGGACATTAGGCGGTTAGGGGAAATGCTCTCGCGTACACGATCGCGAATCGTGCATAAAGCCCTGGATCAGATTTCCCCCTTGGCTGTTCCGGTTATGCTTGAAATCGGGAAAGAATCTGTTGTTGGGGAAGCACAAGAATCGCTGCTTCAAGAAGCAGCCAGTGAGTTGGTAGATATAGAATAAAGATATGACAGCGGTTGCGAAGCAACATGACAATTGCCCGGTCGAAATACAATTTCGAGACCAAAGGCTATTTGTGGACCCGCGAGGCTCATTGTTTTGGCCTGAGGAGCGATTGCTTGTCATTTCAGATTTGCATCTTGAGAAGGGATCCTCTTTTGCCGCTCATCGTGGTGTATTCTTGCCGCCTTATGATACGCATACAACGCTTGAGGCACTTGCGCTTTGCATTACCGATTGGCAACCGGTGCGCGTTGTATCACTTGGTGACAGTTTTCATGATGAATCCGCTTCGACGCGATTGCCGCAAAGCTGTAAATTGCGCCTTCGGCAGCTGATGGAAAATCGGGATTGGATATGGGTAAGCGGCAACCATGACCCAAAACCACCGGAAGACATCGGTGGAACGTTCTGCAGTGAATTACAAATTGGCGCTCTAAATTTCATCCATGAACCACGGACTATATATAGGGATGGGGAAATAGCAGGCCACCTTCATCCTTGCGCAAAAATTCGTCGTCGGGGAAAAACTGTGCGTCGACGCTGCTTTGTTGCGGATGACAAAAGGATGATTTTGCCAGCTTTTGGTGCTTTCACCGGAGGGCTAAATGTCAGAAACGAAGCGTTTGATGGATTATTTGAAAATCATCTGTTACGTGCCTGGATGTTGAGTGGTGCAGAAGTTTACGCAGTCAATGGAAAAGCTTTGGTCAGATAGCCTGTCTTTCCGTCATATCAGGCTTAAGAAAAAAGCGTTAGGACATGTGTAGAGGCGACGAGAACAGTCAATGTGGCGCGTATGTTTGCAAACCAAGCTTTATCCTTAAAATATATAAAATCCCAATACCCCTGGATCAAATAGAGTAGCAATAATGCTGTAATGGTGTAGCCGTCGGGGAGTAAGAGAGAGAACCAAGCGATGATGCACGGGACCACTGACCACGCAAGATTGCGGATATCAATCGGGTTGTTTGCAATCGCAAGGCCCCATCTTATTCCACCCAGAAACGATAAGATTGCCAACGACCAATAAATGTACAACGTTGTTGGATCTATCGGTAGTCCAAGGGTAAAGCCAAAGAACGCAGATGCCGACAATCCGAGAAACGGTATAAAACCACCCAGCGCCATGGCCCATGCAATTTTCTTATGGTCTTCGGATATTTCACCAATTTCCACTGACATCAGTTTTTCCTGAAGATCGCGTTTGCTGCCCAGCCTGTGAAAATTGCCAGAAAAACACACATGATGCCGTAAAGCAGGCTTTGATTATGTGCAAAATCGTACATCCAGCGTTCGAACCCAACTTTGCGGACCTGGAAACTGTTTTCAATTTCATCAAGTTTCTTGCCATCACGGAAAAGATAGGCCTTCACAGTATGAACACCAATGGGCACGTTTGGCGGCAAAGACAGGGTTGCCCTAAACAAAGACGGGCTAAGTTGTTCCAAAGCGGCAGAATCTTCTGAAAAAAGGCCCTGCTCTATTCGAATACGCCGTAGAGCGCTTGAAAATTCACCTTGAGTAAGGAACTCCTGAATATTGCCACGATCAACTGGCCGCGCCTTCAGGTTGTCCACGCCCACTCCCATGTTGTTCAACACTGATAAATCTGAGACTTCGCCAAGGTTGTTTCGCGATAGAACAGAATAGTAAGACGGAACGCCTGTGTACTCGCGCGCCGCAGCGTTTACCCAAATACCGCCGATGCGTTCTTTCTTGCGGACTACGGCCTCCTCCATTTCGCCAATGACTTCGACGATGACGTCGTATTCCCCACGATAAAGTGGGGCTTGTTCCGCATTTTCGATTGAACCAAAAATGACAATATCCTGACCGGAAAAGCCTGAACTAACCGGTACAAGATCAACAGAGACACCCATTTGCAGTTTTTCCATGCTTGCTGCGGCGCTCGTTGAACATGCAAAGATTAAGAACAGGAAGAGGAGGCGGATCTTAATCATCATCAGTGCGCTCCTTGATCGGCTGTTCCGACAACACTGAAGAGGTCGCTGGGTGTGATGATCAAATCATATCCCAGTCGTGCGCAAACAGCGAGAACAAGCAGTCCAAGCAATGCCCGAAGTTGCTCGCCTTTAAGTTTATGCCCTGCTGCTGCTCCAAATTGCGCTCCGATTACCCCACCTACCATGAGTATGAACGCCAATACCACATCGACCGTTTGGTTTGTTGTAGACTGAATGATTGTGGTGTAGCTCGTAACAAAGATAATCTGGAACAGTGAAGTCCCGATCACCACATTGGTGGGAACGCGCAGCAAGTAAATCATGGCCGGGACCATGATGAAGCCACCCCCTACGCCCATGATCGCTGCGAGTACGCCAACCAACATGCCAAGTACGATTACGGGTATAGCGCTGAGATAAAGTTTTGATTTTCGGAAGCGCATTTTAAACGGAAGCGCATGAATCCAGCTATCATGGCCCGGCCGTTTTACCTTTACTTCGCCGCCCTGGTCTCTGGCTTTCTTGATTGCCCTTAAGCTCTCTATTGTCATAAGACTGCCAATAGACCCAAGAAAAACCACGTACAAAATTGAAATGATGAGGTCGAGTTGCCCGACACTGCGTAGAAGCGAGAATACATAGACGCCGATGGTGGAGCCGATCAAACCTCCAACCAGCAACATGATTCCCAATTTCACATCTACAGTGCCCTTGCGCAGATGCGCCAAGGCGCCAGAAAACGAGGAAGCGACGATCTGGTTTGCTTCTGTCGCAACTGCAACTGCGGGTGGAATGTTGTAGAAAATCAGCAACGGCGTCATCAGAAAACCCCCACCGACGCCAAACATCCCGGACAGAAAACCCACCGCAGCTCCCATCCCAAACAGGACGAAGATGTTCACTGACATTTCAGCAATTGGCAGATAGATGCTCAATGCATCCTCCGGGCTTGTATACGGATTCCTACATAAAAAAGGGCTGAAAACACCCCTGTCCTTCTGGCTTAATGCGCTTCGTAAGGGCACTTGTCAATGGAGAGGGGTGGTTCAAACTCTGTAATTATTGGGTCCAGTTGGTTGAAGTGGTCGCGCCACCTGATTTATCGGACCCGGCTTGTGATGCGAGCATGAACTTTCTTGTTGTTGCCCAAATCGATATGGCCGTCTTGGTAGGAGAATTGCGCGAGTCTTGTGGTCGTATTTCCGCCGGCTAGCCGCACTTTCTTTTTACTGCACTCGGAGCCGGTGCAGGTGAAGTTATCGGCAACCCGCACATTGGACTTAATTGCCCGCATGGATGTGCCCTCAATGGTCGCAAGGTAACTTACCGGAATGCCCTTGGAGGCAAGTGTGCTTGCAATCTCGGTCACGAGATTTGCTCCATAACTAATGCCAACCAAATTAATTGGTTCATTCGGGTTTCGTTTATATCGAGCTTCAATGTCAGCGATGATGTTCGGCTTAATGATGCGATTGCCTTCAATCGACGTAATGTAGCTGAACACTTTCGCGCCGGGAATTCTCTTCCCCAAATTATTCATACCGTAACCGATGAATGGGACAGCACTCACCAGCCCGTTGACAAGATAAGTCCGGGCAGTTGCGGTGGTGGTTGAAATTTGGGTGATGAAGAACGCAACAAAGATAATCTTAAACACTTGGTTTAAATGCCGGAACATGGGTAGTCTCCATAAGGGTTACCAACAGAGGATCAAAAGAGGTTACGTTGCGCCCAAAACGAATGCTTTCATACCTAACCGTATGATATCAAAGCCCTATCGATTTGTGTCAAGTGCTGAATCTGTTTTCACCCTTTTTTCCGCTTTTGATCAGGTAGAAGCCTAAGGGAATAAGACCGATCCCGGTAAATGCGATTAACAACCACCAGGCAGATTTATCCGAATCGTGCAATCGTCTGCCTGCAGCAGTGATGGTTGGGATCAAGAACAAGCCAAGCATTATGGTTGCAAGTGGTCTTCCCGCGTCCTGTTCAAACGGCAAATATCCTCTAGACGGGCCGATTACCGCACCGTCGATGATCGTTGATAAAAGCAGCATCAACACACAAAAAGCGATCCAAAACCAAAAATCACGGCGGTTGGCACGACCGGCAACAGAAAAGTAATTCAGAAATCCTGATTGAATCGCGCGCATGAAACTCATCTGCAATTTACCCCTGGTGATTGTCGAATCAGATTGAGACTGCTTTCAATGCTTCCATAAATTCGACATCCAGTCGATCACTGACCGCCAGACCGCTTTTTGTACGGAATGCGACGATTGCATCTCGTGTTTTCTGGCCCATAACACCATCAGCCGGACCGGTATCAAATCCCAGCTTACTCAAGAGAGATTGAGCCTGAGCGATGGTGTTTTGATCGCTAAGAATTGCAAGTTTGTCCTCAGCACTTTTCCATGAATCTGGAATGTTCACGCTGTTGGCGGTTGTATCGGGTTCAGTTTGTTTCCAGTTCTCAACCCGCTTTCGCGCCTCTTCCAGTTGATCCGGTCGCATTGCATCTGCAATAAAATCTCGTTTTTCAGCAGCATCCGCATCCCCCGATTTCGCTGCAATTGCGAACCACTTGTAGGATTCGATCAAATCAACCGGAACACCTGTGCCTTTGGCCAGGAATATCCCCATATTGACCTGACTGTCTCTAACACCGTGCTCGGCTGCTTTTGAGAACCATTTGAAAGACTTGTCCAAATTAGTCTCGCCCGTCGCCGGATCCGGAGATGCGTTTAAGACAGCAAGATTGTGCATTGCGATCACATGGCCGCTTTCCGCTGCTTGCTCATACCATGCTTCGGCAAGAATCCGGTTGGCTTCTACCCCAACACCCTTTTCGTTGAAGTTACCAATCAGGTATTGCGCTGGCACATGGCCAAGCTTCGCCGCGTGTTCATACCAGATGGCTGCAGTTGCAAGGTCTTTATCCGTACCAATCCCGTTGGTGTAACGTCTACCGATTTCAAACACTGCGGCGGGGTCGTTTTCTTCAACCGCAGTTAGAAGAGCGTCCGATGCGAAGTTTATTTTGGCAGTATCGAACGGGAAGGGTTCCGGTGAGACCGTCGTCGAACTTGTTTGTTCATCAGAGATCGCGTTCTCATCCAGTGCTACTTCCTCTACCAGTGGCTGCGGATACGGATTTTCGGCCTGCTCCTCAACCAATCCGCTAACTGCGGCTACTCTTTCCTGCGACAGATCGATGTTTTCAACGCCAGAGTCTACAAAAGTCTCATCAGTCTGATTAACAGCAACTTCTGCAACCGGGCCGGAAGGTCCATTGGAAGCAAACATGCTGACGATTGGCACTGCAATGGCCACAAGCAGCGTTGCTGCTGCAGCAATGGCGATTACCTTCTTACGTTTGTTGATCAGTGAGGGAAGCGATGACAAAAGGTTTTTTGATTTTTGCGGCTTGGCAGCCTCAGCTTCGGCCTCGACTACGCTTGCTTCAAGCGCTGCGGCTTGAGCAGCCTTCCTCGCGGCAGCGAGAAAGTCTGTTCCGGATGAACCATCTTCCCTGTTCTCAAGGGTTTTTCTGCGCTCATTAGCCTGTTTTACCAACGCAGCGAGGTCCGGCCCGCTACTGCCGGGTTCGATCGGGGCATCCTCTTCGATGTCTTCCTGCACAGGCTCATAGTTTTCGCTCATGCGGTATGCCTCAGGCATTTGCATTGGTGCCAAATCAGGCGTTGGCATCTCAGGCAACGCTGCGCGTTGTTCCTCTGCCAGAGAATGGGCGTGTGCCGCCAATGATTCCGGAGCTTCCGTGACATCAGGCTGAGGTTGGGATGAGACAAAGTCCTCTTCCTGCTCCTGCTTTGCCCGCATTCTTTCCTGTTCTGCCATGCGAGCAGCCTTCACAAGTTGTTCGCCCGCAGACAGTTTTACTTCCTGTGTTTCATCGTAAGCTTCTCCCAGCTCGTGGGCTTCGGCACTGTATCCATCCGCATCTGCGGGTACCAAACTGCCATTTTCATCGACTTCATGATGATTTTCAGCAGGTAATTGGCCGTCCATCAAAGGGTCTGATGAATGTGCCGGCATTGCGCCCGCGAACTGCACAGCGCCTGTCTCGGCCGATGCTTCTTCACTTCCGAAACCTTCATAAACAGGAGGTCCAAAAACCACCTGTTCGCGTGGTCGAGCTTTAACACCTTGCGTTCTTATCTCATGGATACCCGCTTCCAAGGAACCCAGACGTTCTGCAATCGCGCTCAGGGTATCTTTCAATTCGCCAAGTTGGATATCTGAACCCGTGTTTGGCGTAACCGATTCATGGAGTTTTTGGACATCTTCATGAAGTGCTGCAATAAGCTGCGGGTCAACACCTGAATCTTTGACGGGCATGTCTTGCATGACGCGCCGAACGGCTTCTTCAGCTGCGCCAGCCGCTAACTCTATGCTAATGTCACGACTTGCGCCCAATTGCTGTTCAATACTACCAAGACTTTGCGTAATCGGCTCGGTTGCTACGCCAGATGTTGATACGTGACCGATTTGCTCAGAAAGGCCGGCAATTTGTTCCTGAAGCGAGAGCAACAGTTCGGATGAATGGTCGGTTTCCTTGCCGTCATTGCCAAGTGTAATCTGATCGAGGCGTTGAACAATTTCGTCGAAGCGCGATGTAAAATCTATCTCTGCCGATGAAGACTGTGCTGGCAACGAAATCCCATCGATTTTCTCTCCGAGTTTTTGGAACTCGGATGTCACACCATCAAAATGATCATCAAACCTTGAAAAATCTATCTCGGAGGGTTTTGGAATTTCGCGATCTGCAAGCGTATCCAATCGCTCCAACAGTGCAGTATAATCTAGTGTACCGTCTCCTTTTGAAAGCTTAGCGACTGCAAAATTCTCGACCTTGTCGCCGAGTTTCCTGATTTCTTCGCACAGTTCCATTACCGCAGGTTCGTTACTTTTGAACGCTTCGGTCAATCTGCTTTCCAGTTCACGGATTGCTTCATCTGTAGCGGAAGTGTCTACCGCCGAGATCGGCCTACCTGCGAGGTCTTCAATTTTCTCGCCGAGGGTTTTAAGTTCCGTAGACAGTTCATCATTCGACGAACCCTTATCAATCGTACTGTCGTTTAGTTTACCTTCGATTTCTTTGAGTACCGAGAACGTTTCAACAAAATGGTTTTCAAGTGTTCCGAGGCTTTCATTAAGCACGTTTGCGGGTTCGCGCGTTGCGAGTGCCTCGAGTTCCCGTGAGTGTTCTTTCAGTCGTGCTTCAATCCGATCAAGGCTATCTGTTCCATTGTCTATGGATGACAAAGCTACAATCGCGCGATTAATCTCTTCAAGACGTCCTTCAACACCAGAAAGATCTTGCGACCCAACGTCCGCATTTGAAGCCACTATGGATGAAACTGCAGATTCCAACGACGAGAGCTGGCTTTTCAGTTGGTCAAGATCACCGCGCTGATAGGGAACACCTGAACTCGCCATGGCAGAAGACAGTTGATCAATTTTCATAGCAATATCAGAGTAACCAGCCTCTACAGCACCGGCGAAGTGCTCTGGAGATATTGCTGTTGACTGAACCGTCGATTGAATCTGCTTTACCTGCTCAATGATATCGGCGTGGCTGGCCTCAACAGCCCTCGCATAGGCTGACGGGTCAATATCTGTACCGCTTACACCTTCAAGCCGAGAGACAATCTGCCGGTAATTGCGATCAATCGCATCCTTGATTCCAATTACTTGAGATGGTCTGACAGTGTTTGTCTGCAATCCGGACAAGTCAGATTGTAAACTCGTCAGAGACGACGCCATTTCTGCCAGTTGCTGAGTAATCGCCTGATATTCCGGGCTGTCCTTGCTTTCCTGGGCTTTAGGAACCGTTTCGACAGAAGCGTTGTCAGGTTTTGGCTCTGCATCCTGTTGCTTTACTGCGGGGCTCGGCTCTTCCGCGATCTGGTTTTTTACTTCCTGGGCCTTTGCGAGCATGCTCAGTTTGGCAGTTAACTTGCTCAGATTGGCCTTTACATCATCAAATTGTTTCTGCTTTTGCTCTGCAGGTTCCGGTTGCCAAGTGGGTTGGGGTGCAGCCATTGGTGCTGCTGGCATGATGGCTGGAACAGCCTGCTGCTGAGGATAGGGGTAAGGATATCCTTGCGGTAAACCCTGGTTAAGGGGAGCAGGTGCCTGAGGAACGTGCTGAGGATAAAATGGTGGATTTTGATGGAATGGTGCCTGAGGCGGATACGCCGCAGAACCTTGATGTGGATATGGCGCAGGTTGGCGTTGCTGGAAAGGCGCCTGATTAGGCATGCCGTAAGGATCGGAGCTTTGTTGGTTTTGATATGGATTAGGCTCGTGAATATCTATTCTTTGTTGAATTTGATCTGCTTGCGTGGTGACGTCTGGATGGCCCGGGTGACCTACGTGTCTTCCAGAATAACTGCCCTCATGACTTGAGACATTTTTCAATAACGACTTTGATTTGCGCATAAACTCAGCCCGATCAATTGATGTAAGCCTCCAGACAGAATCGGAGAGCCACATAACAGGTTTCACAAATCAGGGTAAACAATGTGTTAATATATGGATTTGAGAGGGCAGTTAATTCGCGTTAACACTTTTTTTGGTTACTAATTAATTATTCGCATATTTCCATCGGGTAAAAAGACACTAATTGAGGTTCCCGACTATGGTTTCCAATTATATGCAACTATGCTAACGGATTCTTGTTGGGGCAGATGACGGATTAGTTACAATGGCTGAATCAGTATCAGCACGTGTTGTGCTGGAAAAACTCTCGACCATGATTCCATGCGAAACGCATGAATCAAAGGAATATTACCGGATTGGCGATCTGGCACGAGAGTTTGATGTGAGCTTGCGCACGTTGCGGTTTTACGAGGATCGAGGGCTTTTGCATCCCAAGCGGTCGGGCTCAACTCGGCTATACTCCCGAAAAGACCGCAAACGTCTGAAGATAATATTGTTGATCAAGAGCCTTGGGTTTTCGTTGGTCGACATAGAGGAAATGCTTAAGCTCTACGATGAGGACCAAACGCATGAGGGCCTCAACACCATTCTCGGAAAATTTGCGCAACAATTGAAAGTTCTTCAAACGCAGAAAGCAGACATTGAAAAAGCAATCGTCGACATTGAAGATGCGACGAAACGTATAAAAGACTTTGCTTAGACCCCCCAATTCCCGGTTTTTGACCATAATTCTGTGAAAAAAGTCACATCCAAACTCCCTACTACCCTTGCAATTTCAATTTTGACATTTACGTCAACGTAAGAATTTGTTAAAGCAAATTCAAAAGTGATGTCTGATCTCTGGCAACACGAACGATTTTGGTTTTATATAATGAATTGCTGAGCGTTTCTTGAGGAGGAAACCACATGCCTAGTTACACAGCCCCTGTTAATGATACCCTTTATGTACTCAATGATGTTTTGAACATCGATCGATATAACAACCTACCTGGTTTCGAAGAAGCAACGCCGGATATGGTCGAAGCTATTCTTGGTGAAGCTGCCAAGATGTGCGAAGAAATTATGCAACCCATCAACTTTTCGGGTGATCGAGAAGGCTGCACGCGTCATGAAGACGGAACGGTCACTACCCCGAAAGGCTTTAAAGAAGCTTATCAGGCTTATCGCGAGGGCGGATGGATGGGCTTGGCTGCCGATCCTGAATATGGTGGCCAGGGACTTCCATATACGCTCCATACGGCGGTTGGTGAGTATTTGTCTTCTTCTAACCAGGCTTTTGCGATGTATCCGGGTCTCACCCAAGGCGCAATTGCCGCGTTACAAGTTCATGGTTCGAGTGAACAGAAGCAAAAATACCTTCCAAAAATGATCGAAGGTGCATGGACCGGCACCATGAACCTGACAGAGCCGCATTGCGGTACCGATCTGGGGTTACTTCGCACCAAAGCGGTTCCTCAAGAAGATGGATCCTACAAAATTTCCGGTCAGAAGATTTTTATCTCCGCTGGTGAACATGACTTATCAGAAAATATCATTCATTTGGTCCTGGCACGGATTGAAGGTGCTCCGGACGGTGTAAAGGGAATTTCTCTGTTCGTGGTTCCAAAATATCACGTTGCAGATGACCACTCTTTGGGTGAGCGCAACGGGGTGAGTTGTGGCGCGATCGAAGAGAAGATGGGGATCCATGGAAACTCCACTTGTGTCCTCAACTATGATGAGGCGGTTGGATATCTGATCGGTCATGAAAACAAGGGTCTTGCCGCGATGTTCATCATGATGAATGAAGCGCGCCTTGGTGTCGGTCTGCAAGGCCTTGCTCAATCGGAAGTCGCTTATCAGAATGCTGCGATTTACGCGAAAGAAAGAGTTCAAGGCCGCGCACTCACCGGTCCAGCAGAACCAGAGAAAAAAGCTGACCCGCTGCTTGTTCACCCGGACGTGCGACGGATGTTGCTTAACATCAAGTCTTTCAACGAAGCCGCCCGGGCTTTGATGTTGTGGACCGCTCTGAAGGGCGACATTTCGCATCGCGGCCTAAACGATGAGGATCGTGAAGCCGCAGATGACCTCATGGGACTGCTTACACCCATTGTGAAAGGCGTGCTGACCGATATCGGATTTCAGAATTGTGTGAATGCACAGCAGGTCTTTGGAGGCCATGGATATATCGAGGAATGGGGCATGAGCCAATTTGTGCGTGATGCTCGTATTGCCCAGATTTATGAAGGCGCCAATGGCATTCAGGCACTTGATCTGGTTGGTCGAAAGCTTCCAAAAGATGGCGGACGTGCGATGCGCGCTTTCATGGAAGAGGTAAACACCTTCACCAAAAAGCATATGGAAAATGAGGCTATGCTGCCCTTTACCAAGCCTCTTCGTGAAGGCGTTAAGACGCTTGAAGCGGCTACAATGTGGTTGATGCAGAATGGGATGAAAAATCCTAACAATGCCGGTGCTGCATCCATGGATTTCATGCATCTGTTCGGTCTTGTCGCCCTTGGATATATGTGGGGCTTGATGGCGGAAAAATCACAGGAGGCGCTGGGTGAAGGCGCAAACGGGTCAACAGATTTCCATGAAGGAAAACTAATGACTGGCCGCTACTTCATGGACCGGATTATGCCTGAATGTGCTGCTCACCTTGCCCGCATTCAAAGTGGCTCTGACAGCATGATGGCACTTGAAGCAGATGCTTTTTAAGGATCTGTTTCATGACAGCAGCAGAAGTCCTTTCCTTTCCTAAACCTCAGTGGATGGATGAAGAGGTGTCGCTTGTCTCTGACATGGCGAACCGTTTCATGGAAAACGAGATCGCTCCTCATTACGAACAATATGAGAAAGACGAGATCATTCCACGCTCCCAATGGGAAAAGGCAGGGGAAAACGGACTTCTGTGCGCCTCTGTGCCGGAAGCTTACGGCGGTGCTGGCGGCACCTATGCGCATGAAGCGGCCATTATAGAGGCAATTGGGCACAATGGGGTCGATGGTTTTGGAATTGCCCTGCATTCCGGAATTGTTGCTCCTTACATTCTCCACTACGGCTCAGAGGAGCAGAAACAACGCTGGCTCCCGCGCATGGTCAGCGGAGAACTGATCGGTGCCATTGCAATGACAGAGCCCGCTGCCGGGTCTGATTTACAGGGTGTCAAGACGACTGCAGTTCGAGATGGTAATCAATACCGCATCAACGGATCCAAAACATTTATTACCAATGGCCAGAACGCTAATCTTATTGTGCTCGTAACCAAAACCGATCCATCACAAGGGGCGAAAGGAACGTCGCTGATTGTGATTGAGACCGATGAGGTGGAAGGGTTTGAACGGGGCCGAAACCTTGACAAGATTGGGTATAAGGCAAACGACACTTCAGAGCTTTTCTTCAACGATGTGAAAGTACCCACTTCAAACCTTCTAGGATCTGATGAGGGACAGGGCTTCTTTCAGATGATGACGGAGCTTCCACAAGAGCGGCTGATCATCGCTAATCAGGCGATGGCTTCGATCGAACTGGCTCTATCGCTAACCATAGACTATGTGAAGGAACGCAAAGCCTTTGGCAAAGCAGTCATTGAATTTCAAAATACACAATTCAAGCTGGCTGAGTTGAAATCTGAGGCCACGATGGCCAAAGCGTTTGTCGATCATTGTGTCGTTCAGCATCTACAGGGCAAACTCGATACCGCAACGGCTTCAATGGCAAAATATTTGCTGTCTGATTTGCAGGGGAAAGTAACGGATCAGTGCCTGCAGTTGTTTGGTGGATATGGGTATATGAATGAATACCCGATCGCACGCCTTTACCGCGATGCGAGGGTCCAGCGGATTTACGGTGGAACGAACGAAGTAATGAAGATCCTGATATCGAGGACATTGTGATGCCAAAAGGGTACTGGATAGCCCATGTCGAGGCCGATGATGTTTCGAATTTTCAATCGGAAGCATACAAGGCATATGTGTCTAGTGCAGCGCCGGTCTTTGAACAGTACGGCGGGAGATTTCTGGCGCGGGGCGGTGAATTCGAAACAGCTGAGGGCAACGGGCTTGGTTCACGGCATGTGCTGATTGAATTTCCTTCGCTCGAAGATGCCAAGGCTTGTTACCACTCCGCTGTTTATCGAGAAGCAAAATTGAATCGCCAAGCGGTCGCGACTGCAAACATTGTTCTTGTCGAGGGGTTTGAATGATGGCTGATTATACACTCAAGTGTTTTGTAGAATCCGGTAATGCTTACAAAGCCGCACTTATGTTGCAACTGTGTGGTGCGGATTGGGAGCCACAGTGGGTTGACTTTTTCAACGGCGAAACCCGCGGTGATGCTTTCCGGGAAACCAATGAAATGGGTGAAGTTCCGGTTCTCATAGACCATCATCAAGGCGATCTTGTATTGAGTCAGTCCGGTGCAATTTTACTCCATCTTTCAGACCGTTTTGAAACGTTCGTCCCACAGGCTCGGGCTGACCAATTGCAGATGATGCGTTGGATGTTTTTCGATAACCACAAATTAACGAGCTATGTGGCTGCGTATCGCTTTATGAGCCGCTTCATGAAGAAAGAAGGCGAACCTGAAACTGAGTTTTTGAAAGGGCGCGCAATGGGTGCTCTGAAAGTTCTCGACTCTCATTTGAACCATTCATCCTGGGTTGTGGCCGACCAGCCAACACTGGCTGATATATCGATATGTGGCTACCTGTTCTGGCCTGATCACATTGGAGTAACATGGGATGAATATCCCGGGATAAAGTCTTGGTTGGCAAGACTAAAAGAATTACCTCGCTGGGCGTCGCCGGAAGACCTCCTTCCTTCTGCAACCGTCACGTGATTTTTTAGGAGATACAAAGATGAATGAAGCCTACATTTACGACCATGTTCGCACGCCCAGAGGCAAGGGCAAGAAGGATGGGTCTCTTCATGAAGTTCCTGCCGTGCGACTCTCTGCCAAGACACTGGAAGCGGTTCGGGATCGCAATGAAATTGATGATACGAAAATTGTTGATGACGTGATTCTGGGGTGTGTTGACCCGGTTGGGGAGGCTGGTGCGGACATCGCTCGGGCAGCCGTATTTGAAGCGGGCTACGACAATTCTGTCCCTGGCATGCAGATTAACCGTTTTTGCGCCTCCGGACTTGATGCGATCAATATGGCTGCTTCGAAAATCAACTCCGGTGCAGATGATGTGATCATAGCGGGGGGCGTTGAGTCCATGAGCCGCGTTGGAATGAGTGCTTCGGGGGGCGCATGGCCTATGGATCCGTCCGTTGCAGTGCCGTCTTATTTTATGCCGCAAGGTGTTTCGGCAGACTTGATCGCGACAAAGTATGGTTTTTCTCGCGATGACGTGGATGCTTATGCCGTTGAAAGCCAGAGGCGCTCCGCAAAAAGCTGGGAAGAAGGCCGATTTAAGAATTCAGTTATTTCCGTGAAAGACCAAAACGGTCTCACCATTCTGGAAAATGATGAGCACATGCGTCCGACGAGCGACATGCAATCGCTCGCTTCGCTGGACCCTTCCTTTGTGATGATGGGTGAAATGGGCGGATTTAATGCCGTTGCCATCGCCGCGCATCCGGACGTTGAGACCGTAAATCATGTCCATCATGCTGGGAATTCATCAGGTATCGTTGATGGCGCAGCGGCTATTTTAATGGGCTCAGAAGAAGGTGGTAAGAAACTTGGCGTTAAACCACGGGCTAAAATTCGGGCCTTTGCCAACATTGGCTCTGATCCGGCGTTAATGCTGACCGGACCCATTGATGTGACGGAAAAACTCCTCAAACGCGCCAATATGAAGTTGGAGGATATAGACCTTTTTGAACTCAATGAGGCCTTTGCATCTGTCGTCCTGCGATACATGCAACACTTCGATATTTCTCATGACAGAATCAATGTTTGCGGCGGTGCGATTGCCATGGGCCATCCATTGGGTGCGACTGGCGCAATGATTTTCGGAACGGTGCTGGATGAATTGGAACGTCGAGACCTGAATACTGCACTGGTCACCCTTTGTATTGGTGCTGGCATGGGTACGGCAACCATCATCGAACGCGTTTAATTTTGGATTACCTCATCAAGAGGAGTTAAAGATATGACTTATAAGAATTTCACCGTAGAAACTGACAGCGACGGGATTGCCGTTGTTACTTGGGACAGCCCAGAAAAATCGATGAATGTCATTGATCTTTCCGTTATGGAGGATCTGGATGCGATCATCGATGCGGTCGCTGCTGATGACGCCATCAAAGGTGCGGTTATTGCATCTGGTAAGAAGACATTTGGCGCTGGCGCTGATCTTAGCATGCTTCAGGATATGCTGGGTCAATTCCGTGAAGAACAGGCGAAAGATGAGCAAACCGCTGCACAAATGCTGTTCGATAATGCGTTCCGTCTAAACCAGATGCTACGTAAGATGGAGACAAGCGGGAAGCCGTTTGTTGCTGCTATCAATGGACAAGCTCTTGGCGGCTGCCTTGAAATATGCCTTGCGTGTCATGCCCGCGTAATGGCTGATGACGCAAAGGTCGGATTACCAGAGGTTAAAGTTGGCCTGTTCCCCGGTGGTGGCGGGACACAACGAGTTCCGCGTCTGGTTCACACGCAAGATGCATTGCAAATGTTGCTTAAGGGCGGAAACGTTCATGCTTCGAAAGCCAAAGCACAAGGTCTTGTTACAGAGGTCGTTCCTGCAGCGGAGCTGGTCTCAAAAGCCAAAGAATTGATCAATGGTGGCCTTAAAGGTGTGCAACCGTGGGATGTGAAAGGTTTCAAGTTTCCAGGTGGTCAAGTTTACTCGCCTGCTGGCTTCCAACTCTTTCCTCCAGCAAATGCAATTTATCGCCGTGAGACACAGGATAACTACCCCGGTGCAAGGGCGATCATGAAATGTGTCTACGAAGGTTTGCTTGTACCGTTTGACACGGCTTTAAAAATCGAGAGCCGCTACTTTGCCGAAGTTCTGCAATCGACGGAAGCTGCGATGATGATCCGCACGCTTTTCATGTCCATGCAAGAATTGAACAAGGGCGCGCGCCGCCCTTCCGGTGTCGGCAAGCTTGAAATCAAGAAAATTGGCGTCCTTGGTGGCGGTGGCTTTATGGGCGCTGGAATTGCCTATGTATCGGCCAAAGCAGGGATCGAAGTGGTTGTCATTGATCGTGACGAAGCGGCTGCTTCTAATGCCATCAAGCATGCAGAAGGCTTGGAAGATAAAGCGATTTCGAGAAAACGCTCAACATCGGAAAAGAAAGAAGCCCTGCTGGCGCTCATTACCGCTACGGATGACTATTCTAAACTCTCAGATGTAGACATGGTAATCGAGGCAGTTTTTGAGGACTCCAACGTCAAGAAGGCCGTTACCGAACAGGCGGAAGCCCACATGCCGGAAGACGCTATTTTTGCATCGAATACTTCAACGATACCCATCACCGATCTGGCCGGATTTTCCAAGCGTCCAGAACAGTTTGTTGGTGTCCATTTCTTTTCACCCGTTGATAAGATGATGTTGGTCGAAGTAATCAAGGGTGCCAAAACTGGTGACAAAGCAATCGCTATGGCCCTCGATTACATTGCGAAGATCAAAAAGACACCAATTGTGGTGAATGATACACGCGGATTCTTCATCAACCGGTGTGTGCTGCGTTACATGCTGGAGTCCTACTACATGATCTATGAAGGGGTTCCTGCTGCCATGATCGAAAATCTTGCTAAACAGGCCGGAATGCCGCTTGGTCCTTTGCAGCTTAATGACGAAACTGCCATCGATCTGGCTCATAAGATCCTGCACCAGGCAATTCGTGACCTGGGCGAGGGAGCAGTGGACAAAAAGCATGTTGATTTCCTAGACAAGCTGGTTGGTGATCATGATCGTCTGGGCCGCAAGAATGGCAAAGGATTTTATGATTACCCGGAAAAACCGGCAAAGAAGCATCTTTGGCCTGGTTTGAAGGACATGTTTGAGCAAAAGGATCCCGCTTCGATTGATAAGCAGGAAATCAAGAACCGCTTCCTGGCCGTTATCGCGCTTGAGGCAGCACGCTGTGTTGAAGAAAATGTGGTCACAGATGTTCGCGAGGCCGATGTCGGCTCAATTCTCGGTTTCGGGTTTGCCCCTTTCACAGGTGGTGTTTTGTCTTACATTGACGGCATGGGAAGTGCTAAATTTGTTGAGATTTGCCAGGACCTGGAAGCTAAATATGGCGAGCAATACAAAGTGAACGATCTTCTTCTTGATATGGCAAAGAAAAATGAAACCTTCTATGGACGTTTCGCCCCGGAAGCAGAAGCAAAAGAAGCCGCATAAGACGTTTTTACACACAACCAACCCGGCTTCGCAGCCGGGTTTTTTGTCTTGTATAATCACCGGATCTGTATCACACCATGAATTGTATTCATGATCATGTATTTGTATAAATCATAAAAGAATATTCAGTACTGAGGAGATGCCCCATGTCATTACGCATAAACGATGAAGCCCCCGATTTTTCAGCGGAGACCACTATTGGTCCGATAAATTTTCATGAGTGGATTGGTGACGGGTGGGCGATCATGTTCTCCCATCCCAAAGACTTTACCCCCGTATGCACCACAGAACTGGGTTATATGGCTGGTCTGATGGGTGAGTTTGCCAAACGGAATACGCAGGTAATCGGTATTTCAGTTGATCCAGTTGAAAGCCATCACAAATGGAAAGAAGATATCCAGGTGGTCACGGGTCAATCGGTTGATTATCCCATGATTGGAGATCCCGAACTTAAAGTTGCCAAACTTTACGGCATGTTACCTGCCAGTGCAGGAGAAACCTCTGAGGGTCGAACGCCTGCCGACAACGCGACGGTACGGTCGGTTTTTGTTATCGGGCCAGATAAAAAAATCAAATTGATGCTGACCTATCCTATGACAACGGGTCGGAACTTCGATGAGATTTTGCGCGTGATCGATTCCATGCAGCTGACTGCCAACCATCAGGTGGCTACCCCTGCTCAGTGGAAACAGGGCGATAAGGTGATTATCACCCCAGCAGTTTCCGATGATGATGCTAAGGAGCGTTTTGGCTCCTTTGAGCAACCGGTTCCGTACGTGCGGTTTACGGATCAGCCCAGCTAGTTAAACCGGGACTCACTTGTCAGACCTTTTGTTAGGTTACTGTTAACTGTGAACGGTAACCTTGAGGTTACCCAGATTGGATAAAGTCTTCAGGTTATTGGAGACTTTGTCCACAATGGATTTTTTTCAGACCATTTTTAACGAAACCGGTGAATCGGCTTATCGTTTCTTTGAGATCCTGACGGGTCCCGTCATGGGTTCGTGCTTTTTGTTGATTCTGTTTCTTTTTGCAGTCGACATTTTCAGAAAGGGTTGGGACAAGGCTTTCACAAAAAGGGTTGTTTCAGGCTCGTTTGCCTCATTAGCGATTCTGATTCTCAATATCCTGTTCGCTCCGGCTGTCTACATTCTGGTTGCTGTACTTCAGAGCACGTATGACTTTTTTCAGATACCAAGCATACCCACTACCTTTTGGGATGGAACCCCGTTTTGGCTGGCAGCCTTGATCGCGATTGTTGCGTATGATTTTGCGGATTACTGGAACCACAGGATTATGCATACCACTTGGTTATGGCCGATCCATGCCATTCATCATTCAGATAAAGAAGTGAACGGCCTCACCACGTTTCGAGTGCACTTTCTGGAAGCTGTTGTCATGAAAGGCAGCTACATCCTGCTTTTATCTTGGGCAGGCTTTTCTCCGGAGGCAGCAACGACGGGTGCGGTATTGCTAACCATGCATAATGTATACGTTCATGCGGACATCGATTGGGATCACGGTCCATTTAAACTGTTGCTTGCTTCTCCGCGTTTTCACCGCTGGCATCATGCGGATGTCGAGGAGGCCTATGGAAAGAATTTGGCAAACACGTTTCCATTCTTCGACTATATCTTCGGTACGTATCACGAAGATGGAAAGTGTGAAGCGGAAATGGGGGTGCCTGGTGTACCGCACGCAGATGTTGTGAGCTTGATGCTCTACCCGTTTACGGAATGGAGTAAGGGCATACAAAACTATGTAAACGCGCGCCGACGTGTGCCAAAGTCTGATCAGCAGCTAACGCGGGAGATTTCTGAAGACACGCTCCAAGTTTGAATAGGTTCAAGCTGGCTCCAGCAATCCCCTGCCTTCCAAGAGCGCATCAATATCTGGCATCTTTCCTCTGAATTCAACATACAATTCTGCGGGATCACGGCTGCCGCCGGCTGAATATATGAAATCGTGCAGTTTGCCTGCAGTCTTTGGATCGAAGACATCTCCGGTTTCCTTGAATGCCTTAAAAGCATCTGCGTCCATTACTTCAGACCACATGTAAGAATAGTACCCTGCTGAATAGCCATCACCGGAAAAGACATGTGCAAAATGCGGAGTTCGGTGGCGCATTGTTATCTCACGGGGCATATCAATATCGGCAAGAATTTTCTTTTCCAGAGCGGTTATGTCAGCTGTGTCTTTCGCTGGCATCGTGTGCAACTCCAGATCAACCAACGCCGAAGCGGTATATTCAACGGTAGCAAAACCCTGATTGAAATTCTCAGCAGCTTTAAGCCGGTCCATCATCGCATCCGGCATTGGTTCTCCGGTCTTGTAGTGGACAGCATATTTTGAAAGCGTCTCTTTTTCACTCAGCCAATGTTCATATAGTTGGCTTGGTAGTTCGACAAAGTCTCGCGCTACTGAAGTACCAGAAATCACAGGGTAGGTAACATCTGAAAGCATACCATGCAGAGCGTGTCCGAACTCGTGGAACAGTGTTCTGGCGTCATCAAAGGTCAGCAATGCTGGTTCACCGGCAGGTGCCTTTGCGAAATTCATTACGTTTACGATGATCGGGCGGATATCTGCTTTCAGTTTTTCCTGTGAACGAAACCCGCTCATCCATGCACCCGATCTTTTGGAGGGCCTTGCAAAGTAATCGCCCAGAAACAATGCAACATGTTTCCCCGCTTTGTCCGTCACTTCGAAAGCGCGGACATCGGGATGATAAACAGGTACAGTGTGAACTTCATTAAACTGCAAACCAAACAAGCGATTTGCCGTTTCAAAGGCCGCCTCTATGATGTTGTTCAGGGAAAAGTATGGTTTTACTTCCGCCTCATCCAAATCATGTTCAGCTTTTCTGACTTTTTCTGCGTAATAGCGCCAATCCCACGGCTCAATCTCAAAATTTGCGCCTTGTCCATTTGCGTATTCTTGCAGGCGGGTGGCCTCCTGACGCGCGCGTTGCTTTGCAGGGTGCCAAACATTTATCAGAAGTTCCCGAACTGCTTCTGGCGTTTTGGCCATTTGATCATCCAGTTTGAATGCCGCAAAATTTTCGAACCCTAAGAGATTTGCTCGTTCCTCCCGTAATGTCAGTGTTTCAGCGATGATCTCACGGTTGTCCGTCTCCCCCGCATTTTCACCTCTGCTTATCCATGCGGAAAAGGCTTTTTCTCTCAGATCGCGCCGAGAAGAAAATTGGAGAAAAGGTTCTATGAGAGAGCGTGACAAGGTGATCAGGTGTTTTCCATCATAACCACGTTCTTCAGCCGCCGACGCTGCTGCTGCGACCAGGAAGTCAGGCAATCCTTCCAGTGCCTCCGCATTCTCCAACACCAATTCAAAACTTGACTCATCTGCCAGTACATTTTGTGAAAACGATGTTCCCAGTGTTGCAAGACGCTTGGTGATCTCTGCCATGCGCTTTCGATCATCACCTTTGAGTTTTGCACCAGACCGTACAAAGGAGGCATGATACCGTTCCAAAACGCGCAATTGTTCGGCAGTTAAGTCTAGGCTGTCACGCGCTTCATACAGTGTGTCAACGCGTTGAAAAAGTTCCGAATTTAACATCATCGATGCACGATGCTCAGCGAGAACGGGAGCAATTTCTCGTTCTATTTTCTGCAACTGCGGGTTGGTATTCGAAGCCGCCAGATTGAAAAATGTAGCCGATACATTCGACAGTGTTTCACCGGAACGTTCTAATGATTCAATGGTGTTTTCAAACGTTGTAGGTTCTTTGGAATTAGCAATCTGAGCAATTTCTTCCTTATTTTGCGAAAGAGCAATATTAAAAGCTTCTTCGTAGTGCTCAGTTGCAATCAGATCAAATGGGGGAATTTCAAATGGGGTATTCCACTTAGATATCAGCGGATTTGTCGTCATCATCAGGACCTCGGAAGATTGAACCAAACAGAAACATAAGCGCAAAAATGAAATTTTACAGCCCCGTCGCAGGAAGTTGAGAACAACTATTTTCTTAATGCGGGGAGTCCGACACCGGTTGATTCGAACCCTCCGTCAGCAGCCAACACTTGTCCGGTGATGTAGCTTGCCTGATCACTGCAAAGAAAGAATATGGCATTGGCGATTTCTTCTTCACTGCCATACCGGTTGAGCGGAATCGCGTCGTGATATGCGTCAATGATGTCCTGTGTATGAACAGCCATGGCAAGTTTTGTGCGCACAGGGCCAGGGCAGACACAGTTTGCCCGGATGTTAAATTCTCCCAATTCAGTGGCTTGTTGCAGGGTGAGTTGAATAACACCTGCCTTAGATGTTCCATAGGCTGTTCTTAGCGTTGACGCCCGTAAGCCGGATATTGATGCAATGTTCACGATTGCACCGCCCTTTCCTTTCAAAAGGGGAATAGAAGCTTGGCTGACCAGAAAAACACCATCAAGGTTGGTTCCCATTACCGTCCGCCAACGCTGGAATGTCATTTCTTCAATCGGACCAAAATCAGCCACCCCGGCGTTGTTCACGACTGCATCCAGCGTCCCGAATTGATCTTCAATCTCGGTAAAACAATCAGAAACTTCCTGCGGATTGGATACATCGGCGATAATGGGGGTTGCAGGTTTCACGGGTTTAGCAGCCTCGATCAAGGCATCACCATCTCGGTCCAGCATAACAACACTCCACCCCTCTTCTGCAAAGCGAATGGCGGTGGCATGTCCAATTCCCCTCGCTGCTCCTGTAACTAGGACAACTTTACGCATCACAACTTTTCCCACAGCATGTAAAAGCCTTCGGGTTCCTCCGTGTTTTCAAAATAAGTTCCCTCCTGCATATGCCGGTTTAAAATGATACATGCGCTTTCGAGTTGATGGACTTTGGCTTCAAAACCAGCAGGTTCCCATACGTCCTTATGAATGGTGCAAGCGAACAAGGCGCCCGGTTTGAGAATTCTGAACAACTCATCGAGGCAATCTGCGCCTACATGTGCATGCGTAAAGGTTCCCGTACAGATGGCGGCGTCATACGTATCCGAAGCGAGTGAAATTTCTTTCGTCAAATCAGCAACATGAAGATTGGAATAGATTTCCCGCTTAGCAGCAACGTCGAGCATCTCTACGGAATAATCAAGTGCATCGAGATGGGCAAAGCCGCGTCGCACAAGCGCTGCACCTGCTAAACCCGTTCCGCACCCTATATCCAGAATTCTTGAGGATTTATCTTCAAGAAAGGTTGATAATAGCTCAGCGGTTTTTAGCGGGGTCAAATAGCCAAGATCAGACAGCATCGTCTCATCATAGGTATCCGCCCAATCCTTATAAAGCGCTTTAGCTTCTTCTTCGGTTTTCAGGTTATATGCGCGTTCCAGCAGCTTATCCGCAAAATCTTTTTCACTAGCCATCCCGAGCACCTCACCTTGCAAGCGTATATTGACGCATTGTTTGTTCGGTTCAAGCATAGGGTTGATAAAAAAGATCTTTTTATGCGCTGTGAATTAAGACCAATTCTCTATGGACAAATTTTCGTCAATTTCATAAAAAAAGGAAATTATTCCTTCTAAGAGTGTTTACATGGATATGTTGACCCACCAACAAATATGGTCGGCTATCGATGCCCTCGCAGACAAATGCAGGATGTCCGCATCAGGACTGGCAAAAAAGTCCGGGCTTGATCCAACCACGTTTAACCGTTCCAAGCGCTTCACTGCTTCAGGACGAGAGCGTTGGCCGTCGACTGAATCCATCGCCAAAATTCTGAAGTGCACGAATACCAGTGTCGATGATTTTATGTCCCTGATCAGTGAAACAAAGCTCCGCAGACGACGTCAAACTCGCGGAGAGGAAACTGCTTTTCGACATAGGGCTATTCCGGTAATCGGATTTGCCCAAGCTGGTGTTGGCGGGTTTTTTGATGATGGCGGGTTTCCGGTTGGCCAAGGTTGGGATGAGGTGAGCAGCCCTTCAAAAACCGATGACAATACGTATGCACTGAGGGTATCAGGAGATTCTATGCTTCCCCTTTACCGCGAGGGCGACATCATCATTGTCGATCCAACCGCACAAATTCGTAAAGGGGATCGGGTCGTAGCAAAAACGCTTGAGGGCGAGGTGTTTGCAAAAATACTGGAGCGGAAGACTTCGAAAGTGATAGAGTTTAAATCCCTTAACCCCGGACATCCTGATTTAAGTTTTTCGCCAGACGAGTTATACTGGATTGCTCGTATCGTCTGGGCCAGTCAGTAGAGACGGGCCATGCGCGGCTGGCGTTCCTCTTTACTGGCCGCAATTGTTCTATCGGGAACGTTCGTCGTCTTCTTGATTATGACACCTGGACCGAAAGATAACACCACTGCTGAGCAAGCAGACTTAGAGATTGTTCTTGAACCTTTGAAAGAGGTCAGGGATGTGACGCCGGACAAAATCTTAAAAGCACCCGAAATAGAGGAAGCAGCCCTCGAGAGGTTACCAGCGCTAGAACCACCCCCAATTCCTCCAAAACCAGAGGTACCAAAAAATTTTCAAAGGCCAGAAATAATTTCAACAGGGATTTTGAAAGTTGGGGCCTTGACCATTGAACTTGCAGATATTGATCCAATCCCTCTTGAACGTATCTGCCAAACGGAAAATGGGGAGTTATGGCCTTGCGGACGATTTGCTCGTACACAGTTTCGAAGTTTCATTCGCGGTCGCCCTATCGCTTGCGAAAAGCAGGCTGAAGAAAATGGACGCATTAAAACGCGTTGCCAACTCTCCACGATTGATATCTCGGCTTGGCTGGTCCGAACAGGATGGGCCACTCCTTCAGGCGATCATTTTGAAAAAGAACTAGAAGAAGCCAAACAAGAACATCGTGGAATTTGGCGTAAAGAACGGCCTTAACCGTCAACGGTTTCCATGCTCCACGCTTTGAGAATTTTCGGCAATGCAATTTCCCAATCCATTACACCTGTTGAGTCAGCCCAGGCGTTGTATTGATTTAACATGTCTTTTTCGAGCGGTTTGTTTTTTCCAAACAGGTTGTTCAACTCGGTGCGATCGACATTCATATCATAAAGCTCCCAATTCGAACCATATTCACAAACCAACTTGAAGTTTCCCAACCGGATGGCGCAGTTTCCTTCATGCTCAAAGAAGATGGGTTGCTGGCGTTTCCAAGGTTCCCCCTTTAAGAGTTGCAAAATTGACTCCCCTTGCATTGGCTGGATCTCATGTCCACCGAGTTCCTTGAGGTAAGGACTATCCGTAACCTCAAGAATCGTGGGGAGAATATCGATGACGTGACAAGCCTCATGCCCTACCGAGGCCTTTTTTATTTCCGCTGGCCAGTGAGCGATTAACGGAGTGGATATTCCCCCTTCATGCACGAAGTGTTTGTATAAGCGAAAAGGTGCGTTTGAGACGTTAGCCCAGGGTTTGTCGTAACTTTGATAGGTTTCATCTCCACCGGGCATCAGGTTTGGAATGTTTCCCATTGTGATCTTTCGGCCATCAAGTGTTTGATCCGGGAAAGACTGAGCCCAACCATCTTCCGCCATGAACTCCGCACATCCTCCATTGTCTGAGAGAAACAAAATCAACGTATTTTCCAATTGCCCATGCGCCTTGAGAGCGGAAACGAGACGTCCAATCGATTGATCCATCCGATCCACCATTGCCGCGTAAGTCGCCATCTTTGCAGCTTCCCAGTCTTTGAACGCAATGCTTTCCCACGGGTCTACCGTCGAATCTCTTGGCGAAATCTCCCAGTTGGATAGGAATAAACCACGGGCGTTCATTTCCTCATGACGCGCAGTTCGGATTTTGTCCCAACCGGGCGTGTAAACGCCCTCATACTTGGCAATGTCTTCCGGCAATGCATGAAGAGGCCAGTGCGGCGCTGTATGCGCCAAATATAGGAAAAACGGTTTTTGATCAGCAACTGCACCCTCGATCATGCCAATGGCTTTATCTGTGATCGCATCGGTGTAATAGAAGCTGTCAGGAGATACCTCCACTTTAGAGTCATCCTCCAAAACATAGTGTGGATGGAAAAAGTGAGTTGCGCCATCCAGTGTGCCATAAAACCGATCAAACCCACGTTGACGCGGTGACGGGTGGTCGAAATCTCCAACCCGCCAACCGTCCGTGTCCCGTGGGTTAAAATCACCGGCGACATGCCATTTACCGGACATCAACGTTCTGTACCCACTTTCCCGCAGATGTTCTGCGATCGTTGCGCTGTCGTTTCTCAGGAAGCCTTGATAAGCTGAAGTTCCGAGGTTCACACCCATATGTCCAATCCCGGCATTGTGGGGATATAGACCTGTGAGCAGGGCAGCTCGGGTCGGACAGCATCTGGCACAGTTGTACATAGACGTCAGCAAAGCGCCATCGCGTGCCAAGCCATCAATGTTCGGTGTTTTGATTTCGGATCCGGTTATTCCCAGATCTGCAAATCCCATGTCATCAACCAGAATGAGTATAACATTTGGCTTGGCCTGGTTTTTATCATCCATGAAACAAAAATCCATTTAAGACTGGGAACAGAATTTATCACTTCTTCTGATTTGTCGAGCGTTGTATGCTGTTACGATACAGCTCGTCGCGCAAAACCTTGGAAGCTAATGTCAGGTTTTTCTGGATGTATTGCGCACTATTTTGTGAAAAATAGGTCTACGGCGACGATCATCACGCATTCAAATGGCGGACCATTTATAGTGATGCTTCATGTATTCCACACCATCGAGCACAATTTCCTCCAGGACCGGCAGTTCAATATCTGAGAGCTTGTTGACATATAGACAACTCTTGCCTGTTTTGTGCTTTCCCAAACGCGCCAGTTTCTCCGTCAAATCGCGGTAGCCCGGCATGATGTAAATTGACATAGCAGTTTTACGGGGGCTGAACCCGGTGATGAAAAACTCCCCCTCTCTTCCGGATTCGTACGTGTATTCGTAACGGCCGTAACCAATGATGGTTTCACCCCACATTCGGGCTTCCCAACCCGTAACACGACTGAAGAAATCGAGGAGCGTTTGTCCGTCGTCCCTTCGACCAGAATGCTCGACAGACTTTATAAACTGATGAGGACTGGCGTTGTTTTGCTGGGTTTTCATCTTGGCCTTGGCCATTTGCTATCCTAGCTTCCCTTCCAGCCCAGCCTCAATCATAGCGACGGTTTTGTCCAGACCATACAGGGCAGCAAACGATCCAAATCGCGGCCCTTGATCTTGACCCAGCAGAACCTGATAGAGTGCTTGAAACCACTCTCTCAAGTTTTCAAAGCCATGGTCTTTTCCAACCGAGAAAATTTCAGTCTGAATGGTTTCTCCATCCGACATGGGATCAAGGGCAGCCAAACGTTCCTTCAAGTCTTCCATCGCAGCACGTTCTTGGTCGTTTGGTGAACGGAAAGACTTGGTTGGCTTTACAAAATCTTCGAAGTATCGAATGGCATAACCCACCATTGCATCCAGCATGGGATGAGACTGGGGGCTGATGCCTGGCTCGTACTGCGAGATAAAACCCCAAAGGGTCTCCTTGTTTGATGCATTTGAAGCACTCACCAAGTTAAGCAGCATTGCATAAGATACCGGCATTGGTGTGTTAGGCGGTGTGCCGCTATGGATATGCCAGACCGGATTGTTGAGTTGGGCTTTTTCATCCTGGCCGGGGAAAGCGGCCAAATGCTGGAAATACTCGTCGACTGTTTTGGGAATTACATCAAAATAGAGCCGTTTTGCAGTTTTTGGTTTCTGGTACATGAAGAGAGAAAGGCTTTCCGTTGGAGCGTAGGTCAGCCACTCATCGATAGTGATACCGTTTCCTTTGGTTTTCGATATTTTTTCTCCTTTTTCATCTAAAAACAGCTCATAGATGAAATGTTCTGGCGCGCGTGCACCTAGTATCCGGCAAATCTTGTCATATAAGTTCGAGTTTATCTGATGGTCTTTGCCATACATTTCGAAATCGACCCCGAGTGCGGCCCAACGCATTCCAAAATCCGGCTTCCATTGCAGTTTTACATTGCCACCTTTCACACTCAATGTGGTCTCAGTACCATCTTCATCATCGAACGTGACAGTGCCCTCTTTTGGATTGACGTCTTTCATCGGAACGTAGAGTACACGTCCCGTCTTCGGCGAAATCGGTAAAACTGGGCTATACGTACCCTGCCGTTCTTCACCGAGGGTGGGCAGCATAACGTCCATGATGTCCTGATACTTTTCGAGGGCTTTGACCAGAACCTCATCAAATTTGCCCGAGGTATAGTATTCTGTGGCACTCGCAAACTCGTATGTAAAACCATAATGATCCAGGAATTGTCGCAGTTTGGCGTTGTTGTGATGCCCGAAACTCGGCTCACCTTTCTCCCCTGGCTCAATGAACGGATTGGGAACTTGTGTAAGAGGTTTTCCCAGATGTTCCTCCAGCATCCCTGCGTTCGGCACATTTCCTGGTATTTTGCGCATACCATCCATGTCATCAGAGAAGCAAATCAGCTTTACCGGCACCTCATTGTTCGTGAGAAGCTTAAAGGCCGTGATGACCATTGTGGTACGCGCTACTTCCCCGAAAGTGCCAATATGTGGCAGGCCAGATGGCCCGTAACCGGTTTCAAATACTACCGCTTCAGGAAACCCGCTCTTCTCATATCGTTTCAATACTTTGCGCGCTTCCTCAAATGGCCAGGCTTTCGAACTCTTAGCGGCTTCTTGCAATTGTGTGGACATAAATAAGACCTTTTGTGACAGTTCTTTTCAGTGATAGATTTCCGGCTTGTTATCGCATCATAAAGCTTTTTCCAAGCGGCTTGCGTAATCCGGATACAATCCCTAATTTCTAGCGGAATCAATTCAATCGAAAAGGCATTTCCTTATGTCCATTTATTCACCTCATCAAGCCATGATCCACATCATGGTAACCATGTCTGCTGCAGATCGTTCCATGACCGATGAAGAACTTACCAAGATTGGAAACATCGTCCGGAATTTACCATTTTTTGATGGATACGATCCTGAAAATCTTATTGCTGACTCTCGGGAATGTAGTCAAATTTTGCAGGAAACAAACGGTTTGGGTAACGTAATTTCCAACGCACTCGATATTTTATCCGAAGATATGCACGAGACTATTTATGCTCTGGCTGTTGAAGTCGCGGCAGCTGATTTGGCCGTTGCTCAAGAAGAGCTCCGTCTTTTGCAGATTTTGAGAGATGCGCTTACAGTCGACAAACTGGTTTGCGCTGCCATCGAACGAGGAGCAAGAGCTCGACATCGGTCACTGTGAGCTTGAGATGTGGCTTGATTTTTACAGCCTGTACCTAATGTAAGATAACATGATGCCCGAACTCTCTGAACCACAAATCCGATTCGGTATTTTCATTGGCCTTTTTGTGCTTTTGGCAGTGCTGGAATTTTTAGCACCGCGGCGCGTTTCCAATCCTCTCAAAGCACGCCGCTGGTTCACGAACTGGGCTATCGTCATTGTCGACACTTTGATTTTACGCCTTCTTCCAATTGGATTGGCGGTTGGCGCCGCTGAATGGGCTGCAGCGCAAGGCATCGGTTTATTTAACCTGATATCCGTCTCTGCAATCATCGTTATCCCGATTTGTGTTATCGTTTTAGACTTCACGACCTGGTTTGCACATTGGGCTTCTCACAAAATACCACTTCTCTGGACTGTGCACAGGATGCACCATTCTGATATCGATTTTGATGTCACAACTGCCATACGGTTTCACCCGATTGAGATTGTCCTTTCCATGTTTTGGAAGATGGCGGTCGTTGTATTGTTGGGTGCGCCGGGATTGGCTGTGCTGATTTTTGAAATCTTGCTGAACGGGTCAGCGATGTTTAATCACTCAAATCTAAAGCTTCCCCTCTGGCTTGATCGGATCTTGCGGATTGTGGTTGTCACGCCTGATATGCATCGGGTCCATCACTCCATTGTCCATAATGAGACGGATTCGAATTACGGATTTAATTTGGCGGTTTGGGATCGAATTTTCGGGACTTATGTCGATCAACCGGCAAAAGGTCATGAGGCAATGACCCTAGGCCTTGCAGAATGGCAAGATCACAAGCCTGCAGAATTGGTTTGGACTTTGAAAGTTCCCTTTATCAAGCAGTCCTGATGTTATTCAAAACAACCCTAAGGGGAAATAGCGTAAGTACAGCTCGGCAAATTTGCCTTTTGCATTGACTTGGTAGAGGGCGAAATTTAGAGCATCTGCAAGTTCAGGCCGGTCCTTAGAAACTGCAATTGCCATCCCGTTTCCAAAAAACTCTGGTGACATAAATGCCCCATCCAGAAATACGCAACAATTATCAGAGGCTTCCGACTGCAACCAGAATGATGCTGATAATGCATCGGTAAACACTGCTGAGACCTCGCCTTTTTCCAAGGCGGCGAGGGCTGCGTCACGAGTCTCAAACTCCGTAGATTTTCTGGCTGAAAACACCTTTGCAAAGTAAGCCTGATGAGACGAACCTTTCACGACGCCTGTAAGCTTTTTAAAGATTGCGTTGTAGGCGGGGGCTGACAGAGCGGTGTCTTTTCGAATTACGAAACGTCCCGGTATTTGCATATAACTACGGGTAAACGCCAACTGTTTTCGCATATCAGCAGTGACTGCCAAGCCTGCAATGATAGCCTCACCATTTCCGTTTTTGATAGCCGGAAGCAATTCATCCCAAGGCAAAGCTTGAATTTGACATCTTTGAAGAACATCAAGTTCCTCACATATCGCCCTCGAAAGATCTACATGAAATCCTGCGAGACGCTTCTTGCGATCGATGAAATTGAATGGCGGGAAATCGGTTGTTGTCAGAAATTTAAGTCGAACGATCGCGTTAATGTCAGGTTTTTGGAAACGTTCATGCTTGTCCCAAAAATTAGGAATCTCGATTTCCTGTGCGATGGCGGCCGGCGCAGAAACAGCCATGGTAAAAAACACCAACAAAGCACGTAAGGCTGAAGGAAGAAAAACAGTCATGGATTACCTCTAACACATATGGCTGAGGGCTCAATAGATGGACTACCACTTTGTCCTGC
>JBCCXO010000033.1:0-41340 GCA_039191645.1 Pseudomonadota bacterium | reverse complement strand
GGTTTTACCGGTTCAGCGGGTTTTGCAATCGCAACCCGGGAACGCTGCGCCATTTTTGTAGATGGTCGCTACACGTTGCAAGTACGCGAACAGGTGGATCCAGACGCCTTTACCCCCGAAAGCTTGATGGAAAATCCGCCGTCAAAATGGCTTTCAGAAAATACGACTAAAGATGATGTGATCGGATTTGACCCTTGGCTGATCACCGCCAAACAAATCAAAGCCTATGAAGAAGCAAGTGCAAAAACCGGCGCAGAACTCAAATCAGTCGATAATCTGATCGATCGCATCTGGCAAGATCAGCCTGCCCCACCGCTTGGAAAAGTCTTCGTGCATCCTGTTGCAAAAGCAGGCGTCGAAGTCGATCAAAAAATCGAAGATATCAAGTCCACAATTAGCAACCTAAACTGTGATCTCGCTATTCTGACAGACCCGGCTTCCCTTGCGTGGTTGTTTAACATTCGCGGTCAAGACGTTGTACACAATCCGGTGCCACTTGGCTTTGCTATTGTGTTAGCGGCAGGAAACCCGATCCTGTTTATCGATGAGCGAAAACTTGACGATCCTACCAAAAAATATCTGCAAAGTTATGCAACGCTATTGGGACCTGAACAGTTAATTCCGGAACTCAAACGCCTGTGTCCGGAAAAATCAGTTTTGTGCGATTTGGGGCAACTTCCGGTTATGTTGCACGACGCCGTCACCGCGGCCAAAGGGTCTATTGTGGATGGACGCGATCCCGTCATACTGCCTCGCTCCATCAAAAACCGTGTAGAATTGGAAGGCACGAGAACCGCACATATCCGCGATGGCGTGGCAATGTGCAAGTTTTTGTATTGGTTAAACCAGCAAAAACCAGAAACCGTGACTGAGATTTCTGCTGCAAAAATGCTCGAACAAATTCGTACTGAAAACGCGAAAACAATGGGTTCCGAACTCCGGGAGATAGCGTTTGATACGATTTCAGGACATGGCCCAAATGGCGCAATTGTTCATTATCGCGTAACCGAAGAAAGCAATCGGACCTTCACAGATGACTCTCTGTTTTTATGTGACTCAGGCGGACAATACCCCGATGGAACCACCGATATCACCCGCACCGTTGCAATTGGTACACCACCTGAAAAAGCGATTGAAGATTTCACACTCGTCCTGAAAGGTCATATTGCAATTGCAACAGCCCGCTTTCCTGAAGGAACACGCGGGGTTGATATCGATGTTTTGGCTCGCATAGCACTGTGGGAACACGGTAAAGATTTTGCCCATGGTACGGGACATGGTGTTGGCTCCTATCTCAATGTCCATGAAGGACCACAATCCATTTCGAAACGGGGAATGGAGGGGTTTAAAGCGGGCATGATCATTTCCAATGAACCCGGATTTTACATCGAGGGTGAATATGGCATCCGTATAGAGAATTTGGTCGTCGTGTCCGAAGCTGAGGAGAACCTCGACGGAAACATCAAAACACACACGTTCGAAACGATCACACTCGCCCCAATCGACACCCGTTTGGTCAGGGGGTCGAACCTCTCAGAAAAAGAGAGAGACTGGCTAAATGCTTACCACAAGACGGTTTGTGATACGCTGGGCGAATACCTCAACAAACCAGAGAAAGCTTGGTTGGAAAAGGTAACAAAGCCAATCTAACAAACGCGTAGTCGTCTACAGGCCCGCCATTCTGCCAAGAATAACGATGGCCATTCCGATCAAAAGAACACCGATGGCAGACAACCGAAAGCTTGCCAGCAACGCGACGATCATAGCGAAGAGCTCCAACAAACCGTTGTTGAGGATCGCCGGCAAGATAAGCGTTACCAGAACTGCGCCAGGTACGGCTTCGAGTGCTGCTTCCAGCCGGGGATGAAGGTTCTTGAACCGAGCCAGAACAATATATCCGGCAGACCTTGTGAAATACGTGACAACGCCGGTAAGCAAAATGACAATCCATACGGAGTTAGCCGATGCAGGCAGGAGGAAAAAGTCAACCAACTTCACGGTCTCCTGACTGTTGCGGTTTGCCAATAATGGCTGCCACCAAAATTCCGGCAAATGCGCCCATCAGAATGTGCCACGGTGCACCCAAATACTTATACACCAGAATGGCGACAACACCGCTTGCCAATACACTCGTGAGCCAGTTTGGTCTGGATCTAAAGCCCATCAGCAGGGAGAGAAAATAAATCGACAACAGCATATCCATCCCGAGGGCCTGCGGCTCCGAAATAAGATTTCCGCTCAACCCGCCAATGAGTGTGGAAAGGAGCCAGACAGGATAAAAAGGCGTTGCGAACCCAAAATAGTAAGAAGGCATCAGCTTTTGCTTTTCGGTTCTCTGCTCGCTTGCCCCAAAAGTAGGATCTGCCAAAAGAAAAAAAGCGAAATACTTCGATACGGTCGAAAATTCTCCCATGTGCCTCCCGACTGAGGCTGAATACAAGACATGTCGAAAATTGACAGCAAACACGGCAACCAACACCGACCAAACAGGCACCTGTTGATTGTAAAGGTCCAAAAAAACAAACTGACTGGCCCCTGCAAAAACAACGGCACTTGAAAGAACAGTCTGCCCCAATGTCAGGCCATTGTTTACGGCCGTCGCACCAAAAAGCATCCCAAAAAATGCAACAGCAAACAGAATTGGGGTCGCTGTCCAAACGCCTTCGAAAAATTGGGAATTAGATCGTCTCTCCATAAGGGAAGAATTATTGAAGACGCGCAAAATTACCAGTGACAAAATTTGAATTCAGCATTGAAGTTTTCTCAAACCTGTCCCGCCAACTCAAACCATTCATCTTCATCAATGGTTTCAACACCCAGTTCGGTTGCCTTTTTAAGCTTTGAGCCAGCACCTGGACCGGCAACCAGCAAATCCGTTTTAGCTGAAACAGATCCCGATACTTTGGCACCAAGACGTTCGGCCATCGCTTTGGCTTCGTCTCGCGTCATTCTTTCAAGTGAACCTGTAAAGACGACCGTCTTGCCAGCTACCGGAGTGTCCTCCGCTGCCTGCTCAGGGGGAGTGGGATCGATCTGCCCCAACAGGCGTTCCCACACATCAACGTTACGCTGCTCCCCAAAAAACTCGCGCAGTGAATTCGCAACGGTTCCACCAATGCCATCAATCGCGATCAGATCTTCATAGGCGTCGAGTTCAGCAAGGTTCCGCATTGCAGTGTCAAACGCTTCCAAACTGCCGTAAGAACGGGCCAGATCTTTAGCGGTTTGCTCGCCCACGTGCCGGATTCCAAGCCCGTAAATCAACCGATAAAGATCAACGTTCCGTCTCGCATCAATTGCATCAAAGAGCTTTTCTGCACTGACGGAACCCCACCCCTCGACATCTTTCAACTTCTTGAGCGATCGTGCATCACGCGAACGCAGGGTAAAAATATCTGCCGCATCTGCAATACGGCCCTGATTATAAAATGCCTCAACCTGTTTATCGCCCAACCCGTCAATATCCAGTGCACCACGCGCAACAAAATGTTTAAGCCGCTCAATGGCCTGCGCAGGACAGACCAAACCACCCGTACACCGTGTCACTGAATCGGGCTTACCTGTACTTGGATTGACATCGCGCACCGCTGCACTGCCACACGCAGGACAACGCGTTGGAAAAAGGAAGCGAGCTGCATTTTTCGGGCGCTTGGTAAGATCTATATCCAAAATCTGCGGAATGACATCCCCTGCCCGTTGCACCATGACATGATCCCCAACACGAAGATCTTTTCCGTCTCGTATTTGTTCGCCCTTGTTGCCGATACCTTTGACGTAATCCTCATTATGAAGGGTTGCATTGGTAACAACCACCCCGCCGACCGTTACAGGCTCCAGCCTTGCAACAGGCGTAAGTGCACCCGTTCTGCCAACCTGAATTTCGATATCACGTAGGATACTCCATGCTTTTTCTGCAGCAAATTTATGGGCCGTTGCCCACCGCGGAAACCGTGAAACATAGCCTAAGCGCGCCTGCAATCCCAGATCATCAATCTTGTAAACAACGCCATCAATATCGTAACCCAATTCTGGGCGAATTTCTTCAATATGACGGTAATGGTTCAATAATTCTTCAACGTTTTCAGCGCGTTGCATCAACGGATTGATTCTAAATCCGATCGCCTCCATCCACGCGACCATGCCCATCTGCGTGTCGGCAGGCATCTCACTCATTTCGCCCCAGGCATACGCAAAGAACCGAAGCGGCCGTGTTGCGGTAATGGCGCTATCCAATTGACGCAAAGAACCTGCTGCCGTGTTTCTGGGATTAACGTATGTCTGTTTGCCCTCTGCTTCCATGCGCTCGTTTAATGCAAGGAAGGCAGTATGAGTCATATAGACTTCACCCCGAATTTCGACGACGGACGGCACATTTTCACCATTGAGCACTTGCGGAATGTCAGAAATCGTTCGGGCATTCTCCGTGACATTTTCACCGGTTGTCCCATCCCCCCGTGTTGCCGCTGACATAAGACGTCCGTTCTCATAGCGAAGGGAAAGAGACAATCCATCTATTTTGGGTTCTGCGGTAACCGCAAGGTCAGCGTTCAAATCCAGCTTTAAGAACCGCCGAACCCGGCCGACAAACTCCCTTACATCGTCATCATTAAATGCATTATCGAGAGAAAGCATTGGGATTGCATGCGTCACCTTTTCGAATTTATCCAGCGCCACAAAACCCACCCGCTTGGAAGGAGAATCCTCGCGAACCAGACCGGGAAACTTCTGCTCAATGGCAAGAATTCTGCGACGAAGGGCATCATAGTCCGCATCAGAGATGACAGGAGCATCTTCACGGTGATACCGCGCATCATGTTCGGCGATCTCTAACGCCAACCGCTCCAGTTCTTGCGCTGCTTCTGATTGATCAAGTTGCTCGACTTCCTTCACGAAATCCTCACTGGTTCAGGCAGCAGATTGGTTTAACAGCCGTTCAGCAGCAGCGCGTGCCTCATCGGTTACAGTCGCACCGGACAACATTCTCGCGATCTCTTCAAGCCTTGATTGTTCCGAAATTTGAGATACCTGCGTGGAAACAGAACCGGCACCGGGACCGGATCCCTTAGAAATGAGATAATGCCCTTCTGCCTTTGCGGCAACCTGTGGCGCATGCGTAACTGAAAGAACTTGCACCCGGCTGGCCAATTTGGACAGGCGTTGACCGATCGCATCGGCAACCGCGCCACCGACACCGGAATCAATTTCATCGAAAATCAGGGTAGGTGCTGAACCACGATCAGCGAGGGCGACTTTCAATGCGAGCATGAATCTCGAGAGTTCGCCGCCGGATGCGACTTTCCGCATCGGGCCAGCGTTCGAACCAGGATTTGTCTGCACCCAGAACTCAATCTGATCGATCCCAAATCGACCAGCATGCTCCCGGTCCGATTGCATTCGCGTTATGAACTGTGCCTGGTCAAGCTTTAACGACGGCAACTCCGACATTACCGACTGCATCAGATGATCACTGGCTTGTATTCGATTTTCGGATAGTGTCTCCGCAAGTCTGAAATATTCTGAACGCAGTTCGCCGGCTTTGGTCTCGAGAGCAGACAATCTGTCCTCGCCATCTTCCAGCATAGCCAGATTATCCGCCATTTTCACAGCGAGATCAGGCAGATTTTCAACCGCAACATTGTATTTTCGTGCAGCAGCCCGCAATGCAAAAAGGCGTTCTTCAGATCCCTCAAGCTCTTGGGGATCAAAATGGGTTTCGTGAAAAGCCGACTCCAATGCATTTTGCGCAGCATAGAGCGCTGAAAGAGCTGCATCGAGATATTCCAGAGTTTCATCAATTAATTCAGGAGCTTGCTGACGTTTCCGCTCCAACCGTCTGGCGAGATTTGCTATCGTGGTAACCGGAGAGCCGTTACCTGAAAGTTCCTCATTAGCTTCAGCCAGATCAGTTGCTACTTGCTCAACCTTCATGAGTTTCTGACGCCGGTCGGCCAATTCTGTCTCCTCCCCAGACTCCGGCGCCAACATCTTGAGTTCTTCGCAGGAGGCGCGCAAATAGTCTGCCTCTCTCTGCGCCTCTTCGACTTCACGTTTTAAGTTGGCCAGGTTATCCTCCGCCTCGCGCCAAGCATCCCACGCAGATTCGACAAGTTTGCTTTGCACCTCCAGCCCGCCATGCGCATCCAACAGCTCTCTATGAGACGCAGGATCCAACATCGCTCGATCATCATGTTGACCATGAATCTCAACCAGTTTGAGGCCAACCTGTCGTAGCATGGCAGCAGAAACAGGAGAGTCATTGACAAAGGCACGCGTTTTGCCATCCCGTTTCTGAACACGCCGGAGAATTACTTCATCATCAACCGGAATGCTGTTTGCAGAAAGAAAATTGAAAACAGGATGCCCGTCCTGTAGCTCAAAAACAGCCGTGATGCTGCCCTCATCCGCCCCTTTTCGAACCAGAGAACCGTCCCCTCTTCCACCAAGGGCAAGGGCAAGCGAATCGAGCAGGATAGATTTCCCGGCTCCGGTTTCACCCGTTAAAACCGAAAGACCTGCATCAAAATGCAAGTCTAACTGCTCAATCAATACGATGTTTCTGATAGAAAGCTGCGCCAACATCCCCCGGAGCGCCTTTGCACTCTAGGTCTTGATGCCAAGCAGACCGGTCAGCCATGAATTCGGAGATTCTTTTGGCGCATACCCACCAGTCTGTAACAATTCGTAGGAATCCTTATACCAGTCACTATCGGGGAAGTTATGGCCCAGAACCGCAGCAGAATTCTGCGCCTCCTCAACCAGCCCCAGCGAATAATAGCTCTCGGTCAAACGAGCAAGCGCTTCCTCGACATGCCGAGTGCTAGGAAATTCTTCAACCACGCCACGAAATCTGTTAATCGCGGCCAGAAATTCTCGGCGCTCCTGGTAATATCTACCCACCAACATCTCTTTGCCCGCAAGCTGATCACGTGTGATTCTAATCTTGCGTTGAGCGTCATCCACATATTCACTTTCTGGATACTTCTCAACCAATGCGTTCATCGCGTTAAAGGCACTGCGGGTCACGCTTTGATCGCGGGTAATATGCGGTATTTGCTTATAATATGACATGCCAATGATGTATTGTGCATAAGCAGCATCCTTGTCAGCAGGATACAATTCAATAAATCGGGATCCACTGGAAGCCGCTTCCTGATAGGCGCCTTTGCGATAATTAATGAATGTATCGAGAATGAGAGAACGCCTCGAGTATTCCGAATAAGGGTGTTGCCGGTTGAGATCGTCAATCCGTTTCTGTGCGGTTTTCAGATCACCGGAATCAAGGTTTGCCAAGGCTTGGTTGTACAGCGCATCGGGCGCAATAATCTCTTCAACTGCAAAATCTGCATCCTTGTCATCCGTCTTACTGCATGCAGCAAGAACCGCAAAAGAAGCAATAGTGATGCATTTGCCAACGAAACCAAATTTCATTCTACTTTACCTGCAAACCCTATTCTTTTGACCCGCACTGGAAAAATACACTACCCAGACCAACTGCGAAAGAGGCTATCTTATTCAATTGGTTCTATTTTATGGCAAAATGAATCACAAATTGGACAGTTCACCAACCAAGCAATTCGTCAGGCGCAGTCGTCAGATCAAAACAGCAGCATACGCCGGAGCACTGACCGCAACCAGTTCACCATGCATTATCCGCGGGCGAGATCTCGGAGGTCTTACAAAATCGAAAGCCTCATTGTCGCTTAACAACGCTTGAAGCACCAGTGAATTTAGTTTGTGACCACCCCGGTAAGAGCGATAGCACCCGATAATCGGTGCACCTGCCAAGGCAAGATCACCAATTGCATCCAAGGTTTTATGACGAACGAATTCGTCAACATAGCGCAGCCCCTCAGGGTTGATGATTTTGTTATCATCGCCAATGACAACAGAATTTTCCAACGAGGAACCCAAAGCGAAACCAGCAGCCCAAAGCCGCTCGACATCTTTCATAAACCCGAAAGTCCGCGCACGGCTCAATTCATTGCAAAACACATCTTCAGAAATATCTGATGCGAAACGCTGTCTTCCGATTGCTTCGCACTCAAAATCAATCTCGACTTCGAAACGAGATCCCTCATAAGGAAGAAACTCGCCCCAAGATGCCCCCATATCAACACGAACAGGCTTGTTGACACGAATGTAACACCTGCTGGCAGCCAGAGATACAAGACCTACATTTTTGATGGCCTCGACAAAAACCGCAGAACTCCCGTCCATTACCGGAACTTCCGCACCTTCCATCTCGACAATCACATTGTCCACATCCAACGCCCGCAAAGCTGCCATTAAATGCTCGATCGTCGCAGCGTGTGGACCATTGAGTTTTCCAAGAACGGTACAAAGGTCTGTCGCGCCAACGGAGCTCAAATTTGCCGGTAAATCTACGGTATTACCAGTCGGGTCATTTACGCTGAATATTATGCCGGTGTCGGCTTCAGCGGGTTGCAAAACCATGGAAACTTCTTGGCCAGAATGAACGCCAATACCCGCGAACTCCAGCTTCTCTCTGAGTGTTGTCTGGTAACCTAGCAAACTAATCCCCAATTCGCCCAACTTGCGAGTCTTAATTCCTGATCTAAAAACATTTCTTCAGGTTAGACCCAATTCTTGCCACAGTTTATAAACACCATGCAGCGTTGAACCAAATCACGCTTTCTTACGGTTTGTTACCATCCACGCAACGCTAGAAACTTTTTCCGCATATTTTTCAATATGATAGCGGAAAACGGCTTTTGTTACATTAGATAACATTACCGTTTTCCATAGAAAATTGATGACTAGTTTGCCTGCCTGCGTAAAAATGCCGGTATATCCAGCTGATCGTCCTCTTGTGCAGGTTTTGCGGACGGGTTGATTCTTCCCATTGCATCGACTTGTTCCCGCTTGGGTGCATATGGATTGTCATCAACACGTTTGGCCGGTTCACCGCGACTTTCCTGAGCAACAGTTTTGCCACCCGGTACCTCGCGATTCTCAGCAACCGGTTTTGGCATCGGCGGTGCGCCTGCCTCCTCACCGGGTTCATCCCGTCCGGCGAAGCTGTTTTTCAACTTGTTTAAAAGCCCCATCGGACCATTGTTCTGCTTTGCGGTCTCTTCTGCCGGTGCAGGCGCTGCTTTGGGCTGCACCATGGGTGGAAAATCTTCCATAGAAGGCATAGGAACGGTCTTGATAATGTCATCTGCTTCTTCTGCCGCTGGTGGAACGAACCCTTCGTTTTGCGGCATCAACTCTTCTTCCAGTGCATTCTTGAATTCTTCTTCGATTTCCGGATCGGTAAATAAGGCAGAAGCCGGCTTGAACGGCTCCAATGTCACGCCATCTCTTTCAACACGTTTTTCAGCTGCGGCAGGAATAGCAATCGCCGCCTTTGCGGCTTCTACCTTCTTCTCTGCAACCTTGGCTTCTAGTGGCGGTGTTTCCATTGTTGGTTTTGCAAGTGCTGGTGCGCTGCGTGTTACAGCTTCGGTCTTGGCTGCAATCGGCTTATTCTCTAACCGGTTCACGCTGTTGTCGATACCGGTTGCAACGACTGAAACACGAATGACACCTTCCAAATTTTCATCGAAGGTCGCCCCTAAAATGATATTGGCTTCCGCTGCCACTTCTTCGCGAATTCGGGTTGCGGCCTCATCAACTTCAAACAGCGTAAGATCACGGCCACCGGTTATAGAGATGAGCAAGCCGCTAGCACCCCGCATTGAGCTTTCGTCAAGCAACGGGTTTGATATTGCAGCTTCCGCCGCCTGCATAGCACGCCCCTCGCCACTGGCTTCTCCTGTCCCCATCATGGCTTTGCCCATATCGCGCATCACGGAGCGAACATCAGCAAAATCCAGATTGATCAAGCCTTCTTTGACCATTAGGTCCGTGATACAGGCAACGCCTGAATAAAGGACTTGGTCTGCCATGCCGAAGGCATCAGCGAAAGTGGTTTTGTCGTTAGCGATGCGGAACAGGTTCTGGTTTGGAATTACAATCAAGGAATCAACGTGCTTTTGTAATTCCAGAATACCTTCATCAGCCGTTTTCATTCTGCCATTGCCTTCAAATTGGAATGGCTTAGTCACGACGCCCACGGTCAAAATACCCATTTCACGTGCTGCGCTTGCAACGACCGGAGCAGCACCAGTCCCGGTGCCACCCCCCATACCGGCGGTAACAAAAGCCATGTGTGTGCCCGTCAAATAGTCTTGAATCTCAGTCATACACTCTTCTGCCGCCGCACGACCGACCGCTGGATGCGATCCAGCGCCAAGGCCTTCTGTGACGTCAACACCCAGCTGGATGACTTTTTCAGCCGCAGACATTGTAAGCGCCTGTGCATCTGTATTTGCCACAACAAATTCAACGCCCTGTAAGCCACCATGGATCATGTTATTGACGGCATTTCCACCGCCGCCCCCAACACCAAACACGGTAATTTTGGGCTTAAGCTCTGTAATGTCAGGCTTTTGCAAGTTGATAGTCATTTCCTCGTCTCCATTTTGTGGTCAGACGGGAAACCCGCCAGAACCATTTTTTTGTGACGTGCCCGTCACACTCCGCATCAAAAACTCTCCCTGATCCAGGACGTAATCCGGCCCCAAGGGCCACCGGTCCCAGTCAGCAACACATTTCCCAAAGAATTGGGTTTTGAAAAATTCTCTATTTCTGCGATTTGCGGATAAATCAACAAACCCACAGCTGTCGAAAAGGCCGGTCCCTTGGTCGCCTCTGGCATTCCAGCAACGCCCATAGGCCGGCCCATTCTCACGTTTCTCGATAAGATACGCCGCGCAACTTCCACCATTCCGTTCAACTGGCTCGCACCACCGGTCAAAACGAGCCGCTTGCCAACCGCTTCAGCAAAACCGGAATTGGCAAGTCTGTCTCGGATCAGCTCAAGTGTTTCCTCAACGCGCGGCCTGATGATGCGTGTAAGTTGTGCACGTGTCACCTGAGCCGGCGCATCCAAATCTTCTTCTGCGATTGGCGGTATACTGATCAGCGCAGTCTCATCGCTTGCCCCAAGCAATGCTGAGCCATGCTTTACTTTTATGAGTTCGGCATCATCCAGTCGGGTTGATAAACCCCGAGCCAGATCCATGGTGACATGGTGCCCACCAATGGCGATTGCATCGGAGAAAACAAACCGTCCATCCATAAACACAGACAAGGTTGTCGTACCCCCACCAATATCAATGCAGGCACAACCCATTTGCATTTCATCATCTACAAGGGAAGCAAGACCTGCCGCATATGGGGTTGCTACAAGATCTTCTACACTGAGATGCGACCGGTTGATACAATGCTCAAGATTTCGCAACGGAGCATTTTCCGCTGTCACAATGTGCATATCGACACCAAGCTTTGCGCCAACCATGCCAAGAGGATTGGAAATCCCGTGTTCTCCATCCAGCGAGTAACCAATGGGAATAGAGTGAACAACGGAGCGTTCAGGTGCCAACGCGTGTTGCGCTCCGGCGTGAAGCACTTGTGAGATGTCGCGTTCCTCAACCGAATGACCATCCAAAGTAATGTCGGCGGTAAAGGCTTCACTGACGAGACGCCCGGAAGAGACATTGACGATAAGGGATTCCACCGTCACATTCGCCATGCGCTCGGCAGCCTCGACAGCTTGTCGAATAGCTTGTTCCGCCTGATCCAGATTTACGATAACACCGGATTTGATCCCTCGCGATTTTTGATGCCCAAGACCGACAATCTCTATGCGATGAGATCTACCCAACACCGCTTCACTCTCGTTTCTAGGTGTAAGCTTTGCAATCAGACAGCAGATTTTCGAAGTTCCAACATCCAGAACACTAATCACCGTCGGACGTTTGTCAGAAAGCGGCTTCATCCGCGGCAGCATTCCATTTTCACGAATGATACTCATGTCCGGTGCCAACTCCTCTTCAAGAGTTTGTCCAGACGTTCGCGACGTTGCTCTGCTGAATCGGATTGAAGACGAAGCACAAACCGGTCAGGCAAGCGCATATCAATCTGTACAAGATTACGATCCAGGATGCCCTTGCGCTTCTGCATGCTATCAAGATCTACCAGTGCAGCTTTCCAGTTTTCTTCTGGCAACAGTACTTTGGGTCCATCCCGCAACACGATATCCCAACGCCGATCAGCGACGCGCACAAAGCCGCTGGCCCGATCTACGATTGCCGGAAATTTCGATACAACTGCGATAAACTCCGAAGCGGAGTAATTTGCACCCTGCCCGACAACCTGCGGATATCTTAAGTGTTCTGGGGATGCTTCACCAAGCACAACCCCATCCCGTGCAATAACCGTGATCGAATTAGACGCTTTCCAGAAAGCAAAAGGACGACGCTCAATGACATCCACTACAACCGTATCAGGGTATACCTTCTTGACGCTCGCGGATTTGAGCCATGGATTTTCTAGCAGTGCCGCTCTTGCCTGCACTGCATCGAAAGAAAAGATGGAATTCTGCAGCTGGGGTGTCAGCGCAAATTCAATGCTTTTTTGGTCTACTTCCCGGTTTCCGTGGACCACGATAGACCGAACGGAAAATCCCGCCTGTGTAACCATTGCTGTTGTCACAGATGTGCCAGAGGCATGTGGTTTGAAGACTGTGTAACCTGCTCCGACCATGACAACCGCTAAACCAGCGAGCATCGCAGCACGTTTTGTGGCATATCTCCGCCCGTTCAGCATCGCTTGTGTTTTCCGCACACCGCGTCGCAACAACCGTGCAAATATGCCACCCGTCGCAGACAAAGCGTTACGGCCCCCGGTTTCTTCAACCTGGGCTGATCTTTTTTCTGCATTCAACGGCCGCAAGAGGCGTCCTCCACAATCCAACTCAACAAATCTTCCCAGGAATGGCCAGCATACTCGGCCTGTTCCGGCAAAAGGGACGTTGGCGTCATCCCCGGCTGAGTGTTTATCTCAAGCCAGACCAGTTCACCCGTCCCCATCAAACCATCATCGAGACGAAAATCAGAACGTGTTACACCCCGACATCCCATCGCCTCGTGAGCTTTAAGGGACAGTGTCATAATTTTTTGGTAAATATTTGGTTTAATTTCTGCCGGGATGATGTGTTTTGAGCCTCCCGGGCGGTATTTTGCGTCATAATCGTAGAATTTTTCGCCACCCGTCTGTATTTCGGTCACACCAAGGGCAACGTCGCCCATCACAGAACAGGTCAATTCCCTTCCGGCAACGAATCGCTCTGCCATCAAATAATCGCCATAAGGCCAGTCATCACGATACAGTTCTTGAGGGGGAGAAGGCGCATCTTCACGAACAATCAAGACCCCAAAAGAGGAGCCCTCATTGACCGGTTTGATCACGTAGGGTGGTTTCATTGGGTGGTCTTTTGACGCCTCTTCCCGCGTTACCACCTTGGATTCTGCGATTGGCAAACCAACTGTTTTAGCGATCTTTTTCGCCTTGATTTTGTCCATCGCCAGGGCCGATGCCAGAACACCCGAATGCGTATAGGGAATATGGAGGTATTCCAAAATACCTTGAATCAAACCATCTTCTCCATAAGGACCGTGCAAGGCGTTGAAAGCCACATCGGGGTTTAAGTGCCGCAAGACCGAGCTTACTTTGCGGTCAACATCCACTTCAGTCACCTTGTACCCGGCATTACGCAATCCCTCCGCACAGGCTTTGCCAGAGGAAAGAGATACGTCTCGTTCCGAAGACCACCCCCCCATTAAAACCGCAACATGCTTACCGGCCATATACCAATCCCCTTAACAGCTCCGAAGCCAAGGCCCCGAATCCAAAATCGCGGCAAATTGCGGTTTTCTTCCGCACTCTACCACTATGCCTGCCTGTTAACTGATACTGATAAGCGGTCCGGTTCTTCCCGGCTTCTCGCCCTACTCTCCTGCCACTAGAAGTGATGTGCCGCATCATTCAGCGAGAGGAACCTCGTGCATCGGGAAATTGGACACAAGCAAATCGCCCGACGCGCCTGATTTGTCACTTTAACGAAATTCCTAAATTTTCCAAGACCTTTTCGCACTCCATTTAAACTATCTCTTAGGCTTTATCCGCCTTATTTCAGGCAACACATAAAGATCATGATTGGGAATGATACCTGGATAAAACGCTTGATTGTAACGAGCCTCAGGACAGGCAATTCAACCAACCCGGTTGGCGGGATCAAAGCAAGGAGCAGGGTGTGGAACTTTAAGCAGACAGTCTTCCAACACGCTTGATTTCCCACGATAATGAAATGCCCAATTCTTCCAGTACCTTTCCACGGACATGCTCTCCAAGGTTTTCAAGGTCAGCCGCCGTAGCATTTCCAGTATTGATCATAAAATTGCAGTGCATTTCACTCATTTGTGCGCCACCGACCCGATGGCCGCGCAATCCCACTGCATCCACAAGCTTCCAGGCACTATGTCCGTCCGGGTTCTTAAACGTGGAACCTCCAGTTTTTTCCTTTATCGGTTGAACGGTTTCCCGGTGATGTTGAACCGCGTCCATCTGCTTACGAATGACATCAGGATCGGCTTCAAAACCCTCAAATACGGCTTTGGTAAAAATCAAATCTTCCGATACGGCAGAATGGCGATAAGTGTATCCCATTTGCGAATGATCAAGCACATGCCGCTCACCTTTCCGGCCGATGGCATGCACCTCAACAACCCGCTGTGTGGTCTCCGTCCCGTTCGCGCCGGCATTCATGCGCAAGGCGCCGCCAATTCCTCCCGGTATTCCGTGATAAAAGGCAAAACCACCGAGTTCGTAGTCAAGCGCTTTGGCTGCAAGGCGTTTATCAGGAACCGCCGCACCAGCCATAAGTCTTGTATCCGAGAGTTTTTCTACCGCCCCGAACCCCTTTGCAGAAAGCCTTACAACAATGCCATCTATGCCACCGTCCCGAACCAGCAAGTTGGATCCCACACCCATCACCATAACTGGAATTTCCAAAGGCAACTCCTGCAAAAACAAAGCAAGATCTTCTTCGTCAGCTGGCTGAAACAAAACATCGGCCGGGCCACCCACCTGAAACCAGGTATATTTGGACATAGGTTCGTCCGGCAAAAGGCGGCCACGCACGTCTTTCAGGTCAGACTGAAGGCTTTTGAGTAGATCGGCTCCGGACATGTCTACGTCAAGGCCTCAAGGTCTTTCGGCAGCGCATGTGCCCATTGGGTGATGTTTCCCGCCCCCAAAAACACAACATAGTCGCCAGGTTTCGCAATTTCAGATATCTTTTGCGCAATCACGTCAGGTCCCGATATCGCAATCGCATTGCGGTGCCCCGCTGAACGCAAACCCTCCGCCAAAGAGTCTGCATTTATGCCGTCAATCGGGCTTTCTCCCGCTTCATAGACAGGTGCGACCAAGACATGATCTGCATCGTTAAAACACGCACAAAAATCTTCGAAAAGGCTTTCAAGCCGAGTATATCGATGCGGTTGTTTGATGGCGATTACTTTACCCGAACTTGCCTGTCGCGCCGCAGAGAGCACGGAACTTATTTCAACCGGGTGATGCGCGTAATCGTCATAAATCTCGACGCCCTTCCAACTTCCGGTGTGGGTAAAGCGTCGTCGCACGCCCCCAAAAGAGGAAATACCCTTACGAATCGCCTCATGTCCGATCCCAAGCTCCAAGGCAATCGCGATCGCTGCGGTTGCATTTGAGATGTTATAGCGACCCGGCATGGGAAGAACCAAATCCTCGATCCGCTCCATATCACCTGTCCGCCAGTGACGCCGCTCAATATTGAACCGGGAACTGGACCCTTGCGGTTTCACGTTGCAAAATCGAACCTCGGATTGTCTGTTCTCACCATAGGTAATGATCCGACGGTCCGTAATTTTCGCAACTTGGGCCTGAACTTCAGGATGATCCAGACACATCACACCAAATCCGTAGAAGGGTACATTTTCTACAAACGTTGTGAACGCGGCCTTGACCGCTTCATAGTCACCATAATGGTCCAGGTGTTCCGGATCGATATTGGTCACGACTGCTACGTCTGCGGGTAGGCGAAGGAACGTACCATCAGACTCATCAGCTTCCACAACCATCCATTCCCCGTTCCCCATACGCGCATTGGTTCCAAGATCATTGATTATCCCGCCATTGATTACAGTCGGATCAAGACCACCTGCTTCAAGCAAGGTGCTTACCATTGTGGTTGTGGTTGTTTTGCCATGCGTACCGCCAATGGCAATTGCCTTTTTAAAACGCATCAATTCCGCAAGCATTTCAGCTCTGCGCACCATCGGTAGATTGCGTTCACGGGCAGCAACCCGTTCTGGGTTGTCTTGTTTGATCGCACTAGAGGCGACCACCACTTCTGCGTCTCCCAAATTCTCTGCCCGGTGTCCAATATGAACCGCTATGCCTTTTTGACGAAGGCGCTCCACATTTGCGCTCTCATTCAAGTCAGAGCCTTGGACGTCGTAACCAAGATTGTGGAGCACTTCTGCGATCCCGCTCATACCAATACCGCCTATACCGACAAAGTGAACCAGTCCGATTTTTTCCGGCATTTTCATGGAGTTACGCTCCTAAATTGATTCTAATTATGACCTGAGGCAAGTGCTTCAAGCATATCGCCCAACATTGAAACAGCGTTAGGTTTGCCCGTCTTTTTGGCGTTTTTCGCCGCAAGTGCAAGTTTTTTCGGATCTTTCATCGCTTTACTGAGTTCATCGGCCAGAACCTCAGGAGTGAGAACGGATTGCTGAAAAATTACTGCACCGCCTTCTGTGGCAACAGTAGAAGCATTCATAGCCTGATCATGATCGAGTGCATGGGGATATGGCACGAGAATAGCCGGACGTCCAACGACCGCCAACTCGCTGACCGTCGATGCACCTGCCCGAGAGATGACAAGATGCGCCTGCTGTATTTTTGCAGCCATATCCGTGAAGAACGTATCCACCTGATGTTCAACCCCGATGTTTTCATAGGCGTGAATTAATGTATTTTTGTCTTCTTCACGAGCCTGTTGGACGACACTCAAACGTTTGCGCAATGGGGCCGCCAAAAGATCAAGTGCCTTTGGCAAAACGTCGCTGAAATAAGCAGCTCCCTGGCTGCCACCGAAGACAAGAAGTTGGAATTTGCCCGTTTCCTTAGGAGCAGCAAACGCCTCCTTCGACGCCTCTAAAATTGCAGGGCGAACCGGATTTCCCGTTACGGTAACATGAATCCCATCCATATGAGACGTATTTCCAAAGCCGATTGCAACTTGGGTAACCCGCTTGCCCAGCAAACGATTAGCTCGGCCCAACACAGCATTTGCCTCATGGATCAAGGTAGGAATTCGAAGGTGACTTGCCGCAAGCAAGGGCGGAACAGTTGGGTAACCACCAAATCCTGCGACAACCACCGGTGACACTCTCTTTAATAAGCGTCGACTTTGAAGATAACCAGATGCAAGTTGCACCAACGTTTTTGCCAGCCCAATTGGATTTTTTGAAGAGAATGTTGCAGATTTGATCAGATGAATCTCTTCCGCAGGAAAATTAGCTGCGAAACGTTCTACCCGATCATCCGCAGCGAGATGGACGGCATACCCTCGTCTGATCATCTCATGGGCGACAGCTTCCGCCGGAAAAAGATGCCCACCCGTGCCCCCAGCGCACAATAGGATGTTCCCTTTGCCCATTGGATGCGGCCCTACTCTGCCGGTTTAATGTTATGGAACCCAAACCCGACAGTAGTGCTTTGACGGTTTTCAGCCCGCGTCCGTGTCAGTGCAAGCAGAAAACCCATGCCAATGGCGACGGCGAGCATCGAAGACCCCCCATAGGAGATAAACGGAAGGGTCATGCCCTTGGCAGGCAGCAGCTTGAGGTTGACCCCGATGTTGATGAGGGATTGAAATCCGAACAGCAAGACAAGCCCGGCTGCGGACATGCGCACGTAGCTATCCCGTTCGGTCATGGATTTGGACAGTCCCCTTAACACGATAAATGCATACAGGCCCACCAGCAAAATACAGGCAATAATCCCGAACTCCTCTGCTGCGACCGCAAAAGAAAAATCCGTATGTGAATCCGGTAGGATGTTTTTAACCGTGCCTTCTCCCGGTCCCTGCCCCAACCAGCCACCGTTTCGGATCGCTTCAATCCCAGTGTCGACCTGATAGTTATCTCCATCGCCGGTGATGAAACGATTGATACGCCCCGCAACGTGGGGGAACATGACATACGCAGCCAACATGCCTGATAAACCCAAAGCACCCAGCGCCGCGATCCACACCCAGGACATCCCAGCCATAAAAAACAACGCGCCCCATACCAGTGCAACCAACATTGTCTGCCCAAAGTCTGGTTGAGCAATCAGCAGTGCTGCAACAATCCCGAAAAGAATGATCGAAAACAGATTTCCCGGAATATCCGGGCGTCGGGAGTTTTCAGAAAACAGCCAAGCTGTGATGATCACAAAGGCTGGCTTTACAAATTCCGATGGCTGCAGCGTAAACCCTGCAAGATATATCCAACGGCGCGAACCCTTAACTTCGGACCCCACAAACAGGGTCGCAAGCAACAGTAAGACTGAAATCCCAAACAGAACAAAGGCCATACGCCGGACTTGTCGAGGAGAAAACAAAGAAAGCCCAACCATCAAGGCAACGGTCGGCAAAAAGAACAGTGCATGGCGTTTTATAAAATGGAACTCATCGACGCCAATTCGCTCTGCGACAGGGGGACTTGCTGCAAAGGACATCAACAAGCCACATAAGGCAAGAAACAGCAAGGCAGCAAGAAGTGGCTTGTCAATCGTACGCCACCACTCAGCAAGAAGACTTTTGTCAGCGCGACTGACCATTCATTTTCCCCCGTATGGCACAAAGCCGGGAAGCTTTTGAACTTCTGTTCTAAAAGCCTCACCGCGCAATTCAAAATTCTTGTACTGATCAAAACTCGCGCAAGCTGGAGAGAGCATGACCACCGCGTCCCTCTCTCCCGCCGCTGCGTCACGGGCAGCGTTTGCAACGGCAGATTCAATCGTACCTGATATCTCGTAAGGCACATTCGTACCGAGTGTTGCAGCAAAGTCAGGCGCTGCTTCACCGATCAGATAAGCCTTGGCAACATGACCAAAAAGCGGGCGAAGCGACTCGATCCCGCCCTCCTTGGCAAGGCCACCAGCAATCCAGTGAATATTCTCGAAACTGCTCAACGCCATCGCCGCCGCATCCGCATTGGTGCCTTTCGAATCATTTACAAATATACTTGTACCAACATTTCCCAGAATTTCCATGCGGTGGGCCAAGCCAGGGAACGAATTCAATCCGCTTTGCAAAACATCATGATCCACGATTCCCAATCCGTTGCAGGCTGCAATGCATGCCGCAGCATTCTGGGCATTATGGCGTCCCCTCAGGGTCGGAATATTTTCCAAGGTCACAACCCGTGAACCCGATGGATTGCAGATTCCAACACCATCCCAAAAATACTCGGTCTTGCTTGCTTTGTGTTCAGTGGAAACGCAGACCACTTGACCATTGGATTTTTCAAGTTGGTCGGCAATTGCTGCACTGTGAGGATCATCTGTTCCAACAACCGCAATCTTTGACCCCGCAACAAGCCGTGCCTTTATCGCAGCGTACCGCTCCATATCGCCATGTCGATCCAGATGATCCGGCGCGAGGTTCAGCAAAATTCCGACGGATGGATCAAGACTTGGCGAAAGATCAATCTGGTAGGAAGAACACTCAATAACATAAGTACGGGTGTCGGTTAGATGATCGAGTGTCAAAACTGCCTTCCCGATGTTACCGCCCATTTGCACATCGAAACCGGCCGTATCCAGTATATGCGAAATCAACGCCGTGGTGGTGGATTTCCCGTTGGTACCTGTGATCGCCACAAATCCACTTTCCGGCGCAACTACCCTGCGTTCCGCTGCAAAGAGTTCTATGTCACCAATCACTGGGACGTTAAATGCCGAAGCCAAATCAACGGTCCAATGCGGCTTGGGATGCGTGAGCGGAACGCCGGGCGCTAGAACCAACGCATCAATCTTTGCAAAATCCACATTCCGGAGATCATCAACAGGTATATCAAGACCGGATGCCATTTTCACCCGTTCGGGATTGTCATCATAGGCCGTGACATGAGCACCACCTTCAATAAGCGCTTGGGCAGTGGCAATTCCAGACCCCCCCAAACCAAAAAGCGCAATTGACTGATCTTTTCGGGTTGTTACCGGAATCATCGGATCACTCCCTCAAAACTACCGGAGTTTCAAAGTTGCCAGACCGATCAATGCCAGCATCACAGATATAATCCAGAATCGAATGACAACCTGACTTTCTGTCCAGCCCTTCTTTTCGAAGTGGTGGTGAATAGGCGCCATGGCAAAAACCCGTTTTCCGGTTAGCTTGAACGACGCGACTTGAATGATCACCGAAAGCGCCTCCATAACAAACAAGCCACCTATAATGACCAAGACTATCTCATGTTTAGTCGCAACGGCCGTTGCGCCAATCATTCCGCCAAGCGCCAGCGAACCTGTATCTCCCATAAAAATTGCAGCGGGTGGCGCATTAAACCAAAGAAAACCAAGCCCCGCACCTATGATTGCTCCGCAAAGGACAGCAACCTCTCCGGTCCCAGGAACAAAATGGATTTGCAGATAGTTTGAAAATATTGCATTTCCCGAGAGGTAGGCAATCACGCCGAAAGAAGCAGCCGCTATCATGACTGGGACAATTGCAAGCCCATCCAAACCGTCAGTCAGGTTAACTGCATTTCCTGCCGCAACGATTACGAAGGCACCGAATGGAATAAAGAACCAGCCAAGGTTCAACAGGACGTCTTTAAAAAACGGAAAAGTCAGGGACGTGGAAAAAGGCGATTCACCATTCGCAGCGATCGCATAACAAGCCATAGCTGCAATCAAAAACTCCAACGCCAGGCGTACTTTCCCCGAAAAACCTTTATCACTTTGCTTGGTTACTTTGAGATAGTCATCATAAAAACCGATCGCACCAAAACCGATTGTAACCATGAGAACAACCCAGACATAAACGCTTGTTAAATTTGACCAAAGCAAAGAAGAGACAAGCACGCCTGACAAAATCATCAGGCCACCCATTGTGGGCGTTCCAGCCTTTTCGAAATGTGACTCAGGCCCGTCGGCGCGAATCGGCTGCCCTTTCCCTTGTCTGATCTTTAGCGCCGCAATTATTTTGGGTCCAAACAGAAAGACAATTAAAGCAGAGGTGATGAGCGCGGCACCGGTCCTGAACGTTATGTATCTAAATAGATTTAAGATCGATACATCGGACGAGAATTCCTGTCCCAGATAAAATAACATTTTATTCCCCTATACCCGCAATGGGCCATACTCTATTCTAAAATTGCCTGCACCACTGAGGCAAACCCGACACTTTTGGAAGCCTTCAACATGACAACGTCCCCGGGTTTCATCGTTGCCTTAAGGCGCTCCGGTAACACTGTCACGTCTTTATAGTACCCACCGAGTTTGTCCTTCGGTAAAATCTTCGCAAGATTTTCCATTTCTGGCCCCACCAGAAACACCAGATCTGCTTTGCTCGCTGAAATGGGCTTGGCCAAACCCTCGTGATACTTCTTGGATTGGCGTCCCAGTTCCAGCATATCACCCAAAACCGCAATTCTGCGTTTTGTCTTTACGCCTTCGTAGTTACCAAGGACCTCCAAAGCCGCTTCCATAGAAGCAGGATTTGCATTGTAACTTTCATCAATGATGGTAATGCCCATGGCCCCGGAACCACCAACAACATAACGCGTGCCTCTACCATCCGCAGCGGTAATTTTCGACAATGCATCTTTTGTCTTATCTACGTCTGCACCCATGAGTGTGGCAGCACCAAGCACTCCAACACTGTTTAACGCCATATGTTCACCGGGAACAGAAATCTCATAAGCCACATCCCGCCCTTTAATACGAACGGAAAGGCTGGAGCCTTCAGGAGTTTTTTCCAACTCACGCAGCCAAAAATCTGATCCTCTCTTTTGCCCGTAAGAAGCGAGATGCTCGATACCTGCTTCACCTGCTAAATCACGAAGCAGGGTATATCGTCGATCATCGTGATTAACCAACGCGTATCCGCCAGGCACAACGCCTGAATAAATTTCAGCTTTCGCTTTTGCAATGTCCTCAATCGAGTCAAAAGCACCGATATGGGCAGGTGCAATAGCAGTGATCATAGCAATATGGGGACGAACCATTTTCACCAAGGGCGTAATTTCACCAGCGTGATTCATACCAATTTCAAAAACCCCAAATTTCGCATCTTGCGGCAAACGTGCAAGCGTTAGGGGGACACCCCAATGATTGTTAAACGAAGCAGCAGAGGCATGGACAATGCCACTCGGTGCAAGGACGGTCCGAAGCATTTCTTTTGTGGTCGTTTTACCCACACTCCCCGTGATCGCAATTATCTGTGCTTTTGAGCGCATCCTGGCGACTTCACCAAGGCGGGTCATGGCCTCCAAAACATCGCGAACCACGATCAACGGAAGTTTCAAACTGCCCAAAGAAACCAGCTTACTTTCATTGACAATGGCTACCGCTGCGCCTGCACGCATCGCAGCAACAAGAAAGTCATGCCCATCGACGCGGTCGCCTTTGATGGCGAAAAACGCTTCGCCCGGTTTAAGGGTCCGTGTGTCGATTGATATCCCGGTGATGCCTTCGGGCATGTCACCAACAGGCCTTCCGTCAACAGCCGACATCAATTCATCGTAGTTCCACAAGTACTTCATGCTGCCTTCTCCTTTATGGCTGCACGAAGCACTTCATGGTCAGAGAATGGCAAAACCTCGCTCCCAACAATCTGGCCTGGTTCATGACCCTTGCCAGCCACAACAAGACAATCCCCGACCTGCAACATCCCACAAGCATTTTGTATGGCTTCTGCACGATCTCCAATTTCAATTCCGCTTTCACAAGCAGCTAAAATTTCCGCTCTGATGGTAGAAGGGTCTTCCGTTCTGGGATTATCGTCTGTCACAATCACAATGTCAGCGAGACGATCTGCAATTTCCCCCATAATTGGTCTCTTCCCTTTGTCGCGGTCACCGCCACACCCGAATACCAAAATCAGCCTTCCCGATGCAAACGGTCTTAGGGATTTCAGAACATTTTCCAACGCCTCAGGTTTGTGGGCATAATCCACATAGGCAGGTGCACCATCCGAAGTTTTCCCGACCAGCTCCAGCCGCCCGGATGCCCCCTTTAATCCCTCCAGAGTTTTGAACACCGTTTCAGGATTTGCGCCGGTAGAAATTGCCATTCCCGCTGCCACTAACGCATTCGCAATCTGAAAATCTCCGGCTAGAGGAAATTCAATTCGATACAGTTTTTCTGCAAACATCAACTCTACGACTTGATTGAACTGGTGATGTTCCACTTTCTTTAAAGCAATATAGTCGCCTTCACGCCCAACAGTCAGAACCGTTCGGCCCGCTTCCCTTGTCCTGGCAATGACTTCTTCAGAATATGCGTCATCTGCAAAGATGATTGCAGGTGAATTTTGCGGAAGCCGCTGCGTGAACAGGAGTAGTTTTGCCTCCAAATATTCTTTCATGTCTGAATGATAATCAAGATGATCTCGTCCAAGATTTGTAAACCCAGCGACGCTCAGCGCCACGCCATCCAAACGACTTTGATCAAGGCCATGAGAAGATGCTTCCATTGCTACGTGCGTGACGCCAGCATCTGAAAGATCAGACAACAGGGCATGCAAATAGATCGGATCTGGGGTTGTCAGATTGCCGTAAGTGTTCATCCCGGGAGCCTCAACGCCTGTTGTCCCAAGGCTTGCAGCCATGATGCCCTCAGATTCCCAGATTTGCCGAACAAAATTTGCCACAGACGTTTTGCCCGCTGTTCCCGTGACTGCTGCTATTGTCTCGGGTTGCTTACCGTAAAAAGCCGCGGCAGCTTTTGCCAGTACATACCTTGGCATCTCACTGCGAAACACAGGAATTTCGGCCGGTCCGACGTCTGATCCAACAGACACAACAGCCGCGCATGCACCAGATTTTTCAGCTTCGGAAACAAACGTTGCGCCATCCACGTTTGTGCCGGGCAATCCAAAGAACAGGTATCCCGGCTTTACATCCGTGGTGTTAGAAGCAAGACCTGCGACAGTCACTGAACCCAAAGCATCCGGAATGATTTCAGACAGTCCGGTTAACATGCTGAGGTTCATGGGCGACCTTTCTCTAGCGAATCAATTCTTTCCCGCGCTTCCCTTTTGCCAAGCTAGTTGGAAATTAACAAGGGACTGGGAACACTGCCATAAAACGGACGTACCCCAAGAACAGGAGCCGAACGGCGGATTATATTTCCCACAACAGGGGCGGCATTAAGGCCAGCGGTCGCACTTTTCTTGCCCTCTTCAGGTTTTGGTTCGTCGATAAACACTAGGACAACATATTTAGGGTCATCAATCGGAAAGGAAGCAAGAAAGGCATTGAAACGCTTGCTGGAAGAGTAGCGACCATTCACAACCTTTTCGGCTGTACCGGTTTTTCCGCCAACGCGAAACCCGGGAACCTCAGCGCGCCTACCTGAACCCTTTTCGACGTTTAAGCGCATCAAATCTCGCATATGGGCACTTGTCTTGGGAGAGATTACTTGTTGCGCTTCACGGTTTGCCAACGCAACCGACCGCGGAAACAGGGTAGGATTGAGAAGCTTACCGCCATTGACCAACGCTGCTCCTGCCATTGCGGTCTGTAAGGGTGTCGTCAAAGCGCCATGACCATAAGAGATCGTCACGGAATGAATTTTCCGCCACTTTTTCGGTTCGACCGGATGGGCAACTTCCGGAAGCTCAAACGGCATCTTACTCAGCAAACCCACACGATGAAGGAAATCGCGATGTCCCGTAACACCAACCACATCAGCCATTTTAGCAGTGCCAATGTTTGAGGAATAGATAAACACTTCAGGCACGCTTAAAACACGACGTTTCGCATGGAAATCGTTGATCGTGTGTTTGCCAATTCTCAACGCTTTTCTCGCATCGAAGCGATCCGTAATTGAAACTTTACCGCTGTCCAAAGCCATGGCAGTTGTAAAAGTTTTAAAGGTCGAACCCATCTCAAACAGCCCCGCACTTACCCGATTGAGCCGATCTTTCTTTAGGGCATCTACCGGACGGTTTGGATCGTAGTCCGGTAGCGATGCCATGGCGACAATTTCACCCGATTGCGCATTCACAACAACAGCGCCTGCGGCAATGGCGTTGTAACGCTGCATGGCTTTGGCAAGTTCGTCCCGCACATAATGCTGCACCCTCAGATCGATGGACAGATAAACGGGTTCCAATTGCCTATCGCTTGCTAGCCCTAGCTTTCTAAGTTCTGCCAGACCTCGATCATCGATGTATTTTTCCAATCCCGCAATACCAACATTATCGATGTTCACATGACCAACAATGTGGGATGCGGTTTCGCCTTTGGGATAAAACCTTCGAGTTTCCGTCCGAAAGCCGATACCGGGGATACCGAGCGCCAGAATTTCACTTTCTTTTGCCGGAGTTAACTCTCGTTTTAACCAGACAAAGCCCGCATTGCTGGTCAAACGCTTGTAGACCGACTTAACGTCCAGATCAGGCAATACCGTAACCAGTTTTTCAACCGCTTCATCAGCATCCACAATCCTTTTCGGCTCAGCATACAGGGATGATGTTACAATATCGGTGGCCAGCATTTCACCGTTTCGATCTTGAATATCAGGCCGTGTTGCAGTGATTGAAATATCAGCGGCAAGCGTAGCAACAGATCGGTCAGGCTCGGAAAAACCAAGTAAAATCAACCTGCCGACGATAATGGAATAAGCGAAAAACACCAACACCATTGCCAAACCCACGCGTGATTGCGCTTGGTTTACTGTGACCTTACCAGTTCCTTCAAAACTCAGGCGTGATGCATCCTCGGTCTTTTCCACGATCCGTGTCATTCAACACCCCGCTTTACACTGCCTGTTTTTATGGATGTGTCGGTCCCGGCATGGCTCTCATCGTCTTGTTTTATTTCTTCGTGTTTGAATTCCGGCATATCCTGATCTTCTGCAATCTGCGTCGCAGACATCGGTTCAAGTTCCAGTTCCTGGCTGTAGCGCTCTGCCAATTCCTGCAACCGAGCTGGACTGGTGAGCAAGCTCCAATCCGACTTGAGAAGATCAATCTCAATTTTTTCAGCTGCGATCTGCTTTTCAAGCTCTGCTACCCGGTCAAGCGCAAGCTGAGAATCATGCTTGACCTTAAAAGTCCACGCAACAACCGCCACCAGTGTGATCAGCAAGACCAAATCGATCGAACGCATCATAGGTGCCAAACGCATTAACCTTCGCCTTTCATTCGAAAATGGGAAGGATCGATTAGATTGGGCAATCCAAAAATCGAAGCATCCGGTTGAAAGGAAGGATGAGCCGTTCGCGTTCCCCAACGCAACTTAGCCGATCTGGCCCTTGTATTAACGCCGGCTTCAGAAACCGAAGGTTTGATAAGTCCATTGCGCTCTAACAGGAAAGAAGGCTCGCGCTCCAAAGTCTCTGGCATATGCCTGGAACCTTGCTTCGTTACAGATCGATCTTTGAAAAACAGTTTAACGATGCGATCTTCAAGCGAATGAAACGTAACAACAACAAGACGACCCCCGGCCTTGAGCAACTTTTCAGCCGCAAACAGCGCATCAGCCAATTGATGCAGTTCCCGATTCACAAACACTCTAAGAGCCTGAAATGTTCTCGTCGCTGGATGAATTTTATCCTGCGCCCTTCTGCGAACCGCCTTTTCAATTGTATTTACAAGTTGAAGTGTGGTTTCAAAGGGTTGAATTTCCCGCGCAGCAACGATTTCGCGAGAAACTGCAGAAGCTCTTTTTTCCTCACCTAACAACCCAATGATGCGCGTCAAATCCGATTGACGCGCCATGTTTACAACATCTGCCGCCGAAGGGCCGCTTTGCGACATACGCATATCCAGCGGACCGTCCTTTTGAAACGAAAACCCACGTTCAGCCTGATCCAGTTGCATCGAGGAGACACCAATATCGAGCACGACCCCATCGACCTGATCAAGGCCGGCGGTTTGCACCATCTCCGCCATGTCTGAAAACTCACCATGCTTCAGAGTTAGCTTACCGGCGTATTCACCAAGCAGATCTTGTCCATCGCGAATGGCATTAGGATCACGATCAATAGCGAATACATCTGCTCCGGCATTCAACAAAGCTTTGGAGTATCCACCGGCTCCAAATGTTCCATCCACATACGTTTTGCCTTCCGCAGGGGACAAACAGGCAAGGACCTCGTTAAGCATAACCGAAATGTGACGAATTGGTCCGCCAGCAATATTTCCAGAAACATTGCTCCCCGTCACGACGATTGCCCTCCTTGCCTGTTTGCACCATCCCCACGGCCCCCAGTTTTTGAACGCCGCATGTTCGCGACCTGTTTCCTTGCCTCCTCACGATAGGCAAGGAAGCGATCAGGCTCCCAAATCTGGAAAAAGTAACCGCGCCCGACAAACGCAACTTTATCGGTAATACCTGTCTGTGCCCGGATCGTGTCGGAAAGCGATATCCGCCCCTCGGGGTCCACGTTCAATTCGCTTGAATCACCATGCAACACGAATGAGAAAAGTTCATATTCTTCCGAAAAAGGGTCCAACGTTGCGAGGTGTTTTTCACCCCGCTCAATCAACTCAATGCCACCTGCATCAACGGATGGCTGATCTACCGACATTAAGGTGTAAAGCTTTGATGTAGCACCCAGCTTGGGACGAAAGGAGGCAGGTATAGAAACCCGCCCCTTCTTGTCCACCTTATTGATCGCGTTCGACAAGAACCGATCCATCGCCACCTTCCAGATATGTTTACCCGCCCCCAGCCACCGCAAGCTAGATCGCGAAACCCCCAATATACGCTAAAACCAAGAATTGGGATACCATGGGAATATTTGGGCGTCAATGGGAATTTAAGATCAGATTTGGGAAGCTACGGCGCAACAAAAACGCCAATCAATCGCTCGCATGGCGATTATACAGGAACATTGATTTCAGAATGATGAGTCAGATTGACTCAGGTGAAGTGCCAGTCGGCCTGTAAGCCGGGTTCTGTATGGCCCTGCAAGCAGGACGTGGTGATCATTCATCTGGGGCCGCAGTTACCCGCAACCTCAACGCAACCCACCCGGACAACTAGCCTGGAAACCGGCTTGGAGCGAACTCCTTGTAGTCCCTATTCGGTCTTGCTCCCGATGGGGTTTACCCTGCCCGCCTCATTGCTGAGACGGCGGTGGGCTCTTACCCCACCCTTTCACCCTTACCTTCGCAGGCGGTTTGCTTTCTGTGGCACTTTCCCTCGGGTTTCCCCGGCCGGGAGTTACCCGGCATCGTGTTTCCATGGAGCCCGGACTTTCCTCCACTGCGTCTTTTCAGAACATGCAGCAGCAATCACCCGGCCGACTGGCCGGTTGGATATAATCCTTCAAGTTCAAATGAGCAAGAAACGGATGCTAGGGACAAAAGAGAACGGGCCCAACCTTGATACAGCCTTGACCCCCGCCGGATCCGCCAGACTGATTCCAAACGTCGATCCTACAAGAGTTTCCCACATGACTGTGAACGGTATTTCCAACCCGCGAATGGTGATGCTTGCGACCATCCGCATGGCAGTGATTGTTGCCGCCGCCGTCATATTCGACGATGACCGCCCTGCAATTGCTACCCCTGTGACGATGGCGGGCTTCGTCTCCAATCTCATCAACGTAGTTGTATCGGGTATTGGCATGACAACCGTGCACGTTTTGAACAAGGCTGTTACCACCAGGTAAACTTGGGCTTACCCGGTGTCCAATAGGCGCAGACGCCGCGACGGTTTCCAAGCAAAAAGCACCAATGGCGACCAATGAAAAAATTGCAGACGTCCGTGACATTTCCTTACTCCAAGCATTCGCAATTTAAGTGCCGCAGGTCTGAGCCTAGGCCAAGATTGTAAAATAGAAAAGCCCAAAACTCGCAAGACCCTTGAACAAGCGAAAGAAAACGGCAGTATGGATGTAAATCGGCTGATCTAGGGAGACTCAAATGGATCCAGTTTCAATCCTCATTTTTTTGGGTATCGGTGCGGTGGCCGGATGGCTTGCCGGGAATATAATTTCCGGGGGTGGTTTTGGTCTGGTTGGAAACATAGTGGTTGGTATATTAGGCGCACTCGTCGCTGGCTTTCTGCTACCTGGATTTTTTCCTTTTGGCGGTATTCTCGGCCAGATAATCAGCGCTACAATCGGCGCTGTGGTTCTTTTATTTGTAATTAAGTTGGTTAAGCGTTAACCACAGGTTGCTTCCTTAACAAAGCCTTAACAAAACTGTCGGATTATTCCGCAAGTTCGTGTACAATTACCAGACACCGGTAGGACACCATGATGGATTTGTCGAAACGTGAATTTACGAAGCTGACAGCTGCTTCAGTCGCAACGCTTTGCGCAGGGTCATTACCAGTGCTTGCTGCTGGCAAGCGAACGCTGGATTATGGACCAAATAGATTGGACTGGTATCCAGCCCGAACGAACACCCGAAATACGCCAATACTCATCTATGCCCACGGAGGTGCTTGGGCACTTGGCAATCGCGGTCAAGTGGGGGCAAAAGCGGACCACTTCACAAAACGTGGATATCATTTCGCTTCGGTTGGCTACACACTTTTCCCTGCGGCGAATGCACAAACACAGGCACTGCAGGTGGCAACAGCGGTTAATTGGGTTCATGAAAATGCAACCAGATTGGGCGGCGATCCCAACAAAATAGCACTGATGGGACATTCAGCCGGCTGCCATCTTTCTTCACTGGCCACCCTCACAGGTGCGGCTCCTCCGGTTAAAGCATTGATTTGTAATGATACACGCGCCTACGATTTGCCGTTTCTTGCAAAGATCAATGGTGGGCGCCTTCCACTCATTTACAAAGCACCGTTTACGCGTCGCAAAATGTGGCAAGCATGGTCCCCGATATCCTACACCGGTTTACAAGAACAACCGCCAACCCTCGTCGCATGGTCAGGCGGGTCAGGCCGCGATCGCGTTTCAAAACGTTTCGCGGACACACTGGAAAGAGACGGAGCGGAAGTGCATCGTTTCGACGGGAAACGTCAATACAACCACCTGTCGATCGACAGAGCCATGGGCTCAGAAAACGGAAAATTGACGAAGGCAGTCGAAGGCTTTCTCGAAGATGTCTTAAACCGCAACGCCTAAGCAATCGGTTTGTAATGATTTATTGGCCATCAAGCGCCGTCTGAAGGCGATTTTTACCGTCAAAGCAAAGGGTTATGCAATACATCACTTGCCCGGTTAAAGGTGTCACCAATGGGGCTTTGACGTCCCAATGGAAGCCGCCTGAAAGGTTATCCGTTTCACTGTAAACGTGCTGTCTACAAAAACACCTAAGTCAGGATTTGCTTAACCCTGCCACAGTAGCGAGCGCTAATGCGGTTCATTTTGCGCGCACCGTGCCCTGCGTTATATTTCAGTATCGTCCCGCACGTTGACCCGCCAGAAAGTTGATGAGCTTTGCCAAGATATTTCATACCCCAGTACAAGTTAGTAGCTGGATCATAGAGTTCTTTTCTTGACCCTTTAAAACCCATACCCCGTGCAGTTGCGAGCTTGATTTGCATCAGGCCAATTTCCCCGGCCGCACCTGTAACATCAGGTCGGAATGTACTTTCCACCTGCACGACTGCCCTAGCCAACTTGTAAGGCACGCCATGCTGGTTTGCATATTTGGCTATAAGGCCATCATAACCACCCTTGGATTTCACCTTCGGCTTTGACAACGGTCTCTTTTTCTTCAAAACTTTGGTTTGCTGAATAACTTTCTTCTCAATCTTTTTATGCTGAACACTTTTGGGTACCCGCGTTTCTCGATCAATCCGGGCAGCCAGGGCATATTGAGCTCTAGGATTTACACTCTTCTTTTTGGAGTTCTTCTCAAAATAAGCCAGCCTCTGCTCAATGCGCTTTTCTCGCATGGCTTTCATTCGCGCTTTACGTTCATCAAGACGAGCACGCCAATTTGAAGACTTGAGGGTTCTCGAAGTGGAAGGCTCATCAACTGCAGGCGCCAAAGAAGCCATACGGCGTTCCAAAAGTCTTTCACGCCGTGCCATGTATCTCTCTTGGCGGCGCTCTCTTAATTTTTCATTCAAAGCCTTACGAGCTGCCATTGTGGTCAAACGTCGCTTGATTCTTTCTTCCCGAATCGCGCGAAAACCACTGATTCGAAGTTCTCTTCTTTCGTGCCAGGCAGCGACTCTTGCTTTCCATCGCTCCCGCATTTGCAAGGCCATGACACTTTGTTTGGTGTATCCACTTCGCGTGTTTTGTGAGGTAACTGAGCTTTGGCAGGCAGCCAATAATAATGAACCAACAATGGCTAAAACAGCCATGAACTGACGCTTGTACAAAAATAACATACTGAAAAAGTTCCTTTTGCTTTTTCAAGCCCAAAACGGGCTAACAACACTAAAAGGGGTCGGATTCAGCTAAACTAAAAAACCCTGTTGCCGCAAAACTTCCTCGGGTTAAACACGACGGATTCCGAAAACCAAGTAACATTATGTTACTATAGGTAATAAATATGGTTAACAAATTGTTAAGTAACGAGATTTTGCACTAGAGCATCCAACGTAGAGAGGGTCTCTCCGTCAGCTATTCCGTCAATTCTTGACTGTCGGAAGTGTCGTTGAAAGGCTTCAATACAATCATAGGTGATCTGGTCATAACTGCCGGAAATAGGTACGCCATATCCGTACAGGGCAAGAAGAGCCTGTAATCCGGCGACGGGCTCTCCATTGTCTCCCAATTGAAGGAAACCAGCGGTTCGGGCCTTCTGTATCGGAACCCAATGCCCTACCCCATGATCAAAAAGTGTTTGCCATGGGAATTTCTCTCCCGGGTCTGGTTTTCGTCCCGGCGCTACATCAGAATGTGCAAGCACCTGCCGCTGCGGGATGTCATGGCGATCGATAACATCACGACACAGTTCAATGACAGCTTCAATCTGAACTTCCGGGAAATCAGGATAACCGAAATTGTGACCGGGGTTCGCAATTTCAATGCCTATGGATCTGGAATTTATGTCCGTAACGTCCTGCCAAGAAGATTTTCCCGCGTGCCATGCGCGTTTGATTTCAGGAACAAGTTGCGAAATTCTTCCATCTTCAAAAACGAAATAGTGACAGGAAACGCCACTTTCCTCGCAACATAGCCAATCAAGCGCTGCCTGCGCTGTCTCCATTCCTGTGTAATGAAGAAGAATGATGTCCGTCTTCAAATCAGCAGCCCGTTCACCAAAGTTTACCGCTGCACGAACGTCTCTCGCACATGTCGAGTCCGGTTTAAACGTCACAACCCACGTTCCAGCTTAATACGTCCCCAAGCCTTGTTGATCTGCGCAAGGCGCTCATTGGAGATTGCAATAAATTCGGCAGGAACGCCGCGAGCAATCATCCGATCAGGGTGGTTTTCAGATACCAATTTTCGATAATGGGTCTTCAACGTGTCGCTTTCCCAGGATGGATCAGCTTCAAGCAGGACATATGGATCACCATCTTCCGGCTCCATGTGACGCAGCCTAAGTCGCTCGTATTCTTTCCCCTCAATCCCGAAGATATCGGCTACATCATCCATGAATGCCATTTCCTTTTCATGAAATAGCCCGTCTGCCTTGGCGATATGGAAAAGTCCATCCATCACATCTTCAAGAATGTCTTTTTCATCGGGAAAGAGGTTTCTGACCTTGGAAGCGTAACTATGAAATCCAGCAACATCCTGCTTTGCAATATTGTACAGCCTAGACACATTGTTGAATTCTTTTTCGGGAATATCAAAAATCTGCTGAAATGCTCTGACTTCGTCAACGGTTACTACGCCATCCGCCTTGGCCATTTTGGCAGACAGTGCAATCATCGCCACGGAGAACCCGACCTGTTTACGTGTCTCCGGATCGCCTTCAAACACGGTCCGCACCGCTTCAACAACGCTGGAAAAAGCGTCACTGGCAATCTCGGATAGGAATTCGCTGAGCTGAGTCCATACTGACATGGCAGTCTTTTATGTGACTCCTTTTAATCTGCAAAGCCTTTGTATCCTATAGCGATATTCCCACAACCATGATAGGCGGAATAATGATGGGTTCCAGATCACAAACACAAGCATCCTCTCCCTCGATTGTATGGGCATACGGACTGGGAATTTTCGGGGTTGCAGCGTTCGGTGCAACTTTGCCCGTCACCCGCATTGCCTTGCAGGATTTCTCGCCCGAGTTTCTGACATTTGCCAGAGCCGTCATCGCGACGCTTATGGCAGCTGCAACCCTCAAGATTTTAAATAAGCCGCTGTATCATAAAGATAATATCCAAATCTTTATAGCCGGAATCTTCTTGATATTCACCTTCCCCGGATTCATGTCGATCGCGATGCAAACCGTCCCTGCTTCCTATGGTGGCGTCGTGCTGGGCTTTTTGCCTATCACAACCGCAATTCTGGCAAGAATTCTAACAGACGAAAAACCATCAATGCGCTTTTGGCTCTTGAGCATCACGGGCTGCGCAATTGTTGTAGGGTTCATCCTGATCAAAGCAGAAACATACGAAGGCGCTGGAACGTGGACCGGTTATGCGTGGCTCGTTTTATCTGGCCTGACTGCCTCGTTGGGCTATGTAATGTTTGGAAAACTCTCGCGGGAAACACCAGGCTGGGAGATTATCAGCCGCTCATTGATCCTTAATCTACCCCTTACCGTTTTTGGATTGGTTTGGTTTTACGAAACAACAAACCTGAATCCAGGTTTCGCAGGCCTATCATCTTTGATTTATCTCGGCAGCTTTTCCATGTTCCTTGCATTTTGCGCATGGAATGCAGCCCTTGCAATCGGAGGGATTGCTAAAATCGGACAACTGCAGTTGCTTCAGGTTTTTGTCACAATCGCCATTGCGGCTGTCCTTTTGGGAGAGCCGATCGACGCTTTCACACTCACAACAGCTTGTGTCGTTACTGCAATTATCGCTTTTACCCGAAACGCCTAATTTGAACGGAATGACCGGATCAAATTGCCCGCACCACCCGGTTTTGGTGTTTTGGGCTCCGGTGCCGGTTCTGCTTTACGAAGCGTTGGAGCTGCCGGCTGGGCGGGCGCTTGAGGCTTCGCAGCGGGTGCACTTGGAGCAGCAGCCTGTTGTTGTTGTGCTGCCCTAACCGGCTGTCCTTGATCCGCAGAAGGTTTTAAAGAGCCGTTCTGCCCGGAATAAGCTGCGTTCAATATCGAATTGATCTCATTTCCAGGGCTTGCTGAAGGTTCCCGTTGCTGCGGGGTCTGATCCGGATTTGAAGGATTGTTCACCTGCGCATCGGCATAGGGATCATCTGTCATACCTTTGCGGTCTTCTTTGCGCATACGACGCAACACAGCACCAAGAGAAACAGTAAGGCCTTCTTTGACCTTCTTTTGTTGTTCATAAATATGGGCTCCCGGCAAGTCTTCCGGCCGGATCGTCTCGAATGTCATCCGCATTGGCGTCTGAATGGCCTCCCCAAACGCAATACACTCCCGGTTGGCGATAGAAGATAGGAAACTGATCGTACTTTTCGCCCCGTTCGTAACCGCGCCGCGGATGATCTCCTGATCTCGCTCGTTACCCAAACGCATGGCGAACACGGTATTGCACTGCGAGAGAATGGTCGGATCCAGCTCACCTGGACGCTGTGTGATAATGCACAGAAAAACACCGTATTTACGACCCTCCTTCGCGATCCGTGCTATCGCTTGACGCGTTGGCCAAAACCCGGCCTTTTCATCAGCGGGAATGTACCGGTGCGCCTCTTCACAAACCACGAGAGTTTGAATGGCGCCATCACTGTTTGCGGCAAGATCAAACGCCATTCGGCTTAGAACCGAAACAACTGAGTTGACCACTTCCGTGGGCAATCCCGACATTTCCAGCACACAAATCGGTTTTTCCTCTTGCGGAACCCGGAAAATCCGGGACATGATGGATTCCATGATGTCGCCACCCGGACCCGGGTCAAACATGAAGCGGAATCGAGGATCGTTGGAAATACTTTCTAATCGATACATCAAAGACTTAAGGAAGGGTTTGTCCGCCTTGCCTTCCAGGAGTCCGAGACGATCGTCGATGATTTTTAACAAATCCTGCAACCGGTAAGGCACCGGCATATCGGCGGTAAGGTTGGTCTTTCCAGAGGCTTTTTTCTTAACAAGTGAACTTCCACCGGATTTTTCCATGTCAATCCGGTATTGCTCCTTTGCGAGCGGAATTAGGTCTCGCAGCATTTCGGCTTCTGTATCGAAACCCTCCTGACCACGGAAAACAACCTCTGAAAATTCATCAAGCTTGAAGAGCCAAAATGGCAAAAGAAGATTGGTGGAATCGACAACAACCGCATCATTGGGAAAAGCTGTCGCAAATTCGTTGTGCGGATCCAACATAAGGATCCGAATATCAGGCCGTGCTTTAATGATTTTCCGCATTATCAGCGTGACAGATGTAGATTTACCAACACCGGTTGTTCCAACAACAGCAAAGTGACGAGAGAGGAGTTTATCAATCTCGATTTTGGCATCCACAGACTGGTCCTGCGTCAACTGACCAACTTTAACGACTGTGTCCCCTTCACTTTTATAAATGGTGGCAAGGTCTGAGGCCCGAATTCTGTGCGCAATACATCCCATCTGAGGATAATTCGCGATACCGGAACTGAATTTGTCTGGTTTATCATCTTCGCCATGAACAATTTCGCCGACAAGCTCCAAGGTGATGTGGATTTCGTTTAAATCGTCCATCTGCCAGCTGTTTTCTGCGACATCGACTTTACAAGTCAATCCGACAACACGGTTAAAGCCAACCTTGATCGAAACCAACTGTCCAACCGTCCAATAATTTTCTGAACCTTCAGAACTTTTATCAACAAATGCCGAAATGGTCGCATGTTCCCCATCGCATCGGATTACAAATCCACGCGTCCGTTCCCGACTGAATTCCTGCTTGAGGGACTCTTCGTTTTCAATTTTGGTTTGATACGTACTTTTTCGTTCAATCGCCAAATTGTCATCGCCTGGCTTTTCAGGCGTCTGCATATCCGGCGTTTCTTCAGCTCTCAAACCCGTTTGCGCCTTTAAAGATTCTTTTGTTGTGGTTTCCATGAACAGCAAGCCCCAGATGGTTTACCCGCTGACGTTACAAGACTACGGTTAACTGTGCGTTGGAAAGTATGGTGAATATTGCGTTAATTCGAGATCGCGAAGCAAAGCCTATTGCATACTCCCAGCTCAAAACGTAAGCACTTTTGAAACGTGATCGGAGATCTTTGTAGATGACAAAGTGGGATTTTTGGATTGACCGCGGCGGAACCTTTACAGACATCGTTGGATGCGCGCCCGATGGCACTCTGCATCCGCATAAATTACTATCGGAAAATCCAGAAGCCTATAAGGATGCAGCAGTCCAAGGCATCAAGGAAATTCTTGGCTTAAAAGCAAACGACAAAATCCCCTCTGATCAAATTGCAAGTGTTAAAATGGGCACCACAGTGGCCACCAATGCCCTGCTCGAGCGAAAAGGCGATAAGACCGCACTACTCATCACCAAGGGGTTTGGCGACATGCTCGAAATTGGATATCAAGCCAGACCCGATATCTTTGCTAAAGAAATCCTCAAACCTGAGCTCCTTTATGACAAAGTCATTGAAGTCGAAGAACGGGTCTTGGCAGATGGCACCGTTGAAGCGGCACCGGATTTGGAAACACTAAAACCTCAACTGGAGGCTTTAAAAGCCAAAAACATCGATTCAATTGCGATTACACTCATCCATGCCTGGAAATACACAGAGCATGAAAAGCAAGTCGCATCGCTTGTGCGTTCCATGGGCTTCAAGCAGGTGTCGGTCAGCCATGAGGTATCTCCGCTCGTTAAACTGATCGGACGTGGAGACACCACCATTGTGGATGCGTACCTCTCCCCAATCCTCCGCAGATATGTGGAACAGGTATCCCAGGAATTGGGAGACGGTCCACAATTGATGTTCATGATGTCATCCGGTGGATTAACGGCTGCAGATCTGTTTCAGGGCAAAGATGCAATCCTCTCCGGTCCTGCTGGCGGTGTAGTTGGCGCGGTGGAAACTTCAAAACTCGCTGGTTTCGAAAAAATGATTGGCTTTGACATGGGGGGGACGTCGACGGATGTTTCCCACTATGACGGCGAATTGGAGCGCGCCTTCGAAACGGAAGTCGCCGGCGTGAGAATGCGGGCGCCTATGATGCGAATTCATACTGTTGCTGCTGGTGGGGGATCGATTTTATTCCACAAGGATGGCCGGTTTCAAGCGGGTCCAGACTCGGCAGGAGCAAATCCCGGACCTGCCTGCTATCGTCGCGGTGGCCCACTGGCCGTAACCGATGCAAACGTGATGGTGGGAAAGCTACAACCAGATTTCTTCCCGGCAATTTTTGGTCCTGACCAAAACCAAAAATTGGATACAAACACGGTCAAAGACAAATTTGCTTCCCTCGCAAGACAAACGGGCTTAACGCAACACGAGGTCGCCGATGGTTTCTTGAAAATAGCGGTGGAAAACATGGCCAATGCCATCAAAAAAATCTCGGTCCAACGCGGATATGATGTCACCGAATATGCCTTAAACTGTTTTGGCGGTGCAGGTGGACAACATGCGTGCGCAGTTGCCGATGCGTTGGGCATGGAAACCGTGCTTATCCACCCATTTTCCGGAATTCTGTCAGCTTATGGAATGGGCCTGGCTCAAGTACGCGCGACACGATCCCAGGCTTTGATCCGCGAACTGGACAAAAACCTGATGGAAACCCTAAGTGCTGTGAGCGGCGAACTGCAGCAAACAACTGAATCAGAACTTTCAAAACAAGGCGTATGTGATTCAGATATTTCATCATTCACGCGCATTCATATCCGCTATGACGGGACAGATTTGGCACTACCGGTTCCCCTTTCAACCTTGGTCAGCATGATCGAAACGTTTGAAACCCAGCACCGAAAACAATTTGGCTTTGTGTTTGAAAACAAAAAACTGATTGTAGAAGCCGTAGAGGTGGAATCCGTCGGTGGAGGCGTACGCCTGGCGGAAGAAAACGCAAATCTAATCAAGGCGGATCACAAACCAGATGAGACCACCCGCTTTTTTTCAAATGGCGAGTGGCACGACGCTGGCATCCATTTTCGTAAAAACCTGACGCCGGGCACGCGAGTCTCGGGGCCTGCTCTGATCATAGAACCGCATCAAACAATCGTGGTAGAACCCGAGTGGCAAGCTGAGATCAATGCACTGGACCACATTATCTTGGGGCGAATGAAAACCAAGGCGCGGGAACTCGCGATTGGCACGACCGCAGACCCCGTAATGCTGGAAGTCTTCAACAATTTGTTCATGTCCATCGCTGAACAAATGGGCGTAACGCTACAAAACACCTCTTATTCGGTAAACATGAAAGAGCGTTTGGATTTTTCATGTGCTGTGTTTGCAAGCGACGGTACTCTGGTCGCGAACGCCCCACATATGCCGGTGCATTTGGGGTCAATGGATCGGTCCGTTGAAAGCGTGATTGAGAACAATCAGGGCAACATCAGCCCGGGAGATGTTTTCATTCTGAACGCCCCGTACAACGGCGGCACGCATCTGCCAGACATTACGGTTGTGACCCCGGTATTTGATGAAGAAGATAAAGACATACTGTTTTATGTCGCCGCGCGTGGACATCATGCAGATATTGGCGGCATGGCACCAGGCAGCGCAACCCCGCTAGCAACCCACGTCGATGAAGAAGGCGTTTTGATTGATAACTTCAAACTCGTCAAAGCTGGTGTGATTGATGAAGAAGGCATGCGTAAAATTCTGACAGACCATCCTTGGCCAGCCAGAAATCCGGATGAAAATATGGCTGATATTCGCGCGCAGATTGCATCCAATGAAAAGGGTGTCACGGAATTGCGCAAGATGGTGGACCATTTCACACTTCCCGTTGTCGAAGCCTACATGAAACATGTTCAGGACAACGCGGAAGAAAGCGTACGACGGGTCGTCGATCGTCTTTCCGATTGCGAATACACCTACAAGACGGATAATGACCAACAAATCAGTGTAAAAATTTCAGTCGATCGGGAAAAAAGAGAAGCCACGGTAGATTTCACAGGCACGTCCCCTGTTCAGAAAAACAATTTCAATGCTCCGGAGCCCGTTTGCAGAGCCGCGGTCCTCTATGTTTTCAGGATTATGGTTGAAGCAGATATCCCGATGAATGCCGGATGCTTGAAACCGATTAAGATCATTATTCCCGATGGCTGCATGCTAAAGCCGCAATATCCCTCAGCCGTCATTGCAGGCAACACCGAGACAAGCCAACACGTGACAAATTGTTTGCTCATGGCACTGGGCGCGTTTGCAAATGCACCGGGCACAATGAACAACCTTACCTACGGAAATGCGCGCTATCAAAACTATGAAACGATGTGCGGGGGTGCGCCAGCCGGTAAAATGAACGACGGACGCGGGTTCAAAGGCGCGGATGCCGTGCATGTCCACATGACAAACACCCGATTGACCGATCCGGAGGTTTTGGAAATGCGCTATCCGGTGGTCGTTGAAGAATTCAGGATCAGAAAAGGTTCTGGCGGCAAAGGCGAGTTTAAAGGTGGAGACGCAGTTTCCAGAACCTTGCGCTTCATGGAAAAGATGACATGCGCCATTCTGTCTTCATCGCGCTACAATCCGCCAAAGGGGCTAGACGGCGGCGGCGATGGAGAACCAGGATCAACGATAATCCGCAGGAACTCCGGTGAAATGGAAACGCTGAAACACTGCGATCAAACCGAAGTCGCTGCCGGAGAAGCGGTGATCCTCAATACGCCTGCTGCGGGAGGTTTTGGCTAGTCAAGTGAGTTCAGACTACTACTGCGACTCCTATCCCGATTATCACGACCATTTTGTCGATTTGACCGACTGAATTTTAAACCTGTTTGTTCCCTTGAACGTTGAACACTTGCATCACGAACACTGTTTCCACGCACTGGTTCAACCTCGGAAGCTCTATCAGGCCTTACTTTACTGACAAACTTTCCCAATGTTCGGTTACCCGTGCCATCACCTTGTCGTGCCATCTTACTCATCTTTTTTTCATTCCACCCGGTGTTTGTCCGCACTTTATGATTTCCATCCAAAAAATTGTTTAAACGGGATTTGAAGGGACCGGCCCGGTCAAACCTGGTTTCGTGAGAGCCCCGATCTTCTTTAGATTCGTAATTGTAAACCTTTTTCGTATCAGAAAATCGCACTTTAGAGGGGCGATTAGCTTTGGCGCTGATCGAATAGAGATCATTTGTTGAGTCTTCTTTGGTCACAACATCGTTCAACTTCGCATTGCGGCGCAATTCTCTGCTTCCATCCAGCATACCAGAATACCGCGCTTTCAGTCTTTCAATCCGTGATACCTTATACGGTTCGGCGGCCTCCTGCCCGTCAGGTTTTTTATATTTGACCTGAATGTTATCTGAAAATCGTACTTTAGAGGGGCGACTAACTTTGGCGTTGATCGAATACGGATCATTTGAAGCAGCAGCATTGAGTTTCTGCAACTCCACATGACGAGGCGTGGCATCACGAAGGATACCTTTTTTTTGATAAAGGTCACCCTTATGATCGTAGATCAACTTTTCGCCCGGCATTGCATATCCAGAAGAGGGCGCTGCTTCATCCAAATCAGCACCAACAGGAGACACTTGAGTAGTGTTGTTTAAGTCTTTCAGATTACCGGTTTCCGCATGCTCACGAGACGATACTCGACCCGCTGACTTTGGCATTTTCTTTAGGGGTGCATTATCGAAGAATCTTTGACGACCGTCATCGCTAAACGCGTCTTCAGAGTATCCAGACCCTTTGATATCGGAAGCCCCACGGGAAGTATGCACATTGTCCCAAAGTTTCCTTGAAATGCGCTTCAGGCTTGAACCCAACCCCCTTGTTTGGGCCTCAGGAGTTTTACTTTCGCTCTCAATCGGAGTTCTACTTTCGCTCTCATTGGAAGTTCTACTTTCGCTCTCATTGGAGGAGATGTCAGTGTCTCCACGATCTCTGGTCGCACTTCTGGAAGCATTAGCGTTCATCACGCTCTTGGTCAGCAGCTCTGCCCCCTCAACATCGAGGTTGGTGCCGAGTTTTTTGTTTATCCGTCTTACAAGGTCAAGTCTTACGACTGATGTGAGATCCTTATTAGGATGCCTTTCGTTATAAGGATGCTCTTCCGTAAAAACCTTGTGGTTTTTTATCAACTGC
>JBCCXO010000032.1:0-41454 GCA_039191645.1 Pseudomonadota bacterium | reverse complement strand
CGCAACACGACCCGGCTGACAAGCAGTCCAGCGATTGACACAGCCCCTTCTTTTTCTCCCGATGGCTCCCAAATCGTGTTTGAGTCTGATCGGGGTGGCAGGCAACAACTCTATGTCATGGCAGCCGGTGGTGGGGAGGCCAAGCGAATTTCTTTTGGAACGGGTCGCTATTCCACGCCAGTGTGGTCGCCAAGAGGCGATTTGGTTGCCTTTACAAAGCAAACCGGTGGTCAATTTTTGATTGGTGTGATGCGTCCAGATGGTTCGAATGAGCGAATCTTGACCGAAGGGTTTCATAATGAAGGGCCGACGTGGTCGCCAAACGGCCGGGTTTTGATGTTTTTTCGCGAAAGCCCGGGGGCAGCCGGTGGCCCGCAGCTCTATTCGATTGATTTGACCGGCTATAATGAGCGCAGAATCACAACACCGAATTTTGCGTCTGACCCAGCGTGGTCACCCTTGCTGGATTAGGGTCGAGGTGAGTTTTGCCGTTGTTTCGTCATAATGGCGTGATCAAAGGCTGCCGAATTTGAAGTTTGGAGGGTGTAGGTTAGCTCTCCTTTATGTGAGTGGGTAACGGTCTGTTAACTCTAGTTCTTGAAGCGGTATTAACCTGAACAAGTTATTTACAGATCAATTAAGACTTTAAGGAGTGATGGAGCAATGTTGGCTTCAAACCCAATTGTGCGTTCGCCCTATGTGTTAGCCCTGGTACTGGGCCTGGCAGTAGCTGGTTGCGCAAAGAAAAACAATCTTCCAGATAATTCTGGACAACTCGGACTAAACGGTGCCACGCCGGGATCGCAGCAAGACTTTACTGTGAATGTCGGTGATCGGGTATTCTTTGAAACTGACTCTTCGGTTCTGACTGCTGCCTCAAGGCAAACGTTAGACCGCCAAGCTCAATGGTTGCTTCAGTATCCGAATTATCCCATTACCATTGAAGGTCATGCAGATGAACGCGGAACACGTGAGTATAACCTCGCATTGGGAGCACGTCGTGCGGCAGCAACCCGGGACTATCTGGCTACCAAAGGTGTGCCACAATCCAGATTGCGGACTATTTCATTTGGTAAGGAGCGTCCGGTAGCGGTTTGTAACGACATTTCGTGTTGGTCACAAAACCGTAGAGCCGTAACCGTTCTGGCAGCGCCAACTGGCTAAAATCGATGGATTAGGTTAAACATTTTTTGAGCGGTTTCATGGAAGCCGCTCTTTGCATTTGTCATCCTATCTCTGTAAACAAAGTTTTGACGCAGTTTTGAGTATAGAAATTCTGTGTCAGCACTTATTCCATGATGAACTGACGGGTTGCAGACATGAATCGATTTTTACTATTTTTGGTTATATTGGTAGGCATCCAGATGCCGGCCTTTGCATTGGAACCGGGAACTCCGGTTATCAAAGTGCAGTCTAATAACACAGACTACCGGGTAAGCGTTCTCGAAGAACAAATTCGTCAGCTCAACGGTAAAATTGAAGAGCTGAATTTCCAATTGCTCGAGATGCAGGAATTCATCCGTAGAATGCAGGAAGACAATGATTTTCGGTTTCAACAAATCGAAGAAAAGCAGGGCAATGCCGGTTCGTCTGGCACTGAAACAGCGCAAAAAGATGATGATGGATTTATCCGCCTGGAAAAGTCGGAAACGTCTGATCAGCAAGTAGCGTCAGCTGGGTCAGGCGAACAGTCACAAAATCAAGACGCCACAAGAACCATCGACGGGGTTGAGATATACGATGGCCAACCTGGTCTTGATTCAAACATAGGTGGCAGTCTTGGAACCATTCAATTTGATGAGAACGGCAACATCATTGATTCTTCTCTTGGAAAGCCACTCGACTTGACTGCAGGATTGGAGGATTCCGGTCAGGCTTCCGTCCAAAATCCGCTGCCAGGGGATGCCAACGAGCTCTTTCAACTGGGTTATGATCACGTTCAAACCGGACGGTATGAGGATGCAGAAACCGTGTTGTTGGCTTTTTCTAACCAGCATTCTGCGCATCCGCGTTTGCCCGAAGCCCGGTTTTGGCTTGGTGAGAGCTATCTTGGGAGAGGCGAGTACCGTAAAGCTGCGGAAGTGTATCTGGATGCCCACAAGAATTGGCCAAATAGCAAATTTGGACCACAATCCCTTTTGAAACTCGGTGTTTCTATCGCAGGTCTCAATCAACGCGAGTTGGCTTGTGCCACTTTTGCCGAAGTTCTTGAGAAGTATCCTGATGCATCTCGAGCAATAAAACGCAATGTAGCCTTTGAACAACGGGCTGCAAAATGCGCCATTAACTGATATTCAATATCGGATGACCAGCACACTCGTCCCTAAAACTGTGTTTAAGCATGTCGGATCTCAGTTACCCGTCATTGTTGCTGTTTCTGGTGGGAGTGATTCAATTGCACTTCTGAATTTGGCCGCTAGCTGGGCAAATGCGGTCGATGCTGACTTGCGGGTCGTGACAGTCGATCATGGTCTACGGCCGGAAGCGGCGGCCGAGGCGGCTTTTGTTGCAGGTGTCTGTGAAGGGCTTGGTATTCGCCATTTTACCCTGGCTTGGGAAGGGCTTAAACCAACATCTGGTATATCCCAGGCAGCACGGCATGCAAGATATCTTCTCATGGAGGAGTTTGCCAACGATGTAGGGGCTGAGGAAATTCTGGTTGGTCATACCAGCGATGATCAGGCTGAAACCATTTGGATGCGGAATTCCAGAGATGGCGGCAGCCCGCAATGGCGAGGACTTTCTGGAATGGCGGAATTGATGCAACTGCCGTCCGGGGTACGGGTGCGTCGTCCGTTGCTCAATCTTGGTCGAACGACGCTGCGAGAGTACCTGAAAGAGATTGGCCAACCGTGGATTGAAGACCCGTCTAATGTTGATGTTTCATTTGAACGTGTCCGAGCCAGGCAAAATTTGGAGCGATCCTCGATCCCAAAGCAATCCATTGTCAGGCTGGGGGAGCTTGCCGGCAGGCAACGGGCAATGGCTGCGCGTACCGTCTGCGAACTCTTAACTGACAAGCTGTGCGTTAAAAACGGCCCCGTGTTTTCGGTCAACCATGGTTTTTTTGAAAATCTGCCCGAAAATGTCGCGGTTCTTGCCGCTCAGATTCTTGTTGCGCTGGCTGGAGGCAGAGAACATTTCATTCCCCATGATGTAGCAAAGAAAATAATTGAAATGCGTAACGGGGATCGCTTGACCGCCGGCTATTCAATTGTCGAATTGCGAGGGACGTGTGTTAGACTTTACCGGGAAAATCGAAATCTCGCGGCCATGCATGTGCCTCCCTATAGCCATGTTATATGGGACAACCGTCTGATGATCGAAAACAATACAAGTCACTCTTATATGTGCTCTGCAATGGATCGTGGTCGGCTGAAGCTCTTGGAAAAAGAATTGGACACACAAATTGATGTGAAGCCCAGAGTTGCCCTGCAATCCGTTGCTGCTGTGACCGGTGAGGATGGCAGTCACTATCTTCCTTTTGTCAAAGGAACAGCAGAAAAACCCGGCTTAACGTTTACCTATAAGGTGCCAGCGGTGGAAAATTTTTGCTCACAGCACGACTTCGCGCTCCTTGAAATCGTTCAATATATTCGCGATCAAATGGGATCAGTACAAAAATCCCGTGGTCTGAAGGACTGATGCGACATTCGAACACAAAAAATTTTATCGGTGTTTACCTTGGCAATTAACCCATGACTGCCTATTTTCTAGTAGAGTATACCGGCTAATGACAATACCGGTGGATTTTTCGGGAAGTTTTGATGAATTCCAATTTCAGAAATCTCGCCTTGTGGGCGATCATTGGGGTGATGCTCATTGCCCTGTTCAACCTTTTTCAGAATCCTACGCCGCAGGGCAGAGCCACTGATATCGCCTATTCCACTTTTTTGGATGAGGTCGAGAACGGTCGCGTAAAAGCTGTGACGATATCGGGACAGCAGATCACGGGAACGTTTGCGGACAACAGCGGCCGCTTTGCTACGTTTGCGCCTGAGGACCCACAGCTTGTGAGTAAGCTTGAGGCCAGAGGTGTTGAGATTGAAGCTGCGCCACCCAATGAAGGCTCATCGGTACTTGGCTTCCTAATTAACTGGTTGCCCATGTTCATTATCCTTGGCGTGTGGATATTCTTTATGCGTCAGATGCAAGGATCAAACCGTGGCGCTATGGGTTTTGGAAAATCAAAGGCCAAAATGCTCACCGAAGCACAAGGCCGTGTCACCTTCGAAGATGTGGCAGGCGTGGATGAAGCCAAACAAGATTTGGAAGAGATCGTAGATTTTCTGCGTGATCCTCAGAAATACCAACGCCTCGGTGGTAAGATCCCACATGGTGTGTTGCTTGTGGGACCTCCAGGTACTGGTAAAACCCTATTGGCGCGTGCTGTGGCAGGCGAGGCAAATGTGCCCTTCTTTACTATATCGGGCTCAGATTTCGTCGAAATGTTTGTGGGCGTTGGTGCAAGCCGGGTTCGCGACATGTTTGACCAAGCAAAGAAGAACGCGCCGTGTATCATATTCATTGACGAGATCGATGCGGTCGGTCGTCATCGTGGCGCCGGTCTTGGCGGCGGCAATGATGAGCGCGAGCAGACGTTGAACCAACTTCTCGTGGAGATGGATGGGTTTGAAGCCAATGAGGGCATCATTCTTATCGCGGCAACAAACCGTCCTGACGTGCTTGACCCTGCGCTTCTGCGACCCGGCCGATTTGACCGGGAAGTGGTTGTTCCCAATCCTGACGTGGTTGGCCGTGAAAAAATCCTCAAAGTACATGCTCGCAAAGTTCCGTTGGCGGATAATGTGGACTTGAAGGTTTTGGCGCGAGGAACGCCAGGCTTTTCTGGTGCTGATCTGATGAACCTGGTGAATGAAGCCGCACTTATGGCAGCACGTCGTAACCGTCGGTTGGTGACGCAGCAAGAGTTTGAAGATGCCAAAGACAAGGTGATGATGGGTGCCGAGCGTAAGACTATGGCCATGAGCGCAGAAGAAAAAGAACTTACTGCATATCATGAAGCAGGGCATGCGATCCTTGCGATGAATGTCCCGCAGACAGATCCGGTGCACAAAGCCACGATTATTCCGCGCGGTCGCGCATTGGGGATGGTCATGCAACTGCCTGAGGGTGATAAATACTCTATGAACTATACTCAGATGACATCTCGGCTTGCCATATTGATGGGCGGCCGGGTCGCCGAAGAGTTGAAGTTCGGAAAAGATAGCATCACGTCTGGTGCATCCTCGGATATTCAGCAGGCAACCAAACTTGCACGCGCCATGATTACGGAGTGGGGTTATTCAGATGAGTTGGGTAAGGTAGCGTATGGTGAGAATCAACAAGAGGTCTTTTTAGGGCATTCTGTTGCTCAATCGAAGAACATCTCCGAAGAAACAGCTCAAAAGATTGATGCAGAAGTCCGTCGATTGATTGATAATGCCTATGATTCCGCGACTAAGATCATCAAGAAAAAGCGCAAGGATTGGGAAACGCTTTCTCAGGCTCTTTTGGAATATGAGACCTTAAGTGGTGAAGAGATTGCTGATCTGCTCAATGGCAAACCGCCAAATCGGGATGAGGATTCTGGAAAACCTCCATCTCGTGGGTCGGCCGTTCCTACCGCGGGGGTCACCTCAGGAAAGAAAGGCGAAGAGCCGGATTCCGGTGATATGGAGCCGCAACCTACCTGATATCGTGTTAAGACCTATTAACCATAAAGCCCGTATCTGATTTTGATGCGGGCTTTTTGGTTTAAAAAGTGTTATATTCTGATACAGGATGTGAATCCTGGATGTGTAGTTTTTAAGATAAACATCCTCATGCGCAGCGGCGCGCAATTTGAGTAGGGTTGATCCTGGGGTCTTAAAATGCAGCGTAATTACTTTGGAACGGATGGAATCCGGGGAACCGCCAATTCTTTTCCCATGACAGCAGAAGTCGCCATGCGGGTTGGTATGGCTGCCGGTATAGCCTTCCGGCGTGGAGATCATCGCCATCGCGTCGTGATTGGTAAAGACACCCGTTTGTCCGGATACATGATCGAGAATGCTTTGGTTGCTGGTTTCACGGCAGCAGGCATGGATGTATTTTTGCTCGGACCGGTTCCCACTCCAGCGGTTGCTATGCTAACGCGTTCCATGCGCTCAGATATCGGTGTGATGATTTCTGCCTCTCACAACCAATACCGTGACAATGGAATTAAGTTGTTTGGACCAGATGGTTTCAAGTTGTCGGACAAAATTGAGGCCAGCATTGAATCATTGGTTGAGGAAGATCTGACAGCACAATTGGCTGCCGCTAGCGATATTGGCCGCGCCACGCGTGTTGAGGGTGTGCATGCCCGCTACATTGAATATGCAAAGCGCACCTTACCACGAAATCTCTCACTTGAAGGGCTGCGTATCGTCATCGATTGTGCAAATGGTGCTGCCTATAAGGTCGCGCCGGAAGCGCTATGGGAATTGGGTGCGGAAGTTGTCCCGATTGGTGTGAAACCAAATGGCAAAAACATCAATGAGGATTGTGGTTCCACCAGTACCGGAGAACTGCGAAGAAAAGTCAAGGAAACCCGTGCCGATATCGGTATTGCTCTGGACGGTGATGCAGATCGGGTAATTGTCGTCGATGAGAATTCCAAAATCGTTGATGGCGATCAGATTATGGGGGTCGTTTCAGAGTACTGGCACAAATCCGAGCGGCTTTCGGGCGGTGGTGTCGTTGCAACTGTCATGTCCAATCTGGGTCTGGAGCGTTTTTTAGCAGATCAGGGCTTGCTCCTTGCGAGAACCAAAGTGGGTGACAGGTATGTTGTAGAACACATGCGCGCCCATGGTTTCAATTTAGGTGGCGAACAATCCGGGCATATGATCATGTCAGATTTTGCAACTACAGGCGACGGTCTTGTGGCAGCACTCCAGGTTCTTTCGGTTGTGCAGGCAACGAACAAACCCGTGAGCGAGGTTTGTAGAAAGTTTGAACCCGTCCCGCAATTGCTGAAAAACGTTCGCTACTCCAGTGGTAAGCCGCTTGAAAATGATCGTGTTAAGGAAGCCGTTGCTGACGCTGAGAGCAAACTCGGCAATTCCGGCAGGTTGGTCATTCGCGCTTCCGGTACCGAGCCGTTGATTCGGATCATGGCCGAGGGCGATGATGAAGGTGCTATTCGTGACGTAGTGGATGAAATAGCTACGGTGGTTCATCAGGTTGCCGCCTAGAAGCTGTATCAAAACCATGATGCGCATTAAAGCCCGCTTGCGGGCTTTTTTAATGCCTGAATAGGGCCTTAAACTTTCATTTACCAGACGGATTAACCTTAATGATTACGGTTAAGGCCGTTTTAACCATTCTGCTTCAATATCCTGATTACTGAACGGTATTCAAAGCGCCTGTATGGCGAAAATCAGGAAGGAAGTTGTAATGCGCAGCTTTAAATCTTTGTCTCTTGTTGTCGCTGCACTCATGGCATCTACCGCTATGGTTCAAGCGGCTGATTTAACCCCGCATCCGGTGGATGATCTTCCTCCAGAGGTTGTCACACACGGTGTAGCTGGGGGATGGTATATTCGCGGTGACATCGGTTATGCCAATCTGAAAGTAGAAGATGTAACCTTTTTCCAGGGAGCACTTCTCACGGGTTCATTTGAGCAGCACGAGTTGGACTCCACTTGGTTCCTGCAAGGTGGTGTAGGGTATCAGGCAACGGATTACCTGCGTGTTGATGCAACATGGCGCTACTATGCTTCTTCGGATTTTGACGGTTCATCCGCTCCTGCCGGTTCCGTTTGTAACGGTCCGTTCCCGGGTAGCACCTGTTTCTTTGATGACAATTCCGAGCTGGAATCGATCAATGTTCTTATGGCTAACGCCTATGTTGATCTTGGAACTTACAACGGATTTACCCCGTATGTTGGTGCCGGTATCGGTGGTGCCCATGTGGAGTATGGCGCGCTGTTGAACAACCAGATTTGTACGCCAGCCGATCCGCTTTGTGATGCAAACGACACCATCCACCCTGGTGAAGATCAGTGGCGTTTCGCTTGGGCGATTCATGCTGGTGCTTCTTATGACATCGATTGCCGCTGGAAAGCGGATGCCGGTTACACCTACACACGGATTGAGGGCGGCAAAATGTTCGGCTCTGGTGTCCCTGTTGGTGGCGGTGCAGCTGCAGGCGGTAACGGATTTGATGATGGTCTGGAAATCCATGCTGGATCCATCGGTCTTCGCTATCACCTTGATGACAGCGGATGCCACACACCACCACCTCCAGTGGTTTACAAGTAAAACACGTTTTGAGGGGACCTATCCCCTCAACTCTCCACTCCCTGAAACGGGTGACGCGCAAGAAGGCTAAGGGCTGAAAATGAAAAAGAGCATTCTGAAACTGACCGTTGCAACAGCTGTATTGCTCAATGCGACCGTTGTTATGGCCACGGATTACAATTCAGGCGTGGTAACAAAGTCGCCGAGTGTAGTTCATACGCCGGTGGAATTTGGAAGCGGTTGGTACATTCGCGGCGATATTGGTGTCGGAGTGTCCGGTAGTGCAGATGTCGCTGCAAGCCGTGCTGCACGCAGTGGGGACCTCGATGCTGATGCAGATGCTGATTACTCTGTTGGCGTCGGCTTTGGTTACATTTTCAACCAGCATTTCAGATCAGACGCTACGTTTGATGTCTATTCTGGCGGAGATTGGTCTGGCGGTGCTTCCGGGTGTGGTGTGGATGCGCTTGGTGTTGCGTATACCGGTTCTTGCTCCAGCAGTGATGGGGGCGAATTTGAATCGCACAATGCCATGCTCAATGCCTATTTCAACCTTGGCAGCTTTGGTGGTCTTAGTCCTTACATAGGCGGCGGTATCGGCGTTGCTCATATCGAACTTTCAAACACAGTTTCTATCAGTCGGTGTACGGTTGATCCCGGTGAAAACTGTGACCTCGGCGTGCATTCTGGTGCAACTGCAAATCCAGAGAGCTTTACTGGTCCGGCTCAGCGTTTCACATCAGAAGATAGCATAAACTTTGCCTATGCGTTGATGGCTGGTGTTGACTATCGCATCGATGAGCACTGGACTGCCGATGTTGGGTATCGCTACACCAATATTACTGCGGATGAACTGTTTAGCAGCACGACGACAACGGATACGATCAGTTTTGATGGTGTTGAAATCCATGAAGTTCGGGCAGGCTTGCGTTACGACATCTGGTAATCGTCCCTACTCAACTAGAATCCAAGTAATTTCCGGAAATATTCATAACTGGTTAGTGAAATTTGCAACAAAAACATGTCGCAGATTGAAAAACCCGTTGACCTTTAGCGACATTGCGACTAAGCCGTTTGGTGGGTCACCCCTCCCCAACGAGGGGCTTTCTAGCTGGAAGGTTAGCCACCATGAATACGATTCAAAAACCGGGAACGCGCCCGGAAAATCCGCGTTTTTCTTCTGGACCTTGTACAAAACGTCCGGGTTGGTCTCTTAAAAATCTTGAAAATGCTTCCCTAGGCCGGTCCCATCGCGCCAAAGAGGGCAAATCACGACTTGCGCACGCCATTGATCTGACAAGAGATGTTCTGCAAGTTCCTGACGACTATCACGTGGGCATTGTACCTGCATCCGATACGGGTGCCGTGGAGATGGCTATGTGGTCGCTGCTTGGCGAGCGCGGGGTTGATATGCTTGCCTGGGAAAGTTTTGGTGCAGGTTGGGTCAGTGATGTCATAAAGCAACTTAAACTTGATGATGTTCGTGAGATAACTGCGCCGTACGGGCAATTGCCTGACCTAACGCAGGTCGACTTTGATCGCGATGTTGTTTTCACCTGGAATGGAACAACATCTGGTGTTCGCGTGCCAAATGGCGATTTCATCTCTGCAGACCGAAAGGGTTTGACGATTTGCGATGCAACGTCGGCTGCGTTTGCGCAGGAACTCGATTTTGAGAAGCTCGATGTTGTGACATTTTCCTGGCAAAAGGTGTTGGGTGGGGAAGCCGCCCATGGGATGCTTATCCTATCTCCGCGTGCGGTGGAACGACTGGAAAGCTACACACCATCGTGGCCACTTCCGAAGATATTCAGGCTTACAAAGAGCGGAAAACTGATCGACGGTATATTTAAAGGTGCCACGATCAATACGCCCTCTATGCTGTGTGTTGAAGACTATATTGACGCGCTTACGTGGGCGCAATCGATCGGCGGGTTAGAGGCGTTGATTAAACGCGCGAACGACAATTTATCGGTTCTGGAAACGTTCGTGTTTGAATCCCCCTGGATCGATTTTCTTGCGGAAGATCCCGCTACCCGGTCCAATACTTCGGTTTGCCTTTCAATCGTAGACCATCGCGTGGCAGATCTGACTGATGAGGCGCAGGCTAAGTTTGCAAAATCGATGGTCTCGCTCCTCGAGTCAGAGGGGGTTGCACTTGATATTGGTTCCTACCGGGATGCGCCTCCAGGGTTGAGAATTTGGGGTGGTGGCACAGTCGAGACTTCGGATTTGGAGGCTCTGATGCCCTGGCTTAACTGGGCGTTTCACCATGAACTTGATGCTTTGGGTAACGCCGAAGCCGCTTAAAATCTCCCTTAACTTGTTTATTTGTTGAAAGGAAGCCGCTATGGCTCAACAGGAAAAACCGCGTGTTCTCGTCTCTGACAAACTTTCGGAGACGGCAGTTCAAATCTTTCGTGACCGGGGGGTTGATGTCGATTTTCAACCCGATCTCGGCAAAGACAAGGACGCGCTTTACGAAGTCATTCATCAATACGATGGTTTGGCCATTCGTTCCGCGACGAAGGTCAATGAAAAACTTATCAGTAGAGCAGAGCGTCTGAAAGTTATTGGCCGGGCTGGAATTGGCGTCGATAATGTGGAAATTCCCGCCGCTTCCCGCAAGGGTATCATTGTGATGAATACGCCCTTCGGGAATTCAATTACTACAGCTGAACATGCCATTTCACTAATGCTGGCCTGTGCCCGTCAGATTCCGGCCGCGAATGAATCGACCCATGCAGGAAAGTGGGAAAAGTCGCGTTTTATGGGGGTTGAAATCACCAATAAGACTCTGGGTTTGATTGGCTGTGGCAACATTGGCGCAATCGTTGCGGACAGAGCAATTGGATTGAAAATGAAAGTGGTTGCCTATGATCCTTTCCTCTCGGAAGAAAGGGCAAAGGAGCTTGGCATAGAGAAATGTGAGTTTGATGAGGTTTTAAGGCGGGCTGATTTTATCACTCTGCACGTACCAAAGACTGATAAGACCGCCATGATGATCAATGCGGAAGCCATTGCGAAAATGCAAGATGGGGTACGCATCATCAATTGCGCCCGCGGCGGCTTGGTGGACGAAACTGCATTGGCTGAAGCGTTGAAATCCGGGAAAGTAGCCGGTGCTGCGTTTGATGTGTTTGAAGTTGAACCTGCCGAAGCGAGCCCTTTGTTTAACCTGCCGAATGTTATTTGTACGCCGCATCTGGGTGCCTCAACATCGGAGGCTCAGGAAAATGTGGCACTTCAAGTGGCAGAACAAATGTCCGATTACCTTCTAAAGGGGGCGGTTACCAACGCCATCAATATGCCTTCGATTTCGGCAGAGGAAGCGCCCAGGCTTACTCCTTTTATAAAGCTTGCTGGTTACTTGGGTGCATTTGTCGGCCAAGTGACCGAAAGCGCAATCCAAAAAGTTGAGATCATATATGATGGTGCGATAGCGAATATGAATACCAAAGCACTGACCAGTTCTGCCTTGGCCGGTTTAATTCGCCCGCAGGTTGCTGATGTTAATATGGTCTCTGCGCCGATCATGGTAAAGGAGCGCGGCATTCAGGTTTCTGAAACACGACAGGACAAATCCGGTATTTTTGACAGCTATATGAAGCTCAATATTGTTACCGCGAATCAAGAAAGATCTGTTGCTGGGACGGTGTTTTCTGACGGAAAGCCACGGTTCATTCAGATTAAAGGCATCAACATGGATGCTGATGTTGGGCGGTACATGCTTTACACCACGAACCATGATGAACCCGGTATCATTGGTACATTGGGGGCAGCGATGGGTGAAGCTGGTTCGAACATCGCGAACTTTCACCTTGGTCGAAACAAACCAGGAGGGGATGCGATCGCTTTGTTGTATCTCGATGCCCCCGCCAATGAAGATACGATGAAAAGACTGATGTCGACTGGAAAGTTCCAGCAGGTCAGAGATTTAGAATTTGATATCGACTAAAGACTTCGGCTTGCGCTTGGCCGTTGGGCAAGCGCAATTCCGCCCAAAACCAGCCCAAGTCCAATCGCGTGGTAGAGTTCAAACGCTTCACCGAGGATAATAACGGCTAAGAGGGCACCAAAAATGGGGACCAGGTTTATGAATAGTCCCCCCCTGTTTGATCCGATTTTTTCCAGTCCCATTACCCAAAACAACTGAGCGACGACTGAGGGAAACAGAGCTGCATAGACGACGACGCCCCAGCCCTGTACATCCGGCCATTGTAATGTGTCTGTGACGTGCTCGAAAACAGCGAAGGGAATTGTTGCGAAAAAGGCTGCCAGTGCAAGGACCATTAAGAAGCTCAGCACATGTATCTGCGGCTTGTTTCTAAGGAAAACGGTATAAATGCCATACACCATAATGGCTCCGACCATCAAAAGATCGCCAAAATTCAAAGGCTGGTTCCCGAGGGCAAACAAGTTCCCTCTGGTCACTGTCAACGCTACGCCAATCAGCGTTATTGCAAATCCGATCACCTGAAATGCGGTTACGTTTGTGCGAAACAGGATGTAATTCAAAACAAACACGACCAAAGGCATGGATGCTTGTTCAATCGCAACGTTGATCGCGCTGGTATACGTTAGGGCCAAGTACATGAGGTTGTTGAAAACCGCAAAGCCAATTGACCCCAGCAAACACAAAAATATCAGATTTTGTTTGATTACTGCCCAGTCGCGTTTGAGGTGTGGCAGGGCAAACGGAAGCATAAGAATACACGCAAGGGCCCATCTGAGCAGCGTCAATAGAAATGGAGAGACATGGTCAACGGCCAGCTTTCCAGCGATTGCATTTCCGCCCCAGGCCAAGGTGGTGATGATCAAGAGAACGTATGGATGCGCAATGGATGCAGGTTTGATGGGCATTTGAGGTGGGGGTTTCCACATTGAAAACAAACGGAAGGTTGATGTTTGCAGGTTTTTTATTCTATTAACAACCGCAATCTGGTGTTTGCCGAGGGGAATCACCGTTTTGCAGGAAGATAGGCTTTCCATGTCTGTCTTGATCTGTAACGGCAAGGGCGCAAGTAAATCACATGACAAACGTAGCGGTAATTGGCTCTCAATGGGGCGATGAGGGCAAGGGCAAAATCGTCGATTGGCTCTCGGAGCGGGCTGATTTGGTCGTGCGCTTTCAAGGTGGGCACAACGCAGGTCATACCCTTGTTATTGATGGGGTTAGTTACAAACTCAGCTTGTTGCCATCCGGTGTGGTTCGTAAGGGGAAGCTCGCGGTTATTGGAAACGGGGTGGTGATTGATCCTCATGCGTTGATGGCTGAAATCGAAAGGCTTCATGAGCAGGGAGTTGAAGTCTCGCCCGAAAATCTCCGTGTTGCGGAAAATGCTACGCTTATTCTGTCGCTTCATCGGGAATTGGATGCAATCCGCGAAGATGCTGCTTCAAACTCCGGAACGAAAATCGGAACCACGCGCCGGGGCATTGGGCCCGCATATGAGGATAAAGTGGGGCGCCGGGCAATCCGTGTCCTCGATTTGGCCAATCTTGACACTTTGCCGCCCAAAATAGATCGAATTTTGACACACCATAATGCCCTGCGTCGCGGCCTGGGGCAGCCTGAAGTAGCCTTTGATACGATATTTGAAGAACTGAAGCAGGTTGCAGAGCGTATGGTTCCCTATAGTGAGCCGGTGTGGCGCCTGCTTGATAATGAAAAGCGGAAAGGTTCGCGCATTCTGTTTGAAGGGGCGCAAGGTACGTTACTCGATGTTGATCATGGCACGTATCCGTTTGTAACTTCCTCTAACACGGTTGCGGGGCAAGCAGCGGCAGGTTCAGGTATGGGGCCGGGATCAGTCGGTTACATTTTGGGCATCACCAAAGCATACACAACACGGGTAGGAGAGGGGCCGTTTCCGACAGAACTTCATGATGAGGTAGGACAGTTTTTGGGTGAGCGTGGGCATGAATTTGGTGTCGTGACCGGCAGAAAACGCCGCTGTGGCTGGTTTGACGCGGTTCTGGTTCGCCAAGCGGTTGCCACCAATGGTATCACCGGTATTGCGCTGACCAAACTGGATGTGCTCGATGGGCTTGAAGAAATCAAGATTTGTGTGGGTTACAAAATAGACGGAGAAGATTTGGATTATCTCCCAGCAAGCCAGGGTCGGCAAGCGCGAGTCGAGCCCATTTATGAAACATTGGAAGGTTGGAAAGGCACAACGGTGGGCGCGCGAAGCTGGAACGATCTACCGGCCCAGGCGGTTAAGTATGTGCGTCATGTGGAAGAATTGATTGGCGCTCCGGTAGCGTTGCTGTCAACGAGCCCAGAACGTGAAGATACAATACTTGTTCATGATCCATTTCAGGACTAAGTATTAATGTCAGGGAAGGGTTGGAATTTTCCAAACCATAATACAAGATGATCATTGATGCGGATATGACGGGGCATGGCTGATTACTATTCAATTCTAAACAAGACGATATCCGGTCTGGATAAAAACACGCCGGATGTGCGTCAGGCTGTTTATGCGAAAGCGCGTACTGCGATAGAGAATCAGCTGCGGCGCATGGATCCGCCGCCCGGCGAAGATGCGATCGCTCTGCAATTGAAAATGCTTGAAGAAGCAATCGTCGTGATCGATGCTGAGCATGTTGCAGCGGAAACCCAGCCGACACCCCCACCAACGCCGGTTGAGACATCCGTCATGCCCGAACCACCCACGGTGGATCAGATTGCCCCGGAACCCGGTTCGGTTTCGCCTGAACCGCCTGTAGCCCCGGCACCGGCACCAGAACCAAGCATCAGCGCGTCGATGACACCGGCGCCTCCGGTTCACGAACCGGTCCTGAAAGAGCCAACACCGCCAACCACCACTGGAGGCGTTGAGCCCGCAGTAGACGTCGGTACACCCCCGCCAGTGCAATCCAAGATCTCTGAGGAAAAAACCGGGGGGACGGGAAAGATTCTCGTTCCGTTACTGATTTTGCTTATTCTGGGTGGTGTTGGTTACGGTGTATGGGCAAATCGCTCTATGTTTGATCCGATCATTGCGTCTGTGACCAGTGGATCAGATGAGACTGATACCACACGTGATGAAACACCAACACAACCAAGTGAGTCCGAAACAAACGATACCGACGTCAGGATTGTAGAAGACAATGCTGACAAAGAACCTGTCCGATTGGGTTCCAATGGTCAGGATGAAGTGGCGGAACCGACTGAGACCACTCAAACTGAAGCTGAGACTACCGAAACACCGCTGGTCTTGGAGCAACCCACTGAAACTCCGATCGAAACGGAGACAGAGCCGGAAGTCGAACCGGTTGAGGAGGGACAAGCCAATACGGATACTGCGCAAGAAGAAACGCAACCAGCGCCTGTCAATTCGCTTGGTGAGGTAGCCTATCTTTATGAAGAGGGGAGTGCGGGATCAGGAGCGACGCGGGCAAGTGCAACCGTAAACTGGTCAGTTGCACAGGTTCGTCCGACTGAAGACTTGCCAGCTGAACCTGTGATTGTTGGGAAAATGGATGTTCCTGAAAAAGGATTGTCAGTCGACGTTAACATCAAGCGCAACATTGATCCCGCGCTTTCGGCCAGCCACATTATTGAACTCACGTTCGAAATACCGGATGGATTCTCGGGCGGTTCTATCGATAATATCGCACGTTTTGTGATGAAACCGACGGAAGAGGCCCGTGGCGAACCGCTGGTTGCCGTTCCTGTTAAGGTCAGTGACGGTTACTTCCTGATTGCACTTGATAATCTTGATCAGGCTGTGGAAGTTAATCAACAGCTGCTGCTTACCTCAAACTGGATTGATATTCCGATCAGTTACACCACCGGTAAACGCGCACTACTCACCCTTGAAAAGGGCGGTAGTGGCGAACAGGTATTCAAGGAAGCCTTCGAAGACTGGAAGAACCGTTAGAGCAGTCAGTGGGCTGAATGCTCTATCTGGGCATTAGGCTTTGCCAGTTCCTTGGCAGCGGCAACGACAGCCTTTTGAACTTTCTCAAATGCTCTGACTTCGATTTGCCTTACTCTTTCGCGGGAAATATCAAACTCGCCTGACAGCTCTTCCAGTGTGACCGGGTTCTCTTCCAGGCGGCGTGCCATAAAGATCCGCTTTTCCCGGTCGTTTAAGACGCTCAGAGAATCCGCCAGCATTTCCCGTCGGTTATCTAATTCGTCTTGCTGAACGAGCATCGCTTCGGCATTTTCGGACTCATCGACAAGCCAGTCCTGCCATTCTCCGCTTTCGCCTTCGGCAGCTTTAATCGGAGCGTTCAAGGATGCATCTCCGCCCAAGCGGCGGTTCATGGATACGACTTCGTCTTCGGAAACACCCAGTTGCGTTGCAATCTGTTGGACTTGTTCCGGGTTTAAATCTCCATCATCAAGGGCCTGAATTCTGCTCTTCGCTTTGCGCAAGTTAAAAAACAGACGCTTCTGGTTGGCCGTTGTTCCCATTTTAACGAGTGACCACGACCGCAAGACATATTCCTGAATGGAAGCCTTGATCCACCACATGGCATAGGTCGCAAGGCGGAAACCTTTTTCGGGGTCAAACTTTTTAACCGCTTGCATCAGACCAACATTTCCTTCGGACACGACTTCGCCGATGGGGAGACCATAACCGCGGTATCCCATGGCGATTTTTGCAACCAACCTCAGATGGCTGGTGACCAATTGATGGGCGGCATCACGGTCATCATGTTCAATATATCGTTTAGCCAGCATATATTCCTGATCTGGCTCAAGCATTGGAAATTTTCTGATTTCTTGCATGTAGCGGGCAAGTCCGCTTTCACTCGATAGAGTTGGTAAGTTCTGGGCCATAAAGCACCCTTCCTCCTGTGTGTTTGGGCATTGTTCCCATTCTCGGCAAACAATGGTCTACAGTGTTATATAGGTATTTTTGGCGCAGGTTTCATGAAATTTTGGTAAGGTTTCAGCATTTGAATACTATTTCAAAAAAAATGTCCTGATTTGTTCAAAAATGAGATTTTATTACTCAAAAGCTGCAAGTAAATGGTCAAAATCTTCAGGTAAAGGCGCTTCAAATTTGAGTTTTTCCGCGGTAACCGGGTGGTCAAAACCCAGAATGTAAGCGTGGAGTGCTTGCCGTTTAAACTTCCCTACTTCCCTGCTGGTCTTATCGTTGAGTGTGTTAACTTTGGTCTGGAAATGTTTGCCATATTCCTGGTCCCCAATCAGGGGGTGTCCCACGTGGCTAAGATGCACACGTATCTGGTGCGTTCGCCCCGTTTCCAGCCGGCACTCAACCAGACTTGTTATGGGTGTGTTGTCTTCACCTTGTGTGAAGGTTTTCGCCACTTTGTAATGGGTTATAGCTTCTTTTGCATCGGGATGGGTTTCTTTGACAACTGCCCTTTTCTTTCGATTGACGGATGAGCGGGCAAGTGGCGCTGAAATGGTTCCCGTTGTTGGCTCCGGTCTTCCCCAGACCAGGGCATAATATGCGCGTTCAAGGGAACCCGTTTTTCCATGATCCATAAATTGAGCAGTAAGCCCCGCGTGAGCAATTTCATCCTTTGCTACGACGAGAAGGCCGGAGGTATCCTTATCGAGCCGATGCACAATGCCAGGTCTTCGCACACCTCCGATACCCGACAAGCTTTCACCACAGTGATAGAGGAGGGCGTTGACCAGTGTGCCGCTCCAATGTCCGATTGCTGGGTGCACCACCATGCCAGCTGGCTTATTGAGTACCAGCAGATGATCATCTTCGTGGTAAATATCGAGCTTGATGTTTTCCGGTTCCGGTGCTGCTTCTTCTGGCTCCGGTACAATCATGGAAACAGAATCTGCATCTTTAAGGCGATAATTTGGAGAATCGCACACGGTGCCGTTTACATGAACACCGCCTTGTTTGACGATGTCTTTGATCCGGGAGCGGGAGACATGCGGTGGCATTTGTGCTGCGACAAAGGCGTCAAGTCTTTGGCCGATGGCAGATTCATCTGCAATGAAGACTTCCCCTTTTGATCCGTCTCGGTTAACAGTCATGCGACTCTCTATATGAATTTAATGGTTGCGGTACTTGCATGGCATATGATGATTTAGATGAACAGCCTCTCGATCCTGTCATGGAGCGGGTTCGTAAAAAGATGGTTCGACTTATGGTAATATCGATTGGTATTATGATGGTTGGTCTTTTCGCGGTTTTATTTGCGATCATTTACAAATTCAACAATCCTACAGATGAGTCAGCGCGTGAGGTTGCCCGCGTGCCAGGCCAAGTCACAGAGATTAACCTCGGCTTGCCAAGTGATGCGCGCATCCTTTCTACGGTCATTGAAGAGAGCAAACTGGTCATAGATGTGGAAGTATCGGGGAACAAGCGGCAACTCATTGTCGTAGACACAAACACCGGCCAACTCATCAGCCGCATCAACCTAAACTGATTTTATCCGTTATCCGTAGCATCTTCATTTTGAAGTGCCTTGATCCGCTCGACAAGAGAGGGTTTGTCGGACTGGTTGGCGGGGTTGTCTGTTTTGCCTTTGCCGTTGGACATGCCCACTGGGGTGAATCCCTTGGTGATCGCTGTTTTGGCGGCCATATCTCTCAATCGGGATTTTAACGCCTCCTGATCCTCCTCGCTGTCTTCTTTTGCTGCGGCTTTTACATCTTCGACCAATGCTTCATTTTCTTCATTGAGGTTTTCGAAGGTTTTTACGCCCGTTCTTTTTGCCGGTGTTATGATTTCGTCGCGCAGGATTTGTTGGGCGAGGCTTGCTTCGAGTTCGATGACCCTTGCATTTTCACTGATGAGTTTGTTGGTCAGTTCGGATACTTCGGCCTGCAGAGCAGCTTCTTTTTCTGTATTTGCCTTGGTGTTGGTCGTCTGTTTTTCGAGCTTTTTCTCAGTGCTTTGAAGTTTCCGTTGGACGGCTTTTAGTTCCGAAGTCAGCTCTTTTGACTGTTTTGCTTCTGCGGCTTTCGCCTCTTTCAAGTCGATGATCTCATCATTGAGCTCCTGAATCTTTAAGGTGCGTTCTTCATCAGTCAGGTCCAAGGTCGACAGTGTGCCGCTGAGGCTATCTATGCGGGTTTCTTTGGCAACCAGTTCGATTTTGGTCTTGTTCAGTTCTTCCTGGGTCTCTGAATGACGTTTTCTCAGCTCATCATCGGATTCTTTCAGCGTAGAAAATTCCTTGGAAGTTTCCGCCAATCTGCGATCAAGACTTTCGATCCTCTCGTGGTTTTCTTCAAGTTTTGTTCGCATGGATTCGGCAGCTTTTTCAAGGCCTTCGATCTTGATCATATCTTCTTTGTGGACCTTGTTAAGCCGGTTCGCTTCATCGCGTTTTTTGTGAAGCTCGATGACTTGTTTGGAAGCTTGTTTGCGCAAATCCTCGATTCCCAATTCGAGGCGGCGGGAAGTCATTGCATATTCTGCGCGGAGCCGATCTTTTTCGGCCTGTATTTCATTCAAGCTTAAGGGAAGTGTGCTTTCTACTTTGCGTTTTGTCAGGACTACTGCGCGGTTCCAAATGGTTGGTGCGACCAGCAAAACCAGCAAGATGGCTGCAAGAAAGCCAAGGGTGAAGTACAATATTATCTCGAGCAGCATGCAGGGTCCAAAAATGATAATGGATCAGAAATGACTAGCCGTTTCATCGGGTGGAAACAGGCATCAACCAGCGTTTTCTATACACTGCATTGTGACAGATTTAAATCCCAATCCGATATCATAGGTTAATCAAAAAAAAGGGTGCCGATGGGGCACCCTTTTGAAAAAGCCAGCTCTGATATCCTAGAAAGGGTTTATGCGCGGTGTTTTGCGGAGTTTGAGGTAGCCGACGTTGACACCAAGGCGCGCGCCAACCCCGGTACGGATCGGAACCAAATGCACCCCTTGTCTGGTAAGGGCAGTGACACCGACGCCCCCAACAAGGAAAGCTGAACCGGTGACACCGAGATAACGATGATAGAGTTGGTTCACATTTGGAAGGTTGTATACCAGCATCATGGTTCTGTTTCCATCCGCGCCATAGTCCCAGCCAAGCGAGGGGCCTTGCCAGAATACCTTATGATCGCCGGCGTTCTTGGTGTAGAGGAACCCCTCACCGTAACGCAGCCCGCCGATGAACGCGCCGCCGGCTTCTTCGCCGAGAATATAGCCATTTGGCAGGCCGTAATTAGCGAATGCCCTTTCAAACGCACTTGCAAGGTTTCCGGAGGTTGCTCCGAAGAAACGGTGCCCGGCGTCAATCACCTCTTGGCTTGAGTAGTGGCCGGTTCCCTGGGCTTGAGCATTGGTTGTGTTCAACAGGATTGCAGCCATAAGGACCAGGCTGGATAGGAGCGCTGTCAACGTATGGCTGAAGATGGAGAGATAAGTTCGGTTCGTCGTAATCATTGGATCGCCTTCAATCTGATCGAAGCTTCATAACTTTGGATTTGAAGGGATTATTAATGAAAACCTTTTCTGAATGGTGAATCAATCGTGACTTTTTTAGGGCAAATTGAAAAGATAGGCGCAATTGCGGTGCGCTTTACTGATTCGGGCTCAAAAAGGGTTCGATTCTGTTCTAAGGTTTACAAGTGATTCGGGTGATGCGGCTGACGATCATACATCCGGAAAGTGGTATGACGGGGAAATATTTAATATGTTGAAACTTCCAGAACTTGCGGGATTGGATTTGGCGGCTCTGCTGTGTTCGCGGGTGTGCCATGACGTGATATCTCCGGTTGGTGCGATTGCGAACGGTATTGAGTTGTTGGATGAGGGTGCGGATGAAGAAACGTCAGAGATCGCAATGGATCTCATTCGTTCTTCCGCTAAAAATGCTTCAGCAAAACTGCAGTTTGCCAGGATTGCTTTTGGTGCGGCAGGTTCTGCCGGTGCTCACATTGACACCGGTGATGCGGAAGCTGTTGCCAGGGCGTATTTTGACAACGAAAAGAAAACTGATCTGGAGTGGAGCGGCGAACGGGCATTGCTTGCCAAGAACAAGGTGAAGTTTCTCCTCAATTTGTTGCTCGTCGGACTGGGAGCCATTCCGCGGGGTGGAACCGTTAAGGTCGAAATCATGGACCCGAACGGAGAGGCGCGTTTCAAAATCACATCCAACGGCATGAAAGCCCGCGTTCCCTCCGCTTTTCTCGATTTGCTGAACGGCACGTTTGAAGAAGCCATTGATGCGCACGCTATTCAGCCGATTTATACCTTGCAACTGGCGAAGGCTGCAGGGCTCTCGGTGACTGCCAAGCTTGAAGGCGAAAGCGTGGTGTTTGAGGCCGATCCAGCATAGCTGAGACTAACCGTTTATTAACGCTGTTTTCAGGATACCGGGAATCTCGGCTTCATTTGAAATGAGTTAGCGGCTCTTTAAGGATGATTGTGTAGGGTCACGGAACAGTTTTTGTTCTGGAAGAGCGCCATGAAGATTTTTATGCTTATCGACGATTCACCTGTTATCAGGAAAGTAGCCAACCGAATTCTCTCTGATGTTGGGTTCGTTGTGGTGGAGTCAGACGATGGTCTTGATGCGTTAAACAAGTGTCGGGAAGATATTCCAGACGCGATTATTGTTGATTGGGACCTCCCTTCCATGACGGGAATCGAATTCATTGAAGAGTTTGTTCGTCTTCCTGGGTCTGAAAATACTCGTATCTTGTATTGTACCAGCGAGATTATGGTTTCTGATATGACCAAAGCCAAGCGGGCAGGGTGTCATGCGTTTCTTATGAAGCCGTTCAATCGTGAAATTCTACTGCACAAGATTAAAGAAGCCGGAGTAGTATTGGACGAACCGGCAGCGGCTTAAATGTTGCCGTAAAACAAAAAAAACCCGCCGATAAAGGCGGGTTTTTTGTTTGTTTTAATCTGTCTTATGCGATTTCACGCATATCAACTTCTGATCCATCTGGTTCACGCAGGACGTAGCCACGACCCCATACGGTTTCGATGTAGTTTAGACCGTCAGCTGCCGCTGCAAGTTTTTTGCGCAGTTTACAGATAAAGACGTCAATGATTTTGAGTTCTGGCTCATCCATGCCTCCATAGAGGTGGTTGAGGAACATTTCTTTTGTCAACGTGGTGCCTTTGCGCAGTGAGAGCAGCTCAAGCATCTGGTATTCTTTACCTGTCAGGTGCACACGCTGACCACTGACCTCGACTGTTTTGGCATCGAGATTGACCACGAGATCGCCAGTCGTGATGACTGATTGCGCATGGCCCTTAGACCGGCGCACAATCGCATGAATCCGAGCAACGAGCTCATCTTTATGGAACGGTTTGGTCATATAATCATCTGCCCCAAAGCCCAGACCACGTACTTTATCTTCGATTCCAGCTAAACCGGAGAGGATAAGGATCGGTGTTTTGATTTTGGAAAGGCGGAGTGTTCTCAAGACCTCGTAGCCGGACATGTCTGGAAGATTCAAATCCAGAAGTATAATGTCATAGTCATAAAGCTTCCCGAGGTCGACACCTTCCTCTCCAAGATCTGTCGTATAGACATTGAAGCTTTCGGACTTAAGCATAAGCTCTATGCTCTGAGCCGTTGCGCTATCGTCCTCAATTAGCAAAACACGCATCTTTTTCCCCTTTTGCCTGTCAGCACTGGCTTGTCTTGGTTGCCTCGTAAACCAGGGAACAAGCTATGGTTAATCGTTTGTAACCGACATGCTGATACATAATGGTTAACAAATTCTAATTCCTTGGCGCAACCTATAAAATGACGTTAGAAAAACACACTAAATGCATGAAAAATATGGATTTAGCATATTTTTAGATGTTTGGGCGACTCTGGTGTCGGGTCGTTTTCGCGAATCATCTGTTAATTTTTTCGCTTTTTACGATCACCGGCCTTGCAGTTTACCGACCTTTAACATCCGCCGCTTATAATTAAGAAGTCGAGTAAACGAATTATTAACGTGGGGACAATTTCTTAATCTGAAATTAACCGGTTAGTTTCTGATCTTGATGGCCCGGCGCGTTTTTGCCGGTGTTTAAAAATCGGGCAGTTATAATGCCCAAAGCGGTTTACAGGAGTATTGAGTATGAAATCGCGTGAAAACTTACTCCGCCTGAAGCATTTTCAGGTCGAGGATAAGACCCGCCAGTTGGCGCAGATCGATATGATGATTGCCGAATTTGAAAAAATGTTCGGAGATCTCGAAGATCAGATTAAAATTGAAGAAGAAAAAGCAGGCATCACAGACCCTGCACACTTTGCATATCCAACGTTTGCCAAGGCCGCACGCCAGCGTCAGGAAAATCTCGAAGGTTCCATTCGTGATTTGAAAGACAAGCGTGTCAATGCTGAAGCAGCGCTTGTGGAAGCAGAAGAAGAATTGAAGAAAGCTCAACGTCTTGAGCAGCGCGACGGCGGAACGGGCATGCTGGAAGAGGCGCTCGATGAAGCAACTGAAAACCGCGCCATGATGATCGGATAACAATCACTATCCGTTTTAACTGAGATTACTCCTGCAACGCTCCGTGAATGACTTTCGCGGAGCGATTGTTGTGTTCCTCAAAGGACTTACATATTCGGGAGCTTTGCGCTAACCAGAGCAGGCAAAGAATTGGAGTTCAGGATTTGCTTACGCTTTTCAGGCCAATTTTACTTTTGGTTGCCAGTGTTTCTTTCGGGCTGGGCATATCTTTGCCGTTGATGCGTTTTGAAAAATTGTGGGTTTTTTCAGAAACACCCTCTTTGCTGACCATCGTCGCCGATTTGTGGAGAGAGGAAGAATTCCTTCTGACCCTGGTCGTCGTTGCGTTTTCAATCCTGTTCCCCGCATTGAAATTGCTCAGCGCACATCAGGCAGTTTACACCAATAAGGCGCCCATGGGTTGGACCAGCGTGCTCGCAAAATGGTCTATGATGGACGTTCTTCTGGTCGCGATCGTTGTTTTTGCTGCCAAAACCAGTGGGCTGGCCAGCGCGATCTCCCAGCCGGGACTATGGTTTTTCGCCCTGTCTGCAATCACGGTTGCTGTTGCATCCTCCGGGATTGGGAAGCGCTGAATGACTGCTTAGAACCCATCTTGGTCATTTACCCGTACAATGTGAGTGTCCGGTCTTGAATTTATGATCGCTTACCGGAATTTGCTCAGCGTTTCTCAACACTGAACCGAATTGATAGAAATCAGAAATCGCTTTAAGCACCTATACAGATTTTAATAATCTTCCATGTTGGCATCTTGGTTATTAGAAAAGTTCACCAGAACCACAGATTTTGGTGTGTTTTGAATTTCTATGTCTGCATTATGAGCGTGAGCAATCCGGGCCACAAGTGGCAAGCCCAACCCGTAGCCCGGTAAATTTTGACGACCGTTACCTCGATAGAAAGGTTCGAAGACTTTCTCCTGATCCCCGTCTGCAATTCCTGTTCCAGCGTCTTCAACTATCAGAGAAATCGTGTCTTTTGAGTGCTCAATCTTGACCTTTACGGGTAACTCGCCATGTATTTGTGCGTTTTCAACAAGATTTCGGATTAGATGCAGCAACATGCGGCGGTCACCTTCAATTTCGAGTGGCTCCCCCTCAACACTGCAACCACTTATGGTTCGGCACTCTTCTTGTGCCAAAGCCAAGAGGTTTACCAGCTCATATCGGTCCATTGCCCCGCCTGTGTCATAACGAGTCATGGAAATTAAATCATCAATTAGTTCGTCGAGTTCTCGAATGTCGCGTCGCAGTTCTGAACGTCGTTGTTCGGTGTCCCTTTGCTCCAGCAGCTCAATACCCATTCTAATTCGTGCCAAAGGTGTTCGGAGTTCATGTGATGCATTTGCTAGCAGCAACTTCTGGCGCTGAATAAGATCAGCAATCGTTTCAGTTGAACGGTTGAAACTGGCAGCCAGCTTACTGATCTCATCGGCACCTTCAACCGTAACCCGAGCAGAAAGATCCCCGGCTCCAACCAACTCGACTTCGGCCTGCAGGGTTTCCAGCCTCCGAGTAACGAGTCGCGTCAATGGCCAGAGCAGAGCGGCAATCAAAAGCGCTAAAGACACAAATGCACCGGCTATGGAGATGTTCTCACTGGGAAGTGGAAACTTATCCAAATCCAAAATCAAAAGACGACCATCAACGAGTTGCCCAGACCAGCGGCGACGATTGTCTGTGCGCTCGAAAACACCCGCTGGTTGCTTGGATTGAATCCAGGACGCGGGCTCATCACTCGCAGCAATAAGAAACCCATCAGAGCCATACAATGTTATACTCAGATCAAGCTTGGTAGCGATTTCGGAAACAACTGTTTGATAGTCGCTCTGTGCTGATCCCACAGGGGGCAATAGATGTTCTGCAAGGCCAATGGATTTCTGGAAGATTTGCTTGTTGTAACGATCATCGCCGATTGTAGTTGATGCTATTGCACCAAGAAGGGCGAACAGTATCAGGCCGCCAAAAGACACGACCAGTACTTGTACATAAAATGGCCTAGTAATCATGGAATCAATCCTGACTGCGAGCAAAGAGATAACCTGCTCCACGTACCGTAACGATCCGTTTTGGTTGTTTGGGATTTACTTCTATTTCACTCCGTATCCTGGATATGTGCACATCAATTGAACGGTCGAAGGCTTCCATATCACTGCCCTGCATTGCATTCATGAGCTGATCCCGACTAAGGACACGGCCAGAAGCAGAAGCAAGTACTTCCAGAAGTTTAAATTGGTAGGCGGTGAGTTCACAGCGCCTGCCTTGGAGCCGGACTTCCATGGCGCCAGTATCAATTTCAAGTTTGCCAAAACGGCGTACAGTGCTTTCCCGCTGATTTCGACCTCTGCGTCGGATTGCTTTCAAACGAGCCAATAACTCCAGCGGCTCAAAAGGTTTGGGAAGATAGTCATCTGCACCTAATTCCAACCCCAAAACTCTATCCATTGGATCACCTTTGGCCGTTAACATCAAAATGGGAGGGCCATGAGGCCGCAATTCGCGACATACAGTCAAACCATCCATACCGGGTAGCATTAAATCAAGAATTACTGCGTCAAACGGCTGCTCTCGTTGTGCCTTCAAACCGTCTTCACCGGAAGGACAGGATGTTACTTCAAATCCCGCATTCTCGAGATATTCGACGATCATATTTGACAGACGTTCATCGTCATCAATCAGCAATATTCGATCCCGTGTCGTCATTTTACAATTTTGCGATTTCCGCAGTGGCATTCCAAGCGTATATTCCGCGACCATAAATGTTGAGAATGTCTGCGGGATGTCCGGAATGTAAAGAAATGTAAAGTTCGGTCCCATTTACAAATCTTTACACACCAGAAATTGGTGTGAAACATAGCCTCTATATTCACTTTCGAAACTTCAACACTTCAACACTATCCATGTGTCCCGCATCATCTAGCTGACAAATGGATAATATGGGAAATTGTTTCGAGATGAAACCAAACAAATATATGTTTCATGTTGCTGGGCTTTTTGTATTGATTTTACTGCCAACTGGTTTGGCTTATGCAGCCGATGCCAATAGCGGAGAATACCAGGAAATCTCCGGTAAAGAGTTTGACCATCGGCACAATTCAGGCTGGTCAATTACGTTAAGTGGTGGGGTCATTCTGGCCCCCAGATTCTTGGGAGATGATGATTATGAAACGTCTGCTATTCCAAATGTCACTGCTACATATGACGATCTGTTTTTTGCTTCTCTTAATGGTGTGGGTTTTAATCTGATCAATCAAAGTGGTTTAAAAGCAGGTCCGATTGCCAAATACAATTTTGGGCGTAATGAATCAGATGCAAGTCCTCTTAGTATTAGCGGCGATCCCAACACTGATCTGGTTGGTCTGGGAGACATTGACGGTTCTTTCGAGGTAGGTGGTTTCATCAGCTACACGTATGAGAACATTCAAGCAAAAATAGAGGCTCGACAAGGTCTTGGTGATGGTCATGAAGGAATGATTGCCGAGGCATCCGTTACCTACGAAGATCAATTCAATATAGGTAAACTCCCTGTCTTTTGGGCCCTTGGACCTAAAATTATCTACGGCGATGAAACCTACAACAGTGCTTTTTTCGATGTTAATGCATCCCAATCTGCTGCTTCTGGCCTCGCACAGTATGACGCCGGCGCCGGCCTAATCTCTTATGGTTTGCAAGGTCGGATTGTTGTTCCTGTCTCAGAACGGTCTGCGGTCGTGGCATTTGGTGGTGTGGATTTCCTTGGTGATGAACTTGCAGATTCGTCTCTCGTGTTACAACGCGGAACCGACGTACAAAGTCTCTTTGGATTCATGATGACCTACAAACTGAAGTGATTGATATGAATTCCAAATTGTCTTGAAACATTCAGAATAATATCGCCCTGCTGGAGCCATGTTGTGTTTGCCCATCGTATGAAATCCATATTTCGTTTTGATATATTAGGAATTCCTGTTCTGCCAACTCTAGCTGGCGGCTTTGTTTTAATGTCAACTATGTTTCTGTGGTTTGGTGGTGTGTTTGTCGACCGCTTTCAGCCACTGATGGGGATCACCGAAGCCGATGTAACTGCGACAGCACTCGGTTGGTGGTACCCTATTGGAATCGCCCTTTCAATGTCGCAAGGACTGGGTCTTGCAATTTTGTTAAAATGGCAAAACTGGCCAACAGTTAAAGGTGCTATCAATACCGCATTTGTGGCGAGCACATTTTTTGGAGTAACAACATTTGGTTACCGACTAGTAATCTTTCCGGAGCGTAGCTTAGAATTGTTTTTCATTAATGTATCAGGAATTATCGTAGCCTTCTTGTTTGCTGCAATCACGATCTCTTTATTACGCTCTATTAATCCTGAGAAGGATCTGAACACACAAGGATTAGGTGAGAAATAACAAGTGATCTAAAGCAGAATTGCAATACCAATTTTAAGAAACCGCCTAATAAGTATCATATGTTTAACCTCATACTCCTATTGGCTTGATCACTAAATGTATACCTGCAATGTCAAAGTCCTACCGCGTCATCTCGCGATAGTGCGAAATTATCAACTCACATAGTATTTGCGCTTAGCGTTGCTCCATGTTGTTTATTCTGGTCCGCCAGAAATCTCAAAAATCTGACGCACTAGCCCATGATACTGCTTACTTACTGGAATAACCTGCCCATCTTTCAGAACGAGCTCTAAACGACCAGATCGCTCAATAGCGTAATCAACAAATGATTTTCGCACCCAATATGATCTATGGACTCTAAAACCATCCTCTTGTGCTAAATCTAAGATTGCTATGCCGAAACGCAGCGAAACAAGCTCTTCTTGGAGTTCGCTGAATAGCTGAACATAGTGCTCTTCCGCTTTCATTACCGTAATTTCTGAAAGACTTTTGAAACGCTCTGATTTTTTCAGCAACTTGGTTTTTCGCAGGCTGTTCTCAGCCAGAGAACTTTCATTAAACTCATTAGACTTCGAATTTTCGTCTTCATATCGAAAACGTGGATAATTTAGCAATCTATCAAAAGCGTAATTTGCAAGTATCCAATAAAACATTGCATGCAATGATTGAATGGCAAAGTCGGTGACATTCTGAGGACCACTAATAAGAATGTTTGCGGAACTGGCATCTGGCCAACGCTCCACGAAAACCGATGTAATCATTATGACATAGGGATACACAATGAAGGTGCCGCTAAGAATGCCGAGTCCACACAATACCCAAAGGGGCAAGGTTAAAGGCCCTGCAATCCACCAAGCTGCCCGTGTCGAGAGTTCAGCAATCCACCAAGGAATAAGAGTTATCAAACCCATATAGAGAATTGAGTAACCCAATCCGAAAACGCTCGTATATCCCGGTCGGGTTGCAGCTACTAATGCCAAAGTTACCGGTAATCCAAAGTGAAAGATAATCCCCTTCGATTGTTGTGACAAATGGACTTTGGAAAACAACTGTACAACGGTTTGAATCGGCATCCTGGGGTTCCGCAATTTAGATCATTGTATCGGTACTGTGGCTCAACTGCTCCGGTTCAACCGTATCAAACCATTGCAATGAATGAGCGTATCATTGATGTTTCAACTAAGCGACGCAATGAACGGTCCGTTTATGAAATAATCAGCTGTTGCTAAGTGATTTCTAGCGTTGGCAGTGCAACTTAATGGGAAGCCGTTGCAATAAGTCCGCCGAAATTACACACAGATGAACAATGCGTAACCAGTCAAAACCAATTAATAGCGAAACAAGTCAAAGGCTTCATCGACTACGGATCGTCCGTGAAGAAGAGCCAGACTTTCAGCCGCGCGGTCGTTCAAAAAAGCTACTTTTTGTTGCTGCTTCCATAGTAGCAGCATCGCTTTTGATATGGTTCTTTTACATTCCGAGCCAACTTTCATTCGGATTGAAAGTAAACCAAGTTCCGGGTCAAACTGCAATTCAAAAACCGGACACCACCACAGCTGCTGCCACGAGTGAACAATCTCAATTGACGATGGCCGGCTATCTTGCCGCGCTTAAATCAGCCGAAATTAAATCTGAGGTTTCTGCGATCGTGATGGCCGTCCATGTTACTGAGGGCGATACCGTTGAGAAGGGACAACTAATAGCTGAATTAGATGGTTCGTTGTCAGAGGCTGCCTATTCAATAGAAGCAGCAGAGGCCAATGCAGCCAATTGGTCAATTGATGTGCTTAAGTTAGAATTGGAGGAAGCAAAACGCACCCTTCGGCGCACCCGTTCTTTAGCTAAAAGAGATTTGGTATCGCAATCAGAATTGGATCGTGCAGAAACGGCTGTAAACACACTAAATTCGAGGTTGAAAGAAGTCTCTGCAAAGCGTGACATTGCTGTACTTGAGGCCGATCGAGCAAGATTGAGACTTGATCAGTATCACATTCACGCACCGATTTCTGGAGTGATCACAGAATGCGATGCGCAAGTTGGTGAAACTATAACTGCGGGTGACTTCGATGAAGCAGGTGCTCGTGGGATATGCACGATCGTCGACTTTGACAGCCTTGTCATAGAGGTAGACGTGCCTGAAACGATGATAAACCGTGTGCGAACAGGCTTCGCGGCCATCGTTTATTTGGACGCCTATCCTGATCATCCATTCAAGGCGAAAATTAAATCCATCGCACCGATCGCAAACAAGGCAAAATCAACCGTGAAAACCACACTTGTTTTCATTGATCCGATAGATGCGCGCTTGCGGCCAAACATGGCGATAACAGTCAAATTGGAGAGCGAGAAATGAGTGATGTTTCGTTTGTAAGAGTGGAAAAGGCGAGTAAGTCGTACACCAAAGCCAGCAATAATATTCCGGTTTTTGACAATTTGAACCTTGATATTCCGGAAGGATCATTTGTGGCATTGATGGGTCCTTCGGGTTCAGGAAAGTCAACTTTGCTCCATGCGATAGGCGGTCTTGAAAGTCTGACGAGCGGGTCAGTTAAAGTTGACGCAGTGCAGATCAGCAAAATGAATCAGTCACAGCTTTCAGAATGGCGTTCAAAAACTGTTGGTTTAGTTTTCCAATCATTCAATTTGATGCAGACTTTATCCGCTTTCGCAAATATCGAATTACCATTGTTTTTGACCAAGTTGTCTCGTGCTGAACGTAAGAGGCGAGTAAACGAGATCGCAGAATTGGTCAGAATTGATCATCGTTTGAATCATCGCCCAAGCGAACTGTCTGGTGGCGAACAGCAGCGCGTTGCAATTGCCCGTGCTATAATTGCCGATCCACAGTTGCTTCTGTGCGATGAGCCGACCGGAGAACTTGATCAATCCACTTCCGCTGAAGTGATGAACATACTACGCACACTTTGTGACGAACTGGAGAAAACCGTCTTAATGGTAACTCATGATCCGAGAGCTGCTGCTTACTCAGATAATATATATCACTTCGAAAACGGGAAACTCGAATTCAAAAGGGATCAAGTCGCATGACAACTCTCGGCCTGATCTTAAACAGCATTAAATCTACATGGATAAGAAATGCTGCTTTGATGCTATCAATTGCGATCGCATACACCTTGTTCGGCGTTCTAGTCGCCTTTTATCTAGCTTATGGATCTACCGGAGATGACAATTCTGACCGCATGATAACAACCAGCAAGACAGGTTTCTCACAACCACTACCGATTTCTCATTTTCGTCAAATCCAACAAATTGAAGAGGTTGGTTCGGCAAGTTATGCTGCATGGTTTGGCGGATATTACCGAGAACCGCGCAACTATCTTCACGCAATTGCGGTCGATCCGGTTTCTTATCTGGGAGTTTATGGGAATGATATTGAAGTGGATCAGAGCGCTAGACAAAGCTTTTTGTCAGACAAGAGTGCCATACTTGTAGGGAGATCTATGGCTGAACGTTTTGGTTGGCAACAAGGTGATCAGATTTCGCTCATCAATAGGCGTATCGCCAGAGTGGACGGCGAACAAAGCTGGAGTTTTACAATAGCCGGTGTTTTTAAGGGTGCAACCGAGCAAATTGATACTTCATTTTTGTACATCCATTATGATCGGCTTAACCAGGCCAGAGCTAGAAATCGTGACTCGATCGGATGGATGATTTCTCGACCCTCGCAGGGTGTTTCTGCAACTAACTTAGCGCAGAAAATTGACGCCTTTTTTTCAACAGCTTCAGAGCGAACAACAACGGATACCGAGCGCAGTTTTTCTCAGGCATTCGTCGCGCAATTCGGTGATCTGGCTTTTGTAACGGTGCTTGTAATTGGTGCTGCGCTAGTTAGCCTGTTAATGATTGTGGCAAGTACGACAGCGCTTGCGATCCAGCGCCGTTCCCAAGACATCGGCATTCTTAAAGCGCTGGGATTCTCTCACAACCGCATTTTGGGATTGTTTATCGGGGAGAGTATTTCAATTGCAACAATTTCAGGTTTTGCTGGATTGTTGCTGGCGTCAAGGTTGCTTGAAAGTTCTGCAGATTCATTCACATCAATTGCACCAGGAATTGCCGTGACGCCTGCTATATATGCTATTGGCACGATCTCGATGCTTGTTCTTGGAATTGTTGCTAGCTTCTGGCCAACCTGGCGGGCAATCAATTCCGATACGGTCACCATGCTTCGAAGAAATTGAGGTAAACAACAATGGTTGATCTATTTGGGCAAATATTCTCCGTGTTCTTTTTTAATATGCGTGGCATCGTCCAGCGATTAAGCTTGAGCCTGTCCGTGATGTTATGTGTGGCTCTGGTAATTGCTACGCTTCTTTCATTGGATGCGCTAAACCGTGGCTTAACCCACGCGTTGAAAAAATCAGGTTCCTCCAACGTTGCACTAATCATGCGCGGTGGCTCCCAATCAGAAATGAATTCAGCCTTATCCGGTGAGCAAGTGAACATTCTAAGGACAGCTTCTGATGGCTCTATGATTTCACCAGAAGTAAATCTGATCGTTGACGGAATACAAAAATCAGACGGGAAGCGTGCAAATTTGGGACTAAGGGGATTATCTGATCAAGGTATAGGCCTTCGTTCTGGAGTTAATCTTGTTAATGGCCGTTGGCCATCGGTTGGAGCAGCTGAACTAGTAGTAGGTACAGATGTATCCCGAAGGTACACCGGGTTTGAGTTTGGTGAAACTGTTCGGTTAGGCGCAGCCGATTGGAAAATTGTTGGTGTGTTTGATGCAAGTGGTGGCGTTGCTGCGTCCGAGATATGGGCGGATTTAACCAGTGCTCAAACTCTTTTTGATCGCACAAATAGCTTTCAAAGTGTGCGGGTTGAATTAGCCTCGTCAGTTAGCATTGCACAGCTGGTAGAATTTGTTGAACGCGATCCTCGCCTAAATCTGTCTGTTCAAACTGAATTGGAATATTACTCAACTCAAGCTGCGAAGAACAGTGAACTGATTCAGAATCTTGCTTGGCCTCTTGCGGGTCTTATGGGCATTGGAGCTTTGATAGGTGCGCTGAACATAATTTTGGCTTCACTAGCAGAGCGCCGTGTTGAAATCGCAACCTTCCGTGCGGTTGGGTTTCGCAGAAGCGCAATTTGTTTTGGAATCATAATTGAGTATGTGCTTGTTTGTCTGGCAGGTGGCTTATTAGGAGCGATTGTTTCATATCTGGCTTTAAACGGAGCAGAGGCAACCGCCCTCGCAGGAGGCGTTACTCGCATCGGATACTACCTTCAGTTTTCTCCTAACGGATTACTCCAAGCGATACTATTTGCTGCAACGTTGGGTGCGCTTGGATCTATGGTACCCGCGATCTCGGCGAGCTTGCGTCCGGTAACTAGCGACTTGACGCGTTAGTTCTTTGATAGTTTGGGTAGAGTTGTTTAGTTGCGAACCTTAACAAACTATCCTGAAAGCAGTCATTGAAGTCGAGTCAGCTTTGTCCGCTCACCGGACCTTCGTGCAAAACACCATTTTTCCAGATGTCTATTCAGCTAGCAGTCTTTAAAGCCCGACTTCCTTCTGAACTTCATCCAGAGATTTCTCAATTGCCTCCAACAGCTGGTGGATTTGCGCTTCTTCTATGATAAGTGGAGGGCAAAACGCCATTGAGTCCTGAATGTTTCGGATGATCACTCCATTTCTCAGGAGGGCTTTGTTAGCAAGTGTTCCGATTTGTCCCGGTGTGTCGCCAGCGGTTTTTGCTTCCTGGTCAGTCACCAATTCAACAGCGGCGATCATTCCGACCCCACGCACCTCACCGACCAGCGGGTGGTCAGCGAACCTATGAAGACCTGCCAGGAACACATCACTGTTTTCCCTAGTTTTTTCCACCAGGTCGCGTTCTTCGATTATTTTGATGTTTTCAAGTGCCACTGCCGCACCGACAGGGTGTCCTGCTCCCGTAAAGCCGTGGCCCAAAACGCCGATCCGGCCGCTTTCTTCTGCGATGGGTTCATAAAACCGTTCGTTGATCATGAAGGCTGAAAACGGGGCGTAGCTGGAAGTAATCTGTTTCGACATTACCATCACATCCGGCTTTATGCCGAATGTCTCGCAGCCAAACATGTTCCCTGTGCGGCCAAACCCGCAAATGACTTCATCCGCGACCAACAAGATGTCATGGCGGTTTAGGACTTCCTGGATTTTTTCCCAGTAAGTAGCCGGCGGAACCACTACGCCACCTGCTCCCATAACCGGCTCGGCAAAAAACGCAGCTATGGTTTCCGGGCCTTCTTTCTGAATCAGCGCTTCCAATTCTTGCGCACAGCGCGTGGCAAACTCAGTTTCAGATTCTCCTTCTTGTCCCTCTCTCCAATAGTGCGGGCATGTGGTATGCAAGACACCTTCTATCGGTAGGTCAAAGGATTTGTGATTGTACGGGAGGCCCGTAAGGCTTGCTGAAGCAAGTGTTACACCGTGATAACCTCTAATTCTGGAGATTATCTTCTTTTTTTCAGGCTTTCCGAGTGCATTCGATCGGTACCAAATCATTTTCAGCACAGTATCGTTGGCCTCAGACCCGGAATTCGTATAGAAAACCTTGCTCATTTCGACAGGTGCGAGGCTTACCAGTTTCTCTGCCAGGTCAATCGCCTTGTCATGCGATTTGTGGGTGAAGTTGTGATAAAAGGGCAGGCGTTGCATTTGCTCCGTTGCGGCCTTGATCAAACGATCTTCACTGAACCCAAGTGCTGCACTCCAAAGTCCTGCCATTGCCTCGATGTATTGATTGCCCTGATTGTCCCAAACATGAACGCCTTGTCCGCGTTCAATGATCATTGGCCCGATTTCCGCATGCGCAATCGCATTGGTATAGGAGTGAAAGTGGTAAGCAATATCCCGCGCTTCGGGAGAATTTGGCATGTGATTCATCGTTCAGACCCGTTTTAAGACCTGAAACAACCCGGAAGTCGTTTCAGCATTGCAAGTTTCCTGCAATCTGACACGGAAATCAGCGTTTGCGAAGGGCTGAAATGCCGGATTTAAGATGTAGAGTTTCGTTTGGTAGCCAAGGCCGGTTTTATCCGACCTTCTCGATGCAAACCGGGGTGTGTCCTCGGCGAAGGTATCCAAGCTTTGCTGCTGCTGCTTTTGATAAGTCAATAACGCGGCCCTTGATGAATGGACCTCTGTCATTGATGCGAACGATGATGCTGCGTCCGTTGCGTTGATTGGTGACCCTAACTTTCGTACCAAAACGCAGGTTACGGTGCGCTGCCGTCATGGTGTTTGGGTTCATCCACTCGCCCGATGCGGTTTTAGAATTCAGCGCATACCAGGAAGCGCCGCCGCATTGTTTAGCAGCAAGTGCACTGGTGCTGGCGAAAAGTATGGTGGCAATTGTGATGATGGTAAGTGTGATGATGTTCCGCATTTTTTGACCCCTTTATTGATGGGTTTCGCTTGGTTGCAAAATCTGTCATCAAAAAGGCCGAGGACAAAAAACGGAGACACTTAACATTGCATAATGTTACAGATTTGCATTCATGGATTGGAAAAGAGCAAATTCACGTCGCTACGATTGATCACCATCAGGCAATGCTCATTTCAAATACGCTCGGTGTGGAAACGCCGCCCTCCGGCGCTCCGCTCCCCGGCCTTTGGCATTGGTGCTGGTTTACTGATGCTTTACCAGCTTCTGAATTGGGCAGAGATGGGCATTCCAAAAAGGGCGGATTTTTACCTCCAGTCCCGCTTCCCCGCAGAATGTGGGCAGGGGGGCAGATAGAATTTCTGCGCCCGATTGAAATTGGCGTAGCGTGCACCAAACGATCAACCATTGTGGATGTACAGGAAAAACAGGGCCGAAGCGGTTCTTTGTGCATCGTAACGGTTAAACATGAATTGTCTGTTTTTGATGAGCTCTGTTTGGTCGAACACCAGAATTTGGTGTATCGGGAAGACCCGAAGGGTGATGGCCCAACTGCTTCGCCGCCTCTCCCTCCTGCAAACCCAATGGTCAGCCGGACTATCGTTCCTGATCCTATCTTAATGTTCCGATATTCAGCCCTCACGTTTAATGGTCATCGCATCCACTATGATGTGGATTATGCGCGGGATGTGGAGGGTTATCGGGATCTGGTTTTTCATGCACCGCTATCTGCGACCCTGCTGCATGCGCTTGCAACCGAAATGGCTGATGGGAATGCGATTTCCAGGTTTTCATATCGTGCGACATCACCCGTCTTTTGTAACGAAGATCTTAAATTCTGCGGCCGCATCGAAACAGATAAAATTGTTGTCTGGACTGAAAACTCCGAAGGTCATCAGGCGATGATTGCGGAAGCACAGGTGTAAATCAGGCTTTTTGTACTCTTAACCTTTGTTACTCAATTGTAACTGCCTTCTTAGGCAAAATTTAAGGTTAGTGCCGTAAGTTACTCGAGTAATTGGTCCTTGTTTGTAGTGAGTAGATTGGCCGATATGGTTAGACCACGAGTAAAATATGTAATTGGTCCGGACGGTAGTCCGCTGACAGTTTCTGATTTGCCTCCAGCATCCACACGACGCTGGGTAATCCGAAGAAAAGCCGAAGTCGTAGCAGCGGTTCGCGGCGGATTGCTCTCCCTTGAGGAGGCATGCGAGCGGTACACCCTTACCGTTGAAGAATTCCTCTCCTGGCAAAGCTCCATTGATGAGCATGGGTTGGCAGGACTTCGCACCACAAGAATACAGGAATACCGCGCGTAAGAACCGCGGAAACAAGAAGAGCGCTTGTGAAGGCGGTTCTCGTAGGGGGCCGCCTTTTTTTATGTGCGATGGTCTGATTTTGAGACATTTTGAATTGCGCGGAGCCTGCGAGTGCTTGAGCCATGAGGCTGGCTCACTGAAGGTCACTTACGTGGGTTGCGTTTTTTGCGATGTTGGATGGTTCGATCGCATTGCATTTTTTGCTCAACCCTTGCGACGAAGTGGTCTTGACAATTAAGGTCCAATTTCTTAAATTTCTGTAATGACAGAAATTACTGTAAGTACAGAAATGACGGAAAAAGATCTGTCAGATGCTGTTCAGCAATTCATCCTGTATTGGGGAGATTTGGGCGGCCAATGGGGTGTAAATCGCTCTGTCGCACAAGTTCATGCTTTGCTGTATCTCACCAAAAAGCCCGTTAATGCAGAAGAGATTACTGAGATTCTTGGTATCGCGCGTTCCAACGTTTCGAATTCTCTTAAGGAACTTGTTGCCTGGAAATTGGTTCGGCGAGTTCCAAAGCCGGGGGATCGTCGAGAGTATTTCGTGGCGGTTACGGATGTTTGGGAGATCGCAGTGAATATTGCACATGGCCGCAAAGAACGGGAGATCGATCCAGCCGCCAACGCACTCAAGCATTGTGTTGAAACCGCTTCTCGCGATCAAGCAATGGATCCGGAAATCCTCCAGCGGTTGAAAGATATGCAGGCCTTTGTTGATGAGAGCACGCGCTGGTACGACCAGATGCTGAATGTGCCGAAAGGCCAACTCATGCGGCTGATCCGCATGGGTGACAAGGTTCTTGCCTTAATGAAATTTGCTACTCGCAAGACAGAGTAAAAAAATTTTTCGGGTTATTTCTGTCTTTACAGAAATAACAGAAAGGAGGTTGAGATGCGTCATGATCAACGGCTTTCTTCTCACGAAAGTCAGGATAAATTCGTATTGAAACAAGAGGTTAAGGATAAGTTCTTTGTAAATGATATCTTAAGCGGTGACGCTGCTGAGCGCAGGTTCCATGCAGGAACGGGTGACTATCGTTTCAAGAATTTGCTGGGGAAGACGGATTGGAACAGGCTGCCTCCTGCCATACGCAAGCGGTTTGGCAAGCGTTTTGGCGCCGGGGAAAGCACCGTGTATCAAGGTGTCGTCAAGACCATGAAATTGAATGCGGTGGGTTGGTTCCTGGCGCAAACTGCTCGGCTTGTTGGCGCACCGCTTCCCTTTGATGTCAATTCAGTTGGGCAGCCTGCGGTTGTATGTGTCACGGAGGATATTGAAACGCAGGGCCAATTTTGGATTCGACAATATGGACGAAAGGATGGGTTTCCACAGGTTGTCCATAGTTCAAAGCGATTTGCAGGTCCAACCGGGCTTGAAGAATACATTGGCTATGGGATCGGCATTGCTCTTAGAATGAGCGTTTCTCCCGATACTCTTTATTTTGTAAGCGACCATTATTTTCTGCACCTGTTCGGGCGCCGCATCCGACTGCCAAAATTTTTTGAACCGGGTGTATTAGAAATCGGGCATCGTGAACTTGGCAAAGGGTTCTTCGCTTTCACGCTTGACCTCAGGCATAGGCTTTTTGGAAAATTGGTGGATCAAGAAGCGGTTTTCACTGACCCCGTTGCGCAAGACTATTGACCAATGCGCCCGACCGGTTGCTGACTGTTTGTCAAAGAAGGGGACGTTTGCAAGGTTGCAGGCCTAAAGGCGCCAGACTTGGTTGTGTCATGAAAATCACAGCGAATGTTTGGATTTGTCACCGCGACAAGCTTACCGTTTATGCTACATGAATTCGGGTTTTCTGCCGTCCCGCATTGTTTGAGGTTTGCAGTCACCTCTATATGGCTTTCCCCTGAATTTAGAAACTCGGTAAAGGGGAGCCTAGCCAGGCGTGCTTCGGTTTCTCCCGGTTTGATGATGACGGCGTTTTCGTCTTTTGTGGTGATTGATCCAGCTGAAGATGACGCCAAAGCAGAAAGAATTCCTGATCCCTTCTCCTCTCCCAAATCCTCAAACTCCATTGCCAGTGACTTAATCTGGAGGTCAACGTCTGCTTTCACGCAGGTCAGAAACTTCGCCCGAAACAGATCTGTTCCGGATTTCAGATTTTTCCCCTCGAAATTAACATGTGTCACGAGGCATTGCTCGCCGAGTTCGCGGACGCATTTCACTTCGCATTTGGAAATACCAGTTGCAGCAGAGCAGGCATTTAAAGCGGGCTCTGCCAGTTGGCGCCCACTGGCGTAGTCAAATGGCAGAAGGGATAGGGTGGCGATTAAGCAAAGTCTTTTAAACATGGTTCAGTTTTAGATTGGTCTGGCCTCTAGGCAAGAGGGCGGGTGTACACTATAACGCGAGCGAAATTCATCAGTGCCGCCTTTAACGGCATATGTTTGGAGATAGAAATGGTAAATCCCAACCTTAACTCGCTCGATCTACCGGGCGATCCTAAAGATACGCGAATCGTCGTTGCGATGTCTGGTGGTGTGGATTCGTCGGTCGTGGCGGGTCTTTTGGCCCGAGAGGGATATGACGTCGTTGGCATGACGTTGCAATTGTATGACCACGGTGAGGCCATTCACCGTAAGGGTGCGTGTTGCGCGGGCCAGGATATTCATGATGCACGCCGCGTTTCGGAAACGCTTGGTATCCCGCATTATGTGCTGGATTATGAGCAAAAATTCCGCGAACAGGTGATCAATCCTTTCATGGACAGTTACATTGCCGGGGAAACGCCAATTCCTTGTGTTGCTTGCAATCAGACCGTGAAGTTTGCTGATCTGCTCGCCACGGCAAAGGAATTGGGCGCAGATGCACTTGCGACTGGACATTACATTCGATCAAAACTGGCAGACCCGGCGACCGGGCGTCGCGCTCTATATCGCCCTTTGGATCATGCACGCGATCAAAGCTATTTCCTGTTTGCAACCACGCAAGATCAGGTTGATTACCTGCGGTTTCCGCTTGGCGGTTTGCCAAAAGCAGAAACGCGTGAGATTGCACGGGATTTGGGACTGGTGGTTGCAGAAAAATCCGATAGTCAGGATATTTGTTTTGTCCCTCAAGGCCGATATTCCGATATCATCAACAAATTGCAGCCCGAAGCAGCGCAGCCAGGCGAGATTTGTCACATTGATGGACGTGTGCTGGGAAACCATGAGGGCATTATCAATTTTACGGTGGGTCAACGCCGCGGAATAGGTGTGGCAACCGGGGAGCCTATTTATGTCGTGCATCTGGATGCGAAAACAGCCCGTGTGGTCGTGGGTCCAAAGGAGGCACTTGATACGCGCAGCATTTATCTAAGAGATGTAAACTGGCTTGGAGATGGGGCCCTGGAAACGATCCCGGAGACCGGTATCGCGTTGTTTGTTAAAGTACGCTCGACGCGACCACCGATGGAGGCGGTTTTGTATCCTGCAGATGCGCAGGGCCGAATTCGGGTTGAATTGATTGGAGGCGAAGCTGGTATTGCCCCGGGTCAAGCGTGTGTTTTCTATCAGGATGACCGGGACGATACCCGCGTTTTGGGCGGCGGATTTATTGCTTCAACCCAGCGCGAAGCTTCCATCGAAGCCAGTCTGGTTAGCGTCCTGAGCGATCGGGTTTCGGCTTGATGCGGCTCGGCATCGATTGGGGTGGAACCAAGCTTGAGATAATCGGAATGGATGGGGAAGGTGCCACGCTTCTGCGGGAGCGGGTGGCAACGCCCAAGGGCGATTATGCAGCCTGCATTGAAGCGGTTAAAGCGCTTGTTCTTTCTGCTGAGACGAAAACGGGGCAAGCGGGGACGGTTGGGGTAGGTATTCCCGGAACGCTTTCTCCGGCAACAGGACTTGTTAAAAACGCAAATTCCGTATGGATCAACGGGAAGCCCTTAAAACGCGATCTTGAGACGGCATTGGGCAGGGCGGTGCGCATTCAAAACGATGCGAATTGCTTTGCAGTTTCTGAAGCGGTAGATGGTGCGGGCGATGGTTTTCGCGTGGTTGCCGGGATTATTTTGGGCACCGGTTGCGGGAGCGGGATTGCGATTGACGGCAAGGCGTTGCACGGGCTCAATGGTATTGCTGGAGAATTCGGGCATACGCCATTGCCTTATATGCGGGTGGATGAGTATCCAGGTGGGCTTTGCTGGTGCGGTAAGCGAGGCTGTCTTGAAACCTGGATTTCCGGGACGGGATTTGAACGGGACTACGAGACCCTTATCGGTCAGCCAAGCCCCTTGTCCGCAATGGATATTCTTGCATTGGACGACCCGTTTTCACGCAAAGCCTATGCGAATTATGTGGACCGGTTGGCACGTGGCCTTTCGCAACTAGTGAATATGATGGATCCGGATATCATCGTTCTCGGTGGTGGTATGTCCAATGTTGCCTCGCTTTGTGAAGATGTTGAAGCGGCAATTGTGCCGTTTGTTTTTAGTGATGTTTTCCGTACTCCTGTTCGGGTTGCCCGACATGGCGACTCTTCAGGGGTGCGGGGCGCTGCCTGGCTTTGGTAACAATGCTATGCGAAAGCCCTTATTCTGTGTTGACAGGCTGGCCTCATAAACCTTATATGCGCTTTCGCCTGACATGTTTTAATTGAAGGCCCGGTTGGCGGGGTAGCTCAGGTGGTTAGAGCAGCGGAATCATAATCCGCGTGTCGGGGGTTCAAGTCCCTCTCCCGCTACCAAATTT
>JBCCXO010000031.1:0-42429 GCA_039191645.1 Pseudomonadota bacterium | reverse complement strand
GAATGAATTTATTACTTTTACGTAAAGGGAAAAAATATGGCGCGCAAGAAAATTGCCTTGATCGGTTCTGGCATGATCGGAGGAACACTGGCACATCTGGCAGCGATGAAGGAGTTGGGAGATGTGGTGCTTTTCGATATCGCCGAAGGCATACCTGAGGGCAAAGGCCTGGACATCGCCGAATCGTCACCCGTCGACGGCTATGATTCAAAGCTTTCCGGCACACAAAGCTATGAGGCAATCAAAGGCGCTGATGTCTGCATCATCACGGCAGGTGTGCCGCGCAAACCGGGGATGAGCCGGGACGATCTACTTGGCATCAACCTCAAAGTAATGGAGCAGGTTGGAGCAGGCATTAAAAAATACGCCCCTGACTCCTTTGTTATCTGCATCACCAACCCGCTGGATGCGATGGTATGGGCGCTGCAGAAGTTTTCCGGCCTTCCAAAGAACAAGGTGGTAGGGATGGCTGGTGTGCTGGACTCATCCCGTTTTCGCTACTTCCTTGCAGAAGAATTTGATGTCTCAGTTGAAGATGTAACCGCATTCGTCTTGGGCGGACACGGAGACACAATGGTTCCACTGGTTCGCTATTCAACGGTCGCTGGAATTCCATTGACCGACCTGGTCAAAATGGGATGGCTGACAAAAGACCGTTTGAATGAAATTGTGGACCGGACCAGAAAAGGTGGCGGCGAGATTGTGGCGCTACTGAAAACCGGTTCTGCATACTATGCGCCTGCTGCGTCGGCTATCGTCATGGCTGAAAGCTACCTGAAAGACAAAAAACGCGTCCTGCCTTGTGCTGCCGCGCTTAAAGGAGAATATGGCGTGAAAGACATGTATGTTGGTGTACCAACCATCATCGGTTCCAATGGTGTCGAACGCATCATCGAAATCGATCTGAATAAGACGGAGCAAAAAATGTTCGACAAGTCTGTGAACGCAGTTTCAGAACTCTGCGAAGCGTGCATGAACATTGCACCTAATCTGAAGTAACAAGATTGTGGCGGCCCTGAGCCGCCATTTTACTATCTGGGGGACACACTCAGAAAATTTGAAACAGGGACGGATTTATCCGCTGCATTAGATGTCACGTGAAAATCAAAACGAAGAATTTGCCAATACGTCTTTTCTTTACGGAGGAAATGCCGGCTACATCGAGGAAATGTACGCGCAATACCAGGAAAACCCGGCGTCGGTACACGAAGAATGGCACGCATTTTTTGCCGAATTGAGGGATGAGGCACAAGACATCACAAAAAATGCCGAAGGGGCATCCTGGAAGAAGAAGCACTGGCCAATTCCTGAAAACGGTGAACTTGTCTCCGCACTGGATGGTGATTGGGTAGAGATCGAAAAGAAAATCGAGGACAAGATAAGGTCCAGCGCATCAGCGAATGGGGTCGACCTCAACGGCGAGCATGTTCAGCGCACGACCCGTGATTCAGTTTCGGCGATTATGATGATCCGCGCCTACCGGATGCGAGGTCATTTGCACGCAGACCTTGATCCACTCAAGATTGCCGGCAAAAAAGAAACTTACAATGAACTGCACCCGTCAGCCTATGGTTTTACCGAGGCCGATTATGATCGCAGAATATTCATCGATGGCATGCTGGGGCTACAATTCGCGACCATCCCGGAAATGCTGGAAATTCTTCAACGAACCTACTGCTCGACAATCGGCATCGAGTTTATGCATATATCCAACCCACAGGAAAAAGGATGGTTGCAAGAGCGCATTGAGGGGCCAGACAAAGGCGTTGCCTTCACAATGGAAGGGAAAAAAGCCATTCTGCGCAAACTGATCGAAGCAGAAGGCTTCGAGCAATTTATTGATATCAAATACAAGGGCACAAAACGCTTCGGCCTGGATGGCGGTGAAGCCATGGTCCCCGCACTGGAACAAATCATAAAACGCGGCGGCCAAATGGGTTTGAAAGAAATTATTCTCGGCATGGCCCACCGCGGCAGACTGAACGTTCTGGCCAACGTGATGGGGAAACCCCATCGCGCAATTTTTAACGAGTTTAAAGGGGGCTCCTTCAAACCGGATGATGTGGAAGGGTCAGGTGATGTGAAATACCACCTTGGCGCATCTTCAGACCGTGAGTTCGACGGTAACAATGTCCATTTGTCATTAACCGCAAATCCTTCTCACCTTGAAATTGTGAACCCGGTTGTACTTGGCAAGGTTCGCGCAAAACAAGACAAATTTGAACCGAAAAACGATCGAGGGTCACGCCCACGGGATACGATCATGCCGCTGTTGTTGCATGGGGACGCTGCCTTCGCCGGACAAGGGGTCGTTACCGAATGTTTTGGCCTATCTGGTCTGAAGGGCCATAGAACCGGCGGGTCGGTTCATTTTATCATCAACAACCAGATTGGGTTTACCACCAATCCGCGCTTCTCAAGATCTTCACCCTACCCTTCTGACGCAGCGAAAATGATTGAAGCACCCATTTTCCATGTGAATGGTGATGATCCAGAGGCCGTAACATTTGTCGCAAAAGTTGCTACCGAGTTCCGGCAGTTATTCCACAAGCCCGTGATCATAGACATGTTCTGCTATCGACGCTTCGGCCACAACGAAGGTGATGAACCGGCGTTTACCCAACCGCTGATGTACAAAAAAATCAGATCACATCCAACCACAGCAAAAATCTACAGTGACAGACTGATCTCGCAGGGCATCCTTACCGAAGACGAATACAAGGCCATGCGGGACGAATGGCGCTCGTATCTTGAAAACGAGTTCGAGGCTGGCCAAGGCTACAAGCCCAACAAAGCGGACTGGTTGGATGGTGCCTGGTCAGGGTTGACTGTGCCCGACGATGATGACGAAACCCGCCGTGGCAAAACAGGCGTTGACAAGGAAAAGCTTGTCGAAATTGGTCACAAGATAACGAAAGTCCCTGAAGGATTTAACATTCACAAAACCATCAAGCGCCTTATGGAAAATCGTCGCAAGATGGTGGATACCAGTAGCGGCATTGACTGGGGCATGGGTGAGGCCCTTGCCTTCGGTTCACTCGTTTCTGAAGGCCACTGCGTACGCCTGTCTGGACAAGACTGTGAACGTGGAACGTTCTCGCAAAGGCATTCGGTAATCTATGATCAGGAAACAGAGGAACGCTACACGCCGCTCAACAACATCCGTGAAGGACAAGAAGAATATGACGTCATCAACTCGATGCTGTCTGAAGAAGCTGTTCTGGGATATGAATACGGCTACTCCCTCAACAGACCCAACGCGGTAACCATCTGGGAGGGCCAATTTGGTGACTTCGTGAATGGTGCACAAGTTGTCATCGACCAGTTTATCTCATCCGGCGAACGAAAATGGCTGAGAATGACAGGCTTGGTGATGCTTCTGCCCCATGGATATGAGGGTCAAGGCCCGGAACACTCATCCGCAAGATTGGAGCGTTTCCTCCAGCTCTGTGCAGAGGACAATATGCAGGTAGCCAATTGCACAACACCTGCAAATTATTTCCATATTCTCAGACGTCAAATCCGGCGAGAGTTCCGTAAACCACTCGTTTTGATGACCCCGAAATCACTGCTGCGTCACAAGCGTGCGGTCTCTCGATTGGAAGAGTTTACAACGGACGAATCATTTCACAGATTGCTATGGGATGACGCCGATTACGAGGGCTATGAAGGCCTTAAACTCGTAAAAGACAACAAAATCCGCCGCGTCGTTTTATGTTCTGGGAAAGTCTATTTTGATCTGCTCGAAGAACGGGAAAAACGCGGCATAAATGACATCTACATTCTCAGAGTGGAACAGCTTTACCCATTCCCGGCCAAAGCATTGATCACTGAGCTTTCCCGGTTCAAAAATGCCGATTGGGTCTGGTGTCAGGAAGAACCGAAAAACATGGGAGCCTGGTCTTTCATGGAACCCTACCTCGAATGGGTTTTCCAACACATCAAAGCGAAACACCCGCGTGCCAGATATGCAGGGCGTCCGGCAGCAGCATCACCTGCAACAGGGTTGATGTCCAAACATATCGCTGAGCTGGAAGCTTTTCTGGAAGACGCATTGGGCGAATGAACTTTTGAAATTTAAGAATGAAATGAGAATTGAACATGGCAAGTGAAATCCGCGTACCCACCTTGGGTGAATCCGTTACCGAAGCAACCGTTGGACAATGGCTCAAAAAATCTGGCGAGGCTGTTGCCGCCGATGAGATTGTTGTGGAGCTTGAAACCGATAAGGTCTCCGTAGAAGTGCCGGCACCGTCAGCAGGAGTCTTGCAACAAATTTCTGTCCAGGAGGGTGAAACCGTTGAGGTCGGGGCACTATTGGGTCTCGTTGATGGGGACGCAGCCGCTGCCACCACCAGCTCTGAGCCGACCGCTGCACCTGTGGCAGAAAAAGCAAACGCCGACGGGTCAGGCAAAATTTTTGAACTGCCTGTCCCAAGCGGAGGGGAATCGGTGTCGGAAGCAGGCGTTGGTGAATGGTTAAAATCGGTTGGGGATGCCGTCGCCGTGGACGAGGCTCTTGTCGAACTAGAAACAGATAAAGCAGCCCAGGAAGTCATGTCACCGGTGGCTGGCAAACTGGTAGAAATTGTAGCTCAGACCGGTGAGACTGTTGAAGTCGGCGCTATTCTTGCTCGGATCGAAGAAGGGGCAGCAGCCTCGCCTAATCCAGCTCCAGCAGAGTCCGCAACACCGTCAGCCTCCACTGCCATGCCCCCAGCACCATCGGCACAAAAGATGATGACGGAACAAAACATAGATGCAGCATCGATCGCTGGAAGCGGAAAGCGCGGGCAAATCCTGAAAGAAGATGTCATGAAAGCAGCAGCAAGCCCGCAGCCTGCGCCAGCCCCTGTCGCCGCCCGCGCACCTTCTGCTCCGGATGACGGAACGCGCGAAGAACGTGTGCGCATGACGCGCCTAAGGCAAACCATCGCGCGGCGCCTTAAAGATGCTCAGAACACAGCCGCCATGTTGACGACCTTCAATGAAGTCGACATGTCCGCCGTCATGGACTTACGGAAGAAGTACAAAGAACTGTTTGAGAAAAAACATGGCGTGAAGCTAGGCTTTATGGGCTTTTTCACAAAAGCCGTTTGCCATGCTTTGGAAGAAATACCCGCGGTAAACGCTGAGATCGACGGAACGGATATCATCTACAAACACTTTTGCCATATCGGTGTGGCCGTTGGCACAGACAAAGGGCTTGTTGTACCGGTTGTCCGCGATGCTGATCAAATGACGATTGCGGAAATAGAAAAAGAAATCGGCCGCATGGGCAGGAAAGCCCGCGATGGCGATCTATCAATGGCAGACATGCAGGGTGGCACCTTCACCATTTCCAATGGCGGTGTCTATGGCTCTTTGATGTCGACTCCTATTCTCAATGCACCACAATCGGGCATTCTTGGGATGCATAAGATCGATCAACGTCCGGTCGTTGTGAACGGTGAAATCGTCATACGTCCTATGATGTATTTGGCCCTTTCCTATGATCACCGTATCGTGGACGGAAAAGAAGCCGTGACGTTTCTTGTGCGCGTGAAAGAAAGCCTGGAAGATCCCGAGCGGCTGGTGCTTGATCTTTGATATGATAGGCTGATGCGTAACTTGTTTGGAGAACACAAATGTCAATAGAATTGCAATATCTGGTTTTTGCAGTCTTCCTGCTTTTGATTCAGATGGTTCTACAGATCGCAGCCGGTTTTCTGGCCAATGGTTTTATGGGATTGGCAGGCTCGCGTGACGACGAAGTACTGGCAACAGGCATCGGAGGGCGTTTTGAACGGGCCTACTACAATATGCTTGAGACTTTTCCTGTATTTGCCGCGTTGGTTCTGGTGATTCAGACCACCGAAAGCTGGACTTTAGTTAGCGCACTGGCCGTTCAAATCTATTTCTGGGCACGGATTGCCTACATTCCGTTATACATCATCGGAATTCCATTTTTGCGCACCGTGGCATGGTTGGCATCGATGGCCGGTATAGTCATGCTCGCCTGGCCATTGCTGCAACAAGTGACCTGATCAACGATGGGTGGAATATGTGTCATAACCGGAGGCAGTCGCGGAATAGGTGCAGCCTGCGTAAATCTCGCCATTGAGGCGGGTTATAGCGTTTGTTTCTCATATAGTTCAAATTCACAAGCAGCAAACCAGGTCATGCGTGACGCTGAAGAACGCGGCGGAACTGCAAAAGCGGTCAAGGTAGATGTTGGCAATGAGGAAGATATTCTGAAACTGTTTGCGACCGCAGATGAAATGGGAGAACTGAAGGCGCTTATCAACAATGCCGGTAAAGTTGATATGACAGAGCGGGTGGAAAACTACAGTGCGGAACGACTGCATCGCATGTTTTCTGTAAACGTCATAGGGAGCATTCTATGTGCCCGTGAAGCGGTTAAGCGCATGTCGAAACATCGCGGCGGCACAGGCGGTGCGATCGTAAACTTGAGCTCAGCGGCAGCTTACCTAGGCTCCCCCAACCAATATGTAGACTATGCCTCCTCAAAAGCCGCAATTGATACGTTCACCAAAGGCCTTTCTCTGGAAGTCGCAGAAGAAGGAATTCGGGTAAACGCCGTTCGGCCAGGATTGATATATACAGACCTACACGCTTCCGGAGGAGAGCCAGGGCGCGTAGAAAAACTTGAGCACATGGTCCCAATGAAGCGAGGCGGGTCTGCAGAAGAAATAGCCCGGGCGGTGATCTGGTTACTGAGCGAAGAAGCCTCTTATGTAACCGGTGACTGCCTCAATGTAACGGGCGGTAGATAAACGGAGAAACAAACGAATGGCCGATCCATATGATGTAGTTGTAATAGGTTCCGGACCCGGCGGATATGTATGCGCGATCAAAGCGGCACAATTGGGCTTAAAGACCGCAATTGTCGAGAAAAATCCGACGTTGGGTGGAACATGTTTGAACATAGGCTGCATCCCATCCAAAGCCTTACTGCATGCCTCAGAAATGTTCGAGGAGGCCAACCATGGCTTTGATGCATTGGGCATTAAAGTCACCAAGCCTAAACTCGATCTGAAAGGGATGATGAAACATAAGGACGGGGTGGTAAAAGCGAATGTCGATGGCGTTGCGTTTTTGATGAAAAAGAACAAGATTGACGTTCATTTCGGCACTGGTTCGGTCGCCGCTGCCAATCAGGTTGCCGTTACGGATGACAAAGGTGGCGTCACCAATTTACCGACCAAGAACATTGTTATTGCAACCGGATCTGATGTTGCTGGCATTCCCGGAGTGGATGTGGAAATTGATGAGAAGGTAATCGTTTCATCGACCGGCGCGTTAGAATTACCTGCTGTTCCCAAAAAGATGGTTGTGGTGGGTGGTGGAGTCATCGGCCTTGAATTGGGTTCGGTCTGGAACCGCCTTGGCAGCAAAGTCACGGTGGTTGAATATCTCGACACCATTCTTGGTGGCATGGATAAGGACGTCTCCAAGCAATTCCATAAAATACTGGTAAAGCAGGGAATGGAGTTCCACCTCTCATCAAAGGTGACAGGCGTTGCAAAAAAGGGCAAAGGCGCATCTGTCACGTTTGAACCGGTAGCTGGCGGGGACTCTCAAACCTTGGATGCAGACATCGTTCTCATCGCAACCGGTCGCAGGCCTTACACGGACAGTTTAGGTCTCGAGGCACTCGGCGTGGAGATGGACCGCGGCCGTATTAAAACGAACAGCCATTGGCAAACCAACCTTGCAGGCATTTGGGCAATTGGTGACGTGATCGCCGGGCCAATGCTTGCGCACAAAGCAGAGGATGAAGGCGTTGCCGTCGCAGAAAGCATTGCCGGTCAAGCCGGGCACGTGAACTACAATGTCATCCCCGGTGTCGTATACACCATGCCAGAGGTGGCGAGCGTAGGCAAAACAGAAGAAGAGCTCAAAGCTGAAGGTATTGAGTATGTCAGCGGCAAGTTTCCGTTTGCAGCAAACGGGCGGGCAAGAGCAATGAACCAAACCGATGGTTTTGTGAAGTTTCTGGCTGATAAAGAGACCGACCGCGTTCTCGGCGTCCATATCGTTGGATTCGGTGCTGGTGACATGATCCATGAAGCAGCGGTTTTGATGGAATTTGGAGGATCTTCTGAGGATCTGGGAAGAACCTGCCATGCCCATCCGACGCTTTCAGAGGTGGTCAAAGAAGCAGCATTGGCAACCCACGGCAAACCACTGCACATTTGAGAATCCTCAAGTTTGGGCCGATTATGAACCAAAAGGGCTTTACCAATCGCATTTTTGCTGAAATTTATAGTCGGATGGAGTTTTGAACCTATATCATAATCTGGTTTGAAAACGCAGGGACGGATCTACAGGCTAACTTCGCACCATGTTCGACATTATCAAGAAATTCGTATCAGACCTCACCGAAGCAGACGAGCCTGCAGAGTTTGTTCATTCCAGAATGCAACTTGCCGAAGCCGCCCTGATGTATCATGTGATTGCGGTTGATGGCATCATTCGTGAAGATGAAAAGAAGCGAATGGCCGAAGTTCTTTCGGAGCATTTTGAGCTCGATGATCAGGAAATTAAAAACCTGACACGCGATGCACGTGACGCCGAGAATGAAGCAATCGATCTCTATAAATTCACCAGTGTTTTAAAAAACGCCCTCAGCATTGAAGAACGCAACCAAATCATCGAAAACCTCTGGGAAATGGTGTTCGCAGATGGCGTCGTTCACGAATTGGAAGACAATGTGGTTTGGAGAGTCGCAGAACTGCTCGGTGTTGATTCGCGCGAACGCGTCCTTTTAAAACAAAAAGTCTGGAAACGCAGATCGCAACAACCTAAAAGCAACTGATGGCAGCAACGGAATACTCCAAGAAACCAAAGGTCCTGATGGTGATGCACCAGGAGACATCTACTCCGGGGCGTTGCGGCATGATTTTGGAAGATATGGGATATCGACTGATCTCCTGTAAGCCTGCAATCGGAGATGAACTTCCGGAAACGCTGGAAGATTTTGCAGGCGCTGTTGTCTTTGGCGGACCCATGAGTGCGAATGATCCGGATGACTTTGTGAAAGCCGAGATCGAGTGGATGAAAGTCCCGCTTCGCGAAAACAAACCACTCTTTGGCATCTGTCTTGGCGCACAAATGCTCTCAAAACATCTGGGCGGTCATGTTTTGGGCCGTGCGGATGAATATGCCGAAATCGGTTATTATCCAATCCGCTCCACCAATGAAGGCCAGGCGATGATGGACTGGCCAAGTCATGTATATCATTGGCATCGTGAGGGATTTTCGCTTCCCGAAGACGCAACACTTTTGGCAACGGGAGATGAATACCCCAATCAGGCTTACAAATACGGCCAGAATGCTTACGGCGTTCAATTTCACTCAGAGGTTACCACCTGGATGATGAATCGGTGGACAACAAAAGCGTCTGAACGGTTTGCCTTGCCCGGCGCTCAGAACAGAGAACAGCAATTCTCTGCCAGACCGCACCATGATCCATCCATTCGGCAATGGTTGGAAGACTTTCTGGAATTATGGATTGGTCCCGCAGACAAACAGGGTTGAATAGTTCCTGACAAAGGGTCAAATGTAGAAAAACAAGGTTTAGGAATTTTACATGAATGCCATCATTTTTATAATCTATCAGGTCCTCAGTTTTTATTGGTGGATTGTGATCCTGTCAGCGATTTTTTCGTGGCTCTACGCATTCAATGTGATCAACTCTTCAAATCAGTTCGTCAACATGATTGGGAGGTTTCTTTACCAAATGACAGAGCCGGTCTACCGTCCGATCAGACGATACCTTCCGGACCTCGGTGGCATTGATATATCCCCGATCATAGTGCTCTTTATCATCATGTTCTTGCAATATCTCTTGATCAACGACATTGCACCCCTGGTCACGTGAGAAACCATGAAAAGACTGCTTGTAATCCTTTTCTTCCTTTTTTCATCGGTGCAGGCATTTTCTGCTGAGAGCGCATACACGACGATCGATCTCGAAAAGACATGCGTTTTTCACAGCGAGTATGAGCAGGGCGCGAGCGCTTATTGCGCTGGTTACAAGGGGTATCCTGTGCATTTCTCAGAAGGCGACTTACGCCAGATGGTGCGTTTTGGGCATCTATCTGCGGTGATCGGACAATGGGAAAGCTTTGGTCAGTTCAACCGGGTAAACACAACAGTCGAATGGCGGTTAAAAGACGACAAACCCTACGCTACGATCCTTCGCTGGTTCATCGAAAACAGCAATAGCAATGGTGAGATTGATCCGTCCCTCGAAGGCCAGGTATTGGTCGTTTCGCGTGTGGCCGACCACGAACACCCGATTTCTTGCGTTGTCGGATACGTGGATGCGAGGGCCAATTCAAACGCGAACGAAATCGCGAGAAAAATTGCGGATACAAAAGCAGCGACCTTTCAATGCACGAAGGAACAGGCTGAGTTTCATGGAAAACGGGGCAAACTCTCAGGCGATCCTGTCAGCTGGATTGAGTGACGTAGCCGCGCCTATACTCTGAACAAATCTCATACTCCTTTTTTGGCCCCCTGATTTCCTGATGAATGACGATAAGGTCCTCTAAAAGCTCATATTTACCGATGTAAATATCTGGAGCGCAGTCATGATGGGCCTCGCCACGCCACGCGCCATCAGAAAAATCCGGCTCAAATGCGTGGTATAATCTTTTAGGCTTTTCATCAAAGAATATCTGTAAATGGCTCTGTTCAAAGACCCAGATCCAGCGTCGAGACGCTGAAATCAAACCGCCGTTAGGAATTTGCAGATGACCAACTTCTTCAAAAAGCAACGCTCCCTGAGACAGGCTTGAAACCAGCAAGGTACCCTCGAACTGCTCTCCGGTAGAGACTTTTCGGGAAATCTTCCATTCGCCAATCAGTGTGTTGAAAAAGACACTGAATTTGGCCGGAAGATTCATCTATCCAGCCATTGCTTTGAGTTCTGCCAGAATCGCATCGCCCATTTGCTGTGTGGTCACCTTCTCAGTCCCTTCAGACCAGATGTCACCCGTACGAAGACCCTTATCAAGAACAGCTGCTATTGATTTTTCCACCATATCTGCTTCTGCGATCATCTCGAAAGAATATCTGAGCATCATGGCAAACGAAGCAATCATCGCAATTGGATTGGCAATGCCTTGGCCAGCAATATCAGGGGCAGAACCATGGACTGGCTCATACATCGCCTTGCGCTTTCCAGTTACAGGATCAGGCGCGCCAAGGGATGCGGATGGCAACATACCAAGCGAACCGGTAAGCATTGCTGCAACATCGGAAAGCATATCGCCAAACAGGTTATCCGTAACAATAACATCAAACTGCTTTGGCCAGCGAACCAATTGCATACCGCCGGCATCAGCAAGCATATGCGACAGTTCAACATCAGCGTATTTGCTTTCATGCGTCGCGCTGACAACCTCATTCCAAAGAACGCCTGACTTCATGACATTACGCTTCTCCATGGAGCAAACCCGATTGGAGCGGGTGCGAGCCAACTCAAAGGCAACGCCCGATATGCGTTCAATCTCAAATGTATCGTAGACTTGCGTATCAACCGCCCGCTTTTGACCATTACCAAGATCCGTTATCTCTTTCGGCTCTCCAAAATAAACACCGCCCGTGAGTTCTCGCACAATCAGGATATCGAGTCCTTCGACAACGTCTTTTCGCAAAGATGAAGAATCTGCCAACGCCGGGTAGCAGATGGCTGGCCTCAAATTCGCAAAAAGCTCTAGTTCCTTACGCAACCGTAACAAACCTGCTTCAGGCCTCGCTTCGTAGGGCACGTCATCCCATTTGGGTCCCCCAACCGCACCGAAAAGCACCGCATCTGTTTTAAGCGCCTTGTCCATGTCAGCATCGGATATTGCCTGGCCGTGAGCATCATAAGCAGCACCCCCGACAAGGCCCTCCTCAACAACAAATCCGCTGCCAAGATTTGCATTCATCCAATCGATAATCTTTGAAACTTCGGCCGTCGCTTCAGGCCCAATCCCGTCGCCGGGCAAAAGAAATACGTTACGCGTTGTCATAGGTTTACTTTCCTGAAATCAAATGGGTGCCGGATTCTAGGTCCAGGGCCTGCTGTCCGACGCTTTAGCTTCAAAAGCGGTAATATCATCCGCCTTTTCAAGGGTCTCGCCTATATCATCGATCCCATTTAGCAGACGGTGCTTGCGATCGGCATCAATGTCAAAATTAATCACACCACCATCCGGGCCAGAAATGATCTGAGCTTCCAGATCAACCGTGAGCGTCGCATTTGCACCCCGGTCGGCATCATCCATCAGTTTCTCCAGTTCATCGGGAGATACTTTGATCGGTAAAATACCGTTCTTAAAACAGTTGTTGTAGAAGATATCGGCAAAGCTGGTCGAAATTACACAGCGAATGCCAAAATCAAGAAGCGCCCAGGGTGCATGTTCACGCGAAGAACCGCAACCAAAGTTATCACCGGCAACCAAAATTTGAGCACTCGAATACGAGGGCTTATTGAGAACAAACTCCGGGTTTTCAGAGCCATCATCGCCATACCGCATTTCGGCAAACAACCCCTTTCCAAGACCGGTACGCTTGATCGTTTTCAGGTAGTCCTTTGGAATGATCATGTCCGTATCAACATTGATAATCGGCATGGGTGCCGCGACGGCCGTGAGCTTTTGAAATTTTTCCATTTTCAATCCCTGATTTAACGTGATGGGGATAACGGGAATTTCGTAAATTTACAAGATTGGATGTCGGAAAATGCATAGCAACGAATTAAGTGGCGATTTATCATCTAAGAAAATGAGGAGAGCATAAAATGTCAAAGCAGCCAAACATCGTTTTGATTATGGCAGACCAGCTGGCGCCGCAATTCACCGGCGCCTATGGCCATCCTTTGGTAAAAACGCCGAACATGGATGCTTTGGCAGACCGTGGAATGCGTTTTGATGCCGCCTATTGCAACGCACCGCTATGCGCGCCCTCCCGTTTTTCCTTCATGTCCGGTCAATTGGTTACCCGCATCGCAGCTTATGATAACGCAAGCGAATTTCCAGCCTCCATCCCTACTTTCGCCCATTACCTCAGAATGATGGGCTATCGTACATGTCTTTCCGGCAAAATGCATTTTGTTGGCCCTGATCAACTGCACGGGTTTGATGAGCGAATCACAACGGATGTGTATCCCTCCGATTATGCGTGGACGCCAGACTGGGAATTACCAGATGAGCGCATCGATAAGTGGTACCATAATATGGATTCAGTCCGCGAAGCAGGCATGGGTCAGGCAACTTTTCAACTTGATTACGATGAAGAAGTCGCCTTCGCCGCGAAAAGACGAATTTTTGACTTCGCACGCTATGAGCAGGAACCCTTCTGTCTGATCGCCTCATTTATCCATCCTCACGACCCATACGTCGCGCGACCCGAATGGTGGAACCTGTATGCATCTGATGAAATTGACATGCCAAAACATGCGTTTAACCTCGACCAACAAGATGGATTTTCCAAACGATTGATGGATGGCATCGAAGCAAGCACGGTTGAAGTGACCGATACCGAAATCCGGGATGCACGTCATGCCTACTATGCCAACACCTCCTATTTTGACAGCAAGATTGGAGAATTGGTCAAATCACTGGAAGAGGCTGAACTTTTGGACAACACCATCATCATCGTCACAGCTGACCATGGTGACATGCTCGGAGAGCGGGGATTGTGGTACAAAATGAATTTCTTCGAGCATTCCGCCCGGGTGCCTCTAATCATGGCCGGTCCTGGCATCGCAAAGGGCAACGCGGAAAATGCCTGCTCCCTCGTGGATATCCTGCCTACGATGGTGGACATCGCAGCCACTGGCGGAAAACCAACCCCGGAATTCGGCCAGCCCATTGATGGAAGATCCCTGCTGCCTTTGGCCAAAGGTATCCAGGACGAGTCCGACGAAGCAATCGGCGAATATTGTGCAGAGATGACCTCTCATCCCGTTTTCATGATCCGGCGGGGTGCGTACAAATATATCCATTGCGACGCAGATGAACCACTCCTGTATGATTTGAAATCCGATCCTGATGAATTGAAAAATCTTGCATCAGATCCCGCATATCAAGAGATACGCGAGGCATTTGCTCAGGAGGTGAAAAAACGTTGGAATTCAGAGGATATCCGCCAGCATGTCATCGCGACACAAAAGCAGCGCCGAGCGGTCCATGCCGCCATGCAGGCGGGTCAACGGGTGGACTGGGACTACAATCCGCCAAGGGACGCTTCGCAGGAATACGTTCGAAATCATATGGATTGGACGGTCGCTGCCGCAAAAACACGGTTTCCACCGCTTGATGATGGTAACGAAGGTCGATCATAGTCTTTGGAAAACTGGAGCGGGCGATGAGATTCGAACTCACGACCCCAACCTTGGCAAGGTTGTGCTCTACCCCTGAGCTACGCCCGCATGATGCGTGAAACGCTCCGAAGCCGTTCTATGGCGCAAGACTTAAAGAATTGCAACAGATTTATTTGTTCATGTATCATCACGATTGCTAAAGTATTGATAAATTGTCGACCCACCACTAAAGCTTTGCGCGACACAACCAAAAACCTGCGGACCAAGCATGCCTCTAACACCCGAAGCCTTATTAAACACATTGACTGAACTCGGTTATGAAACAAAGACCTATCAACACGAAGCCGTCTTTACCGTGGAAGAATCATCCAATATCAAACAAGACATCCCGGGTGGACACACGAAAAACCTGTTTTTGAAGGACAAAAAAGGAAACTACTTTCTTGTAGTCGCTGAGGGAAGTGCAAGCATTAAACTGAACTCAATTCACGGTTTGATCGGGGCAAAAGGTCGGGTTTCTTTCGGAAAACCGGAAGATTTGATGGATTTGCTCGGGGTTAAACCTGGTTCTGTGACTGCCTTTGCGCCTATCAATGACCACGACAATCGGGTCAAGGTGATCATTGACAAACCATTGCTACGCCATGATTTGATAAACTGTCACCCATTGACGAACGAAATGACAACAACCATCTCACAAGAAGATTTGCTAAGTTTTCTGGCGCATGTAAATCATCAACCAGAAATCATCACACTTTCACTGGAAGAGGTCGAAAATGAGCAGTAACGAATTTAGTTTTGGCGGAGGCTACACGCAAAACGCCAACACCACAGTTACCCTGGGTGGTGAACAAACTGCTCCAACCGAACAGAAAATTCACGTCAAGGACATTACTACCCAGGAGTTTATGACAGAGGTAATAGAGGCATCAACAAGTCTTCCGGTACTGGTGGATTTTTGGGCGGAATGGTGCGGACCTTGCAAACAATTGGCGCCAGCGTTGGAATCAGCGGTCGCAGCAACCCGCGGTAAAGTGAAACTCGTCAAAATGGATATCGACAAACACCCCGAAGTTGCGGGCCAAATGGGCATACAGTCTTTGCCAACAGTCGTGGCGTTCATCAATGGACGCCCAGCCGATATGTTTACCGGCGCAAAAACAGAAGGCGAAATCCGTGAATTCATTAGCAAAGTCGCCGGACCAGACGAACAGGACACTCAGATAGAAACGCTGTTAGACAAAGCAGAAGAGCTAGCCGGAGCTGGTTCTTACAACGAAGCAGGCCAGATCTACAGCCAAATCTTGAGCGTCGATCAGCAAAATTCCAGGGCAATAGCCGGAATTGGGCATCTGTATTTAGCGCAAGACAACATCGATGGCGCCAACGCCATTGTCGAACAGCTGGACGAGGTTCAACGCGCCCAACCCGCGATTGCATCTTTGATTTCGGCAATCGAACTTGCTGAACAAGCAAAGGAATTGGGAAACTACGCCGAATTGCAGGCTGAGGTGGACTCAAATCCCGACAACCATGAAAAACGTCTGGATCTTGCGGTCGCTATGAACGCAGCCGGAAAACGTGAAGAAGCAGCCGATCACCTATTGGAGATTATCAAGCGGAGCCCAGGCTGGAATGAAGATGCAGCGCGCACGCAGTTGCTCCAATTCTTCGAAGCATGGGGAATGACGGACGAAGTCACAGTATCATCGCGCCGGAAGCTTTCTTCCATTTTATTTGCTTAACACTGAATCGTTTTCTGCTCTTGAGTTTTTCAACAACTGCTACACGTTACTACCAAGTAGTACTCACAGGAACACCCAGTGGTTAAAGCAGGCAACATCATCTATTCAAAGGCCAGTGATTTCCCCGAAACTGTGCCGATTTTTCCGTTAACCGGTGCGCTTCTGTTGCCTGGTGGGCACATGCCTTTAAATATCTTTGAACCAAGATATCTGGAGATGATCGATGATGCGATGAGTTCATCCAAAATCATAGGTATGATTCAGCCCTGTCTGAAGTCGGATTGCTCAGGAGACACACAGCCAACCCTCTCAAAGATTGGATGTTTGGGTCGCATTTCTGCGTTCCAGGAAACAGGAGATGGACGTTATCTCATCAGCCTGTGCGGAATTTGCCGCTATGAGGTCATTGAAGAGATCAGTGTGAACACGAATTACCGCCAGTGCAAAATCCAGGTTTTGGAAGAAGATCTCATCGAGCATTCCTTGGAGGAAAACCCCATAGATCGAGATGCTCTGCTAACGGCTTTTCGCAACTTCCTCAACGCAAACAGCATGGATGCTGATTGGAAAGCGGTCACCAACACCGACAATCAAACCCTGGTAACAGCACTGTGCATGATGTGCCCTTATTCCCCGCAGGAAAAACAGGCATTGCTGGAGGCACCCGACCTGAAAACGCGCGCTGACACGCTCATTGCTATCTCCGAGGTTCATCTTGCCAGAAACGCCGGCGATGATAATATTCCGTTGCAGTGAGCCTGATAGCTGGCAACCGTGATGAGTGATACGACTGAACCCGATTCAAAACTGCTGGAAATTCTTGTTTGTCCCCTGACTAAAAGCGCGTTGGACTATGACAAAGAAAACCAGGAGCTTATTTCCAATGCTGCAAAGCTGGCTTATCCGATTCGAGATGGCATTCCCGTCATGATCACGTCAGAAGCAAGAGAAATCGAAGAATCGTAATCCAAAAGCGCGACCTAAATCGATTCGCCGCGCAAAAGTTTTGGGGCAGACAAATCCTCACCGGCAGCCTGATTGATGAAGTACTTCTTAAGTTGCGGCAAACGATCAACGATTCCCAATCCAAGATCACGGATCCCTCTAACCACGGTGTTATCGTTTGAAAAAAGTCTGTTGAGCACATCGGTCACGACACCCATTTGAACTGTGTCAAATCGGCGCCACATCTGATATCGCTCCAATACATCAATCGAACCCGGATCAAGACCCAGACGGTCCGCGTCAACAATCGTTTCAGCAAGCGCCGCTGCATCCTTGAACCCAAGGTTAAGACCTTGGCCTGCGATCGGATGAATGCCATGAGCTGCATCACCAGCCAAAGCAAAACGATCGCGAACAAACTCCCGGGCAAGCCGCAAACCAAGCGGGAAAGCCTGGACTTTACTAACGACTTTGAGAGCACCGAGCTTGTGTCCAAAACGCTGCTCAAGCTCAGCCTCAAAGATCATTTCATCTTCGCTGATCAGTTTATCAGCAGATCTTGTGCTTTCTGTCCAAACCAAAGACGAACGGTTCCCCTTCAACGGAAGGATAGCGAAAGGCCCCGCTGGAAGAAAATGCTCTTCTGCGCGGCCGTTGTGCGGCCGTTCATGCTCGACGGTGCAAACAATCCCCTTTTGGTCATAGGGCCAATGCACAGTTTGAATACCAGCCTGATCTCGCAAGCGAGACAGCACGCCATCACAAGCCACCAGCAATCGTGTCTTGATGATACTGCCATCTGTCATCTGGGCCTCAATGTGAGAGCCAAGGTTTTCGAAAGAATCAACACCGCATTCTGCCAAACGGATAACACCATCCTTGTCAGCCTTACCGCGCAGTGATTTTACCAATGCGCGATTTTCAACCATGTAAGCGAACGGTTCATCTGCCTCTTTATCGTTTGCAAAGGTAAGGAATATCGGCCGTTTGACGTCACTGACTTTACTGTCCGTGACAATCATTTCCTGAATCGGCTGTGCATCTTTGCTAAGATTTTTCCAGAGTCCCAACTGATCCAACATCCGGATCGCATCCGCAGCAACAGCCGATGCACGTTCATCTTTTTCAACAACCGCTTCCGGTGCAGGATCGACCACACTGACTTTCATATGTGGCGCTGCATCCTTGATGGATACTGCACAACTCAAGCCGACATAACCGCCACCGGCAACCAAAACATCCAATATTTCTGAAGTCTGTTTTTGCGTGTTTTTCGTCATTTGGCTTTCCTGTACCACTCAACTTGGCGTCTCAAGATCAAAACTTCAATGCCCATGTTGTCTCACATGAATTTATGGCTAATTTGTAGAGACTGAAAACGGGAATTTTTACATGTCAAAAGCCGTGAAAACGCTCCTTGAGACCCTTGATCTGGAGAGGATAGAACAAAACCTTTATCGCGGCGAAAGCCCCAACGTGGGGTGGCAGCGCGTTTTTGGTGGACAGGTTATTGGTCAGGCCTTGGTCGCAAGCCAAAGAACGGTAGAAGACGACCGAGTGGTTCACTCCCTCCATGGCTACTTTATGCGCCCTGGTGACCCATCAGTTCCCATTGTGTATGAGGTCGATCGTATCAGAGACGGGAAAAGCTTTACCACCCGCAGGGTCGTTGCCATTCAACATGGGAAAGCGATTTTTTCCATGTCAGCATCCTTCCAGATTCTTGAACCGGGCCTTGAACATTTCGTCCCCATGCCTGCAGCACCTGACCCCGAGACATTACCGAGTGAAAAGCAACTTGCAGATCAATTCATAAATCACGCTCCAGAAGGGGTGCGTCGATACTGGCAACGCGAACGACCCATAGAATTAAGACCAATAAACCTCGATCATTATATCTCGAACAAAAAGCTCGATCCAACTCAGAACATCTGGTTCAGAGCAACAGGACCTCTGCCGCAAGACCCCGCAATCCAACAAGCCGTCTTGGCCTATGCATCCGATATGACCCTGCTGGACACATCCCTCTTCGCTCACGGTCGCGCGGTTTTTGATCCAGCTTTGCAAGTTGCAAGCCTTGACCACGCGATGTGGTTTCACAGACCCATGAATATGCAAGAGTGGCATCTCTACAGTCAGGACAGCCCAAACGCATCAGGCGCTAGAGGGTTTACCAGAGGCAGCATATACAATCAGGAAGGACAATTGATTGCGTCAGTTGCCCAGGAAGGCCTGATCCGGGAGCGAACGTTGGACAAAAAGAAGACAGCTGTTTCGGGCGGTTAACAGGCTAGCCGTTTGTAAGTCTGGAGAGATCAGAAAGGCGAGAATTCTGGTCCATCTGCATTTTGGTGTAATCATAGCCAAGCCTGATCGTCTCATCGAAATTTTTCCAATTACGGATATCTATGGGTCCCAGCGGCGGGTTGAGGTTGATGTGAGCAGCATTGCTCTGGCGCTGAATTTGAAGCTCACCCGATACCGTTCCCGAACGCAGCAGCAAACTGATCACTGGCGGCCTGAACATACGCATCCAAAGGGATTGGTTTATCTGCGATTTCCATGCCGCGGGTGAAAGCGCAAGATCGCGCGAAACATCAACTGCAATGATAGGTCCATGACAATGCCTGGTTGTCTCTAGAATAGGGAGATTGTTGATCACGCCACCATCCACCAAAACACCCTCGGGTGTCACCACAGGCGGAAGGACGCCGGGAAGAGAAATACTGGCTCTCAGTGCGTCACACAATTCACCACGACTATGAATGTACCCGCTTGCATTGGTCAGATTTGTAGAAACGCAAAAGAAAGGCAACCAAAGATCGCTTATTTCAACACTGCCAAAATTTTCCTTCAAAAGCCGTTCCACTTTGCGTCCCCGCACAAGCCCATGAAGCGGCAAAGTGTAATCAGACAATGGATTGGTTTCGACAAAACAACTCCTGATCCTGTCTTCCATGGTATCGATGTCCCAGCCCATGGCAATACTGGCCGCAATGATGCCGCCCATGCTTGAACCTGAAACATAGTCAATCGGAATTCCTGCCTCCTGAAGTGCACGAACTGCGCCTAGGTGAGCATAAGCCCGCGCACCGCCGCCGGATAAGACAAGACCAACGCTTCGCCCGGTAATAATTCTGCTCCAGCGCTCCCAATCCTTTTTTTCAGTCACACGAATATGAAAATGTCGATTGACCCCAATCTGATCCAGCACATTCTGCGTAAGCCTGGGACAAACCTGTTCATTGGGATACAGGACAAACAGATCAATCATCTGATGATCGTGGGATTTTTGTGCAATCAGGTCCGACAATCCATCGGGTATATCGACACCGGACTCCGTAACCACGCAAACCCGATCGCTCTGTCGCGTCGATCGGCGCATCCAGGCTTCCTGATCGGGATAGGAACACAGAATGAGCAAATCATAATCGTCTTCCAGATCATTAAGTTTCTTGCTGGTAAGCGAATCTGTTTCGGTTTCCTGGACAAATACTTTTTGATTGAACCGTTGCACCAGACAGTGCGCAACCTTCTTCGCAGCATCGTAAACGTCCACATTCGAGGTCGCAGCGATAAAGGAGACGACTTTAGGCCTGATGTTCACCGTCGAAGAGCGCGATGCTTCCCGCAAACGCGTCGCAAGAATTTTTGAAATTGGAATCGTAATTTCAGGATGTTTCTTAACCAGAATATCAAATCTGGACCGGCTGATACGCAACAGATCAGAATCCCGCAATGCAATCACATCGGCAGAACGGACACCACCTGCAATAATGGCAACCTCCCCTGTGATTTCGCCTTTGCCGATCAAGGCGATCAGTTGTTTCGATTCGTTTCCCGACTGGTCCACGAAAACTCCAAGACTACCGGACATAACGACGTATAAATGATCTGCAATTTCATCCTGTCCAAAAAGATAGTCCCCAGCCTTAAGGGTAAGTCGATTGCCTTTCAGACAAAGCGATTTGAACGCAGCCGAAGGCAACTCTGCGAGAAAATCATATTTTTGTACAAATCCACCGGATTCTTGATCATTTAACGGCATAAATGACGTGCTGTCGAAGACAGACTTCCTATCCTGCAACGAAATCGGCCTATTTTGAAATGCCACGATGAACGGAGTCAATCGGCGGTTTGATAACAATTCAACCAATTGCAAAATTTCGAACCAATCTGCCCGTACAATTTCAGATGGTTAACAGCCGATTAACCTTCACAGAATAGGATTTTACCCAAAAGAATGTGTACCCGCAGGAAAACACAACTCCTGCACTGGAGTCCCCTATGCAGATTTCGCAGTTTGATCCACCGCAGAACAGCCCTACCGTTAAGGAAGGACTGAACCGACAAGCGACTGTAATCACGGGTCTTTTACTCCTTGCAGGCGTCGGGTTAGCCTTTACAAGTCTGGCGACTTGGACGGCCACAGATCCAAGTTTTTCTGTTTCAAACAACAATGAGATCAAGAATCTCCTTGGATATCCAGGCGCTGTATTTTCCGACTTGTTTATCCAGTTTTTCGGGCTGTCTTCGGCATTGGCTTTGATACCGCCAGCACTTTGGGGCTGGACAATGCTACTTCAGCAACGGATTGCAGCATTTCGCAAAAGAATTTTGCTTTGGCCGATTTCCGTTTCATTTCTTGCGATCGCACTCTCTTGCCTGCCGATTCCCGGTAGTTGGCCGCTCCCTCTGGGCCTTGGAGGGGTAACCGGAGACCTATTATTACGATTACCTGATGTCTTTGGCTTAAGCGCAAATGGGTTTTTCGCATTTGTCCTTGGCGTTCCGGCAGGGCTGATTGGATGCTATGGTTTGTTAGCCGCTTCCGGCGTCATTTGGCACCCGCAAACCAAAGCACGGGTCACTCAAGCTGATATGGAAGCACTTGCAGAAGAAGAAAGCAGCCCAAGCTGGTTACTGGGTGCAATCAGCCATTATTATTATGCGTATAAGTACAGGTCTGCCCACAACAAGCAGCCCGAAACGCTGGAACCGGCGACGGAAAAGAAGCCTAGCCTCATAAAACGCACCGCAACGTTTTTCCAGGCACTCACAAAGCCGGAAGACGATGGATTGGAAGCCCTCGACCCTCATGGCCGCAGTGAGCAGTACCATCCTGATCCAGAGTTTGGCGAAGCCGCTCCTGAATACGGAGAAAACAGCTACTTCGAAGCTGATCCTGCAACCGATTACGAGGATGATTGGGCGCAATCGGAACCGCCGGTTCAAAGCATGCAAACGGCTGCCAACCAAGAGCCTATCAATGCCTCTACCCGGGTACAGGCCATGGCTCCGCCGCCCCGTCAATCGACCCGTATACAAAGAGAGGCCCAACCCTCTCTGATCAATACGGAATTCGAACTCCCATCTTTGCACTTTTTGCAAGAAGCGCCCCCAGCAACCCGGGACATGCAGCTTTCCACAGAAGCCTTGGAACAAAATGCCCGACTCCTGGAAGGAGTCTTGCAGGATTTTGGAGTAAAGGGTGAAATTATCAACGTAAGACCTGGCCCTGTCGTAACCCTTTATGAGCTCGAACCAGCCCCTGGCATAAAGTCGTCCCGCGTGATTGGGCTTGCTGATGATATTGCCAGATCCATGTCAGCAATCGCTGCAAGGGTGGCTGTTGTTCCAGGACGAAACGCCATTGGCATCGAATTGCCAAATTCAAAACGCGAGACGGTGTATTTGCGCGAAATTCTCGCGAGTGAGACCTACGAAAAGTCAAAAGCAAAACTACCGATCATCCTTGGTAAAACGATTGGCGGGGAATCGACGATCGCCGATTTGGCAAAGATGCCCCACCTGTTGGTGGCAGGAACAACCGGCTCTGGTAAATCTGTCGCGATCAACACAATGATTCTTTCAATTCTGTACCGGCTCAGTCCGGAACAGGTTAAACTGATCATGATCGATCCAAAAATGCTTGAACTCTCAATATATGATGGCATCCCGCATCTTCTTACACCGGTGGTGACAGACCCCAAAAAGGCGGTCGTGGCGCTCAAGTGGACAGTGCGCGAGATGGAAGAGCGCTATAAGAAGATGTCAAAAGTGGGCGTGCGGAACATTGATGGTTTCAACAACCGGATCGCACAGGCAAACAAAAAAGGCGAGCGGATTACAAGAACGATCCAGACGGGCTTTGATCGCGACACTGGTGAGGCCATTTACGAGACCGAAGAGCTTGATCTTGAACCAATGCCATACATCGTCGTGATCATCGATGAAATGGCCGATTTGATGATGGTCGCCGGCAAAGACATTGAGGGCGCGATTCAAAGGCTGGCACAAATGGCCCGTGCAGCCGGAATACACGTGATCATGGCAACCCAACGACCATCCGTTGACGTCATCACAGGAACCATCAAGGCAAATTTCCCGACCAGAATTTCATTCCAGGTCACTTCAAAAATCGACAGCCGCACCATTCTGGGTGAACAAGGCGCAGAGCAGCTGCTGGGTATGGGAGACATGCTTTATATGGCTGGCGGTGGGCGTATTCAGCGTGTCCACGGTCCTTTTGTCGATGATGGCGAGGTTGATATGGTCGTTAACCACTTGAAATCACAAGGTTTACCGCAATATCTCGACTCTGTGACCGAAGAAGATGAGGAAGAGGCGTCCGCCTCTATGGCAGATACAGGAGGCCTCGCCGACTCAAATGACATTTACGATCAGGCCGTTGCTGTTGTCTTGCGCGACCGAAAAGTCTCGACCAGTTACATCCAACGCAGACTATCCATCGGATACAATCGGGCAGCTTCGCTTATTGAACGCATGGAGCAGGAAGGCCTCATCAGTTCGGCAAATCATGCCGGAAAACGCGAAATTCTTGTACCTGGTGAAGATGAAACCATATAAAAGATACATCCGGTCAAGAAACGGTCAAGAATGACATGAATAAGTCCTGCTGGATAACAAACACGGAAATGAGCCTAATTATGAAACGTTTTGTTCTTGCTATCGTTGCACTCGCTTCTATTGCGTTCCTGGCGCCCGCAGTGAATGCAAAAGCCAACGACAAACAAGCAGCTGTAGACGCCATAAGCGATCACTTCACATCCGTGCCAACGATGACCGGTGAATTCATTCAGTTTGGACCCAATGGGGAACAAACGGGCGGCACTTTTTACATCCACCGCCCAGGCAAAATTCGATTTAACTATGAAGATCCCTCTCCAATCATGGTGGTTTCCAATGGAAAAACCCTGGCGGTTAACAACAAAAAGCTGAAGACCTGGAGTTATTATCCGCTGCGCAAGACCCCTTTAAGCCTATTGCTAAGCGACAAGATCAGGATTGATGACAAATCAATCAGGAAAATTGATGCGCAAGACGACATTACAACCGTTGTAATGGGGGATAAAAACATTTTTGGAGATTCAGAGATCACCCTTTTGTTCGATCCAATCACACAAGATTTGCGACAGTGGACGATCAAAGATGACCAGGGAAAAGAAACGTCGGTGATGATATTCAACGTCGAAAAGAATGTCGACATTTCCGACAAGCTGTTTCGCATAGAAAACTCGCAAAAGTCCAAAAAGAAACAGGAGCGCTAGGCTTGTTCTTTGGGTCACTTCAAGTAGACTTCAGGTTTGAAAAATCTGGAAGTCTACATGCCTCTCTCAATTGCAACATGGAACATCAACTCGGTTCGTCTTAGAATCGGGATCGTAGAAAGTTTCCTGAAATCCCACGCTCCTGACATTCTTTGTCTTCAAGAGATTAAATGTCAGAATGATCAATTCCCGGCTAAAAATTTTCGAAAACTCGGTTACGAGCATATCGAAGTCCACGGACAAAAGGGATATCACGGCGTAGCGACTGTCGCCAAACGCCCTCTCAAGCAAGCCTATAGCACCGACTACTGCAATATGGGCGACACGCGCCATTTATCGACGGTCTTTGAGGCGGGAGGCGCTGAATATCAACTTCACAATTTTTATGTGCCTGCCGGGGGAGATGAGCCGGATCCAAACAAAAATCCGAAATTTGATCATAAACTGCGGTTTCTGGACGAAATGCTGGCCCTTGGCGCCAATCAGGGCAAAATGAACAACATTTTAGTTGGAGACCTGAACATAGCCCCCCATGAAAACGATGTCTGGTCACACAAACAATTGCTCAAGATCGTAAGCCACACCCCGGTAGAAACAGATTACTTGGACCGGATACGAGATGAAGGCGACTGGACTGACCTGGTTCGGCAAAAAGTCCCATACGATGAAAAACTCTACTCCTGGTGGAGCTATAGGGCCCGCGATTGGGATGCCGCAGACAAAGGGCGCAGACTGGACCATATCTGGTCAGCACCGGAAATGGCTGAAAAACTTACCGAAATCGAAGTGTTACGAAACGCTCGGGGATGGGAAAAGCCATCCGATCATGTTCCGGTGATTGCTAAATTCAATATCGACTGAGCAATCAAAACCTTAGTTCTCGTCAATTTTCCGCATTTTCGCTTGAATCTCGTCGAGATTCTTGGCCATGGCGCCGACATTTCTGGTGATGCGTTCATGCAGCCGGACAGCCAACTCAGGGTACTCTCCCAAAATACGATGGACGGTTGCGCGCGATATCTTCATCAATTCGCAATCTTCAACGACAACAGCAGTCCCAATTCTGTGATTCCGTGTAAGGATTGCCATTTGGCCAATAAGATCACCGGCACCAAACGTGCCGATGATATGGTCTGATCCGGACGCCACCAATTCTATTTTCCCTCGGATAATCGCATATCCACCGTCAGTCGTCTGACCATCCTGGAATACCCGTGTACCCTTTGGAAAAGTGAGTTTTTGGCTTCCAAAAGCCAGCAGCCTGTATTGTTCTTCGTTGAAATCGAAAAACAAATCTATGCTGCTGAGCAAGCCTATATCAGCTTCAAGTGAAATAACTGGCCCCCTAAACGCAATGATCGCTTAAGGAACCAGTTTATACCCTCCACCCTCAGTTACAAGCAATCTTGCATTTGAAGGATCACGTTCGATTTTCTGACGAAGCCGGTAGATATGAGTTTCCAACGTGTGTGTCGTAACACCTGAGTTGTATCCCCAAACCTGTTCAAGAAGCTCATCTCGTCCGATAACTTTTTGCTCAGCACGGTAAAGATACTTCATAATCGCCGTTTCTTTTTCCGTTAATCGCACTTTTGTCCCGTCTTCTTCGGTAAGTAGCTTCTGTGAAGGTCGAAACGTATAGTGACCAACCGTGAAAATCGCGTCTTCACTCTGCTCATGCGTACGAAGCTGTGCTCGCATCCTTGCCAACAGCACCGCAAAACGGAATGGCTTGGTGACATAATCATTCGCACCTGCTTCCAAACCCAGAATGGTATCTGAATCCGTATCGTGACCTGTAAGCATAATGATTGGTGCCTTAAATCCACCTTTGCGCAGGACTTTTACAGCCTCGCGACCATCCATGTCGGGCAAACCAACATCCATGATCAACAAATCGACGTGTTCAGCACGGGCTGTCGCGACACCTTTGGTGGCGCTGGCTTCCGTGAGCACCACGAATTCATCATAAAGGGCAAGTTGTTCAACCAATGCTTCACGGAGATCATCATCATCGTCAACTAACAAAATATTTCTTGCAGCCATCTTTTCCTCAATTATTAAATGTTAAAAATTGTTGTTTAATCACCCTGTCGCCGATGTTGTATGAATATAGGCAGATTGCAATCCGTGACACGTTCATGTGATATTTTTTATCAAAATGTGAAGATATGTGAAACCACTGTTTTGAAAGCAAAATCCTTAACTACGCTGATCGTAAGAAGAAAACCTGGCAGAAATCCGGCTGCGGGTCTGCTGCAGTTCGGAAACCGGGTTGTTGAATGCAGACTGGGCAGAACGGGCATTAGAACACTCAAAATGGAGGGAGATGGCGCGACACCACCGGGATCCTTCAGAATTTTATTCGGTTATATGCGACATGACCGGTTAAGACGATCGCGAACGCAAATTCGCATGCGGTCTATCTCGAAAATAGACGGCTGGTGTGATGACACGCATTCTGCAAGCTACAACAAGCCGGTTCGGCTGCCATTTGGTAGTTCACATGAAAAAATGATGCGCGATGACCGTCTTTATGATGTTTGTATCGTTTTGAACTACAACATCAGTCCGGTCATTCGAAACAAAGGAAGTGCTATTTTCTTTCATCAAACCAGCGAAGCAAGGCAACCCACACAAGGATGCGTGGCAATTGAACCAAAAACCATGCAACGTTTACTTCCCATGCTTTCTGGCAACACCGTTCTCACGGTTTTGAGTTAATCCCTAACGGGCACCAAAAATCGCGCTGCCAACTCGCACATGGGTTGCACCAAATTCAGCCGCTGTTAGATAATCCGCTGACATCCCCATGGATACATTCTTCAACCCGCACTGCGTTGCAAGCTTGCGTAACAGGGCAAAATGCGGCCCGGGGTTTTGATCAAAAGGCGGAATGCACATAAGCCCGGCCAAATTCAATCCCAGATCCTCACGACACCACGCACAAAACTCGACCGCCGCACGCGGTGCTACACCCGCTTTCTGAGGTTCCTCTCCCGTGTTTACCTGAATAAACAGTTTCAGGCTTTTTTCTTGCTTTTTCATCTCGGAATCGACTGCTCGAGCGATCTTTTCTCGATCAATTGTCTGAATACAATCAAACAGGGAAACGGCATCCTTTGCCTTGTTGCTTTGAAGGGGGCCGATCAGATGCAATTCGAGATCCGGATATGCTTCCCGCAGAGACGGCCACTTCTCAATTGCCTCCTGAACACGGTTTTCGCCAAACGTTCTGGCGCCCGCTTCCAGCACTGGCAAAATTGCATCTGCACCAAACGTTTTGGAAACAACAATCAGTTTGGGCGTTTCTTGACCGTGTTTTTCCGCATGCAAGCGCAGTTCCCGCTGTGTATCCAGAAAATTTTGCGCTGAATCCGCCTTGTTATCCATATGTTTATCCTGTTTAGGTTGACCACTAGTTGAAATTCTGCTGAAGCTCGCATTCAAAGCCATAAATCAATATCACAAAGCTTTCTAATAGAAACCAACACAATGACAACTGAACGCTACAATCCGCGAGAGGCTGAACCCCGCTGGCAAAAAATCTGGGACGAACAAAAGCTGTTTGAAACCGATACAACACCAAGCAGTACCAAACCTGCCTACTATGTATTGGAGATGTTTCCCTATCCATCCGGCAGGATTCATATGGGCCATGTCCGCAACTATGCAATGGGGGATGTTGTAGCCAGATACAAACGCGCTAATGGGTTTGAAGTGCTACACCCGATGGGATGGGATGCGTTCGGCATGCCAGCCGAGAATGCAGCCATGCAAAACAAGACCCATCCGAAAGGATGGACCTATGACAACATCGCGGCGATGCGTCAGCAATTGAAAAGCATGGGCCTGTCCCTGGATTGGGCGCGGGAGTTTGCAACGTGTGATCCAGAGTATTACGCACAACAACAAAAGTTGTTTTTGGACTTCCTGGAGCACGATCTTGTTTATCGCAAAAGCGCGAAGGTAAACTGGGATCCGGTCGACATGACGGTGCTTGCCAATGAGCAGGTCATCGACGGGAAGGGCTGGCGCTCGGGAGCCGATGTTGAACAACGCGAGCTCACCCAATGGTTCTTTAAAATTTCCGATTTTTCCGAAGAACTTCTTGAAGCGATTGACACACTGGATGAGTGGCCAGCCAAGGTGAAGCTGATGCAAGCAAACTGGATTGGAAAATCCAGAGGATTGCAGATGAAATTTGACCTTGTGGAAGAAACGGCGGGGTTTGATGGGTTTGAAATCTTCACAACCCGACCCGATACGCTGGCAGGTGCAAGCTTTATGGCGATCGCACCCGAACATCCCCTTGCAATTGCGCTGGCTGAGGAAGACAGCGACCTGGCGGCTTTTAATAAGGAGGTGCGCAAAACCGGCACGTCCGCGGAGGAACTGGAAACCGCGGAAAAGCTCGGATTTGATACGGGGCTAAAAGTCAAGCATCCGCTTTACAAAGATCAAACGCTTCCTGTCTTTGTCGCAAACTTTATCCTGATGGATTATGGAACCGGCGCAATATTTGGCTGTCCGGCACACGATCAACGCGACCATGATTTTGCCACCAAGTACGGGTTACCGATCATCGCAACGTTCGTCCCGTCTGGATACGAAGAAGATCCAGATAAGTTTGTAGAAGCGGAGCCTTTCGTTCCACTAAAAAGCGAAAAGGTCGATTGGATCAATCAACCGGCAAACGTTTCAACAGCGACGGGACAGGATGCAATTGACTCAACCATTGACTGGGCAGAAAGCAAAAACCTCGGTGAAGGAAAAGTTCAATTTCGCTTGCGTGATTGGGGTATCTCAAGACAACGGTATTGGGGGTGCCCGATCCCGGTTGTTCACTGCGAGAAATGCGGCGTAGTGCCCGAGAAAAAAGAAAACCTTCCCGTTACTTTACCGGAAGATGTGACCTTCGACATTCCCGGAAATCCGCTGGATCGCCATCCAACATGGCGCGATGTTCCCTGTCCTGTTTGCGGGGCGCCCGCAAAACGAGAGACCGATACAATGGATACCTTCGTCGATTCATCCTGGTATTTTGCCCGCTTCATCACACCGCATAACGAGACACCGACGATACCGGACCATGCAAACCGCTGGTTACCGGTTGACCAGTATATTGGCGGAATTGAACATGCGATCCTTCATCTTCTGTATTCTCGATTCTTTTCCAGAGCCATGTCTATCGCCGGACATATGGACATCAAAGAGCCGTTCAAAGGTCTCTTTACCCAGGGAATGGTAGTCCATGAGACATACGGCAATAAAGATATGGGCTGGTTTCAGCCAGCTGAGTTAAACATCGACGAGGTTGACGGAACCCGCATCGCAAAACGGTTGGACACTGGGGAAATTGTGCCGATTGGCGGTATTGAAAAGATGTCGAAATCCAAGCGCAACACGGTTGACCCGGACGACATTATGCAGACCTACGGCGCAGACACCGCCAGATGGTTCATGCTCTCAGATTCACCGCCGGACCGCGATGTAGAATGGACGGATGCCGGCGCAGAAGGTGCGCATCGGTTTGTTCAGCGCATTTGGCGACTTGTGCAGAGCTGGAGTGAGATGATCAGCACGCCTGATTTGCAATGCGAAGAAACAAGCGAATCATTGGCGCTGCGCAAAGCATCGCACAAAACCTTAATGGCAGTCGGAGAGGACATCGAAAAACTGGCGTTTAACCGCGCCATTGCAAGGCTTTACGAGTTTTGCAATGTGCTCTCTGCAGTCAAACCAGACAAGGCGGACAAATCCGTCATTTCCGCCATGAGGGAAGGCATTGGGTTCTTTGTCCAATGCATCGCACCAATGATGCCGCACCTGGCTGAGGAATGCTGGAAAAGTCTCGGTAAAACGTCCTTGGTATCAGCCATGCCTTGGCCAAAATTCAATGCAGAATTTGCGGTCGATGACACAATCGTAATGCCAATTCAGATAAACGGCAAAAAACGCGCTGACCTTGAAATAGATCCCAATGCCAGCAAAGAAGAAATTGAGGCTGCAAGTTTGCAATTGGATGTGGTAGTGAAGTATTTGGAAGGCCGCGATCCGAAAAAAGTAATTGTCGTGCCCAAGAGAATAGTGAATGTGGTCATATAGAAAACCCTCGATATTTTTTCCCCGCTTGCAAACCATGTTTGCAGTTCTTTTCATGGCGGTGCTCGCAGGTTGTCAGTTCCAGCCGCTTTATGGAGATCGCTCCGCGTCTTTACAGAGCGGAATTGATCTCTCAAGCGTCTCCGTTTCTCAAGTAGATAACCGGGTTGCACAGCAGGTACGCAATCATCTGATCTTTATTCTGGGCGGTAGCAATACAAGCGCTCAAAAAACGCACGAAGCAAGAATTCGCGTTTCGTTTAACAACAAACAACTTGCTGCGATTGAGGGAGTTCAGGATTCAACCTCAGGGACGGTGACCGTTATCGCCTCTTATGATCTGATTGATCTTGCTACCGGAAAGGCAATCGCCAATGGCTCACGTCAGGCACAAGCCTCTTACGATCGGACTGGGCAGGTCTTTGCAAATGAACGTGCGGAGCGAGATGCAGAAAACCGGGCAGCAAAAGAAACCGCCGAGTCACTGCGTTTGGCAATCGCTTCCGATCTCAACCGAATCTGAATTCGATGGCCGCTCTTAACAGCCGCAACATAGAATCCTATCTCAAGAACCCAGACTTCGCCCACAGCATTTATCTGATATTTGGTCCAGACCCGGGGTTGGTAAATGAACGGGCAAACCTACTGTGTGAAAAATCGGGCGTGGACCTTTCTGACCCGTTTGCAATGCTAAGGATGACGGCAGATGAAGCAACGGCAGAAGCCGGACGGATTTCTGATGAAGCAAATACAATTGGAATGTTCGGTGGAAAACGCCTTATCCGCATTGCAGGAAAAACCCAACGCGATCTGTTCAAGGCGCTCAAACCACTTTTGGATGAACCCCCCATCGATGCTTTAATAATCGTAGAAGCCGGTGATTTAAAAAAGTCCGTCGCGCTTCGTAGAAATTTAGAAAGTCACAAAAACAGCCTATGCATTCCGTGCTATCAGGATACGACAACAGCGCTTGAAATGTTGATCGACCAGGAGATTGTATCGGCGGGGTTTACCATTGACCGTGAAACCCGCAATGAGTTGCGATCTCAACTTGGAGACAATCGCCAACTCTCCAGAAACGAATTAAAAAAACTCGCTCTATATTGTGATGGCAGAAGCACTGTGACACTCGAGGATGTACGGGCAGTTGTGGGGGACGGGTCGAGCCTCGTTTTGAATGATGTTATTGATTCAGTCGTGACGGGTTACTCAACTTCGATTCAGACTGTTTTTCCTAAAGCAATCGCATCCGGCAACGCTCCAGACATGATTTTGCTTGGAACCCTTAGACATTTCCAGTTTCTGCAACGCCTCAAAAACCAGATGGAAAAAAAGCGGCAAGGAGCCGGAGCAGTTCTATCCAGCGCGAGGCCACCGGTACACTTTTCCAGAAAAGATGCGGTTGTTTCGGCACTTTCGATCTGGGATCTCGACCGCATATCAAAAGCCATGATCCGGCTGGATAACATGATGCTGGAATGCCGGAAGAATGCCAGCGCCGCGACATCAATCGCTGGTACAACACTGCTTGCTATTTCATTGGAAGCACAAGCGCTTAAGAGACGGTGACCTTGGTCTAGAAATCAGATTGAAGTTTGCGACACACTTCGTCCAGTTGATCAAGCGTACTGTACTTAATCCGGATTTCACCCTTTTCTTTCTCACCGTGTCTTAAATCAATTTTCAATCCCAACTTGTCTTCAAGCTTCTTTTCAAGCGCACGAATATCAGCAGATTTTTCAATGGGTTGCTTGTTAACGGTTGGTGCATCACCCTGCCCCTTTCCTTGCGACAGCATTTCTGCTTGTCTGACCGAAAGGCCTTCGGAAATAATCTTGCGGGCCAACTCCGTGGGATGATCAGATGTGATCAAGCTGCGCGCGTGTCCTGCGGAAAGGCTCCCATCGGATATAAAACCACGCACGGTTTCCGGTAATTTCAAAAGCCTTAATGTATTGGCCACATGAGAGCGACTTTTCCCGATTGCCTGGGCAAGATCATTTTGGGAGTAATCATACTCATCTATGAGCTGTTGATACCCCAACGCTTCTTCAACCGCATCAAGGTCCGTCCTTTGAACGTTTTCAATAATGGCAAGTTCGAGAGCCTGTTTATCCTCGACGTCACGAACGATAATCGGCACTTCATGAAGGCGTGCGCGTTGAGCCGCACGCCAACGCCGTTCACCCGCGATGATTTCAAATTGTGCACCGCCAAGGTCTTCACCTTTAATGGGCCTAACCAAAATGGGTTGGACAATTCCGTGTTCTTTAATCGATGTCGTTAAATCTTCGAGCTCGACATCTGAAAAATGCTTGCGCGGGTTGTTCGGATTAGCGCGTATCTGTTCGATAGGAATATCCCGTTCACCCCGAATTTCTGGTTTGCTTGCACCCGGCGTAGCTGCCTCTGCAGGCATCGGCTGATCGAGATCGCCCATCAACGCTGCAAGACCGCGGCCCAATCTCTTACGGGAATTTTCATCTGTCATGTTAAGAACCTTACTTCATTGCGCACCCGAATCGAACTAGGCAGCCATTAGCTTTTTCTCACGCTTTAAAACTTCAGAAGCCAGCTGGAGATACGCCTGACTGCCAGCACATTCAAGATCATACAAAAGCGCCGGTTTTCCATAGGAAGGTGCTTCCGATATCCGCACGTTCCGAGGAATCACAGTATCGTAGACTTTTTCACCCAGAAACTCACGCACATCATCCACAACCTGGCTGGCGAGGTTGTTGCGTTTATCAAACATCGTCATCACAATGCCATGGATGACCAAATTGGGATTAATGGTTTGCTTCACCTGCTCAACCGTCTGTAACAGTTGACTGAGGCCTTCCAGGGCAAAAAATTCGCACTGCAAAGGAACCAAGACCGAATCAGCCGCTGCCATGGCATTTAAAGTGAGCAAGTTCAGAGACGGCGGACAATCCACAAGAACATAGTCGATCTGCCGCCCATCTTTAGGATTAAATTCCTGTATTGCATGTTTCAGTTTGAAGGCACGGTCTGGTGCACCCGAGATTTCCATCTCCACCCCCAACAAGTCCAAAGTGGAGGGAGAAACGTAGAGCTTGGGAACGGCCGTTTCCGTTATCGTATCCTCAAGCGTGGCGCTGCCTGTTAACAAATCATAGGTAGAGCGTTTGCGATCTTCTTTATCAATCCCAAGACCAGTGCTTGCGTTGCCCTGCGGATCAAGATCCACCAACAAAGCGGTCTTATCAATGGCAGCAAGCGCGGTTGCCAGATTAATCGCGGTGGTTGTTTTTCCAACACCACCTTTTTGGTTGGCTACTGTGATGACTCTGGGTTTGGACATGGGCTAAACACGCTGCAAATTGGAAATTTCTAGGAGCACAGATTCTGGATTGGTTTTGCTCCTATGATGTACCAGATCGAACGTCCATACACCATCACAATCTACCAATTCCCGCTCAAAATCCCGACCTTTGTGGAAGAGTCCAACACTACCATTCATGAGCCATGGGCTGGCAAGCTCAAGGAGACGCGGAAGCGAAGCCAGAGCACGCGCCGTAACAACATCCGGCTGAAGTGAAGCGGTTTCCAATGCCTCAATCCGCTTGGCCAGAACAACAGCATTTGCGCGCATTTGACGGTTTGTCTGACGTAGAAATGCAGCCTTTTTCTCTATGCTTTCGACAAGCGTGACCATGCTTTCACACTGTTCAGCCATCACCGCCGCGAGAACCAGTCCCGGCAACCCGCCCCCACTACCAAGATCCAGCCAGTTTCGGCCCTCTGGTTTGGCGGCGACACATTGCAAACTGTCAGCGATATGCCGTTCCCAAATTTCGTCAAGCGTTGAGGGTGCAACAAGGTTGATCCGGGCTTGCCATTCGATTAGACGGCTTACATAAATCTCCAGACGCTCAATCGTTTCACGTGAAACCGGGTAGATTTCACGAAGAAGTTTCAGAGGTGCTTCATTCATTAGGAGGCTTCTTGTGCGATGTTCGGAGCCCCGGATTTACTCAGATGCGCCAATAACAAGGTCAGAGCTGCGGGTGTCATCCCATCGATCCGGGCAGCTTGCCCAAGGTTTGCGGGACGAACCTTCTCGAGCTTTTGCTGAAGCTCTATCGAAAGCCCTGGCAACTCTGAAAAATCAAAATCTTCCGGAATCGTCCGATCTTCGTCCTTGCGGACATGAAGGGCATCTGCTTCCTGTCGGGCAAGATAAACAGCATATCGAGCTTCAATCTCCAGCGGCTCTATCAGATCGCTGCGAATGCTCCCAAGTTCCGGCCAAATTGCCTTCAAACGCTCAATCGTTATCTCATGATAGGAAAGCAGATCAAACGCTGACCGCCGTATTCCGTCTTCATTCACTTTCAAGCCACACTTCGCAGCTTCGTTTGGCGTCAACGAAAGCCCATTGAGAAGCGATCGTCCCTGCTCCAGACCAGCCGTCCTCGATTCAAACCATGCAGACCGCTCCGGTCCGATTAAACCATACGCCAATCCAATAGGGGTCAAACGATCATCTGCGTTATCGGACCGCAACGATAAACGGTATTCAGCTCTGGACGTAAACATCCGGTAAGGCTCCGTAACCCCGCGCGTAACCAAATCATCAATCATCACCCCGATGTAACTCTGTGTTCTGCTAAACGTCACACCAGGTTGTCCGCCCGCAAGGCGCGCAGCGTTGAGACCGGCCACAAGCCCCTGCGCAGCGGCTTCCTCATAGCCTGTCGTTCCATTGATCTGTCCGGCCAAGAAGAACCCCTCAATGCGCCGAGTTTCAAGCGTAGGCTTTAACTCACGCGGATCAACGTGATCATACTCGATGGCATAACCAGGTTGAAGAATGACGGCCTTTTCAAGACCTGGAATAGTTTCCAGAAAATCCATTTGGACTGATTCTGGCAGTGACGTCGATATGCCGTTTGGATAAACAGTCTTATCTTCCAGTCCCTCCGGCTCAAGGAATATTTGATGTCCATTGCGCTCACCAAATTTCACAATCTTGTCCTCAATGGAAGGACAATAGCGCGGCCCAACACCTTCGATTTGACCAGAATACATCGCTGATTTGGTAACGTTCTCTTGTATGATTTTATGCGTCGCTGGAGTCGTGCGGGTAATACCGCAGTCTACCTGTGGATTTCTCAGCGCCATAGTCAGGCTGGAGAAAGCAACGGGATGTTCATCCCCTTTCTGCATTTCCAGGGAATCCCAGTCTATGGACCCTGTATCCAGCCTCGGTGGCGTTCCCGTCTTCAACCTTGCAAGATCAAAACCGATCCGCTCCAGAGTATTTGACAAACCGAGTGTGGGTTTCTCGCCCATTCGGCCAGCCGGTATCTTCTTTTCTCCAATATGGATGAGACCCCGCAGAAAAGTTCCCGTTGTAAGAACAACAGCACCGGCATAGATCGTTTTTCCATCAGCCAAGGAAACGCCTACAACCTTGGTTTCTTGCAGAACCAGATCTTCAACAGCCGCCTCAATTACATCCAGATTCGGTACCTCTGCAATCAGTGCCTGCATACCCTCCCGATAGAGCTTGCGATCTGCCTGGGCCCTTGGACCACGAACCGCAGGTCCTTTGCTGCGATTGAGCAATCGGAATTGAATGCCTCCATAATCCGCGACCCGCCCCATCAGCCCATCAAGTGCATCAACTTCCCGGACAAGGTGTCCTTTGCCAAGACCTCCTATCGCTGGATTACACGACATCACACCGATGGTTTCACGCTTGTGAGTCACCAAAGCGGTCCTGGCCCCAGCGCGTGCTGAAGCACTGGCTGCTTCTGTGCCTGCGTGCCCGCCACCAACGACAACCACATCGTATTTTTTCTCAGTCGACATCATGCCGCCTACTTATCGGGTCTTTTATCCAACGTAAAGGACTAGATTGAAAATGATAATCGCATAATGTTTCACGTGAAACGGGGTTCAAATTGTTTCACGTGAATCATTTCCCGACGCAAAACTCGGAAAAAATTACGTCCAACAAGTCTTCTACATCAATCCGGCCCGTGATCCGGCCCAAAGCATCGCCTGCACTGCGTAATGCATCAGCAGACAACTCCAATGCATTTCGGTCGAATCGGACTGCCTCCTCCAGACGCTCGACACACGCTTCGAGCCCGACACGGTACCGATGCCTAGTAATAATACCAAGCTCCCTCCCCACCACTCGGGCATTGATCCGATGTTCAATATCCCCCAAAAGCCATTCAATACCATGTCCGGTTGTACTGGATATTGAGGTTCCAGCAGGCATACTCCCGACGTCATCCTTACTTTTCAGCGTTAAAACCCGATCCGATTGCATCTCCACATCCTGCACAGATGATCCATCGATGTGTTCCAACCAAATAACCATATCCGCCTCTTGCTCGCGGGTTTTTGCCCTGCGAATGCCTTCCAATTCAACAACATCCTCAGCTTCACGGATCCCAGCTGTATCGCTTACAATCACTTCATACCCAGCGACATTCAGATGGACATCCAAAACATCCCGTGTTGTGCCAGCTTGATCTGTCACGATCGCAACATCTCTCTTAGCAAGCGTGTTCAAAAGAGAAGACTTGCCCGCGTTGGGCGGGCCCATAATGGCGACTCGAAAACCATCTCGAATGATCTCACCGGCCTGATTATCATCAAGATGTTTGCGAATCTCGCTCGCAAGCGACTTAACTCGATCAAGCCCAAGATCACCTGCATCCTCCGGGACATCATCCTCGTCGACGAAATCTATCTCGGCTTCCATCATGGCCAACATTTCTATAATCCGCGTACGCCAACCTTCGTACATGAGTCTAAGGCTACCACCAGCTTGGCCCAGTGCCAGAACTCTCTGAGCTTCCGTCTCAGCTGAGATTAGGTCCGATAGTCCCTCAATCTCCGTAAGATCAAACTTCCCGTTCTCAAAACCCCGACGCGAGAATTCACCCGGTTCGGCCAATCGAACATCCGAAACGCCTGTCAACGTTTCCAGAACCGCTCCAACCACTGCTTTCCCACCGTGGAGATGCAATTCCGCACTATCCTCGCCTGTAAAACTGTTGGGACCCGGAAAATGGATGCAAATGCCCTTATCCAACACGACACCCGTCTTTGAATGCTTGATCGAAACAAGAGCAGCAACCCGCGCTGATCCCGCATTGATCCCGTGGAGCTTTAACAAATCGTAGGTTTTACTGCCAGAAATGCGGACGACCGCGATACCACTTGGGAGCGCACCCGTGGATAAAGCAACAATGGTATCAGATCGTGACATTAGGATATCTTATCTGTTTTCAGGTACCGAAACGGAACCGAATCAAATCGCTGGGGCTAAAATTCGGGTATTTCTCTACCAACACCGGTTAATCAAATACCGTTCCACTACCGAATCAAAATTTACGATTTGTTAACCAAGTAATCACATAGACAGACTTAGGTGTTCATCGTATCGAAAAACTCGTCGTTTGTTTTTTTCTGCTTCAGCTTGTCTATCAAAAACTCAATTGCATCGGTTGTACCCATTGAAGACAAGATCCGCCGCAACACAAAGACTTTCTGTAGGTCTTCCTTCGGCACCAACAAGTCCTCTTTCCGTGTCCCGGATTTGAGAATATCCATTGCCGGATAGACTCGTTTATCGGCCACCTTACGATCCAATACAATTTCAGAGTTACCTGTTCCTTTGAATTCTTCAAAGATCACTTCGTCCATTCGGCTACCTGTATCAATCAGGGCCGTTGCTATAATCGTAAGAGAGCCACCCTCTTCAATGTTCCTGGCAGCACCGAAAAACCGTTTCGGTCTCTGGAGCGCATTTGCGTCAACACCACCAGTAAGAACCTTACCTGAAGAAGGAACCACGGTGTTATAGGCACGACCCAAACGCGTAATCGAATCGAGCAGTATGACGACATCCCGCCCGTGCTCTACGAGCCGTTTCGCCTTCTCGATGACCATTTCCGCAACCTGGACGTGACGCACAGCGGGTTCATCAAACGTGGAGGAGACAACCTCACCGTTCACAGAACGCTGCATGTCTGTCACCTCTTCGGGACGTTCATCAATCAGCAACACAATGAGATAGCTGTCCGGATGATTTGCGGTGATCGAATGGGCAATGTTCTGCAGCAGAACCGTCTTACCAGTCCGCGGCGGTGCCACAATCAATCCACGCTGTCCCTTACCCAAGGGCGCGACCAAATCAATAACACGGCCAGACAAGTCTTTTACCGTCGGGTCCGGAATTTCCATTAAAAACCGTTCATCCGGGTAAAGCGGCGTCAGATTGTCAAAATGGATTTTATGACGGATCTTTTCAGGATCTTCAAAATTAATGGTGTCGACCTTGAGAAGGGCAAAATACCGTTCTCCATCCTTAGGACTCCTAATCGGACCTTGAACCGTATCTCCACTTTTCAGAGAAAACCTGCGAATTTGAGAAGGTGAAATATAAATGTCATCTGGTCCCGGCAAATAATTCGCGGTTGCAGATCTTAAAAAACCAAATCCATCCTGCAGAACTTCTACGACGCCTTCACCAATAATTTCCACATCCTGTTCAGCCAAGCTTTTCAGGATCGCAAACATCAACTCCTGCTTGCGCATCGTACTCGCATTTTCAACCTCGAGACCTTCCGCAAACGTCACAAGATCTGTAGGGCTCTTTGAATTAAGTTCTTGAAGCTTCATTTGTTCCATGAAGTCTGTCTTTCTTTTTTTGATTAGCTACATGCCGGAACGCGTTATTCGACGGCAACAAAGGCGGGTTAATGGAAAGAATAACGCCAAATGTTGATTCTAACAAGAAAAATTATGACTCTCAAAATGGCTTTACGATGACCAGAATTACGATAAAAATCATCAACAGGGTCGGTCCTTCATTCGCAATCCTGTAAAATCGCGTAGAGCGAAGGCGTTTATCAGCAGCAAACTCCTTCACCCATTTACTTTGGAAGCCATGAAACGCACTCATCAACACCACCAAAAAAAACTTGGCGACAAACCATCCTTCCTGGTGAGCGTCAATCAAAACAACCAGCCAAAGCCCCATAGCCCAACTCACAAGCATTGCCGGAGTCATAATCGCCTTGAGCAAGCGCCGCTCCATAATCTTGAATGTCTCTGATTGAACCGAACCAATCTCAGCATCAAAGTGATAGATAAGCAGACGCGGCAGATACAAAAGGCCGGCCATCCAACTGATCACCGCCAGGATATGCAGAACCTTGACCCACTCATACATTGGTTAGCGGCCCCTGACGCGTGATACCAATTGCTCGACATGTTTAATCGGAGTTTGCGGCGTAATTCCATGCCCCAAGTTAAAAATCAAAGGCCCTTGCCCCAGGTGATCCATAATCTGATCAATCCCGTCATTGAGAGCATCTCCACCAGCAATCAACCGAAGCGGATCGAGCATCCCCTGAACAGGCCCTTCTTCCTGCAGCGCCTTAGCCTGTTTAACAGGAACAGACCAGTCAAGACCCAACACATCGACACCTGTCAATTTCCGGTACATGTCATATTGACTGCCAGCTGATTTAGGAAACCCGATAATCTTGGCATCAGGGTATGCACGCCTGACTTTTTCAACAATGTTGGATACCGGCTTAATGCACCATCTTTCAAACTGGTCCCCGCCCAATATCCCTGCCCAACTATCAAAAATCTGAACAACCTCTGCACCAGCATTAAGTTGTGCTTTTAAATATTCAGCTGAAGCTTCGACAAGCACATCAATAATTTCCTGAAACGCGTCTGGCTCTTCAAAAGCAAACAATCGGGCAGGGGCTTGGTCACCTGTCCCACGTCCAGCGATCATATAGGTCGCAACAGTCCAGGGCGCACCACAAAACCCAATCAGCGTTGTTTCCTGAGGAAGATCACGTCTCAGACCAGAAACCGTTTTCAGTACCGGATCCAAATGCGTCAAAACGTTATCCAAGTCTAAAGAAGGGATGTCAGCCTTTGTAATCGGCTCCAGCAGAGGCCCAACACCCTCTTTGAATTCAACACGCCTACCGAGAGCATCAGGAACGACCAAAATGTCCGAAAACAGGATTGCAGCATCAAATCCGAAACGTCTAATGGGTTGTAGCGTTACTTCAATCGCAAGTTCCGGGTTGTAGCACAGGTCTAAAAAACTTCCTGCTTGTTTTCGTGTTTCACGATATTCAGGCAAATATCGACCTGCTTGTCTCATCAGCCAAATTGGTGGAACTTCTTCTGTTCCTCCGTTTAAAACCCTTATCAACTTCTTCAATTCTATTTCTCCACACCCCACATAAAATAGATTCTCTCTGAGAGGTTTTTATTATTCTTAGAGTCTGTGAATAACGGGAATTTCCATTTATTCGAGAATTGTCAGTAACTTGTAAGTTCCGCTCTGTAAATGTGGATAAAACACCATACCAGATGTGAACAGCGTGGATAAAGTAATTTCCTGTTATTTATCAATATTTTACGACGTATTATCAGAATCTTGTCTGTGAACCAATTTCTCAAAACCGGGAACCCATAATTTTTTCCACACTATTCACACACTGTGTTTCACGTTTTATACAGGGTAGAGATTGTTGAGGAATTTTTGCGAAACGGGTACGAAATTCCAAACAATTTGAAACGCTGGATTTTATTAACATTTCTCCACAGGATGGAACGGTCTTTGAACCAGAACGGCAGTCACTTTCACTTACATCTGATATCTGATTCAACAGGCGAAACCATCATTGCTGCTGCGCGTGCTGTAACATCACAGTATCGCTCAACCCAACCGTTGGAACATGTCTATCCGTTGGTACGCAACCGCAAACAACTCGATGGAGTGATCGATATGATTGCAGCAGAGCCGGGGATCGTGTTGTTTACGATTGCCGATTCTGAGCTCTCAGAAGTTCTGGAAGAAAAGTGCCGTGAAATGGGAACACCGTGCGTATCCGTGCTGGAACCCATTTTCCAAACGTTCCAGTCTTATTTGGGAAAGCCAACCAAAAGGATTGTCGGTGCTCAACACGCATTGGACAACGAATATTTCAGCCGGATCGATGCGCTGAACTTCACAATGCTGCATGATGATGGCGTATTACCGGAAAACATCGAAGAAGCGGATTTAATTCTACTGGGGATTAGCAGAACATCCAAAACACCGACCAGCATTTACCTTGCAAATCGGGGTATTAAAACGGCAAACATTCCCCTCGTACCCGGTGCGGAACTGCCGCTTGCAGTCATAGACGCAAAGCACCCTCTGATTGTGACTCTGATCGCGTCAACTGATCGCATTCAACAGGTAAGGCAAAACCGGCTTCTTGAACTTAATGCAGCGACCTACAGTGCATCTTATGCGGATCGCGCGTCTATTGCCGATGAACTCGCTCAGGCCAGAAAACTCTCCAAGAGGCATGGTTGGCCACTGATCGATGTGTCGCGAAAATCGATTGAAGAGACTGCGGCGGCGATCCTGGCTCTTCATGCAAAGCATGTTTCAAACCGAAAATCGGAATCAAGCTCACAATGACAAAGATCGTACTTGCTTCCAAAAGCAAACACCGCGCTGACCTTTTAAAAAATGCCGGCGTTGAATTTGAAGCTTTGACCGCTCAAATCGATGAGCGAGAAATAGAAGCTCCTCTTTTAAAAGCAGAACTTGGTGGTGCAGACGTTGCTGAAGTTTTGGCCATAGCCAAAGCAACAGACGTCTCCGGGCGTGTTCCCGGTGCATACGTAATCGGTTGCGATCAAACGCTTTCCCTTGCTG
>JBCCXO010000030.1:0-42524 GCA_039191645.1 Pseudomonadota bacterium | reverse complement strand
TTGAAAACATTTTTTTTCTGATCCGAATGGTTGATCGTCCGGAAAAAGACTTGCCGTTCAAAAACCATGCCTTGCTTTTGGGAAAACCTTCCAATGATTGGCGAAAAGAAATGGAAATCCTGACCAAACACAAAATTTCACATATTGTTTGCCGCAATTCAGGAGGGCCTGGCGCATATGCAAAAATTGAGGCTGCCAGACACCTTGGCATAGAGGTGATAATCGTGACACGATAACGCCATGGATAACCATTCAAAAATTGTGATCGCAGGCGCTGGCAGCATCGGTTGCTTTGTTGGTGGACTTTTAAAAGCATCGGGCCACAATGTCTTGTTTCTCGGTCGAAGGCGAATTGTAGAAATAACCAAACAATATGGCCTCAAGCTCACTGACTACACGGGAATGAGCCTCTCGGTTTCGCCTGAAGATATTAAAATCTCTGACGACCCCCAGATTCTTTCAGATGCCGATATCGTTCTGGTAACGGTCAAAAGTAGCGCAACGAAAGATATTGCTCGCCTGATCTATGAGAATGCGAAAGAAACGGCGATCATCGTTAGCCTGCAAAACGGGGTGCGCAATGCGGAGATGTTAAGACAATGCCTGCCTGATTTCGATGTTCGGGCAGGCATGGTGCCGTTCAATGTCATTCAGATGGAGAATGGTAGATTTCACAGAGGCACCAGCGGTAAAATCGTTGTTGAGTTTGGGCAACCGGAGATTGCGAACAATCTTAACACGAGGCACCTTCAAACGGTTTCATCCTCGGAAATGAAGTCAATCCTCTGGGGAAAGCTATTGGTCAATTTGAACAATGCATTAAACGCTCTTTCTGGTGTGCCGCTCGTCCAACAACTAAAAGACAAAATGTGGAGACGTTTACTCGCCAAGCAAATGCAAGAAGCCCTGGAAATGATGCAACTTTCGGGGATCAATCCAAAACCGCCCTCGCCTGTTCCCGCTTGGCTACTGCCCCATATCTTGAGACTGCCCACACCACTATTTAACGTGGTAGCAAGACAGATGTTGGCAATCGATCCCAAGGCCAGGTCGTCCATGTGGGAAGATCTAGAACTCGGCAGAATGACAGAAATCGATGAGTTGCAGGGAGAAATCATAAAAATCGCCAAGCGCAAAAACAGGAAAGCGACAGTAAACCTCGATGTCCTGACACGCATAAAAGAAGCGGAGAAACGCAACGCCGGGTCACCGAACATTCCACCATGGAAACCTTGATCCGCAGGTAAGTGAACAAACGGTAGCTATGGTAGTTGCTTAGACCCTCAGATGCGACTTTGAGGTGGTCGCAAGGGATATATTGACCAGAACCGCGCAATGATAATCTCGCCTACAAATCGAAGGGAGGTGACACGTGACAGATCTTCGAGGCAAAAGGGCTCTTGTTACTGGCGCTGCAGGGGGCATTGGTCAGGCAATTGTGAAGGCGCTCCAAGCCGAAGGCGTTGTGGTGACCGGCACGGATGTTGAGAATTGTGATGCTGACCATAGCATCGAAGGTGATCTTACAGAGCCAAAATTTTGCGACGATTTACCAAGGCGGGCCGAAGATCTGATGGGCGGACTTGAAATACTGGTAAACAATGCTGGGATCATCACCAGAGGTCTGATCACGCAAGCAACGGACAGCGATTTTCACAAAACATTTTCCATCAATGTCGAAGCCCCTTTTCGCCTCTGCAGAGCAGCCATCCCGATCATGGCATCTGCAAGCGGAGGGGCGATTGTCAACACAGCCTCGTGCTGGGGCGTTCATGCCGGTCCAAACCACCCCGTTTACGTAATGTCCAAAGCAGCCATTGCCTCCTTAACCCAGTGCCTTGGGATCGATCATGCCCATCAGAACATCCGGGTCAATGCAGTCTGCCCGAATGAGGTCAATACACCCATGATCAGGACTGGGTTTGAAACGCGTGGCCTCGATCCAGACCGTGCCATAAGCGATTTAAACGCCTCAGTTCCGTTGGGAAGAATAGCAGAACCAGAAGACATTGCCGATGTGGTCGTTTTCCTCGCATCGGACAAGGCAAGATACCTTTGTGGCACGCTGATTGAGGTCAACGGCGGGAAATCCGTACAATGAAACGGTTCACAAATAAAACTGTGGTCATAACCGGAGGTCGCAGCGGAATCGGTAAGGCTTGCGCGAACATGTTTTCCGCCCAGGGCGCAACGGTAGTCACAGTTCAGCGCCAAAAAGATGAAGCATTCGCCTCCATCCAAGCTGACTTTCGCGAACCCGATGCTCCCAAAGCAGTGATTGCAGAAGTCGAAGCAACGCATGGAAAACTGGATGTTTTAGTAAACAATGCGGGCTTAATGCGAGAAGGAACAGCGCTTGAGTTTGACGAAAAGGACTGGGCAGATACCCTACAAGTCAACCTAACAGCACCATTTTTGCTGATCAAATACGCCTTACCTCTCCTGATCAAAACTTCAGGTTCCATTGTGAACATCGGATCGATTGAAGGGTTGGGCTCAAATCCGAGGCATCCAGCCTATTGCGCTTCGAAAGCTGGCCTACATGGTCTGACAAAGGCAATCGCTGTTGATCATGGTCCCGATGGCGTACGATGCAATGCAATCGCGCCAGGGTGGATAGATACGGACCTTAACATCGAGTTTATTGAAAGCCTGGGTAATCCCGTTGAATTTCGCGAAAATATTGGCCGCATTCACCCTCTTGGTCGGACGGGTAAACCGGAAGAAATCGCCTCACTGGTTACATGGTTGGCATCTTCTGAAGCTGCATTTGTGACGGGTCAAATCTGGACAGTGGATGGCGGACGAACCAGCAAACTAAGCCTCCCTTAGTCCTGAAATTCAATCAATATCACAGCAGGAAACGGATCACGTACGTTCTTTCTTTTTCTTCTTGTTGCGCAACACATGTGAGAAATCGGCGTTGTATAGGTCGCTATCGCGAAACTCCGCCTCTCCAAGCACACGTCCAACAAGGACAAGCGCTGTTCGGGTTATTTTAGCCTTACGGACTTCTTCTTTCATCTTTGAAAGCGTGGTCTTGATGTAAAGTTCATCTGGCCATGTGGCACGATACGCAATAACAACCGGGCAATCCTCCCCATAGTAGGGCACCAATGCTTCTCGAATGTAAGCCAAGTTTCTTATGGAAAGATGGATTGCCAACGTCGCACCTGATTTTCCCAAAACCTCTAGCTCTTCTCCAGGCGGCATTGCTGACGCCTTCATTCTTGTTCGCGTCACAATAACGGTTTGTGCAATTTCAGGTAACGTCAGTTCAGTTTTTAACTTAGCCGCAACCCCAGCAAATGCTGGCACACCAGGCACAACTTCATAGGGAATGTCCAGCTTATCTAGTCGCCGCATTTGTTCAGCGGTGGCACCATATATTGCCGGATCGCCCGAATGAACGCGTGCAACGTCCTTACCCTCTTTGTGTGCATCTTGTATCATCCCTATGATTTCCTCAAGGTTCATCGGGGCTGTATCACGAACCAAGGCTCCATCCGGGGCCGCAGCCACGATTTCTTCCGGAACGAGAGAACCAGCAAAGAGGCAAACCGGGCACCGCTCGATTAAACGTAGACCTCTGACGGTGATCAAGTCCGGAGCGCCAGGTCCGGCGCCAATAAAGTATACCGTCATGAGCCTATTCCTGTTCCTTCTTTTGCAGCATACCCACGTGGTGTGAAAACCCAGGTTTTTCCGTCACCAGTCGCAACTGTTTTTGTTTCTGAAGAACCAACAATAACGACGGTAAGCATATCTACATCATCGATATCCAACTCGCTCAGGGGCACAACGCGAACAGTCTCTCCCTCTCGGCCCAGGTTCGTCGCCAATATCACCGGGGTATCCAAAGGACGGTGTTCTAACAAAACCGTTTTCGCAAACGCCAGTTGGGTGCGTCTGCGTTTGGAGACGGGATTATAAAATGCAATCACGAAATCACCTTGAGCCGCCGCCTTGACCCGCATTTTAATAGCATCCCATGGGGTTAAGAGGTCCGAAAGTGAAATCGTACAAAAATCATGTCCAAGCGGCGCCCCCGCCCTTGCCGCAGCGCCCTGAAGTGCGGATATGCCCGGTGAAACTTCAACGGCAATCCGTTGTGCAGCATCCGACAAACCACCACTTGAAAGCAACTCGAACACCAAAGTTGCCATGGCATAAATACCAGCATCGCCCGAACAAACAAGCGCTACATCTTTGCCCTGACCTGCAAGCTCCATTGCATGGCGAACCCTATCCTCTTCTTTTCCAAGGTCAAAGTCATGCCGCACTTTCCCGCCGCTGATTTCAGAAATAAGATCCAAGTATAGGGAATATCCAACCAAGTCCGTTGCATGATCGATCATCCGGCTCACCTCAGGAGAACGCCAACCCTCCTGGCCCGGACCTATTCCAACAACAAAAAGTGTACCGCGGCTACGCCCCAACGTAGCCACATCCACAATATCAGGTGCCTTTGCGATTGCGATCGTGGCACGTTTTGACTTACGCTTGGGGACGATTAACTCGGAATGATCCCCAGTCGCGGCGAGTGCAGCGCCCTCTGCCACGCCATGACATCCCACTTCCGAAAAAACAATTTCCGAGGGGTTGGCAAGCCTGGGTGTTTGTTGCTCTAGCGTCGCCGCATCAAAAAAACGCAACGGGACTCCAAAATGGTCAGCCGCATCGTGCAAAGCAGCTTCATCGGCTTTGAGATCAATTGAGACAAGACCCGCAACCGCGCCTAACGCGATCGAATGCTCACCCAGAACTTCATCCATTAGCTGAATAATTTCTTGTGGGTCTGTGTTTCGTTCACAACCAATCCCGATCACATGGCGTTGCGGATTATAAATAAGTTCAAGAGGCCCGGCCTCTCGTTGCGTTTCAGAAATTGAAAGGACACAATCACCATCATCATCTAAGGGAAGATTGCTCTCCATCAGCCAGGTCGCAGCGTTTACATAACGTCCCTGTAACCGCACATCTTCACCGTTCAATATCTCTGCCATAACAGTCTTAGCGTTTTCCGGGTTTGCGATGGTCCAGCCTTCAGGAGGTTGATCCAAAGCGACACCAAAACGCAAATCGCCGGCGGTCGTAATGGCCGGCTGAACACCAAGTTTCGCAGTAATTTGCCGGGCTAGATTGTTTGCACCATGATGCCCCCCAAGAAGCGGGATGGCGCAGGAGCCATCTTCGGCAACTGCGAGGACGGGTGGTTCACGATGTTTATCCTTCAACTCCGGCGCCAACAATCGGATCAGAGCTCCGGCAGCCATCAACGCAATGATTGGTTCTCCGCCATTAAACAAGCCGACAACATGTGATCGAACGTCCAAATAGGTTGAATCACAAGATTCACAACGTGATTGAAGTCCTTGAATTGTACCACCAATTTCCGATTGTATCTCTCTGGCGACTGGCAGAGCTGACTCTGAAAGGACTATGATGTTCATTGGGCAACCTTTAGCGGGACTTCCAGCTCTTTAATCCAGTCTTCCGCACCTTTGTAAATGAGTATCATCGAAAAGTATGGAGCTTTTTCACATGTGACTTGATCCAACGGCATGACCTGCTGATTGGGTAAACTTGCTCGCTCAAGATACCCTGCCCGGTCCATAAGACCCGCTTTTTCAATCAATGTTCGAATGCGTTCAAAATGTCTGCCAACTTTGATGATTGCGATTGCATCCCCGGAATGTAATCGCGAAAGCAAGACGTCATCCTCAAGCGGGCCGGGTAAAATCGTAAGCACATCGTTTCGTGCCGCCAACGGCCGTTGCAAGGCAGATGCACAAGCCATCAAAGAAGAGACCCCAGGCACAATTTCGCACGGATATTCGCCTGCAAGTCTTTCGAACAAATACATAAAGGATCCATAAAAAAATGGATCTCCCTCACAAAGCACCGCAACATCGTTGCCATTTTCCAAATGGAATGCAATTTCCTTCGCTTTTTCATCATAGATCTGCGCCGCAGGAAACCGGTCAATACGCATCGGAATCACAATTGCGATCTCGATCTGTTCAGCTCGCAAATGGCAAGAAACAATAGAACGCGCAAAACTCTCGCCATCATCCGGTGCCGGATAGGCAACAACAGGACACTGGGTCAAAATACGATGGGCTTTCAGCGTCAGCAATTCCGGGTCACCGGGCCCAACCCCAATACCATACAATACGCCGGTCATTTCACGATACTCCATTGCGTAACCGGCATTTGTGGCTTCCATCCCAAAAAGCGCCCAACCGGCTCCGCCTTGTGTCCGCTGATGCGCTCAAGGTCCCCACCATGTGTTCCTTGCAGTTTAAACAGAATTGCCTCGCTCTCGACTGTCACAGCATTGGCGACAAGGCGGCCGCCCGGACGAAGGGCCTCCCAAGCTGTTTCAAACACCCCTTCGGTTGAAATACCGCCACCAATAAAAACCGCATCGGGTTGCGCAAGACCATTCAAAGCTTGAGGTGCCACGCCCTCAACCACATCGAGTTTCTCAACGCCAAGTGCAACACAGTTTTCTTTCATCATAAGCACCCGTTCCCGGACTGGTTCAACCGCAATTGCCTTTGCACCACGTGCAGCACGCATCCACTCAATGGCAATGGATCCACAACCTGCCCCAATATCCCAAAGCAAAGCATCAGGATACGGCATCAACGAAGATAGTGTAGCGGCGCGTACGATACGCTTTGTCATCTGGCCGTCATGGACAAATGCATCATCAGGTAAACCACCAACACGCGAATACCAATGTGCGCCCTTCCCGGCGCTGCATTCTACGGCAAGCGTGTGAAAATCAGGCACTTCTTGCGACCAGGTTTCCGCTATTCCTTCAAACCGCTTTTCCTCTTTTCCACCAAGTGCGGCCAAGACGGTCATGTGGCTTTGGCCAAATCCGCGCGCGACCAAAAGATCTGCAACAGCTTTTGGACTTTCAGCATTCTGTGTCAAAACCAGCATGCGAACCCCAGGTGCTAGGGGAGGAATAATTTGGCTATCAGCCCTGCCATGAATGGTAACCGTTTCACAATCAGCCAGGCTCCATCCCATCCTGCAAGCTGCCCATTGAAATGCGGAAAGCTGGGGATGGAAATGAATTTCCTCCTTGGGAATCGCTTTCAAGATTCGAGCGCCAACCGAATACCAAAGAGGATCCCCCGTTACTAAAATGACAATGCCTTTTCCCTGATGGGACTTAATCTCATCGATCATGGCATCAAACGGTGTCGGCCAGGCTATTCTCTGTGCTTGAGAATGCGGGGAAAGTCGGTGGTGCCGATCCCCTCCGATGATCACCTCTGCGTTTTGCAAGATTTCACGCGCATCAGAGGATAATCCGTCTACACCATCTTCGCCAATACCGATGATATGGAGCCAGGGTTTGTTCATTACAAATCTTTCGCCAATGCATTGAGGACGCTACTGGCCATAGCAGAGCCGCCGCGACGTCCCAAGACGGTGATATACTCCAAACCGAGCGTGTTGGTAGCCAGCATTTGTTTGGATTCGACCGCCCCAACAAAGCCTACTGGAATTCCCACCACAAGTGCCGGTTTGCCATAACCCGCATTCACGCGTTCCATGAGGTGGAATAAGGCTGTGGGTGCATTGCCAATCACAACAATGGAACCCTCCAATTCATCCCAATAATCGACTGCAGCGGCTGATCGCGTATTGCCAATCTTCCTCGCATGCGGCGGTATTCGAGGATCATTGAGCATGCAAGCAACATCTATCCCTTCGGGTAAGGACGCAGATATAATCCCGGAGCGAACCATCTCCACATCACAATAGACCGTCGTGCCCTTCCGCAAAGCTGTCTGACCAGCCGTTACCGCCGCACCAGAAAAAGCGAGATCTTGAACGATATCAATCATCCCACAGGCATGGATTAATCTCGTGGCAACAGACCAAAATTCAGTGGGCAACCGCGAAAAATCAGCCTCTGCCTGAACGATGCTAAAGGATTGCTGATAAATTTCTGCTGGGTTTTTTTGATACTCAAACTCTACCAAACCCGCTCACTCCCTGTTTACAATGGTCAACCCACAATGATGTTCCGCACGCCGAAGGAATCGTGACGCTGGCAATGAAGGTTGTCCACGACGAATTATTTAAGGTGACCCATCTCTGCCAGTCAGGTTTTACCGAGGCACCGTAAAACGTGGTCACCAAACCATTGTGACCCATTTTCCACTTATGCGGCCTCTCCATCTGAAACTTCTTCAGGATGATCCGCTTCTTCGTCGTCTTCTTTGTCTTTCAAAAGTCCGATTACACCTGCCAGAGCACCGGCCACGACCACGGCTCCAACACCGATCCAATGGGAGTGACCTGCAATGTCTCCTAAATGCCCCCAATGTGCATGCGCAGCTGAAACTAGAGAGATTGCAAACGCGATTGTAAGTACGAGTATCTTCATGGGTCCGTGGTTCCACTCTTCAAGCCGGGTTCGATGCAAAATACAAATGCTGGAAAGCTTAAGCGGAATTAACGCCACAGAAGACGCCTAACACGACAGCCGCCGTCTTGGTCCCCTGCTTGGGTCAACCGCACCAGCATCTTTCTCAGCCTTCGATCAAGGCACCATCTTTGAACAGACAATAAAAACTTGTCTCAACATGGTCAAATGCTTTACCGCCGGAAAACAAAAAATATGCGACTTTTAAGAGCTTAAGTAAGGTGAGCAAAATCTTCTGCGTTTAACCCTAACAACGCAGCAGTGCGCCGAATCAAATCTGCTTCACCTTGATGAATTTCCTTGTCAGATTTCGCAATCGAAAGCATATGCACAAGCAGCGCCTTCTTTCGTTCAATATCCAGATTTTGAAACATTGCAGCAGCATCTTCGGTTGTAGTCTCATACCCAAATTCTTGAAGATACTTTAACACATCCGGAACATCCTCTTCGGGAATATCAAAAGCTATTTTGCATATCTGTTTGAAATCATGGAGTTCTTGCGGCTTCAACTTACCATCCGCAAATATCATGCGAACCAGCAAGATTAACTCACTGGTCAGCTGGATGTCTTCAGCGACACGTCTAACGGTCTTATCTTGTTCCAGCCAGTTCCTAATCTGATTTACGATGATCATGCCCACCTCTTCCCAATTTTCTGGGACTTTATAGTGGAATTAGCAAATTGTTAACCATCTACGTTACAGGTTCCGTTTGTAGGCACAAGCAGCGGGTCACCTGCCCCGGGGTGATTCTTGCTTTCGGATTTGGGGAAATACATGGCTTCCGAAGAAAAGAACGACGATTTACTGACGACAATAAACTCGTTGGATATGGGCGTGGTTGTAGTTGATGCGAATTTGGATGTTCAACTGATAAACAAAGCCTTTTACAAAATCTGGAACACTGCAGAAGACGCATTTAACCTCGGGGATAACTTTCGGCGTCTTATCGATATCAACCGTGAGAACAATATTTACGAGGTCGCAGATGAAGAATGGGAAGACTACATCGCGACCAGATTAGATGAAGTAAAAACTGGCAACGTCGCCCCCAGAGATTTCGCGCGGGCTGACGGTGTTCACCTGGTTTACTCAGTCACGAACCTGGCAGATGAAAGAAGACTTATTTGCTATTTTGACATCACTGGCCAGAAACAAAATGAAACAGCGCTCGAACAGGCACGCGAAGACATCAAAAAACACGAAACGCGCCTACTGGAAGCGATCGAAAGCATCGGAGATGGCTTTGTAATTTTTGATGATGAGGATCGGCTGGTTGTTTTCAATGATGCATTCAAGCAGCAATTCGGAGAAGGCGCCAAATTCCTCGTACCGGGTAAAACCTATCGCGAGATGACAACTGAGCTTGTCAATTCCGGCATCATTCCAGTTGAAAAAGGCAAAGAAAACGCGTTTGTAGAGAGCTTGATCGAGAAACGTCGCAGCGAGGAAGGCGTAGACAAAACGTTTAAAACGCATGATGGAAAATGGATAAAACAAAGGGACAGACGAACCACATCCGGGAACCTTGTTGGCCTGCGCACGAATGTTACGGAACTCAAAGAGCATGAAGAAGAACTGATCGAAAATCAGGAATTGATGAACACCATTCTTCTGGCCTCGGAAAATGCTTTTTTGGTGACTGACAAAGATGAAAACATCATCCGTTACAACGAATATTTCCTGAACATTTTGAGCAGTAGCCGCGAACTCTTCGAAAAATGCCAGACCTTGAGCTGCGTGTTTGGTGTTCTGTACGACCAAAAAGGTGTCAAGCCACTCCATAAAGTAGATATGAGCAAAGACGAGTTCTTAAAATTTGCCCATGAACTTTATCGTAACGCGTCAAAAAAACCTCAGGTCTTGATGCTGGTTGACGGCCGATATCTGCGCTATCGCGTCCGAAACATTGGCGATGATCATATTGTTCATTCGTATGTCGACATCACCAGTGAAACCGAAAACCTCAAAAAGGTTGAGCTTCGGGAAAAAGAAATCGAAGAAACTTCGTTGCTCCTGAGTGATACCACAAACTCCATGGCTCAAGGCATGGCGGTATTTGAGGATGGTGCATTAAAATTCTTCAATCCGGCTCTCCTTGATCTTCTCAATGTCCCAGAAACGCAAATGTATATTGGTCAGACCTATCGGGAGTTTCTGACGACACTGAACAGATGTGGACACTACGGAGAAGGAGACGAGGCAGAAGAGGTCATCAAAACCAACCTGGAACTTCTGGAAAGTCGCAAGCGGCACGCGGTTCAACGAAAAGCCCCAAATGAGAAGTTTTTGCAGGTTGATGTCATCCCAAATGGCGAGAACGGAAACGTAATCACCTACACCGACATCACCGAGATAAAACAACGGGAACTGGAAGTCGAAGAAGCATCCCATCTGCTCAACGAAACAACAAACGCTAGCCAACAGGGATTATTGGTTCTCGGTTCCGAGAACATTGAATTCTTTAATCCAAAGGCCCTGGAAATGCTGGGCGTTCCCGAAGAGCATATGGCGGTGGGAAAACCATGGCGAAAGTTCTTTGAGTACCAAAGGGACAGAGGTGACTTTGGCGAAGGTGAGGAAGGACAAAAGTTCTTTGAAAAAATTCTTGCCAACTTTAACAACGGGGAAATTGAGAAAGTTGAAAGGCGGGGCGCAGGAGACCGCCAACTGTTGGCAGACAGGATCCCAAACAGCTTGGGTGGTCTAACCATCACGTTTACCGACATAACGGAGATCAGGGAACAACAGGAAAAACTTGAGCTTGCAAAACGCGAGGCTGAGAAAGCTTCCGCACTGCAAAAATCTACATCAAATGCCATGGCCCAAGGTCTAATCGTGTTTCGCAATGAACGCCTGGAAATGTTCAATCCCAAGGCGATGGCATTGCTTCAACTTCCGGAAGATATCCTAAAGGAAGGTCAAAAACTTGAGACCTTCTTAAGCTACAAACGCGACAATGGGTACTACGGCGAAGGACAATGCGCTCAGGATAAATACGAAGATATTCTCAAAAACATCCGCGCAAGAAAGAACTATAACTTTGAACACCAGACTAAATCTGGTGGCACACTTCAAATCGATGGCGTTTGCGAAGGTACCGATCAACTTATTCTGACTTACTCTGACATTTCTGGCCTTAAGAAACATCAGGCGGATCTGGAAGTGGCAAAAGAGAAAGCTGAGCGAGCTAGCGAGCTTCAAATCAACACTTCCAACGCAATGGCACAGGGGTTGATTGTATTCACGGACGAAAGCCTAGAATACATGAATCCGAAAGCAGTGGAAATGCTCAGCCTGCCAGAAGATGTGCTGTTTGTCGGTCAAAAACTGGAAAAGTATTTCGCCTTCCAACGTGACAAGGGATATTACGGCGAAGGCCAAATTGGCCAGGATTTCTACGAAGATATCCTACACAAAGCGCGCAATGGAATCGACTATCAGGTGGAACGCGTCACCGAAATCGGTAAGGTTTTGCGTGTGAATGGTGTATCCGATGGCAAGGGACAATTGGTTCTGACGTTTTCAGACATAACCGACATCCGTCAGCGAGAACAGAAACTACAGGAAACAACAGGCAAACTGGAAAATGTCATCAGTGAACTCGATGACAATAAAGAGCGCTTCAAAGCCTTCGCGGAAGCAAACTCCGATTGGTTTTGGGAGATGGATGCTGAGCTTCGCTTTATTCATTTCTCGGATGGATTTGAACCATCAACCGGTGTGCATCCAAACGAATTCGTTGGGAAAAAGAGAACAGAAGTTGCAACCCAAGGGGTCGATGTAGAAGACTTGGCTCAACATCTCGATGATTTGGAAAACCACAGACCTTTTCGGGATTTTACCTATATGCGCGAGATTAAGGACGGCAAAACCGTTTGGCTCGCCGTTAGCGGTAACCCAATTTTCGACAGAAAAGGAAACTTCCGCGGGTATTTGGGCTCCGGTCGCAACGTGACCGAACAGATCGAACGCAAACATGAATTGCAAAAAGCCAAGGCCAGCCTCGAACAAGCCGTTGCAGACAATGAGCAACAAAAGGAACGCTTCAAAGCATTCGCGGAGGCAAACACGGACTGGTTTTGGGAGATGGATAGCGAATTGCGCTTTTCTTATTTCTCAGAAACATTTGAGTCCGTGAGCGGCGTTGAACCTGAAAAGTTGTTGGGCAAAACCAGACGCGAAATGTCCATCCCGGATATCGAACCGGCACTCTACCAACAGCATATCGACGATTTGGAAAATCATCGTCCGTTCAGAGATTTTACCCATGCAAGAACGAGACCGGATGGAACCGTGGTATGGTTGGCGATCAGCGCTAATCCTGTCTATGACCGACACGGAAACTTTGAAGGCTATGTCGGTTCTGGTCGAGATGCCACTGCGCAAGTCCTGAAACAAAAAGAACTCGAAGAAGCCATGAACGCAGCAGAGTCTGCTGAAAGAGCAAAATCAGAGTTTCTTGCGAACATGAGTCACGAAATCAGAACACCAATGAACGGTGTTATGGGAATGGCTGAATTGCTGGCCACAACCGAACTGGACTCCAAACAGAAGATGTTCACGGATGTTATCGTAAAGTCCGGTGCTTCGCTTCTAACGATCATCAACGACATTCTCGATTTCTCAAAAATTGACGCGGGTCAGATGGAATTGGATCCCGCCCCCTTCAACTTGCCAGAAGCAATTGAAGATGTTGCAACGCTCGTATCCGCCAAAGTTGCTGAAAAAGATCTTGAGCTCATTGTCCGTGTGAATCCACATTTGCCAAACACCATGATCGGTGATGTGGGAAGAATTCGACAGATCGTAACAAACCTACTTGGAAATGCCGTCAAATTCACCGAGAAAGGGCATATCTACGTCAACGTTGATGGTACGGTTGATGAAAAAGGGCATGCCAACCTGAAGTTTATCGTTGAAGATACAGGCATCGGTATTCCGCCGGAAAAATGCGCACAGGTTTTCCAGAAGTTCAGCCAGGTTGATACTTCAGCCACGCGAAAACATGAGGGAACCGGCCTTGGCCTTTCCATCGCCTCTTCACTTGTCAAACTGATGGGCGGCCAAATCCATGTGAAAAGTGAAGTTGGACAAGGGTCAACCTTCTGGTTTGAAGTCAGCCTTCCAGCCGAGAAGGAAACCAGAGCCAGCCGTCATGTTATTCCTGGGGACCTAAGTGGGGCGAGAATCCTCGTCGTCGACGACAACACCGTGAACCGGTCAATTCTGTCAGAGCAGATGGCAGCCTGGAAATTTGATGCAGCTGCTGCATCTTCCGGAAGAGAAGGGCTTGAAATCGTCAACGCCGTAATTTCCAACAATTTGGGCCTCGATCTCGTTATTCTTGATTATCAAATGCCCGAAATGTCCGGTGTAGAGGTCCTGAGAAGTCTGCGATCTGATTCCAGAACTAAAAACATCCCAGTGGTGATGCTTACCTCCGTTGACAGCGCCGAAACGAACAAACAGCTTTCAGAGCTCGGTGCCGAAGCAAATCTGACGAAACCAACCCGTTCTTCCATGCTGCTTGAAACTATCCTGCAGGTTATCGCAAACAGCCGGGCCAGCATTCAAATGGATGAGGAAACGGGTCAGGAAACAGAACCGCAAGACGAGCAACCTGTTGTTGAAGAAACACCAGTACCCGTTGAAGAAGACTTGATTGATGTGTTGGTGGCGGAAGACAATGAGGTAAATCAGATTGTCTTTACCCAAATCCTCAACGAGACGGGTTTGAGATATAAAATCGTTGAAAACGGCCGCTTGGCGGTTGCCGCGTACAAAGTCCGCAAACCAAAAATGATCTTAATGGATGTGTCGATGCCAGAAATGAACGGCAAAGAAGCAACAATTGCCATCCGCAAGTTTGAAAAAGAAAACGGAACCCGAAGAACCCCAATTGTGGGCGTTACCGCCCATGCGCTGAAAGGCGACATGGAGGCTTGCATTGATGCCGGTATGGATGACTATCTATCTAAGCCTGTTTCGCCAAACAAACTGACTCGCAAAATCGAGCAATGGTTGAAGATAGATTTAAAAACGGCAATTGGTTAAATTCCATTTGTATCCACTAAATCTTGGTAAATGTAGCAGCATTGTAAATGATGAGGTGGCATTGGCTGAAATTATGCGAGAAGTCGGCTCCCTGACGCTCATTCGAAGGCATTCAGAAACAACTCGAATTGGCGCTAAAAGCGCATGGTCAGAATACAAACCCAAAAGCCTTGCGCCGGCAGGTCGCTGCTTAGAATTCTATTCCAACCTGCGCTTTGACCCCCGACCGGAAGGGATGTTTGACCATTTCCATCTCAGTAACCAAATCGGCAAACTCCATAAGTTCGTCCTTGGCGTTTCGGCCAGTCAGAATCACATGTTTCATTTCTGGTTTTTGCCTGAGAGTTTCAAGAATCTCGGCGACATCCAGATAGTCATATCGCAATACGATGTTTAATTCGTCACAGAGCACCATATCCAACGTTTCATCCATAATCATGGCCTTGGCTTTTTCCCAGGCCTGCCTTGCCGCTTCGATATCACGTTGGCGGTCCTGGGTCTCCCAGGTAAATCCTTCTCCCATGGTCGCCATTTCTACCTGGTCTCCAAATTTCTCAAGGACAACACGTTCTCCGGTTCCCCATTTCCCTTTGACAAATTGAACAACACCCACTCGCATGCCATTTCCCAGCGCCCGAAACACCATTCCAAAGGCGGCAGTCGACTTGCCCTTCCCCTTACCCGTATGAACAATGGTAAGCCCCTTCTCAATGGTCTTAGTGGCAATGATTTTGTCGCGGGCTGCCTTCTTCTTTTTCATTTTCTCAGCATGACGGGCATTGAGCTCTTCTTCAGACATGGTTTTCAGACGATCAGATTTCTCAGCCATTTTTGTCTCCTAATAATTTGCCTTTTGCCACAAATCTCCGCCACGCCACATCCAAAGGGCAAGCATTGGCGATTCCTCACACTTCATAGCATGAGGCATGTTTGACTCATGGAAAATAAATTCTCCCGAATCTCTTAATACATAATCCTCATTGTCTTTGGACCATAATCCGTTACCCGTCAGCGGTATGTAAATTTCTTCCGCATCATGCCAGTGGTTTGGGTAGTGTGTGTGCGGTCCGTACATCACAAGACCGCCTGCAATCTGTTGAGACTTGAAATGTCCCTCCGGCCCGATCAATTGCATATGGACATAGTTATCGACAAAGTACTGTCCAAAATCTTCCGGTTCCCACATCTGTATCCAATGCACATTTTCTGCACTTTCGATGAGGGTCTGGACAAGGTTGGTTTCAGCACTTCCGGCAAAATCCTGACAAGCAGGCAAATGCCGCGTTGCATGAAATTGGACAGGCGCCAGAACCGCTTCTGGCAAATCCCAATCAAACCCTTCCAACCATTCCTTGAGGACCGGCTCTTGGCGACCGGAAACATATGCGCGCCAGGAATCAAACAATGGTTTAAGTGTCATCCGGCCCATCCCCGGTGGACTTTGGCAAATCATCGCTAATGGATAGCCAAGGTAAACGTTCCTCCCAACACATATGTTTTTCCGGCGAAAGCTTTTCGGGAAAATCCAATGATGCGACATACAAGTCGATTTCACCCGGTCGAGACTGGTTGGTGTAGCTCATCGGCGTTCCGCAAATTTTGCAAAAAGAACGTTCAACCCCTTCAGATGACTCATAAATTTCCAAACTCTCACCATGAAACATCATATCACTTTCACGCACACAAAAATATGTGGTCATGGGCGATGAGGTTTGTCTCCGACAGCTTTCGCAATGACAGTGACCAGACCACAAAAGTGATCCTTTAATGGAAAACCGTACAGCTCCGCATAAACAACCACCATCGGCTACAATGTCTGTCATGCCGCATTCCCCGCAAGGCTCTCTAAACGATACTTGGCAGAGTTGGACCGCGGGGTCCAAAGACCACGCGCTTTTGCTTCCAAAAACCGGTCTGCCATTTCTTTCAAGGCAGCAGGGTTTTTATCGTTGAGAAACGCCAACACATCTTCATCGCCAAGATAGGCGTTATACAACAACTCAAAATGATGATCCCTGACCGCGCCGGTGGTCGCTGAAAACGCAAACATATAATCTAGAGTAGCGGTCATCTCAAAACCACCTTTGTAGCCGTGCCGCATCACACCTTTAATCCATTTGGGGTTGGCTGCGCGCGCTCGAACAACTCTTGCAATTTCCTCTTCCAAAGCACGAACAACCGGCTTTTCCGGTCGCGAATGATCGTTGTGATAAACGGATGGCCGCTTACCAGAGACATGTTCAACAGCCGCAGTCATACCGCCTTCAAATTGGTAATAGTCATCTGAATCGAGAAGATCATGCTCGCGGTTGTCCTGATTGTGAATGACCGCCTCCAAGTCAGAAAGTCGAGACGCAAAACTTGGCCGATCTGCTTGCCCTTCCTCCTTCTGACCATACGCGTAAGAACCCCATGATAAATATGCTTCCGCCAAATCACCGCGATCCTGCCAACCTTTTTCATCAATCAGCGCCTGAAGACCGGCACCATAGGCGCCCGGTTTTGACCCAAAGATACGAAATCCAGCGCGCCGCGTAGCGTCTTCAAAAGATACACCTGCATTCAGTAATTTGGTTTGCTCATCACCCATCCGTTTTGCAACTGGGTTTTCATCAGGCTCTTCCTGCAATGCACCCACCGCACGAACAGCCTTATCATACAATTCGATTTGTGCTGGGAAAGCATCTCTGAAGAACCCTGAAATCCTGAGCATCACATCGACGCGCGGACGGCCAAGCTCAGCAAGGGGGATTACTTCATATCCGGTAACCCTACGCGAACCGTGGTCCCAAACCGGTTTTACACCAATCAAAGCCAAAGCCTGAGCAATGTCATCGCCACCCGTGCGCATATTGGACGTGCCCCAAACAGAAAGACCAAACGATGTGGGCCATGCACCATGGTCCTGACGATAGCGTTTGATCAACAATTCAGCGGACTTTTTGCCCAATTCCCAAGCCGCAGGGGTAGGTACCGATCGGCAATCAACCGAATAGAAGTTACGCCCCGTTGGCAAAACGTCCAAACGTCCCCGCGTTGGCGCACCAGAGGGCCCAGGAAGGGTAAAATCACCATCCAACCCGGATATCAGACCTGCGATTTCTCCAGCACCACAGGCCTCCACAGCGGGCTGTACGTTAGTCTTCACGAAGCTGAGAACCGCAAGCGAGTTTTCCCACTCTTTCGGACAATCACGCACCGCGGAGACAAGCGCCTGTGCGAGCAGCTCAATACGTTCAACTGTGTCCCCATGAGTGCGCCAGGGGTCTTGAGATACATCTTTGAGAAGTTGCGGCATGTCTTTAACCCAGGGTGCCGCCATATCACAATCGAGTGGATCAAACTCAAGCCCAAGGTCGAGCGCGATTGCCCGTTGTAAGCTCTGGTCTTCGTCTTGACCGGATGCCCGTGGAACCCGCACAAGCGATGCAATAAGGTCGCGCTTTAAATTACCCTGCGGAGAGGCGCCAAAAACATGCAGACCATCTCGAATTTGAAGCTCCTTCAGTTCGCAAAGGTATCCATCGAGTTTTTCCAATTTGTCATCGTCACGATCATCAGCAGAAATTCCCGCATCTTCATCCAATCCTATGTCTTCTATCAACTCGAGAATTTGCCTCCGAAGCAATCGCAAGCGGCGTGGATCATTTCCACTCGCTTCGTAATACTCATCAACAAGAGCCTCCAAATCCCGCAATGGTCCATAACTCTCAGCGCGCGTGAGAGGCGGAGTAAGATGGTCAATAATCACAGAGGAAATTCTCCGCTTTGCCTGCGTTCCTTCCCCTGGGTCATTGACTATAAAAGGGTAAAAATTCGGAACCGGCCCTATCACTGCTTCGGGATAGCAAGCCTCACTCAACGAGAGCGCTTTACCGGGCAGCCATTCCAGATTCCCATGTTTGCCCATATGAACAACCGCATGCGCTGAAAACTGTTTTCGCAACCAGGCATAAAACGCCACATAGCCATGCGGCGGGACAAGATCAGGCGAATGATACGTCTCAGTCGGGTCAATATGATACCCCCGCGCTGGCTGGATACCAACGACCACATTGCCAAACTTTCCAAGTGGAAGCGCAAAGGCATTTATGTCTGCAACAAAGTATGGATCAGCTTCAGCTTTGCCCCATTTTTCCAAGATTCCCGCTTGAATCTGATTTGGAAGAGTTTCAAAGAACGCATTGTAATCATGAATAGAAATTACTTCTCTTACTTCGCGACCAGCGACAGTGGCATTGGTTGGCCCCTGCTGTAAAAACGCAATAAGGCTGTCCCCGTCATCGGGCAATGTGCCCACCTGATACCCGGATTCTTCGAGTGCCCTTAAAACATTGATGGTTCCCGCCGGGGTATCTAATCCAACGCCATTGCCCAATCTCCCATCACGATTTGGGTAGTTTGCCAAAACGACTGCAACCTTTTTATCCTGCGGTTTTGCCAATCGAAGCCTGATCCAATTTTCAGCGAGATCGGCGACAAACGCAATCCTTCCTGGCTCCGGCTCGTGTACAACAATGTTGGCCTGAACATCTTCATCAAACCGTGCCGCATTCTTGAATGCGATCGCACGTGTAAATACTCGACCGTCGACTTCAGGAAGTGCAACGTTCATCGCTAAATCTCGAGAAGAAAGTCCGACGGATGACTCGTGCCAGGACTCCTTGGATCCACCAGCAAGCACAACCTGCAAAACTGCAATGCCACCCTCATCGAGCACCGACGGTTTGTGCTGTCCTGTCGGTGGTGACACGGCAAAACCCGTCGCGTTGATCGCTAGAGTAATGCCAGCCTCCGACAACACAGAGCGAACGATTTCAACTGAAAGCGGATCTTTAAGACTTGAGACAAATATCGGCAGTGCATTGATCCCGCGAGCCGATAGCGCATCAACCATAGCTTCAATTGGAGACAAACCACCTGACTGTACCAAAGCCCGATAAAAACAGACGGCGACGACTGGTGCTTCCGCTATCCAGTCCTTTTTCAACGTATCAAGGTTGCATATGCCATGGTTAGGCGACCAAACACCTGCTTTCATGAGCGGTACAGCCGCAGGCGGCTCAGGGCTATTATTCAAATGGCTATCCACCAACCTGAGCAGATTTTCCATATTTTCTTGGCCACCCTCTCGGAAATACTCCCAGCAGGCATCAGCAAATCCGGGATCGACGGTTAAAAACCGGGCCAACCCGGGATCTGGCTTGTCATCGCCGGGAAGCACAACAAGTTGAACCCCGTTTTTCTGCGCGGCTTCTAAAAACTTCTCCAATCCGTACTGAAAATAACTCTCGCCGCCTAAAACACGAACAATCACAAGTCGAGAATTTGCGACTGTATTTTCGGCATAAACATCTACCGACATTGGATGAGAGAGTTGCATCAAATTCGCAACGCGCAAAGAAATCGTATTTCCACTCACTTGTTTTCTTGCAGCCGCAAGAGCAGCAAGTTCCGTGTCTGCAGCGGAAACGAAGACAAGATCCGCAGGATCTTGGCCCAAATCTACAGCTTCATCACTCTCATTGACGGAGCCTTTCTGCGCAAGCAGCAGGTGCATTTACTGCCTACCCCATCAATTCCACAATCTGTTTAGAGATTTCATCTTTTTTCAGCCCTTCAAGGCCAATAACCACAAGCCCGGATTGCTGTTGTTCTTCAACTTCCCACTCCCGGTCAAAATAATGATCAACACGGTTTCCAACAGCCTGTATCACCAGACGCATGGGTTTACCTTCAAGTGCGGCAAACCCCTTAAGTCTGAGGATGTCATGCGCTTCAATAACTGATTTCAAACCTTCAACGAATGCCTCGCGATCCGAAACCATCCCGCCATCAACAACAAAACTCTCAAATTCATCGTGATCATGCTCGTGATCTGCATCGTGGCCATGTTGTTCATGAAACGCTTCGTGATGCAGTTCATGATGAGATTTGCGATTGTGCACCTCTGTTTCCGTCGCGCTATCCAATCCAAGGAGAACAGATGCAGGTAAGGAACCATGCGAGGATTTCACCAATTTCACAGCACGTGAAATCTTTGAACCGACCTCTTCCTGCACCTTGTCCAGAAGATCACTCTCAACAAGGTCGGCCTTGTTAAAAACGATCATATCAGCGCATGTCAGCTGATCTTCAAACAATTCTTCAAGCGGGCTTTCATGGTCCAGCGCCTCATCTTCTTCTCTTTGAGCATTCACCCGGTCAATGTCATCTGCAAAACGTCCATCAGCAACAGCCCGGCTGTCAACGATTGTCACAACCCCATCTACTGTGACTTGCTCACGGATTTCCGGCCAGTTGAACGCATTTACAAGCGGTTGCGGAAGCGCGAGGCCCGATGTTTCAATAACAATATGATCGGGACGCTTGTCCCGTTCCAGTAGCTTTTCCATCGTTGGAACAAAATCATCTGCAACCGTACAGCAAATACAACCATTGTTGAGCTCAACGATGTCATCTTCCGAACACGTCTCGTCGCCACACCCTTTTAGAACATCGCCATCCACACCCAAATCCCCAAATTCATTAATAATGAGTGCGATCCGTTTTCCGTTCGCGGTCGCCAGTAAGTTGCGGATCAGGGTTGTTTTGCCCGCGCCAAGGAAACCGGTAATCACCGTAGCTGGTATTTTCTGTGCATCCATTACAATCACCTGTTACTTGAGTTTTTGAGGCAGACCAGCGGTCACGAAATACACATGGTTACAGACCCTTGCGATCTCCTGATGTGCCTTCCCCGACAAATCGACAAATTCCCGCGCCATTTTGTTTTCCGGAATGATCCCCTGACCAACCTCATTAGATACCAAAACCACAGGGACCGTGACCTCTCCAAGAAAGGCAACCAGATCATAAACCTCCCTTTCAATATTGGCTTCTGCCATCATGAGGTTGGTGATCCAAAGGGTAATGCAATCCACAAGCATGATACGACCGACATAAGAGGTTTGCCGTAGTGCATCCACCAACGCCAGCGGTTCTTCCACGGTTTCCCAGTTATCACCACGCCGCATTTTGTGCGTCTCGATCCGACTGACCATCTCGTCGTCGAAAGCCCTGCCAGTTGCGAGGTAAACGGGCTTCAAACCGGATTTCAACACCAGGTTTTCCGCAAAATAACTTTTTCCAGATTTTGCACCACCAAGAACAAAAGTCACCTCAGCTTGCATTCCCAAACTCCCGCTTGTTTCAGGTTAATTGATTAGCGAGAACTACGAGCGAAGGGAAGCGATTTTAATGCAATCAACTACGGATTTATGACCTGCCGACCCAGATTTTTCTTCATCTTGTGCAGTCTGCGCCAATTCATGATCCGACCGACAAATCTGCCAGACAGGAAAAACGAAAGTAAGGTCAGCAAAGGGACCAGCCCGAGTGTAACCACACTGAAAATCAGAAACCATGTTCCCGTGTTTCCTGTCGAAGGATTTGGCTCACCCTCAAACATTAAGATTAGAAACATGAAAAAAGCCAAAAGCGTCCCGAGCACACCTAGAAAATCAAGAAACAACGACGAAGCGTTTCTCGCCACATGGCGTTTGGACCAAATCTTCACTGCTATTACAAAAGCAACGAGATGCACCAAGGCCAGCGCCTTGCTCAATCCAAAAAATCCAACAAATCCATTAATAAGTTCCGCCATTTTGCGCTCCTGAAACCTGCAAACAACACTTTTCAAAAAACAAAGAAGACATTCGGTTGTTCTAAACCTGATCTGGTCATACAATTTTCATTTATCAGCCAATCACACTGGCTTTGAGTGTAACGCACAAAGGTTAAGGCAAGATGCAAATTGGTCTCATCGGCGGCATAGGACCCGCAGCAACGGATTATTACTATCAAAACATCATCCGTGCTTTCGAGCGCAACGATGCACGATTAGAGCTCACGATGGTTCACACGGGTTCTCCTACCCTGCTGAAAAATCTTGCGGAAAACAACATCGCAGACCAGGTCGCTATTTATGAAAGACTCACAAAAAGGTTGGTCTTAGCCGGAGCTGATTGTGTCGTTGTGACATCAATAGCTGGACATTTTTGCATTGAGCCCTTCAAGGAAGTTTCTCCCTTGCCTGTAATTGACATGATTGAGGAAACGAATAAGGCCGTCCAACAACTCGGTTACAAGAAAATTGGTATCCTTGGGACCCGCACGGTAATGCAATCTCGGTTTTATGGAGGGATAAGCTCTGCGGCCATTGAACCGCCCAAAGGAGAACAATTGGATCACGTTCATAATGCCTATGTGACAATGGCTGCAGCAGGGTACGCAAATGAGGACCAAAGGCGCGTATTTGAGAATGCTTGCATAACACTTTTAGAGGATGAAACCGTTGAGGCGATTTTGTTGGGAGGCACAGATTTAGCCCTTGTCTACCAACAGGGCAACCCAGATTTTCCTGTTATTGATTGCGCCGCAATTCACTGTGAAGCCGTAATCAAACGCGCACTCACCACCTAAGCCGATAGGTTTAAAAGGCCATCGACATCCAGATATCGTTCAATTTCTTCTGCCAAGCCGTCGAGCGCATCTTGTACATTCTCAGCATAGGAAACGCCCTCTTGTGCGGTAAAATCATGCTGCTGTAAGAGCTTTCTGCGGTAAACATCTGAAGAAAAAAGACCATGCAGATAACAACCGCGGACATTTCCACGTGGCGATATGGCACCATCAAACCGGCCGTCAAAGTTCACCATCGGCCGCGAACAATCTGGACCATCAGTGTAACCCATATGAATTTCATATCCCGTCAAATCGCAACCAAACTCACACGAGACCGGTTCAAAATTCTTAACCGTTTTCTCAGGCAATAAATCTGTCTCAACATTCAATAAACCGAGGCCTTCAATTTCGGGAATTTCACCTTCCAATCCTTTTGAATCAGATATTTTGCGGCCCAGCATTTGGTATCCTCCGCAAACTCCAATGACGGTTCCCCCATCTGATGCAAACTTTTTGATGGGAGCTTCCCAACCGTTTTCTCTAAGCTCAATCATGTCAGAGATTGTGGATTTGGAACCCGGTAAGATGACCATGTCAGCCGCATCAGGAAACGCATCACCCCGACGAATAAACTGCAAGGAGACACCAGGCTCGGCAGCTAAAGGATCAAAGTCATCAAAATTTGCTATTTTGCCCATGGCCGGCACCACAATTTTAAATCCCTCGGGCAAACCTTCAACCAAATTGTCAAGCGCGACACTGTCTTCCGCCGGGAGCCGCTTAACCGCATCCACCCAAGGCAAAACACCAAACGACGCCCATTCGGTAAATTCTGTGATGATTTCGAGTCCTTCATCAAAGAGAGAAATGTCACCGCGAAACTTGTTTATGATATAACCTGAAATACAATTCCGATCCTGTTCAGACAGAATGGTATGGGTCCCAACAATAGAAGCAATGACGCCACCACGATCAATATCTCCGATCAACACAACCGGGACATCAGCCTCAACTGCAAACCCCATATTTGCAATGTCACCTTGCCGTAAATTTATCTCTGCCGGGGAGCCAGCACCTTCTACCAGGACCACATCGGCAGCTTCAGAAACGATTTGAAAACTCTCCATAACCGATTCTAACAATTGAGGTTTTAGCGAAAGATACTCTCTGGCTTTTGCGCTACCCCACACCTTGCCTTGGACGACAACCTGAGATCCAATCTGGCTTTGGGGCTTCAGCAAGACCGGATTCATGTGAACGGTAGGCTCAATGCCACAAGCCAGGGCCTGAAGCCATTGCCCCCTACCTATTTCTCCCTCTTCATTGCCAGCTTTCGCAACTGCAGCATTGTTTGACATGTTTTGTGGTTTGAAAGGCGCAACACGAATGCCACGATTTTTTAAGGCTCGGCAAAGCCCGGCGACAAGCACAGTTTTACCAACATCGGAGCCGGTTCCTTGAAACATCAGCGCGCGGGCCATGGCATTCCTCTTGATTAGGTCTTGCGGACTTAACGCGACACAACTCAAAGGGCAATCGTAAATCCAATTGGCGACTACTTCTTGCTCAGAACAAATTGTGATAGAGTTTCTCACGGGGGGCTCGTTCTAAGGATATCCGACATGAGCTCAAACCTCGACATTCAACAGCCTCAACCCTTCGATATTGTCAATCAAACGATACTGATATCTGGCAACGCAGTCGCCTTCGAAGGCACTTTGACCATCAACGTCAGTGACGGACATGACGAATTCTCGTCATTTACAAATGTAGGTTCTCTTGCCTTGAAACAGTTTCAGGGTGAAATCACGATCCCGGACAATCCGGCATTTCAACTTTCAAGACTTTTTCTTAGACTGGCTGACGACACCGGCAATGAAAACGGGCCATCCGTAACAATCCCGGTTTTGTTTGGGCCAAAAATCCTGTCCGGTTATACTGGGTACCGCAACTATACAATTGAGCCGGGTGACACACTGACAAGCATAGCTCAAAGCGAATACGGCAATTCAGAGTTTCAACCGATTGTGGATGCAAACCAGCATATCATTACCAATCCAAACCTTATCTTCGCGGGACAAGTAATTCGAATTCCCCGAAATGACACTTAAACCGGGATTTTCCCTTACAATCGATTGTGTAAACCGCATTCAAGATGCGGTTTCTTTTTGGTTGGATCGAAATAATCTGCCTCGCTGGGCAGCTGATTGAGAGAAAGATAGGCTTCCATATCAAGATCACGCCAATCCAACACAGGGCATATTTTCAAGATGTCGTTTTCGCCCTTTTGAAACAGGGAAAGATGACTTCGAAATTCTGTCTGTTCTCTCCGTAGAGCCGTCACCCAAATGTCGGGCTCGAAGAATGAAAGCGCGCGGCGAAACGGTTCAAGTTTCACATGCTCGGAAAAGGCATCCATCTGTGACGGGTCTTGGTCCGGTATAGCCCCCGCCCAGGGCTTACTCGGACCAAACTCATGCAGATTTAGGTCCAGACGGTTTGCAACCGTCTCAACAAATTTAGGGGTCGACGGGGTATTGTATCCTGTATTAATCCAGATGACTGGAATGTCCCGTCGTACAAGGGTAACAAGATGGAGCAAAACGGCGGATTGTGGTCCAAATTTTGTGGTGACGATCGGACTTTTGGCCCGTTGCAAACCCAAATCAAGTGTATCGAGCGCAGCATTAATACGCGCGGTGATGTTTAACGCCGCCGGCTCCTGCAGACGAAGTGCGCTGGAAGATTCCATAAACATATTATGTTTCTATTCCTGTTTTGATTTGCAGCCATAGCCGCTCGTGAAAGTAGTACAGTATCAGTTTAGTGATAACTTCGAGCCCACCAATCGAAATTGCGGTTCCCAAATTGCCTGTGAAGATCAGGGCAAGCAGCATGGTATCCAACGATGCAAGCACCCGCCATGTGCTCATTTTCAGAACGGACCTGGGCCGTGTCTCATATCTTAGCTTGCGCTGTGTTACACCCCAGTTGATGCGATTCCAGACGCGTTCATGCAGCGTGTAAATCACAATTTTTGTAAGAATTTCGGTAATCGCGATCAAACTTGCCGTGGCGGCAATCTCAAGATCACTACTCCCTTCAGCCAATCCGAAAGCCGGTCCTAAGTACTTGATAATGACATACGACAAAAGGAATGTGTCCAGTGTGCCAATGACACGCCAGGTCAGGGCTTTTGCAAAAGAACGCCATGGTTTCTCACGGGAGGGCCTTGTCCGGCTATCCTGTCCGCTGCCCACATGATCGATCGTGAAATCTGTCATCTTCCTTGCCATATTTTTAACTAAGAATGTGCAAAAAATGAGACTTTTTGAAGGGCAGAGTTTCTTTAGTTTTCCCAAACCGGGAAAGATTATTTTCTGAAATTTGCGTTGCGTGGAACCAAAAGCTTTGCAGGGCCGGTAATTCCTGTCATCCTCTCTTGCATGGCACAGACGGAAACCAAAAAGTCAGAATTCTCCCGGCAATGGCATTATGTGCCAGATGTTCCTGTTCAGACCTCGCCCATTTTTGAATGGCCGCCGCAACCTGCTAAAATAGTGCGGTGGATCGCTGGTTCTTGGCTGACGATCGGTGAGAATATGATCCTCATTCTCATTGCAATTACGTGTTACGCGGCGTTCCAACCTTCCTTGGAAACTACAAAAACAATCGAACTCGGCTGGGTTCTCCAAATATTCATCCGAAACATCGTTTTGATGGTCTTAGTAGCAGGCGGACTACACTGGTATTTTCACGCGGGAAAAAAACAAGGCGATACATGGAAGTATGATCCCCGCGAAGTTCCAGCGAAGGGACGTGTCTTTACGTTCAACAATCAACTCTATGACAATATGTTTTGGACATTGGGCAGCGGCGTCACCTTGTGGACCGCCTATGAAGTATTAATGTTTTGGGCAATGGCCAATGGCTTTGCACCAGTCATGACATTTGCCGATAATCCGGTTTGGTTCATCGTTTTGATTTTCCTCACGCCCCTCTGGATATCCTTCCACTTTTACTGGATTCATCGATGGTTGCATTGGCCACCACTATACAACCTTGCCCATGCGGTACATCATCGTAATGTGAATGTCGGACCATGGTCTGGTCTGTCTATGCACCCAATAGAAACAGCCCTGTTTTTCAGCTCAGTCCTTATTCATTTGATTCTTTCGAGCCACCCGATCCACATTCTATTCCATATGCAACACCAGGCTTTGACTGCAGCAACATCACACACCGGTTTTAAAGGCCTGAGTGTTGGTGACAAAAATCGGTTTGAACTGGGCCGTTTTCACCACCAAATGCATCATCGCTATTTCGAGTGTAACTACGGAAATCTGGAAATACCTTGGGACAAGGTGTTTGGCTCTTGGCATGATGGCACAGAGCGTTCTCATGAGCGCATGAAACAAAGGCGCAAGGCGCTCATGCAAAACCGTTAGTGCACGTCATCATACAAAGGCGTAAATTGGTTTTGGAACAGTTTTTCAGACGCTTAAAGATATAAAACCAAAAATCTTTATGCTCCGTTGTCAGACATCTTGCATTCTTAAAAGTCACCAGCAAGGCGGGAATGATCTGGTAATTTACGTGAAATTTTTCTTGATTTTTTCACGAGACTGATATTCGATGAAATCTCAACTCAGTGTCCTGCCAGGGATCGGGAAGTATCATGGTCGTTGCAACAGCGGAAAGATTGGACCTTACCGGCGAAAGTTCGCATACGGTAGGCAATGATATAAGAGCGCTACGAAAATCCCGCTCGATGACGTTGGTAGAATTTGCGGATTCGCTCAACCGGTCCGTTGGATTTGTCAGTCAAATCGAGCGCGGCATTTCCGATCCCTCAATCGCGGATTTACGCAACATCGCCAGCCTGTTTGATGTGCCAATCAGTTTCTTTTTTGGCGATAACACATCAGACCCTGCCGAATCCCGCCACATCGTGCGCGCGAGCAAAAGACGACGGTTGGGAAATCCGGATGAAGGACTGATCGAAGAATTGTTGTCGCCCGATCTCGGTGGCTCATTCGAAATAATCCGAAGTGAATTTGCACCGGGAGCACGGCTGGCAGAGCCGCAGCAACGCGACACGGAAGAAGCCGGATATATCATCTCCGGCATTCTGGACCTCGAGATAAATGGCGAGTGGTACGTCCTGCGCAAAGGCGATTCTTTCCGTTTCGCCGGGGAGCCCTACCGCTGGCGGAACACAACCAAAGAACCTGTAATTGCGATCTGGGTGGTTTCACCCCCGGTCTATTGAAAAACGTAAGGATTAGTTATGGCTGAACTTCCATCTACTGCACGCGTGGTAATCATCGGCGGCGGCGCCGTTGGTGCATCCTCGCTCTATCACTTGGCAAAAGCCGGTTGGACGGATTGCGTACTTTTGGAAAAAAATGAACTTACTGCTGGATCAACGTGGCATGCTGCTGGAAACGTACCGACCTTCTCCTCATCATGGTCCATCATGAACATGCAGCGTTACTCAACCGAGCTCTACAGGGATTTGGGAAGCCTGGTTGATTATCCAATGAACTATCACGTCACCGGATCTATCCGTCTCGCTCACAACAAGGAACGCATGTTAGAATTTGAACGCGCCGTAGGCATGGGTCGTTATCAGGGCATGGATTTGAACATGTGTTCGGTCGCTGACCTCAAAGATCGGTATCCTTTCTTGGAAACGCATGATCTAGATGGCGGTATGTATGATCCTTATGATGGGGACATTGACCCGGCCCAACTGACACAAGCCCTTGCAAAAGGTGCACGTGACATGGGCCAAAAGATCATTCGGTTCTGCCCGGCAACAGGTGTACGCAGGGAAAACGGGGAATGGATCGTGGAAACGGCCAAAGGAGAGATCCGCTGTGAATACGTCGTCAATGCAGCGGGGTATTACGCCCAGCGCGTCGCGGACTGGTTCCGGCCTTTCGGTGGTCGACTGCTCCCGATGATGACGATGTCGCATCAGTATATGCTGACAGATGAAATTCCCGAACTTGAGAAATGGTCAAAAGACAACGCCCAAAAACTGCCCTTGTTGCGGGATGTTGATATCTCTTATTACCTTCGCCAGGAAAAGTACGGACTCAACCTCGGACCTTACGAACTGAACTGTAAAGGCCATTGGATGACCCCGGATGATCCGATGCCGGAAGACTTCTCCTTCCAGCTTTACCCCGATGACTTGGAGAGGCTCGAATTTTACATCGAAGATGCCATGGCTCGGGTTCCGATGCTTGGCGAAGTTGGGGTAAACAAAGTGATCAACGGACCCATTCCCTACACACCAGATGGCCTGCCGCTTATCGGACCAATGCCCGGTGTTGAAAATGCCTTTGAAGCTTGTGTTTTCACTTTTGGGATATGTCAGGCAGGCGGTGCAGGAAAAGTGCTTGCAGAATGGATTACGGAGGGCGGGACTGAATGGGACATGTGGTCCTGTGATCCGAGACGCTTCACGGATTATTGCGATCAAGACTATTGCAATCAGAAGGGCATGGAAGTCTATGGCCACGAATACGCAATGCATTTTCCATATCATGAATGGCCGGCAGGGCGCGACAAGAAGCACTCGCCTGTGCACGACATGGTAAAAGCCAACGGTGGGGTAATGGGAGCCTACAACGGATGGGAACGTGCCAACTGGTTTGCAAAAGACGGGGACGATACCAGCGAAGAATCCACCCAAACCTGGGCAAGAGGCGGTCCATGGGAACAGCGCATTCGCGAGGAATGTGAGGCCGTCCGCGATCATTGTGGCGTATTGGATTTACCGGGCTTTTCACGCTTCAACCTGAAAGGAATAGGCGCTGCAGAATGGTTGCGAGGCCGAATTGCCGGTGCGCTTCCTAAGATCGGCCGCATGAACCTTGGATACTTCCCCGACAGTCGCGGCCGTATCCTTACTGAAATGTCAATCATGCGCCATGATGAGGACCATTTCACGTTGATCACCGCTGCAGGCGCACAATGGCATGATTTTGAAACGCTCAAAAAAGCTCTACCTGAAGATGGCAGCCTCTCGCTAACCGATCACACAACTGGGTATTCCACCCTCATTGTGACAGGACCAAAATCCAGAGAAATCTTGTCGTCCATTTCACAAGACGCTGATTTTGATCTGCCCTGGCTCTCCCATCAGGTGGCAATCGTGGCCGATAACCGATGCGCATTGGCGCGTGTTTCTTTCGCGGGCGAATTGGGTTGGGAAGTTCACGGAGCCAACGAAGATATGCCGAAGATTTACAGCGCCTTGCTGGAAGCTGGCGCAAAGCCCTTTGGCATGTACGCACTCAACTCACTGCGTATCGAAAAGGGCTATCGGACATGGAAAGGCGATCTTTCAACCGACTACAGCCTGCTGGAGGGGGGTCTTGACCGGTTTGTGAAACTTGACAAGGAGCAGGATTTCCCAGGCAAACAAGCAATCATGATCGAAAAGCAGGAAGGCGTTAAAAAACGCTTCGTCACGCTGATTGTAAACGCAGGCGATCATGATGCGCCCTACATGTCCACGTTGTGGCATGACGGAAAAGTCGTCGGAGAAACAACTTCAGGTGCTTGGGGGTACCGGGTCGAAAAATCGGTTGCCTTGGGCATGCTCAAGACCGAGCTGACTGAACCGGGCACCGAGGTCGAAGTGGAAATTTTCGGACAACGCTTCAAAGCAACAGTTCAACAAGACCAGCCCCTTTGGGATCCGCAAAACGAGAGAATCCGGGCATGACCGGAAAACCTCTGCATCTTCCCCCAGGCGATGGCCCGAACTACAATTGGGAAAACGACCATACATTCGTAAAAGTTGGCTCGGAACATACCGGTGGCGCTTACACGCTGATGGAAGATAACCTGAAGGCAACATTTGCGCTTGGTCTACACAAACACGAGTCCCATGCGGAAACCTTTTACTTTTTAGAAGGCGTCGTTGATTTTTTCCTCGATGGAGAATGGATCAAGGCAACACCGGGAACCACCATACACGTTCCCCCTAAGGTTCCGCATGCATGTCGGGTAGCAGGAGATGAACCGGCAAAAATGCTGATGATTTTTCAACCCTCCGGATTTGATGGTTTCTTGGCAGAGCTAGCGAAAATGACCCCGTCAGATTTTGCAGATCAATCAAAGATGGATGCGCTTAACGCAAAATACGACATCGTTCCGATGGGTCCGGTACCAGATCACCCCGACGGTTGAGCGAGGAAATAAATGCGATGCTGAATGATTTTGCCAAAGGCCTGATTAAGAAGTTTCCGCTGGGCTTTGTCGCGACCGTCACACCGGATGGCTTACCATCGCTATCTCCAAAAGGGACTTTCTTTGTGCTGGATGACGACACGATAGCGTTTGCAGAAATTCGTTCTCCTCAGACAATGAAAAACCTCGCTGCCCTGCCAAAAACCGAAGTGAATTTTATTGATATCTGGTTGCGCAAGGGTGTGCGCATATTTGGGCCTGTCGACGTTTGTGACCGCGGCACGCCAGAATTCGAAAATCTGATCGGCACGTGGTCTGAGATATTCCCGGCCCTAGAACCTCGGATAAAGTCGATTGTGAAAATAAAAGCAGAGCGCGTCAAACCCATCACTACGCCGCCCTATGACGATGGTGCTACCGAGGAGGAAATGATCGCTCTTTACAAAAAGAAGTTCTCGGAGATTTATCCATGAACCAGATTTCAAAATGGTATGGCAGTGGGTCATGCTCCTTGGACAAACTGAAAATGAAGCAGCTTTGTCCAATTGATAGAGCAAACCCAACCCTACAAGCATTGCAGAGCTGAAAAGGAGATTTCACGAATGCCCTCTCCATCACAGCGCATTGCCGAAATCTCTGAGTCTGACCTTGAAGGCTGGGAAGTCTACACGGAAGCCCAGCGGCGCAATCATGCAGGTGCGGGCGTGTTGATGGTTTGTATTGGGGACCACGATTTCCCAACACCCTATGATTCCGTGGATGCATGCAAACAAGCACTGGATGGCGGCCATCACAACTACTCAGAAATCCAAGGGCAACCGGCATTGCTTGAAGCGATGGCAAGGGTTTCGACCAAAGCAACCGGGATGCAGGTTAAAACCCAAGAAGTCGTAGCGATGCCCGGTGGACAAGGCGGACTGTATGCCTGCATGCAAGCCATACTCAATCCTGGAGACCATGTTGTCATCGTCAGCCCGCATTACGTTACATATCCGGGAACGGTTCGTTCTGCAGGCGGTACATTTACGCTTGTTGAAGCTTCGCCTGACAACGGGTTTCAACCCGAGGCGCAAAAAATCAAAGCAGCCATCCAGCCAAATACAAAAGCGGTGATGATAAACTCACCGAACAACCCAACATGTGCGATCTATACTGCTGAGACACTTCAGGCAATTTCCGATGTCTGTATTAAAGAGGACGTTTGGTTGATCTCTGACGAAGTCTATTGGTCGTTGAGCAATGATCAGCACATTTCATCACGCTCTCTGCCTGGCATGAAAGAACGGACATTGGTCGTCCAATCCATGTCCAAGAGCCATGGCATGACAGGTTGGCGCTTTGGTTGGGTCATCGCACCTGAAGAGATGGTCTATTTTCTCACACAGCACAACCTCGTCTCGACCTATGGCATGAACGATTTCATAAGCCGGGCTGCCACAATCGCGCTCAATGAAGAAATTGGTGTCAAAGAAATTGCACAGACATACCGAAAACGCGGGGAAGTGTTTTTAGAGGCGTTATCCGGCGCGAACGGCATCAGGACTATGAATGAGCCGGGCGGAATGTATTTCATGCTCGACATTCGAGCAATCTCAAAGGACGCACAGAAGTTCGCTTTTGGCCTGTTGGACAGTGAAAATATGGCGGTCATGCCTGGCGACAGTTTTGGGCCATCAGCCGCTGGTCATATCCGCATCAGCTTATGTCAACCGGAAGAAAACCTTGTCGAAGCAGCAACGAGATTGCGTCGCTTTGCATCTCATTACACAGAATAGAAAGAGTAGTCACAAAATGAGCAAGCCAGTCCCATCAAAAGCAAGTGCCGTCATCATTGGCGGAGGTGTTGCCGGGTGTTCCGTTGCTTATCACCTCGCCAAACTGGGTTGGAAAGATGTTGTGTTGTTGGAACGAAAACAACTGACGTGTGGCACGACGTGGCACGCTGCTGGGTTGATTGCACAACTCCGGGCGACCGCCAACATGACCAAATTGGCCAAGTATTCTCAAGAATTATACGGGCGTCTGGAAGAAGAAACAGGAGTGGCAACAGGGTTCAAACGCGTTGGTTCAATCACGGTGGCACTCACTGAGGAGCGCAAAGAAGAAATCTACAGGCAGGCTTCAATGGCCCGTGCCTTTGGCGTCGAAGTCGAGGAAATCTCACCAACCGAAGTCAAACAACGCTATGCGCATCTCAATGTTGAAGATGTGGTCGGCGGCGTTTACCTCCCGCTGGATGGCCAGGGAGATCCTGCCAATATTGCCCATGCGATGGCAAAAGGAGCCAAACAAAACGGAGCGCAAGTCATAGAGGGCGTAAAGGTAACTGCCATTCACCAGCAAGGCGGTCGGGTGACGGGGGTCGACTGGAGCCGTGATGGCAGCGATGAGCATGGCACGATTGATGCAGATTTCGTAGTGAACAGCGCTGGAATGTGGGGCCATGAAGTAGGCCGAATGGCCGGCGTGAACGTCCCGCTGCACGCTTGTGAACACTTCTACATTGTCACCGAAGCAATTGAAGGACTTACACAACTTCCGGTTCTGCGTGTTCCTGATGAATGCGCTTATTACAAGGAAGACGCAGGCAAAATGTTGTTGGGAGCTTTTGAACCCAATGCAAAACCATGGGGCATGAACGGCATACGCGAGGACTTCTGTTTTGATCAGTTACCGGAAGACTTCGACCACTTTGAACCGATTCTGGAAAATGCTGTAAACCGGATGCCAATGCTGGGTGAGGCAGGTATTCACACATTCTTCAATGGTCCTGAAAGCTTCACCCCGGATGATGCCTACCACTTGGGCGAAGCGCCAAACCTTAAGAATTTCTTTGTATGCGCTGGGTTCAACTCAATTGGCATTCAATCCTCGGGCGGCGCCGGCATGGCGCTTGCACAGTGGATGCACGACGGAGAACGTCCCTTCGACTTGGGGGATGTAGACATTGCCCGAATGCAACCATTCCAGGGGAACAAGCACTATCTCTTTGGAAGATCGAAAGAAACGCTTGGCTTGCTTTATGCAGATCACTTTCCCTATCGGCAAAAAGAAACAGCTCGCGGCGTCCGCCGAACACCGTTTCATCATCAACTGCTCGAACAAGGTGCGGTGATGGGCGAAATTGCCGGATGGGAACGGGCAAACTGGTTCGCCAGCGAAGGACAGGCGCGCCAGTACCAATATTCTTGGAAGCGACAGAACTGGTTTGAAAATTCAGCCCTTGAACACAAGGCAGTCCGAGAAAATGTCGGCATGTATGACATGTCTTCTTTTGGAAAAATCAGAGTTGAGGGCCGAGACGCCGAAGCATTTATGAATTACGTTGGAGGAGGCAATTACAACGTTCCCGTTGGAAAAATCGTTTACACCCAATTCCTAAACAGTCGCGGCGGCATCGAGGCGGATGTGACCGTCACGCGCCTGTCAGAACTGTGCTATCTAGTGGTGACGCCAGCTGCGACGCGCCAGGCTGATCAGGCTTGGATGGCACGCCATATTGGAGATTTCAGCATAACAATCACGGATGTGACAGCTGGAGAAGGGGTTCTTGCGGTCATGGGTCCCAATGCCAGAAAATTACTGGAAAAGGTTAGCCCTAATGATTTCTCCAACGAGAACAACCCATTCGGAACTGCTCAGGATATTGAGATCGGCATGGGCATGGCGCGTGTCCACCGAGTAACCTACGTCGGCGAATTAGGCTGGGAAGTCTATGTTTCATCCGATATGGCTGGCCATGTGTTTGAAACGCTGCATGAAGCAGGTCAGGATTTGGGCTTGAAGCTCTGTGGCATGCACATGATGGATTCCTGCAGAATAGAAAAAGCCTTCCGGCATTTTGGCCATGATATTACCTGCGAAGACCATGTTCTTGAAGCAGGACTTGGGTTCGCGGTCAAAACAGACAAACCCGATTTCATCGGTCGCGATGCCGTGCTGAGGAAAAAGGAAGAAGGGTTAGACGCAAGAATGGTCCAGTTCAAGCTGCTGGAAGCCGAACCTTTGCTTTACCACAACGAACCCATTGTTCGCGATGGTGAAATCGTCGGATACATATCCTCTGGCAACTATGGGCATACTTTGGGCGGTGCGATCGGGTTGGGATATGTCCCCTGCTCCGGCGAATCCGCAGCGCAAGTTCTGGAATCTACTTACGAAATTGAAGTTGCAGGCAGTCGCGTGAAAGCCGAAGCCAGTCTCAAACCGTTATATGATCCGAAAAGTGAACGGGTGAAGGTTTAAGACAGCTTAATGCGCGCTTAGCGCTGCAAGTTCAGCATCATATTGTTCAACAATTGAACCCATCGCTTTGATCATGGGTTTCAGTTGTTCTTCATAATTCTTCCATTTGGCGACTGAAGACGTGTAAATCGGCTGCCTAACTTGCCATTGTGAAGCCGTTTTAACTGTCTTTTTGGACCGTGTGTGATCCAGACAATTGTCATCCCATTCAAGACCAAGGTAGTCGATCATATTTCTGGCAACGACCTCTGTGTTGGTGACCGTATCTTCGTAATAAACCTCGAACATCTTTCCTGGTAGCACCTCGCGCCAATAGTTCATCAACTCCCAATATTGCCGGTAGTAGAGACCAAGAAACTCGAGATCGGTTGCGTACGCGTGAAATTTGGAAAAGCTCGCCTTGTAACACGACAAAGCACCATCAACAGGATGCCGGCGACAGTGAATGATCTTGGCATTTGGAAAAACTGTATGAATTAATCCAACAGACATAAAATTATGCGGCAGTTTGTCGACCTGATACTTGTCAATTCTTTGCTGATATCCCGAATGAACAAAATAGTTTTCAGCCTCATTTTGAAAATAAATGTCAGGCGCGTTATGAAAGAACTTCTCTAAAGTAGGGAGCGCATTTTTAAGTAAAGGATCCTGATATCGGTTCAAGCCGTGCTTTATCATGGACGCATGAAAGTACGGTAACTCACCATTATCGATAATTTTAGGATGCCCTGCCAGTATGCTTTCTGTCAGAGTAGTACCAGAGCGCGGCATACCTACTATGAAAATTGGTCTGTCAGACGGATTTCCAACGCCAGATTTCTCGTTTAAGAATTGCCGCGTGAATGTGTTTTTCACATTTTCAAACCCGGCCAAAGTGTTTTCTCTATCAAGAATTTTCGACGGACCTTCGTTGGATTTCATAAAACAATCAAATGCTTCATCGTATTGTTTCAATTTCTCATAAGCTGATCCGATATCGGAATACAGCACATTTGCACCTTTTACATCATCACTGCCCTCAGCAACGTTACGCACTTTTTCCAAGGCTTCTACCGTCGGTACATATCCCGGCAAGGTCACAAGCTTGGAAGCGATCAATGGATCCTGTTTGATTTCAAGAGCGGCTTCCAGGCTTTTTCTGGCGTTCTCTGAATCCCCTAGTTTCGTGTAAACTTCAGCGCGGACAGGCCATAATTTTTCATCAGAAGGATTTAGCGTTTCCGCTTTATCCAACTCCTCAAGAGCGGCATTTGGCTTGTTAACTTGAAGAAGGCATTCCGCGATGTTCACACGGATATCTGAGAGTTCAGGCCGCATCAGAGCCCATTTTCTGAAGTATTTAAGGGCATCTGAAAACTTTTTTTGCTCAAGAAAGAGCACTTCGCAAAGGGTTTTAAGCAACTTCTCAGAATTTGGTTTCAGCTTAAGCGCTTTTTTAAGATGCTTAACGCCATTTGCATAAGATTCCGTACGCAGATACATCAAAGCCAGTGCAAATTGTATATCCCCATTGCGCGGATTGCGTTTGGCCAAATCAGTCGTACGTTTCATCTCCCGCATAAAAGCATCCATCGGCATATTCAGAAGACGCTCTTCAAATGCTTCATGATCAAATACTGGGCTGTTTGCAATGTTCATGGATATCGCTTCTATTTACAGGTTTAATGGCTTTAAACTGGCTATTTGTACTAAAACATACCGGTTAGTCGTGCAGCGCAAAATATCAGTTTTCCCTTTCAAGTCAGGTTTTAAATGTCTTCATAGCCTTCGTCTACAAATTCTGACTGGATTTACGGCTAAATGTACTGATTCTCGCATTCAAATCGGTTACAGGGCATAAAAAATCGACAGGCAACAAATTTTCTGTGATATTTTTGTAACACTGCCAATCAAACGATATCTTGAAGGCCCTAAAACTGCAGATATCAGCGTCAAGCAATTGACTGTACAAGGCATCAAATCATACAACACAATGACCAAAGCGGGGACTTATCCCGATCTTGGCAAAAATGTAACCTATAGGGATAATATAATGAACATCAAATCTCTTCTTCTTGGCTCAGCAGCTGCAATGGTAGCTGTATCAAGCGCACAAGCAGCTGATGCTGTTGTCGTTGAGCCGGAGCCAGTAGAATACGTTCGCGTTTGTGACGCTTACGGATCTGGCTTCTTCTTCATTCCAGGCACTGAGACTTGCATTCGCTTCTCAGGTTTTGTTCGTTCTGCTTACGAAAAAGCTTACATCGACGGTACAAACTCTGGGATCACTTCCGGCGATGGCGTAACAAACACATCTCCAACTGTAGCTGGTGGCACAACAACTGCTACGCTCAGCGATGCTGCAAGCACATTTGACAACAACTTCCAGCTTTGGGGTCAGCGCGCACGTTTGAACATCGACACACGTAACGAGACCGATTGGGGCACACTACGTGCAGTCTACCGTCTTGAAGGTGGTCAGTCTAACGTTGACGTCGACATCGACATGGACGTTGCTTTGATCTCACTTGCTGGTTTCCGTGCTGGTTTTGCTGGTGCAAACTACTGGTCATCAAACCACGGCTTTGGTTGGGTTAATGCTGAATCAGTCGCAACCAACGCTTCTGGTATCTTCTACCCAGATGGTTATTACGGCTTCGACGATGCTACCATCTTCGACTACACATTTGCTGCTGACGGTTTCTCTGTCACAGTTGGTGTTGAAGACCCACGCATCTCCTACGGTCGTGACGGCTTCGGTAACGCTACCAATAATGGTGGTCAGGGCGGTGATGTAAACTTCTACGCTGGCTTCAACTACTCAGGTGATGGCTTCGGTGTTGCATTTACAGCTGTGCATGACTCTCTTGCTCAAGACGTAACAGCTGCAGGCATTGCTGCTGATCGTGGTGAGTGGGCATACAAGGTTTCTGCAAACCTTGACCTTTCAGAGTTCGTACCAGGCGGTACACTTTGGGGTGTTTACATGGACGACGGTGACGCGAACACCGACTACGTTCATAACGCTCTGCAACTCGAAAACCCTGAGTCAATCTGGGGTGTAGCATTCCAAATGAACCTGACCGACGAAGTTGAGTTCTGGGTGAACTACTGGGACGCTGAAGGTGGTTATGGTACAGCTGGACCATTCCAGCCTACAAACGCCATCATCGACGAAGGCGATTCAAATCAGTTTGGTATTGGTCTGAACTGGTTCCCATCAGCGGCTCCTGGCTTCCACATTAAGACTACCTACTTCACAGGTGAAATTAATGACTCAGCATCAAGCGTTCTCGCTGGTCTGGCTGGAGCAACAGGTGGTGTAACAGACGCTGACTTCGATGGTTTCGAAGTTTCTGTCCGTCGCGACTTCTAAGCTTAAAGAACATAGTTCTTAATGAACCCGCCGATACATTGTCGGCGGGTTTTTTGTTGTGTGAAGTCCTTCAGCCACGACAAAAAAAAAGCCCCAAAGGGGCTTTTCTGCAAATAATTCAGCGATTTAACTTTATCTTGGCGCCATTCTTATCGCCCCATCAAGGCGAATGGTTTCACCGTTCAACATGGTGTTTTCACAAATCGTAAGGGCCAAATTTGCGTATTCTTCCGGCATTCCCAAGCGAGAAGGAAACGGCACCATAGCTCCCAATGCGTCCTGCACCTCCTGAGGCATGCCTTTAACCATTGGTGTCCCGAATATTCCCGGAGCTACAGTCATGACACGCACGCCATTGCGTGACAAATCTCGCGCCATGGGCAACGTCATACCCGCAACCCCTGCTTTCGAAGCACCATATGCGATCTGTCCGATTTGCCCGTCATACGCAGCAACTGATGCAGTATTAATGATAACGCCCCGCTCACCATCCTCATTGAGTGGATCTTGCGCACACATACCCGCAGCAGATTGACTGGCAACGTTAAAGGTCCCTATCAAGTTAACCCCAACCACTTTGGCATACGTTGCTGCATCATGTGGATTGCCGTCCCGATCAACCGTCTTTGCAGCAGGGGCAATACCAGCACAATTGACGCAGATGCTCTCCTGGCCGTGCGCGTTTCTGGCTTCTACCAAACCGGATGCAACAGAAGCGGCATCTGACACATCAACATTGGCAAACATGCCACCAATGTCAGCCGCTACGGCAGCACCGCCCGCTTCATTGACATCAAATACAGCAACCTTAACACCTTTGGCTGCAAGTGCGCGTGCCGTGGCCTCACCGAGACCGGAGCCGGCACCAGTTACTACAGCAGAGATACTCGCGTTCAATTCCATCGATTATGGCCTTTCAATTGCAATCGCTGTTCCTTCACCACCACCAATACAAATGGCAGCAATACCGCGTTTTTTGTCATAACTCTCAAGCGCATTGAGGAGTGTCACAATAATACGAGCACCGGATGCACCAATCGGATGACCCAATGCACATGCCCCGCCGTGGACATTCACAACATCACGGTCAAGCCCAAATTCATGCATAAATGCCATTGGGACAACCGCAAAGGCTTCGTTGACTTCCCACAAATCAACATCAGACGTCGACCAGCCAATTTTATCCATCAGCTTGCGCGCAGCCGGGACAGGTGCTGTTGTAAACCAACCCGGTTCATGGGCATGACTTGCATGGCCATGAAGGATGGCACGAATATTCATCCCTTCCCGCTCGGCTACACGCTCCGTCGTAAGCACGAGGGCTGCTGCACCATCTGAAATCGAAGAGGCGTTTGCGGCAGTAACTGTTCCGTCCTTTTTAAACGCGGGCTTAAGATGTGGGATCTTCTCTGGTATCGCATTTCGGGGCTGTTCATCGCTCAAAATCTCAACCACCCCTTTTCTATTCTCATAAGAAACTGGTGCTATCTCATTGGAAAATTTGCCATTTTCCTGAGCGGTTTGAGCATTCTCAAGAGATTTCAAAGCGTAAGCATCTTGTGCATTTCGAGTGAACTGAAACTTTTCAGCACAGTCTTCGGCAAAACTACCCATGAGTTTACCCTTTTCATAAGCATCTTCCAGACCATCCAAAAACATGTGGTCTACGACGCTTCCATGACCCAACCGCGCTCCGCCGCGCATTTTATCCAGTAGGTAGGGTGCATTGGTCATCGACTCCATACCACCACATACGAGGACTTCGCCATTTCCTGCCTTCAGTTGATCAAAGGAGATCATGGTGGTTTTCATCCCCGAGCCGCACATCTTATTGACGGTAGTTGCAGGCACGCCTTTATCCAGCCCCGCATGAAAAGCGGCTTGCCGAGCCGGTGCTTGGCCCTGACCGGCGGGAAGCACATTCCCCATGATAACTTCATCGACTTTTGAAAAATCTACCTTTGCATCTTCAAGCGCTGCCTTGATTGCAGCACCCCCTAACTCGGATGCGGTAAGAGGAGAAAACTCACCTTGAAACCCAGCCATTGGGGTGCGTTTTGCGCCGGCGACCACTATTCTATCAGACATGTTTTCCTCCGCTATCAAGCCCGTTCATACAATCAAAATGGCTCTGAAATCATTCACATTCGTGCCCGTTGGGCCTGGTATAAATAGTGAGCCGATTTTGTCAAAGGCAGACCACGCATCATTGTTTTGCAAATATGCATTGGGATCAACACCGGCCTTTCGCATCTCCATAACGGTCGAACCATCTACAAAAGCACCAGCGTTTTTCTCACTGCCGTCAATGCCATCCGTATCCGCGCACAAGGCATGAATGCCTTCTTGTCCATTGATTTCGATGGCAAGGGAAAGCAAAAACTCTGTGTTTCGACCGCCTTTACCATTTCCCTTTAGTGTCACAGTGGTTTCCCCGCCAGAAAGCATCAACACCGGTTTTTTGAATGGACGATCCCGATGCACAATTTCTTTCGCAATTGCTGCTTGCGTGCGCGCAGCTTCCCGTGCCTCTCCCTCAATCGCGTCAGACAATACAAAGGCATCCAGCTTGGACTTGGCTGCCAGCGCAACCGCCGCATCAAGCGATTTGGCCGCGGATGCCACGATATGATGCTCAGTTCTTGAAAATTCAGGGTCATCCGGCGACGGAGACCTCGCTGCATCAGTCCTTAAATGTGCCATGACAGCATCCGGCAGCTCCATTTCATATTGGTCTATGATTGCCAACGCATCTTCAAGCGATCCGTGATCGGGTACCGTTGGGCCGGAGGCAATGTATTGTGGATGGTCACCGGGAATATCCGAGACCAGCAAGGAAACGACTTTGGCTGGATAGGCCGCAGCTGCCAGTTTCCCACCTTTGATGTCAGAAACGTGTTTGCGGATCGTGTTCATGGCTGAAATAGGTGCTCCAGACGCAAGGAGCGCTTCATTGACAGCAATTTCATGTTCTAAATCAAGACCTTCAGGAGGGCATGGAAGAAGAGCCGAGCCCCCTCCAGAGATTAATGCAACTACAAGGTCATCTTCTGTAAGGTCGGAAACCGCCGCTAGCAGTCTTTTTGCTCCAGACAATCCTGCCTCATCCGGCACTGGATGTGCAGCTTCTAAAACTTCAATATTGTCACAGGGACAACCATAATCATAGCGGGTAACGATTACCCCCTGAACAGTCTCACCATATTTGGCACGCCAAGCGCTTTCAAATGCCTGTCCCATTTGAGCTGAGGCCTTGCCCGCCCCTATCACGACCACCCTGCCCGTCGGCCTTTCTGGAAGGTATTTTTCAATAACCTTATCAGGCATGGCAGCCTCAACAGCCGCATCGAAAAGGGACGTAAGGAATTCAACTGGTACTATAGAATTTTTCATGCAGAACCTATGCAAATCCTTGGGGCCTGGGTCAAGGTGCACACCATGGGATAGACTGAACAATCACCTCTGGGAGGATTAGGCATGTTAACAATCTGGGGTCGTGCAACATCAAGCAATGTGCAAATCGCAATGTGGGCTGCAAAGGAACTAAAACTGGACGTGAAACGGATAGATGTCGGCGGAACATTTGGAGGAACAGACACACCAGAATACCGCTCAATGAACCCCAACGGATTGATTCCTGTGCTCCAAGACAACGGCTTGACCCTATTTGAGAGCGGCGCGATCCTCCGTTACCTGGGCGCAAAATACGGAAACGATGAATTTTGGCCAAAAGATCCCACGCGCCGTGCTGAAT
>JBCCXO010000029.1:0-42985 GCA_039191645.1 Pseudomonadota bacterium | reverse complement strand
TTTTACCTGTGCCAGTTGTGCTTTTCCGGTCAGATGCAGAACATCGCCGCTTTCAAATTCGAGCACCTGGATGCCAACGCGCCCATCGATGCGTAGGTTGCCGTGGGTGTTGAAAAAATTGTTTCCAACATAGTCTGCGAATTCCAGTGTGTTGTTGTTCAGGATTTTAACGAAGCCTGGATTTCCACCGCGGTGGTTGATGTCAACACCGGAGTTTCGTTCAGAACTTAAGTCCGCCGAGCGGCTTGCGATCAGCAGGGTGTCTGATTTTTCGATGATGGATATGTGGCTTGATTCCAAATGCTCAGCAAATTCAACCGGTCTCTGCGGCTTGGTTTCCATAAGCCGACCGACGCGTCTCGCTTGAATGTATTTCGGGCAGTTTCCGTAGCTTTGATCGACAGTTAGACTCAGAGTTCCATTTTGGTGTTCAGCCACAATCGCGTTTACACGGTTTCGTCTTCGGGTTTCAAATTCGATTCCCACCACGCTCAGTTTTGCACCGGGTGATAAATCGAGATCATCCGGCTCACTTGACAGTGGCTGACCTTCGATGACGAGGGTTTGGGCATCGCGTGCGAATACAAAACCGGGTGTGCCAACACGTGTGATGGCGTGCGGTTGGCCTTTGCTGTCTAGTGCGCCAAGGTGGATCATTGGAAGCAATGCGAAAAAGTCCTGATGCTGTTCCGGCATGGTGGTGCGGATAACCCGTTCGCCGATTTGTTGCATACGGTCTTCAATCCCAAGTTCCCGGTGAATGGCGATTTCCCCTTCGTGGAATACACTGGTCTTGTTTTGCATGTTCAATCCTTGTCTTAATGACCCGGGATGAACTTGGGAGTGGATCCCCCAAATTCGTCCTCAGCTTAGTGAGCGACTGCAGCGCGCGAGGATACTTTTTCCCGCCACGCGACAAGATGTTTGCATTCAGCAGGAATTTCAACCTTTGCAAAATCAGCAAATGCCAGACCTGCATAGGCGGTGATGTCTGCCATAGAGTAATTTTCTCCTGCTAGATAAGGCTGTTTGGACAGGATATCGTCAAAGTATCTCATGCCAACGACTGCTTTTTCTTTTTGTTTCTCACCCCACTCGGCATTTTGGTAAGTTTCAAGATCCGGTCCCAAGCCTGGCGTGGCGTGATGGAAATAGGCCGAAACGGCGTCGATCAGGTTAGTCTCGGCGCGACGCTGCATCATGTGTACGATTGCCCGCTCCTTTGCAGTTCTACCGGTTAGGGATGGGCCCTCAAACGTGTGATCTATAAATTCAGTGATCGCAGTTGATTCTGCAATGCACGTTCCGTCTGCCAGTTCCAGGACCGGAACTGCTGCATTGGGATTTTTTCGAAGAAACTCGGGTGTTCTGTGTTCGCCACCCATGACATCTACGTTGACAAACTCAACCTGGTCCGTGGCATTTTTTTCTGCAAGCGCGATGCGTACGCGGACGGGGTTGGGGAAATTCTCTACATCATAAACTTTCATTTTTTCTCTCCTTAATCTACTGATAGATAGGTATCTATCAGTAGGTAGATAAATAGAAATGGTCTTTTGGTCAAGGCATTTGTTGGAGATGTGTTCAACTCACCGTGAAGACGCGATAGGCCTATGGTTTCCAAGGTCGGAAGGCGTGCCTCACATCAAGGCATGGGGGTATGATGTCTCTGTCCGCGGCGGTGGAACTGTTGACATAAAGTGTGAGATGCGACTGATGGCAACAGGTTTCAGAGTATTGGATTGTGGTTGTTTGACTGCAAACCTGGCTGCTTTAATTCTTAAAATGAATTAGGTAGAGTTTGCGGCACCAGATTATTGCCAAGGGTGGTGCAGGTTAAAGTGTCCAGTATTGAAAGGCCGGGTATGGCACAGAATTCTGATGGGCCGCTGAGCGGTGTGCGTGTGATTGATTTGACAACCGTTGTCTCCGGTCCGTCGGCTACCATGGTGTTGGGTGATCAGGGTGCTGACATTGTAAAGGTTGAGGCCCCTGGCGGTGATTTTGCCCGTCATGTCTCTGCTGACCAAACCGGATTGTCCGCTTCCTTCTTGAACAACAATCGTAACAAACGTTCGATTGTTCTCGATCTGAAAGATGAAAATGGGCGTAAGGCGCTTTTCAGGTTGCTTGAAGACGCAGATGTCCTTGTCAGTAATTTTCGACCCGGTGTTATGGACCGCCTTGGTCTCAGCGAAGATCAAGTACGGGAGGTAAATCCTGCGATTATTTATGTCTTAATGACTGGCTTTGGATTTGAAGGGCCTTATGCCAACAAGCCGGTCTATGATCCGCTTATTCAAGCCGTTTCTGCGTTAACGACTGTTCAGGCGGGGTCCGACGAAGAACGGCCCAAGCTCGTCCGCACCATTCTTCCCGATAAGCTTACCGGTGTTCAGGCAAGTCAGGCAATTACAGCGGCTCTTTTCGCCAGAGAACGGACCGGCGAGGGACAAAGCGTGCGCCTTTCCATGTTGGATACCATCATCTCCTTTTTGTGGGGGTCTGACATGGGGGGACACACATTCGTTGGTAAGGAACTGGAAACAGAAACAGCCCAGTCTTTTATAGACTTAATCTATGAAGTCGCGGATGGATATGTCACGATCTCTGTGATGCAGAACAAGCAATGGGAAGCGTTTTGTAAGGCTGTAGAGCGGCCTGATCTACTCAAGGATATCCGCTTTGAAACGGCAGCACTTCGCGAGATCAACAAAGACGCGCGCCTTGTTGAAATACAGAATGCTGTACTTGCATTTCCTGCTGAAGAAATCCTGGCCAAGCTTGAGCACGCTGGTGTTCCGTGTGCCCCGGTCTTAACGCGCACGCAGATGCGTCAGCATCCGCAAGTCGTTGCAAACGGGATTGTAGTTGAGAGTGATCATCCACACGCAGGCCGCCTTCGCCAAGCCCGTTCTCCGGCGGTTTTTTCCAGGACTCCGACCAAGATTCGACGTGGGGCTCCATTGCTTGGTGAACACACACAGGAGATTTTGGCTGAAGTTGGGCTGGCGTCTGAAAAAGAATGACTCAAGACATGAGGCGGGAAGTGTGTTCTGCAAGTTTGCGCATGATCTTCCGCAACGCCGTGCGTTCTTTTTGGCTCAAGGTTTGAAGGATCTGTTCTTCACGATCAATCAGATATTGAACGACCTTTTGATGCAGGGCTTCACCCTTATGGGTGATGGTCAATTTTGCCTGTCTCCCGTCATCGGGGTCTGGTACGCGTGAGATGAACTTTTCCTTGAGCATCCGATTGACAGCTCTGGATATCGTGTTGCGCGGTCTCCCGGTCAATCGGGCGATATCCTGAGCAGTCAGTACTGGATAGTGTGTCAGACAAACCAATAAAAGATATTCGCCACGAATAATTCCGAAATCGCGTTTGATCGCATCATAAGTTGGGATCACGATTCCGCTGGTAACATATGAAAAAAGTGCTGCGTCGTGAAACTCCACCTTCATGAGGAATTCGATCACTTCGGGTGTCGCGCTTCTTTTTTCAAGGGTTCTGACTTGCATCGCGTTGAGTGCCTTTTTGCACGGGTTTTCCAAGATGTCTCAGAGCAGAAAAGTTCATGCTTGCAGAATTGCTTGGTTGATGTATTGTTCCACGTGGAACAATCTGAGTTATTTTGAGATGGAAGACAAGCAAAAACTGACAATCCCTGACCTTGCAAACAAAAAAGCGTCAGGTGAGCGCTTGGCGATGGTTGCAGTTGGTGAGGCGATGAGTGCGGCCTGGGCGCAGCGCGCCGGGATTGATATCATCGGGATTGGCGATAGTCTTGGAATGACATTGCACGGACATGAGAACACGCTCGCTATTACCGTGGATCAAATGATTGATCACGCAAGGGCCGTGCGGGCAGGTGCACCAGGCCTGTTCAGCATTATCTCGATGCCTTACGGATCTTATGCGACCCCGGAACTTGCAGTACAAAATGCCATCCGCCTCATGAAGGAAGGGGGTGTCGATGCGGTGAAACTGCAGGGTGGTCGCGAGATGTTTGATACGATCAAAGCGGTTGCGGATGCCGGAGTGCCCGTTATGAGTCATGTGGGATTGCTTCCCCATCGTGTTCATTTGGCAGGTGGATTTAAAATGCAGGGACGTACCTGTGATGAGGCACTTAGGATTGTTGATAACGCAAAGGCAATTGAAGAAGCTGGGGCGATTGGTCTGGAAATCGAAGCGATGCCTTATGAAGTCGGCAAGGCGGTGGATGAAGCCGTTCGTATTTTTACATTTTCGATTGGCGCCGGTGCAGCTGGAACGTGTCAGTTGCTCAATGGCTATGACCTGATCGGTGCGTTCGATACGTTCAAACCGAAATTTGCGAAACGATATGCAAATATGTCGGACGTTGCGACGCGGGCATTTGAAGCGTTCGCTTCGGAGGTAAGGGCCGGTACATTTCCTGATGAGGATCACAGTTATAAGATGAATGCTGCGGAGGCGAAGAAGTTTATCAAAGCTTTGGAGGAAGGGTGACGATCATGAATGAGATGCAAACCAATCATAAACTCGGTCAACGGATTCCCAACGGGATGCTTGAAGACAACTATCCCAGAAATATGTGGTGGGTCGCTGCCCGCAGCGACGAGGTAACCGAAAAGCCAATGGCCCGGTGGTTGTTGGAAACACCGGTCGTTTTGTATCGACTGGCAGACGGCTCTCCGGCGGCGCTCTATGACCGGTGTCCGCACCGATGGGCCCCGCTTTCTGAGGGACATGTGGACGGGGATAAAATCATATGCCCCTACCACGGAATGGAGTTTGATACAGCTGGCAACTGCACGAAAGCACCCACTCAGAATATGACCCCCAGTACGGCACAGATTCCTTCGTATCGTGTTGTGGAAGCGGGTGCATTTATCTGGATCTGGATGGGTGATCAGGATGCAATCGATTGTGATCCGCCAGATGTTGCTTATCAGATTGATCCAAATTGGAGTTTCATCGCCGGGTACTATGAAGTGGCGGCAAATTGGGTGCTGATCCGTGAAAACGTGCTTGATCTCACGCATATTGCTTTCCTTCATAAAAACACGTTCAAGCAAGATGACTGGATTCAAGCTCCTGACACATACATGGAAGGTGATACGGTTTGTTATGAACAAGAGTTTGACCTTGCGCCTCTGTCTCCCTTGTTTTGTGCGGGTATGGGACTTCCTGAGGACAAACCCATTAAGCGGGTACAAAAGGGACGAATGCCGACCCTCGCCATCTCGTTCTCTGATTGGAATGTTCACGATCCAAACCCCGATGAGGGGCGGCGATCAGATTTTATCATGCGGGGCTGTCATATCGTGACGCCATCGACGCGGGGAAAAACGCATTACTTCTGGGGCGCAGCTTTTGATGTGCCGGATATCTCCGAAGAAGTAGCAGCAAAAACCAAGGCCAGTGTCATCGCTGCATTTGATGAAGACAAACATTTGCTGGAAAAGATTCAATCACAAATCAGTATTGATCCGCGTGGCATGGCATATCTGGAAGTCACGCTTGGGGCAGATGGTGCGGGGGTGAAAGTACGTCAGGTTCTGAAACAAAAGCTTGCGGCAGAAGGCCGGGCACTTTCATAGGTCGATCGTTGCAAACTATGACCGGGCTGACTGAATACCAGTCAACCCGGGTCATTCCATCGGAGTACGTATACAGGAGACTTAGTAATATACGTTGATGCAACGACGATACTTTTTGAACCAGTAAGGCGAACCGGTGTACTGGGCTTTTTTCAAGAAGTAACGGCAGTTGTGTACGGGACGATGGCCATAATAATCATGCCAGACATGCCCATAAAAGTGCTTGCCACCAAAATGGCGTCCCTTGTTTTTGCCACCAGCTTCAGCAACTGAAACGGTTGCCAGAACACTCGCAGCAACTGCGACGGCTGTTATAATTTTACGTGTCATTTTAGTTCTCCATTCTATTGAAGGTTGTGGTTTACGAAGAACTATTTGGGCGCCCAATGTTTCAGTTTGGTTTCTGAGAAGCGATTACAACGCTTCAATTGTTTCGATCTGTTTTCATTCTTGAAAGTTTGGAGCCTGAAACCGAAAGCGTGTGACTTTATTTAGAAAAATCGGCGACATGCCAATCCGAACCGACATGTAGGTGTCTGATGGAACACCGATCAATCAATGCCTCATACCCGTTTGGCATGAAGGACGTTTGCCAATCTTCTCCAAACCTTGCTTTTACAGCCTCTAAGTCTTTCCAGACTGATACGAACATGACAACGTCTTCATCTCCCTCGATGCTTTTGCCGAAAAAGTATCCCCGGTTGCCTGGTTCGTTTTGGACGACTTCCGCTGACGTCGTCTCGAAATTTGCAAGTAACCGCTCGGCGCATCCCGGTTTGGTTTTGACTTCGAATATGCGCAAAATTGTTGTTTTCGTTGACATGATGGTCTCCCCGACACCCCCAATTTGTGATTGCAAAGCGCATTGTATTCGAAAATCTCTTCCCCCAAACCACGCGTTACGCACATTTGTCCTGCGATACTAAATGGGGTGACAGCCTTATATCCTGATCCGGATTGCGCTCCCCTGTTACGTTGATTGCTGGAATATGATAGAATGTCTCTATACAAATTGAGGATTTCATATGAATAAGCATTATGGTTTTCGGTTTTTGGTCTTTTCAAATGTAATATCGGCAGTTGCATTTTTCGCACTGGCATCAGTGGTTCCCGTGGCGAATGCTCAATCTCTAGACGTTCCGGTAATGGAAATTGCGGATGGTAATCTGGATACCTGTGCCTATGGTAAGGTTGATGGTTTGAAGGCGGATGGTGACGGGTTTCTCGCGGTGCGTTCGGGACCAGGCACCCAATATCAAAAGTTAGACGAGCTTAGAAATGGTGATGATGTCTGGTTGTTCAACTGGCAAGGTGACTGGATCGGCATTGTTTACGACAATCAAGAACTCAACTGCAGCCCCATCTCCGCTGATCGTGAAGTGCCCTATGAAGGTAAAAAGGGTTGGGTGCACAAGAATTGGATCAAGCTGCTTGCCGGATAGGTAGATCGGGTTCTACTGACTAAGGCTTCTCCAATGGTTCCTGATCTGAGCCAAGGTTTAACTTTGCGTCTCTGATTTCTTCCTTTTCTTCCAGACGCCGAAGTTTTCGTCCCAATTCTTTCTCTTCGCGATGGGTCATCCAGTTGTCTTGATTGGAATGCCCGCGTTTACCGCCTGAGCCTTTTTGCGATTTGTTTGCCATCGTGAAGTTTGCCTTTCGAAACGATGATTGTTTGATGTCGCGCAGCTACTTTTCTATCGCGAGCTCCATTGTTGCATTTGAACAGCAATTCGGATCGTAGGCCAAAACCCCCCGTTTATCGCCCAATAGTGTAATCGTTCGCTCGATGGGGTTTGCATAGCCCGTGATTGGATCTTCAAACTGGATGGTGAGCAGCGTTCTGCCTTTTTGCGCATCATAGGTCATGTTAATCCTCTCTTTGGCGACGATTTGGCCCTCAATTTGGATGACTTCACCGAATTCGTAATCTTCGATCATATCACCGTTATTCAGCGTGTCTCCGGCTGCGCCCTTAAAGATGAACTGAAAGTTGTTTTTGCCTTCACCGCCTGACATGTAGTCCCGTTTTACGGTCGCATCGACTTGAAGCAGTGACTGAATGTTGGTTGCGTGGTTGGAATCGCCCTTGGTTTCCAGCAGCCATAGCAGCAGATTTGTGGGGAGATAGAAACACTCCACCTCAAGTGATCGGACCTGGTACTTCAAAAGTGCGGTAATGTTTTCTTCCTTGAGTTCGTTTGGATTAGGTGGCCGTCCAAAATAGGCTTGGTTACACACGCCCGTCAGTGAATTGCTGTTCAGCCCCCAACCGGCTTCACCGTCCTTGGGCGGCCATCCGGCACGTCCTGTTTGCCAGCAAATTGGTAGACCATTGGGAAGCAACCGGGCTTGCATTGGCGGGTTTGAGCCAGAAAACTGATTGCAAACCTCCTCAAAGGAAACGACTTTGCCGTTTTTAAGGCCAGGGCAAGACATTGTGAGGCCCATATAGTCAAAGGTTTGTTCGCCGAGCCCTCTTTTCATGGAGGTTGGTGGTAACTTAAGCATAAAGTCGGGGTCTGCATTTCCGCAGCCCTGCAGATTGGCGTACTGAACGCTCTTGTGCAACAAACGGCCTTTGTCTTTCGCTTCAATTACATCTTCTGGACCTAGATCAGGGAAACCGCCGCCTCCGCCGCCGCCACCACCGCCTTCACCCGCTCCATTTCCGGCGGTTGCACCAGAGTTTACGCATAAAACCTGGACGCCTGCATCGATGAACCCTCGAACGTTCCTTTGTTCCTCACAGGCTTGAGCAAGGTCGATTGCATGAAGCGTGAAGCCACCATTGGCTCCAGGTTGACGGCAATAATGCTTTATCCCGGTGGGTTCCGGCCTTGCTTCGGGGATAGAGCCGGGATGTTTCTCGATGCAAAAGCCTGCGATATCAAGGGGACCGGCAATGGCCTGAACTCGGTCAGCATCGCTTTGTGCTTCGCCATAACAAATGACGCGGTCACCGAGAATCTCATGCGCCGGACTTCCGGTTGTCAGACGACATGCCTGAGAAAAATCAATTCCCTGTCTGGTTCCTTGTTGGTTACAATTGTGTTGGATTCCCCAGCTCTGTTCGGTTTTCTCATATAAACTGCCCGGGAAGTTTTCGCGGCAATACCGGCTGAAATCAGCATCTGTTTGCGCATACACAGTGTTACTTGTCAGGCTGATCACTGCAGCCAGCGCAGTGATGAGAACATACTTTGTGAAAGGGTAATTCAGGTTCTGGTTCACGGCAAACATCCCTCTGCATTGGCAGGCGATCTTCGCCAGAATTGCTTCAGCTCAGTCCCCTGCCAGTCTATGCCCAAACCTTTGTAGAGAAGAAGTATATCACATCTTTGGCAAATGAGCGAGGATAGTATGTTGTTTGGCTTTTAACCTCTGCCATGCCGGCTTGCGTTACGTTCTTTCCTCCCATTCTTTGCTGATCAAAATTTTCTCGCCTTATTCTTGATTGGGTTGAGGCGCTAATAACCCCGCTAATGCACCGACCGCTGCGGAGGCTGTTGCGATCAATATGTCTGGAATCTGACTGTCGCTTTTTTCATGATAAGTGATCAGAATCGAACCTATCACAGCGATGATCAGTGCTGCACCAAGGGAGAAAACTACCATTCGGTAAACCTGGGTGTCGGGAATGTGTGTAGAACCCAATTGGCTGACAACCTTATTCGGGTCTTCCTTCATTTGCTCGACCAATTCAGGATCGCTTTGCATGGATGCCGAAAGCTGTCTTAATGTTTTGATGCTGTTGAGATTGGTCATTTTGGCTCTTTCATTCAGATTGTGAACATTGATTTGGTTTATGAAGTTTTGACGCGTGCAGCGGCTGCCTTAGCCAATGCTGCAGCGTCCTTGCCCAAGCCAGAGCGTGAATCGGGCGCGGCATTGGAGAGAGTTTCTTTTTGTTTTTACGTTGCCTTCTATCTCCTCTTTTTCTTCAAACATACCAATTCCTCCTGCTAGCAATGATCAGACGGTACCGAACCATCCGGTTTTGATGAATGATTTGTTGGAGGAAACCAAATTGCCGTGAGTCAATCGTGAATCGATGCATTCACGCAGGCGAATTGACATTGGGAAGGTTGAAACTGCGATGTTCTAATGCTTGTTTGGAGGCGATCAATTCAAGGGCAAAGCATCCTAATGAATGAGCAAAGCAGAGCCTTTTTCCGCAATTGTCTTTCGGTCTTGAATGGAAGTGGTGAGACTGTCAGAGACAGTGCTGTTTTCGGTTTCCTCAAGGACATCGGATACATCGAAGCGGGGGCAATCAACCAGGAAGTGCTGGAAAATAGATCAGCGATTATCAATCTCTATCTTCGCTTTGATGATGCATTTCAGTTACCGGTGCGTGGTGCGCCGGGCGCCTCATTTTGGGGTGGTATGATTTCTCTGGATCAGTTTGGACTTGGTGAACACGGAAAAAGGTCAGTCGGTGTTGGCGGGAAAGGTGCGGGTTTAAAACAGGCGTTTGAAAGCTGTGCGGGTGAGGCTGCAGAGTTCCTTTCCTTCCTGCGTCGATCAAGTGACAATAGAGTTTTAGATACTGTTGCTGAGCATCATTTGTCAGCTGAAGAATTCCAATGGGTTGAAAAGTCAGTGGAACCGGAGAGGTTGAAGGAGTGTGGATGGGTTCGGGCTGAAACCATTTCCGATTCCACCCATGTGTTCTTTCCAGCTGATTTGGTTTTGCGTGATGTGTCCGGTGGATTTTCTATCGAAAGTCGAACTGAAAGCACCGGCGTTGGCGCGGGGGTGACAAAAGCACATGCCATTAACTCAGGCTTTTTGGAAGTAATAGAAAGAGACGCGGTCGCCATGTGGTGGTTTGGTGGTGCCGGGGGATACAGATTACCAAATGCGTTTCTTGAAAAAAGCGGTATTGCTGCGTTTGTTTCACGGGTTCGCAAAGGTGTAACAAGGCCTTGGTGGATGCTGGATATCACCGCAGATAACGCAGTGCCAGCTGTTGTGTCACTGTCCAGTGATCCTGATGGTCAGGGGGTTGTTGCCGGGAGTTCTGCCGGGTTTTCCTTTTTGCATGCTGCTCAAAGTGCGTTTCTTGAAATGTGCCAAATGGAGTTTGCCAGAGAAATTTCGCTGTATCGAAACGAGAACAAAGAAAAACATGAACTGAATGAAATTGATCGATTATGGCTTGATCGAAGTGAACGATTACATTTGGACAAGTACCCAGAACTATTTGGAGATCTCATGGATTACAAAGGCTTGAAAGTTCAGGAAACAAATTTAGAAAAATCGATAAGAAAACTCAGTGACAATAATTTTACACCGTATGTGTGCGAGCTGACGCAAAAAGATATAAGTATTCCAGTATTTAAGACAATAATACCAAAAATGCAGTCTTCAAAACCTCATATAATTACAGATCGTCTAGTAGAAATGGCTTATAATAGGCGTACAAATTTGAATGAATCTGTAAAAAAACCGACAATTATTTGATTATACGGCTATATTTGAATAGCCTGTTCCTTGATGATCACTTAAGCAATTGGGTGTGAAGGTCGGGGGAAGAAATGGGACCGCATCTACCAGATTTGGCTACGCATAGCACGCTTCATGTATCGATCTTAGGCGGGTTTTCTATTGCCGATGAGAATAATAATCCGATACCCGTTGCGAACAAAAAAGCATGTGCGTTGCTCGCCTATCTGCTTTTCAAACCGGAAGGATGCGAAACACGCGAACGCATTGCAGGTTTATTATGGAGCGAGCGAAGCGAAGAACAGGCGCGTGCTTCTTTGCGTCAGTGCCTGAAGCAGCTGCGATCGGTTTTGGATCGTGTTGGGTTTGGCGGCTTTTCTGCCCAGAGAAATGAAATTTTGATACACCGTGATCATATCAAAGTTGACGTCTTTGAAATCATCGATGCGATTGAAGCTGGAGAATTGCCGACGTTTGAGTTGGGAACGGATTCTGTTCCTGAAAAGTTGTTGTACGGATTGGAGTCCCTGGACAGTTCCTTTAACTCGTGGGTTCGCGTGACGCGCCAGAATTGGCATGATCGGTTCATTTCTGTATTGCAATCAGCGATGCGTAATCGAAGCTTTCGCTATGAGGTGCGAAAGCTAGCGGCTATGACGCTGGTAAAACTAGACCCCAGCCATGAAGAGTCCCAGCGGCTCGTGATGCGTTGTTACATGCATGAAAACAATGCAGGTGCTGCCATTCGGCAATACAATACGCTTTGGGACTATTTGGACGATGAGTTTGATATGGAACCGGAAGTGGAAACCCAAGATCTCATCGTGCAAATTAAGTCAGGGACCTATGCGGCAGACGATGATTTTGCAGTCGTGTTGAACGGCGCTTCAAAGCGCGCTGAGTTGATGCCTGTTCAGCCCAGTTATCCATTGCTCTGCATTCAACCGTTTACTTCCGCTGGTGGTAAGGAAGAGGATCAACTTGCCGTTGAAGTGTTTCGGCAGGAATTGATCGCGGGGCTAGTCAGGTTTCGCGAATGGATCATTGTAGATGGAAAACACGTTCCTGCCCTTGGTCCCACTCATGCCGGTCACTCTGACAAGCCTCACTATCTTGTAGAAGGTATCTATCACCTCGTGCCTGGTTCTCTTAATCTGATTGTGACTGTTAAATCTTCAACGGATGGGCGTTATTTGTGGAGTGAAAAACTGGCGCTGTCTCCAGAGAATTGGTTTGTCAATCAAAGACTGTTTGTCGCGCGGATTGCATCGGGGCTCAGCATATGTCTGACCGCAAAAGAAATTACCAATCGAATAGCCGTTCAGGACTTGGGTGAAGACATCTATAACGACTGGGTCAATGCTCAACGCTTCACTTGGACATGGACACCGGATGGTCGGTTGAAGGCCAAGGAACTGTATCAAAAGATTATCGATCATTGCCCCACATTTGCTCCGGCCTATAGTGGCGCGGCTTCGTTGATCAATTCTGAGCAAGTTACAAATCCCGGCGTTTTCCCGGATAAGGAAAAATTGCTTGAGGGAAACAAGTTAGCGAAAAAGGCTGTATCGCTCGACCCGCTTGATGTTCGAAATCAGATGGCACTTGCCTGGTCTAACGGGATGTGTGGATTGTATGATCAGGCGGAAAATCACCATCGCATTGCGCAGGATCTCAATCCAAACAATCCTACCACGTTAATTTCCAGTGCGAATGGGTTAGCCTATTGCGGCGATGTTGAACGTGCCAATGAAATTTCTAAAAGTGTGGAAGCGACCATCCCCACCATTGGGGCGCCCGAATGGGGGTATCTGGCTTCAACATATTTTATTTGTGGGGACTATGAAAGATGTGTCAGTTCCGCAGAAAAAAGTGGTGGTGCATTGCCGGTTGCGCGTGGGTGGCATGCAGCTGCGCTCGGCCACTTGGGAAGAACCGAAGAGGCAAAATTTGTGGCGCATCAGTTTTATGAGTTTGCAAGCAAGGCTTGGTGCGGTGAAACGCACTGTAACGAAGGGCTGGTTGTGGAGTGGTTTCTGTCCCACTGTCCGGTGCGAAGTGCCGACCCGCTTCAACAGGCTCGAGAGGGCTTTGAAAAAGCTGGACTGGCAGCGCCCGGAAGGGGCGCCACCTAGGGAGGAAATGATCAAATGCAGGTGTTACAGGTGTACTCACAAAGCCGCATATTATAGAAGTCCTCATTCGATATCGGTCGGGTTGACAGGTCACCGTCTGTGCAGGACTGGTATGCATCATGAATGCGTTCAATTCTCTGCCCACTATCAAGAAAAGGATACTTTTTATAATCAGGGGCAGTAGGCTGGAAACTGTCGATATGCGGAATTTTGATCAACAGCTGGTTTTTCTTTTCAACGGCAAGTTTCACTTCATCGAAACCCTCCAACTCTAAGTCAGACCAAAAGTATTTAATAATCTCGTCAGAAGTTGAGGTTTCGTCTGGTATCTTCGGATTTCTCGAACCGTGAATGTTCTTGGATATTGCTCGAATCTTTTCACCCACAGCGAATGCATCCTGAATTCTGATTTCACCCATAGCTTTTTCTCCTTTTGCGATTATGAGGAACTGTTGTGATATCCAGAAACACCAAGCCAGGATGTGATTTCCTGCATCCATATTGGCATTCCGCTAATCCCTATTTTGTTGATGAATCTCTTGTCTGAAGCGCTTAACTCCAGTTCGGTAAGAGATCGTGCGACTTGGGCGGCTACTATGTAAGAGGCCAGCTTTCCCATTCGGTTGCCGTCTTCCAAAAACTGCGCTTCTCCTATTAGGTATACGAGCAGAATTTCGAGGAGCTCTTCTGGGAAGTCGATTTGTTGTTTGATCGCTTCCATGTCTTCCTCGATGCTTATCCCCGCTGAATCGAATGCGCTTGCTGCGTCATCTAACACGTCGCTTGTTTGTGGAAGTTTGTTTTTGAAGTTTCGGTACAAATCGGCAAAGGCCAGACCTCCAATCCATGGTCCGGATTTTTGCGGATCATTGTTGAACAATTTGTCAAAAAAGGTTGCGCTGTAATCGAAGCCAATCTTCTTACTTTTGTTGAAAACGATACCGGAAACGAAATCGTTGAACTTTTGATCTTTTGGCTTTTGATCAGGGTTTAAAGGCGGAAAGAACCTGTCCCAATCGATAATCCAGTCATCCGTAACTGGCATATCGGTATCACCCTTTTTTAGAAAATTTCGAAAGGTGAGAAGTTTACGTAAGAATGCTGCTTTTCTTTTGGGATGTTCATGTCCGAAGAAACTATTGTAATCATACCGAGGTTGGATCATTGCATGGCCCAGACGCATCGCTGCGCTGCTAAAGATTTTGTCCTGATCATGTCGATTGCTGAGCTTGTTTGCATGCAACGGATTTGACAAGGCGTCCAAAGACAATCCGTCACCGAAGAAGTGCTCATACACTTCCCTGTTGAGCAGACGATACAGAAGGTCATTTACAATGACGCTTCGGTATACAACTGTACAGGTGTTTCTGCAGGAGCGAAAAAACACATCGGGTTTCATCTTCTCGCTGGATCGAAGATCACATATCTTGTTGTGCAACTTGATGAACAAAACAACAAATTGTTGGAGAATAAGGTTATCCGTATTTCTTGAATCTGCGACGATGGCTTCGAAATAAGGGAAGGGGCTCTCCTCATCTTTTGGTGGCTTTGAAGTTTCGCAAATTTGCTCTTTTGGGTAATGCCCCATCTTTTCAGAGCAAGAAAAGTTTGTATGTATGTCGTTTAAACAAGCCCTCGGTAAATCGTCTTCCGTAGATACATTTTCAAATTTTTTTGTACGGCCAATTCTCAGTTTTGACCTTATACATTGATTATTTTTGCGCCCTTCAATCTGATAGAGAAGGGGGTTTGCGTCTGGACCGCCTCCATACAAGCTATCTAAATCAAGGGATGTCGTTCTCGCCTCTATCCTCGTTGACTGACCGGGATCAAGGAGTGCGCCAGCATTAAAAGACATATCATGTGTCATGAATTGAGCGAGATAAGTATATCCAGCCGGAACATCAGGATTGTTTAGCTTTGGTAATTGTTGCTCAGATGCGTTCCCTCGAATCTTTTCTTCAGCAAATCTTTTTAGACAAGATTGGATATCGTCATCTGAAAGCCATAAACGTTTTCCGAAGCGTCGTTTTTTGGTATTTGCGCCCGAATCCGAAAGCAATCCGTCAAGATTTCCCCCATGTCCCATTTATTTCCCCCCTGCTATATTGAAAAGCTTAAGTTTATCCGCGTTTGTCCCATTGCTTGTTTACACCGCGACTGTCGATATGAACGAATGTATTGTATATCCCGATGCCACCGGTGAAAAATCCTTCGCTTCGCACCTTCTCTGCCATGGCTGCCCAGGTTCCGCTGCGGTTGCCGTCTAGACAGCGAAAATCAATCGCATTGAACCGCATGTGATAGCTGCCGGACACACCATCGATGCATGCGTTGTAGGGCATGTTTCGATACACGGAATTGAACAGAATTGGTGCACCCAACCGCTCTCGAATTTCATCGACGGCGACAGCAATCGTGCGGATCGAATTCCAAAGCGTTCTCGGGGGTAGTTCATTCAGCCCGCGACATGCGCCCGGTGCATAATGACTCCCACCCAGAAAAAGAAACTCGCTCGATTTGAAGTGCCGCAAATTTAGGTCAGACATGAAAGCATCGAAGTCATCTTGATATGAGCGAAACTCCCGGAAACTCGAACCTGATTGAAGGGCTTCGATCTCAGAGCCAATTCCTGGCACAGATAATTGCAGTTCGTGCGGATAATAATACAGATCCTGTTCGTCGCCCTCATCGCTTGGGCCATCGGTTCCAAGTTTCCCATCATCAGCTGAACGGTTTTCTTCACCAATTCTGGGTACGTATCTTTGAAGTTCTTCTGTCATTTGAGTCCCCTGCTTGTCTGTATGTGTGATGCTGGCATTTAAGCCGGGCAGCGTGATTCCATCGTGAATCGGTGATTTTGGGGCGAGAAATATTCGCTTTGCTATACAAGGATCGGTGGAATACCACGGTGCGACTCAATCAGATTTTGGACCATCAAGATGATGCGGGTCTGTGTGATTGGATCAGATGCGGAAGCAATGTGAGGACCGGGTACCTCAACAACAATGTGCCGATCCGGTTTGTTACCAGGTACCACAAATTTACCGCCGCGTTCTCCATTGGGGATCCTTTTTCTAACACGGGCGGGTATGCCGCGCGTTGCGTGAAACTCATCCACCAGCAAGACATTGTCCGGGATTTCCATAGGCAGATGGTTAAGGGGCAGAGCTGTCGGGTCGATGCCAGCAACGTAGTCGACCGGTAAATTTTGCTTTGCCATCGCCACCGAGATTTGCTGACATCTCAGTGCTCCGTAGGAATGACCGATTAACAGCGTCATAGCTGGTCCAAAGCGCTTTGCTCTAGCGATGATCCCTTCGGTGACCCGTTCATAGGAAGAATGTTTGTGGTGATGGGCATCGACTTCCAATGGCAGTTGATCGATCATATCTTCCAACAATCGTGTTCCGCGACTGGTGAGTGGACCTCCCAAGCCCGCAAAGATGTGGCATTCCACTCTGTACATCTCTCGCCCTCAACTTCTTGTTATTTGTTTGTTGTAGCTTCTGCTGCTGCGGTTTGTGCAGCGATCAGTTTTTGCTGAGCCTCGATCAGTGCTGTTTGCTGGTTCAGCAATCCTGCCTCAGACTCCAGTAGAGCACTTCTGCGTTCGGTTAGTTCTTGCGGAAAACCAAGTATGCCCTTCACAATTGTGCTTGGTATGGCAAGACAACCCAGGACTGTACTTGGTAGGTCCTTTGCGTAGCTCGTAAGCACGCCGTCGTTGAATGCCAGCGCAGTTGTCGTCTTCACGCACGGTGCTCTTTTGACATCAAGTTCCCCGACCAAAAGTGGGTTAGGAACCACCATTGCGAAATCTTGCTTGGTTTTCGACTCAACGGTAACGCGCAGGATAATAGGCGTCAGCAATCTGAAGCAGATGCTGCTCTTACAATTTTTTGAGGTTTTTTTTGCTTCTTCCCGCAAGCTTTTCGCATGGGATTTCAACACGTTATGATTTTTGCCAATGTTGTGTAGGGGATTGCTGTTAATATCGAGCAGTTGAAACCTAACCCAATTTTTTCCAACTGCTGCATTTAAAGCGGAGGTTGCATTATGGACTTGCCAAGGGTCCAAGGGGTCGAAAACCAGTCTTGTCTGAAACTTTGGTTTTTTGGCGTCACCAGATTTTTTATCGTCGGGTGCTGCCCGCGTGCCTCCTAGCAGGCCAATGTCTGTTACGAGGCTAACAACAGATTCTACGATCGCCGGTCCTGCGTCGGTCGAATCGGCGTTGACGCTTGCCAGAAGTCCTGTGGTGGTTGTCGTGATCGTTGGTTTTTCTGAATACCAGGGATTTTCATCGATCTGGATTGCAAATTGGTTCTCTGGATCCGGTAAATAGGAAACGGTTGGTTTGTTGACCGTTATCTTTGTGCCATCGCCTTCAATCAGTATTTCCACCATCCCCTTTGGGAGGGCATAGGAAACCCCCACAGTCTCCGGATTTATGTCATCGATCAATATCGATTGCATTGAAACGGTGGTGCAACTTGCGGCCAGGGCGCATAGGCCGATTACGCCAAATGAATATCCGATACGCATGAAATTTTCCCCAATTAGCTTTTTTGTTTGTGTGGAGAAACTAAATTCCTGTGCGTGAATCGAACGTGATTTTTTAAATTACGGTTGGTTTTTACAAACATACACTTTGTGAGCAGCATGTATTGGCTTCGACCAAAACACCAACAATGCCGTTACAGCCAAACGGTTGCGATTTGCCTGCTTTCTAATGCCTCTCGCGGAACTGAGTTATCATTTTACAGTTTTTTATTGGGCAAAGGTAAAACGCCGATTGCACTTTCGCCGCCACCTGCGAAGAAAAGATGATTGTCAAAACAGTAAGGGTCACGCAAGGCGTGTTCCATTGGCTCGGCGGCGCCAAGACGTGAAATTTTGATCTGATTTTTAACACCTTCCCAAAGCTCGGTTGGTTGGTGCACCTCTTCAGGCAAAGATGCGCGCCAGGTTTGCCAATGGTCTGAAAGCAGGCAGGTAGACTTCAAGATGCGTTCGGGTGCATCTCCTATCCGTGTGAAGTAAATCGAGAGCTGATCAGAATTCAGTCTAACGCCGACATGGCGTGGAATTTCTCCGTTTGGTCCTATCATTGCGTCAGCAAAACCATCCTGTGCGTTTTCAAACGGGCCGACCCAATCCGTGCCTCGCCACAAGCGTGCGCCCCAAGTGATCCCATAGATCATTCCGCCATGTTCAAATCCCGCGAAGTATGGATCTGCAATCGGGGTTGAGTGATTTTTAAAACTCAGTCCGTCTTCGGAAGTGCAAACGCGCGTCGTCTGCGTGCCATCCGTTTCAAGGCCGTGATAATACATAACCAAAGATTTGCACGCTGCATCAATGTGAACGTTGGGCGATGCAATGTGCGCATAGTTGTATTCAAACCCGAGATCAGCTGCCAAGTCCTCCTGAGCAAAGGGGGTTTCGTGCAAGCTAAGGACACCGGGTGAATGCACTTGCCAAGGGCCTAAAAGGCTTTCGGCATAGGCCATTCGAATGAATTGTCCCTTATGGTGGGCAAAATACATATAGTATCGCCCCATCGGGGACGCGACCCAATCGGGCACTTCTATCACGCAGGGCCCGTTCAGGTTATCCCCCAGTGCATGGTCGCTTTGTGGAGTAAGCAAGCAATGTGATGGCGTTTGACCATGGGATCTAACACTTTTTTTGAGTGGGTTAGACGAAGGCTTGTTCATTGTCTTGGTCCAGCGGCTGATCTTGTTTTGCCAACATAGGAGAGCCAGTCGAGGTAAGACAATAGGCAACGTGTTGGGACCTTGATGGTACATTTGAAACAGAACCGGCCAGTCATTCAACTTTTACCGGCATGTGTTTTCTGAATTGATGGAAACCTTTTTTGGAATCCGTTTCGAGGGTTGATAGGATGGTGTTTCATTTAAATGAAATTGAGAATTGATATGCAAAGTCCGGCAGAAATAAAACCCGAGATCTCTTTTGAGACGTTTGAACAAATCGATATACGGGTAGGAACAATTCTTGAAGTCTGTGACATTCCTGAATCGAAGAAACTGGTCAAATTACGCGTGGATTTAGGGGAAGCGGTCCGTAATGTTGTCGTTGGAATGAAGCTTGAGCGAAAAAACCCAAAAGAAATTGAAGGCCTTCAGGCGCTCTTTGTCGTAAATCTAGCGCCGAGAAAGATTGCCGGAATTTTATCTGAAGCCATGCTTTTTGACATCGGGTACGCGGACAATCTTACCCCGGTTTTGGCCATTCCAGAAAAGCCGGTTTCCAATGGGACCCGGGCTGGTTGACAATTCGCTTGCCGGCGTTCAACTACACTATAGTGAATTTCCGCCTCGCCAGGCTGGTATTCCATCATTTTGAAATGTGGACCGCCGCATTTCACGTCGAAAACCGTGATAGTCATTGATGGCATAATGTTGGGTTGAATAGTTATCCCAAATCACGACCATATCTTTGCTCCATCGCAGACGAAGGCAGTGTTCTGGCAACGCACAATGTTCGAATAATTGGGATAAGATTGGTGTGCTCTGGGCTTCCGTCAAACCATCCAGTCTGAGCGTATAGGTTGGGTTGATATACAAGCCTTTTTTGCCTGTTTTTGGGTGCGTCATTACCGCTGGATGAAACCGTTCGCGGTCCGCATCCGGGTCACCTCGTTTTGTTGATCCTTTCATTGCCTGCTCTTCTACTGGCGGTGCCCATTTAATGCCATAGGGTTTTCCCACATGGACGGCATCGCGTTCTAAGAGTAGTTCTTTCATTGGTTTTGGCAAACTGTCCCAGGCTGCCTGCTGGCTGCAGAACATTGTATCTCCGCCGTAAGGTGGAATGTCTATTCCGACCAAAACCGAGCCGCCAGGAGGGTGGTCCAGAAAACTCAAATCTGTGTGCCAGCCTCCTCCAAATACGCCTGTGCGTTCATCTGCTTCTTTGATGATCGATGTCATTTCCGGATGATCGTCTGGTCCGGGGGCATAGGGATTTATGGATGGCTCTCCAAATACTTTGGTGAGTGCCTGCTGCTGAGCGGAGCTCAAGGGCTGGTTCTTGATTACGATAACCAGATACTTGGCCAAAGCGTTTCTCAGGTTTTCTGCAAGCGCTTTCGAAATTTCCGAGGTCAGGTCAATTTGTGAAATTTCAGCCCCAAACATGCCGGTGATCGGTGCAATTTTCATGCTCTTTCCCAAATTCCATTTACGGTTCTTTGTTTCTAGCACGTTTATGGGGAAAAACAGACGGATTACGTTGCCCCGGGCACAAAGAACCGTCCTTATTCCTTATTGATAGGTTTTTTCTATCAAAAAATCCTATTTCTTTGGATTGGCCATTTGCATCGGACACCCATCTGTTCGGAAAACGTATTGTCCACGGAGAGAAAAAATGAGTTTCGATCAAATGATCAACCAATTTATCAATGGTCAGCAAGGTTCTGCAAATCCGAGTGCAACTTCGCCAAATGCGGCCGGTGGCATCACCAGTTCAATCCCTGGTGGATTGATTGGGGGTCTCGCTGCAGGCGGTCTTCTTGGCGCCGTTATCGGAAACAAAAAGATGAGAAAATCAGCGGGTAAATTGGCTGGTGGGATGGTTGGACTTGGAGGCGCAGCGCTTTTGGGAGTCGCCGCGCACAAAGCCTATCAGAGTTGGCAGCACGGGAAACAAAACCCTGCGGAATCTACCCATCGTAGCGCTGATAGCCGTACTGTTACGGAAATACCGACAGCGGATTATACAAAATTTGACCCTGCTGCCATCACCTCATCTGACGGACAACCCTTTCAACTTGCATTGGTCAAAGCGATGGTCGCGGCTGCGTATGCAGACGGTCATGTGGATGCTTCCGAATACAGTAAGATTTTTGAAGCCCTGGATAGTCTGAACATGAGCGGCAATGAGAAAGCAGTTTTCATGGACTTGTTGAAAAACCCGCCCTCAATCCATGAGATCGCAGATCTGGCCAGTGGTCTAGAGCAAGCTTCAGAGATTTACCTGGTTTCCCGCATGGCCATTGACCCCGACCTGCCAAGCGAAAGAGCTTACCTGGAGGACCTTGCCAATTTGATGGAGATGCCGATTGGGCTTGTTGCTCAACTTGAAAGTCAAATTCTTCAAGAAGACGACAAGGCTGCTTAGCTTCTTCTGATTGCTAAACCACTGAATTCGATGGTCCAGTCATCGGAGATGCTTGTCCCTGTCTGAGCGCAACACAAAGGCTGGGGATGGTTCAACTTAAAGGAAAGAAACATGAAACTTCTGAAACTTACTTCTGCATTCATCGTAGCCGCTGGTATCTCAACTGCAGCTCATGCGAACAACATCGTAGATACTGCAAAGTCAGCTGGAACTTTTGAAACGCTGCTTACCGCTGCTGAAGCAGCTGGCTTGGTGGAGACCTTGCAGGGTGATGGCCCGTTTACCGTGTTTGCGCCAACCGATGAAGCCTTCGCAGCCCTGCCGGAAGGGAAGGTGGAGAAACTTTTGAAACCTGAAAACAAGGATAAACTTGCTTCAATTTTGAAGTATCACGTGGTTTCAGGGAAAATCATGTCAACGGATCTCAAAGATGGCATGAAGAAGAAAACGGTCAATGGGAACAAAGTCACAATTGATCTCGACAATGGTCCAATGATCAATGAAGCAAAAATCGTGAGCGCAGACATTGCAGCTGATAATGGTGTCATCCATGTGATCGACAAGGTTATTTTGCCAAACTAACCCAATTCCTCAGACCGGGCAGCATTGCTGTCCGGTTTTTTTGTTTTCTGAAAGGCATCAGGATTCAAGCTGAACCAGTTTTCCAAATTGGTCTGTTGCTACAGAACGAATAATCTGCGCGAAGGCATTAAAGCCTGCATGATTGCCAGCAGATTTCCGCCAAATCAAACCAATGGAACGGGTGAACAAACCGCGTCGATAGGGAAGTATGGCAACATCCCCATCCGTTTCCGAGATCTCTGATTTCACATATAGAGCAGGTAAAAACGTAACACCCATATTCATTGCCACCATCTGCCTTACGGCATCAAGACTGGTTCCTTCATAGTCCTGTCTAAGTTTGGCTCCGACTTCGCGGGCGAGGTCTGCAATTTGTGAGTGGAGGGTAAAACCGCTCGAGAGGGTAAGTATATTCTGGCCTTCAAGGTCCCGGTCATTCACCGTTGCCTTTCCAGCCAGCGGATGGTCTAGCGCTACGGCCAGGCGTAGTGGCTCACGCAACAACCGGGTGACGGTTACATCGCTGGAGTGAACAGGTAGTTGGGTCAAGATAAGATCATGGCGGCCTGCCAGTAGATCGTCGAGGAGTTCTCTGGGGGCGCCGTCACGAATTACCAGCCGCAGAGTCGGATACTGTTCATGCAGGCGCCGAACGACATTTGGTAAAAGGTATGGCCCCAGCGTGGGTGATGAACCAAGGCGAATTGTTCCTGCCAATCCGGTCTTCATTTCTTCCGAGATTTCGGTAAGAGATGTGACATCTGCGATTATGCGTTGGGCTCTGGCAAGAACCTCACGACCCTCAGGTGTCAGCACTGCACCTGCTCTTCCTCGTTCCACAAGAGACAGCCGCAAGGCCTCTTCAAGATTGGCAATCTGCAAACTGAGCGAAGGTTGGCTAATGCCTACCCGTTCGGCGGCCTTGCGGTAATGTCCTGCTTCAGCCAGGGAAACAAAGTACGAGAGCTGCTTCAATGTCAGTTGTGTGTTCATTTAATAGAAAAATCCTATCACATTTTTATAACTAATAGTCTCGATATTTTGGTTTTGCAAAGGCATTTATAAGTAGAGACGTGAAAGGAGTGGCGTAAACATGAATATGCTTGATCGCAAAATGTCGCAGAAAAAAGGTTCGCTGGTGAAAACTGACACACACTCTGCGCCAACACCTATTTCCTATGACTTTGTCGGAAGGATTAAAGACGAGTGGAAAAGGGAGCTGCAACCAAAGATCTCGGTTGGCTTCACCGCGCGTGCTTTGGACGCTCCAAACCGCATGGCTGGTAAAGCTCGCGTTTCGGTCTATGCATCTCAATTTGCAGAACTACAAACGAAGTCAGGCGTTGCCGACCTTCCCCTTGTTCGTGCGTTTGAAGGCGTTGATGTCATTGTAGAATGGCAGGGTGACCTTAACAGACTGGTTCAGAAAATGCAGGCTGCTGCACAAATTGGTCCCTTTAAGCTTACGATGATTTTCAATCACGGTGCATTGGTTTGGCCGGATTGTCCGAAACATCCGGAAACGACGAACCATTGGCGGTGTCGATTTGTTAATGAGTCCGGTACTGCAGAAGCTGAGGTTGAGGTGCCGGAACTGTTAGCAGTAATCGGTGAGAAAATGCGCTGGCTGCATGTGGAAAAACTGGGTGCTTACAAAAACTTTCAAGTTCGGTCTGTCAACGCTTGCGAAGGTGCCACGACGCTTAAGGAGATTAGGAATGATCATTAGGAAACGGATTACAGCTTCTTCGATTGCAACCCGTATAGACTCTGTAAAGCGGCGCCATCGGCGACTTAAAGAACTTGTTGCGGCTGAACAACGTAAACGCTTGCCGGATGAATGGGTGTTGAAAACCCTGAAGCGCGAGCGCTTGGAAATGAAAGATGTGCTGACACAATATGAGGGTCTTTTGCGGACGCTGTCTCGGCGAGCCATCAATGCTAGTTGAGGATTGTATTGAGGGATTAGCGAATCGTCGTGGCAGAGAAACTGCTCTGCGACGTACTTGACACTTACTTCGGTTTAATCCCCGCGCCTGATCCTTTGCCTCTGAGCCGGAGGGTTGGTTTAAAACACTAGCGGTTGGATCTTTTTTCTTGACCGCCTGTGTGAACTGTCTTTGATGTCTTTATGACATCGCCACATTTGCTGTTCTTGATTTTCATCAACCTAATCTGGGGTTCGATGTTTGTTGTTGCAGCTTTTGCCTTGTTTGAATTTCCCCCAGTCTTCTTTTCTGCACTTAGATTTGGTTTGCTGGTTGTCATACTGGCTTTTTACATTCCAGTGGCGCGTAAATATGTCTGGCCCCTTGTGAAGGTTGGCATGGTGATGGGCGTTGGTATGTATCTGACGTTGTATATTTCACTCTATCTGGCAGAAAACACGGCCTCGGTTGCGCTGGTCAGTAAACTTGAAGTTCCATTTGCCTTGATCCTTGGCGTTTTAATTCTGGGTGAAAAAATTGGTGTTCAGCGGGTTTCAGGGATTGCGCTTGCATTTGCAGGCGCCATGGTAATCGGATTTGATCCGGCTGCTTTGAACGATGTTCCCGCTTTGCTCGCTATGACGGCTTCGAGCGGATTTTATGCAGTAACGATGATCATGGTGCGGCGTCTGGACGGGATTTCGCCGCTCACCATTACTGCTTGGGTGTCGTTGGTGTGCGCCCCGATCTTGTTTGCAATCTCTCTGATTTTTGAATCCCAACATCTTGAAGTCATCCAAAGCGCCAATACGAGTGCTTGGTTGGCTCTTGCCTATACCGTCGTATTTGGATCCATTATTTCTCACACGGGCATGTACTACCTGTTGCAACGTTACCCCATTCACCGCATTGTTCCGTATAATCTTTTATCGCCAGTCTTTGCGGTGATTGGCGGCGTTTTGTTTTTGGATGATGGTCTTTCGGTTGGCCTGATTGTGGGTGGATTGATGGTGCTGGCGGGGGTTGCATGGATCAATACCCGTGCTGGGCGGGAAAGTGTTGTAGAATCCTGAACGAGCCGGTTACGGAAATGATGTTTTGAACTTGGGGACTCCCGTCCTTGTTCCCAAGCCCTCATTGTTTACATCGCTGCTTTCGCTTCAATCTCTTCCGGGTTAAGATGCTTGACCCTCTGCCAGACTGAAGACTTTGCGCTGTTCAGCAAACCTTTGGGGTCCAGTCGTTTCTTCCAGGCAAGGTGCACGTAATCTGCATTGTGTAAACCACCTCCTTCAATCTGGTTTATATGGGCATCGTAAACCGTGAACCCCATGCTTGAATAGATGCTGTTTATCTCCTCAAGGTGTTCTTTTCCCCGAAACCAAATGATCGGAAGATCAACAGAGCGCACTTCGCCATGCAGGCGGAAAAACTCATGGTGAGACCATACTTCTCTACCCAAAGCTTCTCTCAACCGGGTGATTGTCTGGGCATCTGAAGCATCTGGAACTCCAACTTGCTGATATGTTGCTGAACGATCCGTTTTGAGCACTTGCAGGGTTGTATGGTTGTAGCAAAACTCAAAGGCGTGCGGAATATCAGATGCCAGCCTCTCTTTTTCTGTGAGCGTTAACTCCAATTGCCCATCGGCTTCCTCAATGATGTTTCGAAATGCATTGAGATCTCCCGAAGGTATGTAACAAACCAGCAGGTCATGACCCATGGTGATGTGGCCATTTAAACCCGGGAAAAAGTCCACAATACGGGCATCTACAACACTCGCCAGTTTTGGCGCAATGATGTTGGAGCTGGCAACCGCATAACCAGCAGAATAAGCGGCTTTATAGTTTTTGAACGTTGCCATGCAGGCGATCCAGTCTCTTGAGGGTACTGCGCGTATCGTGACGTCGGTGATGGCGCCATTGAGGCCCCAGGCATGGTGGATTTTTAGGACATCATCGCCATTAAAGACATGTTCTTGCGGGGCTGCCTCCACTGAAAGTGCTCTTAACTCGATTAAGTTTCCCGGTTCGCGCAACGCACCGTTGGCAAGGGATCCTATCCCCGAAGAACCACCCGCAACGAAACCGCCTATGGTTGCAATATCTTGTGTTGAGGGAAACATGGCCATTTCCTGTCCGTTGTCTTTGAGCGCGGAATTGATATCAGCCATTAAAGCTCCCGATTCAGCACGGACAAACCCGTCACCAATTTCCAGAATACGGTTCATTTTGGTTGTTTCTAGTATCAACCCTCCGTCCACCGGTACTGCCTGGCCATAGTTACCAGTACCACCTCCGCGCAACACAACAGGCGCATCAGCTTTGTAGGCTGCCGCGAGGCAGATCTTCAACTCATCGACCGATGCTGGCAGTGCCACGAGATCACCAAAGCAACGTTTAAGTTGCTCATTGAGAATTGGGCTGTACCAAAAGAAATCACGTGAGCGTTTTTTTACTAAAACGGGTTCATCCAGAACCGATACCGGGTGAAGGCTATCGGCAAATGCTTTCCAATCGATGTTGTTTTTTCCGGAGATCGAGGTCATGCGAATACGCCTGTGAACTTTGGTATCAAAGGAAGCGGCGCATCAGGATTTGCTAGTAAATCTGATGTGGAAGCAGCAGAAAACATCATTAAACCTTCAAGTTCGGCAGTGTCAACGAAGACAGGATCCAATCCCAGTGCGCTTTGAGCGGTTGTGGTGATCATGGGCAGGAATTCTCCGAAGGGCGGATCCAGATGCGCTACCAGGGACGCCAGCATCAAGCTTTGTCTAGGATCATGACGTCCCATCGGGCAGAACGCATCGCAAACATTGTCTGTACCCAAGACAACCGGCACGTTGGCTGCTTTAAGTTCTTTGATTCTGGTGATGCCCCGTCGATCTGGCGTTCCTTCGGTACGTCCTTGTAGATAAAGATTGGTTGTGGGAAGGCAGGCGACATGAATACCGGACTTTGCAATTTTTTCGGCTGTCCTTGTCCATGCGTCGCCCTTCAGATTTATCAGGGCGCAAGCATGACCACAAAGGACGGTTCCTTCAAAGCCCCTTTCAATGACAGCATCTGCAATCAACTCAAGGCCGTTGAGGCCAATTGCAAGGCCCTCATCGACATGAAAGTCCAGCATGAGGCCAAACTTCTCAGCTGCATGGAATGCAGCAAGAATGCCTTTCCTCCGGTTTGCATGATCAAGCACGAAAACACCCATAACCTTGCTCTTTTCAGCAATGATACGAGCAACATTTTCAGCAACATTCGGTTCTGCCAGATCATCAACACCGAGCAGTGGCGAGATCTGCAAATTAATCTCGGAGCGGTATTGGGATGCCAGTTCAGTCAATACATCCCAGGCTAAAGGGGGTTGAAGAATTTCTGAGCCCCCATTCCAATCGACATGACTTCTAACAGTACCGCATCCAGATGCTATAAGCTCTTCAAGACCCTTTGAGGATCTTTTCTGAATGTCTGGTCTGGTCCAGTATTTCTTGTCGGTGCGTTGCGCATTGATCGCAGCTGGCAGGTCACCGCCAACTGCGCCTATCCGTGAAACAGTGTGACACTTATCCAGATGTACGTGACACTCGGTAAGCTTGGGCAGGATCATTTTGGGCGCCCGTTTCTGTGTCTTGGTGCGCTGCATCCCGACTACACGTTTGTCATGTATAATAAGATCACCCCAGAAGCAGTCAGCGTCTATGTCTCCATCAAAATTGCGCGAATCCTTTATCATTGATGTGGGAATGCGGACATTTTCAAGTATCCTTTGGCCATCTGTTCGGTCCGTCATGTGTGGGACCCCCGATGGTCAAACCTTGAGAATTCCTCCAAGTAAATCGCAAATTGTTCCGCTGCGCTGTTGAGCAGTTTTTCTCCGTTGCGGACTGTGGCTGCTTGTGCGTTTCCGCAGGCTCCCATTTCATTCAGGTCTTCGATAATCCATCCTGGTTTTCCCGGCTGACCTGTTAAGCCGATGGCCTGAAAGGAGTCCTTCCAGCCGCTCATCGCCGGTACGAAGTCTTGGGCAGCAGACATGTCTACCAGTTCCGGGCGAGCAGCCAGCATGGCTGACGTTTCCAGTTTCCCAGCGTGCAAGTCGAAAGCAAGTAAAGGGTCATTCATTTCTTCCGGTACTTCTGCGAACCCAAACCATGAACAGGTAGAGACAATCATCTGGTGTTTGATTCTCAAATCCCGTGCGATGATTTCCAGAACGGCGTTATTGCCACCATGACCATTGAAAAGGACCAATCTTGATACGCCTGCGTTTGAAACCGATGCGCCGATGTCGCGTAAGACTGCAAGGAGCGTCTCTGCCGTTAAGCTTAACGTACCGGGATATTGATCGTGTTCATCGCTCTTGGTGACACTTAGGGTCGGCAGGATAAGCACATTCTGATCAGCCGTCAGTCGGGACATTGTACGTTCGATTACAGACTGAACGAGATCTCGATCCACGGAGAGGGGAAGATGTGGGCCATGTTGTTCAATGGCGCCAATTGGGAGAACCGTCACTAAATCTGTCGGTAAGGCCTGAAACTCTGTGGTTTTCAAATCGGCCCAAAATCCTTGCAAACTCATGAGACATCTCGCTGTATGTTTGCGTTGATTGAATTAAAACAGGGAATATCAGGGATTTTGATGCGGGAACGCACTGTGTTGGCTTGAACGAAAGATGAAGCGCAGCTGTTCATTATCCAATTTTCGACAGGCTATCCTTCAAGATAACATGTATGCAAATACAGGCCCGTCGAAACCTCTCAATTTGTTGGTTTCGCGTGGCCCTGTTTTTGATCTGTGCCAGAGATTGGATTAAGGGTTGCAAATAAAATCTGGATTGACAAGTACCTTCTCGACGGGAAAAGAATCGTACGCATGAAGGAACTAACACCCCCTGGCGTGCGCGAACCCTTTGGGCATTATGCCCACGGCGTTGAGATTCCAGCAGCATGGCGAATTGTCCGAACGTCCGGACAGCTTGGGATCAATCCCGATGGGTCCATCCCTGAAGACGTTTTTGGTCAGGCGACGGTATGTTTTAAAAATATTCTGGAAATTTTGCATGCTGCAGGAATGAACGCGGCAGATGTCGCGCATATTTCGGCTTTTGTTACGCATCGCGATCATATGAGCGAATACATGCGTGCGCGTGATGCGTTCATGTGTGATGTCACGAGACTGCCTGCTTCGACACTTGTCATTGTCAGCGGGTTTACGCGCCCGGAATTCAAGGTTGAAGTCGAAGTGATGGCGGCCGCACCGTAAACGGTACTCGAAGCAGACTGTTATACGCAGTTAGGAAGATCTCCGTTCTTGTCATCCTATGCAGGGATGCTAAAAAACCTTTATGCAACAGGCGATAAAACCTTCTCCGCGCACCTTGGAAAACAAACACCAAGATGTATCCGTGCGTTTGCGTGAGAATATTGGGCTGCTTCTGGATTCTGTTTATCCAAATCATGATCCGGAAATTTTGAGCGATCAAATCCTCAATGCGTTTTGGCCGGATAATCTTGCGCCACGAAGGCGTGGGAGAACCCCAGGCAATACAATCTGGAGTGAAAAAGACAGCTACGTTATCACGTATGGAAACACATTTACGGATGGGGAACATAAGCCCCTGGATTTGCTGTATGATTTTCTGGAGAAACACTTAAAAGGAAAAGTTACAGGCGTTCACATACTGCCGTTCTTTCCGTTCACCTCGGACGACGGATTTGCGATTACGGACTATCGTGTCGTCAATAGCGCTTTGGGTGCTTGGGAAGATATAGAACGCATCGCCAGCGACTTTCGACTGATGTCTGATCTCGTCATCAACCATTGTTCCAGCCAAAGTGCGATGTTTAGTGAATATCTCCAAGGCCACGAGCCTTATAGTGGGTTTTTCTTTGAAGCCTCTCCAGATGATGATCTTTCGAAGGTTGTTCGACCGCGGGCGCATCCGCTCTTGCGCGAAGTTCAGACCCATGAAGGTTCAAAGTATGTCTGGTGCACCTTTAGCCATGATCAGGTTGATTTTGATTTTCGAAATCCGGAAGTCTTACTGGAGTTTCTTCGAATATTGCGTTCTCATATCGATCGCGGGGTTAGGACCATCCGGCTGGATGCGATCGCGTTTTTGTGGAAAGAAGTGGGAACTGCATCCATTCATCTTCGTCAGACGCATGACATTGTTCGGCTGATCAGGCTCCTGATGGATTACAATGAACAGTCGATCATTCTCATAACTGAAACCAATGTACCCAATTTTGAAAATCTCAGTTATTTCGGTAATCGGAATGAAGCCCATGTGGTATACAATTTTTCATTGCCGCCGCTTTTGTTACACGCACTTTTAAATGGCACATCGAAGTATCTGAATGCCTGGCAGATGAGTATGCCGCCAGCGCAGTTTGGTTGTGCGTATTTTAATTTTACCGCCTCGCATGACGGGATAGGCTTACGCCCGGCCGAGGGACTGCTAAATAGCGCTGAGATCGAAACCATGATTGAAACGGTCGCCGGATTCGGTGGCCTTGTCAGCATGCGAGAGGGAAATGACGGGGCGATGCACCCCTATGAAATAAACTCTTCTTTGTTTGATGCCTTGAAGGGGACGGTGAGTGGTATCGACAAGTGGAATGTTGAACGCTTTTTATGCAGCCAGATCCTTTCAATGGGTCTTGAGGGAATTCCAGCGTTTTACATCCATTCTATGCTTGGGACGCATAACGATCTGGAGGGTGTTGAGAAGTTGGGGCACAACCGTGCAATCAACCGTCGCCGCTGGGACTATCCGGAAATCTTGTCAAAGCTGGAGGATGCAGACACACATAACGCTCATGTATTTAAGGAAATGAAGCGCCTAATCGGGATCAGAATTGCGCAACCTGCCTTCCATCCAAATGCGACCCAATTTACCTTGCAGCTTGGCGATGCGCTGTTTGGTTTTTGGCGACAAAGCATGGATAGGACGCAGAGTATATTTGCGATTCACAACCTTACTGACAAACCAGTTTCGATTTCCGCTCTCACGTTGAATCTCATCGGTGGAGAAAGCTGGTGCGATCTTCTAACGAATGAACAAGTTCTCGAATTTGAGGGAGACATTCACTTTACACCCTATCAATGCCGATGGATCACCAACCGTGCTTGATAACTTGAAAGGTGTTTGTAGCAATTGTTTGGTCTTCTTCACCGATCTTGATGGAACCTTGCTTGATCACCAAACCTATTCGTTTGATCCTGCTTCTGAAGCGCTCGACATGCTGAGAAAAAGAAACATCCCACTCGTCCTTGCGTCCAGTAAAACAGCTGCGGAAATTTTTCCCTTACGTCGAGCCATGGGATTTCAGCATTGTCCCGCCATTGTTGAAAATGGTGCTGGAATTTTGTCCGCAAACGATCCATGCACCGGATCGGATGCGTCTTACCGGGCATTGCTTGAGAGATTTTCCAACCTGCCGGTAGAAATCCAGGAGAAGTTCACCGGGTTTTCTCGACTCGGGCTGGACGACGTCATAAAGCTAACGGGTTTAGCAGAAGATCAAGCGATCCTTGCAAAACAGCGACAGTTTTCTGAGCCTGGTTTGTGGTCCGGCGGAGAAGATGAACTGCCGGTGTTTTTTGAACTTTTGAAGGAACATGGCATGGCCGCACAACGGGGTGGGCGGTTTTTGACATTATCGTTTGGCGGCAACAAAGTGGATCAGATGCAAAAAATTTCTCAGGAGTATTCGCGAGATGGTCGCTCTTGTTTTTGCGTTGCACTGGGTGATGCGCCAAATGATGTTAAGATGATTGAAGCAGCGGATGTTGGCGTAATTATACCCAATTCATCTCATTCAGGAATTGACCGGTTGAAATCTGAGCTTGACGGGAAAACAGTTCGTGCGCCTTATCCCGGTCCGCGTGGATGGAATGCAACGGTGCTTGATCTTTTAGCTATGGTACATCAAGGAGGATAGTGTGGCAGATTTTCACCAAAACGGAAGTGTGGCAACGCTCCATAATCTGACCCGCGTTCCATTGGATGTGATTGAACACCAGCTACGCGCATTTTCAAGCACCCGAAAAATATCGCTTATCTTGCCCAGCCTGTTTTCTGAGCTTGAAGGTCCTGCACTTTCTGGCATTCTTGATGAACTTTCTGGGGCAGATTACATCAATCATGTGATTATCGGATTGGACCGCGCAGATAAGGCGCAGTTTGAGTATGCGAAGGACTACTTTTCACGATTACCCCAAACGCATGATATTCTCTGGAACGATGGGCCGCGACTGAAAGCGATCCACCAACAACTGGAAGATGCAGGTCTCGCGCCCAGTGAAGCGGGCAAGGGGCGCAATGTCTGGTATTGTATCGGGTATGCCCTTGCATCGCGCAATTCTGATGTAGTGGCGTTACACGATTGTGATATTCTAACCTACTCTCGGGAGATGCTTGCGCGCCTGGTCTATCCCGTTAGCAATCCCGCTTTTCCGTATCAGTTTTGCAAGGGTTACTATCCCAGAATTGCATCTGGAAAGCTTAACGGGCGCGTGTGCCGATTGCTTGTCTCACCTTTGTTGATGGCATTACAGAAGACCTGTGGCCAACAAGACTACATTCAGTATTTGCAAGGTTTTCGCTATCCCCTTGCCGGTGAGTTCGCGATGCGCACGAGCATACTGCCTGACATTCGCATACCCTCAGACTGGGGATTGGAAATTGGCGTATTATCAGAGGTATGGCGAAATCTTTCTTCACGATCTGTGTGTCAGGTTGATGTTTCAGATTCCTATGACCACAAGCATCAAAATTTATCGAAAGAAGACGCCTCTAAAGGATTGTCCCGCATGTCCGTTGATATATCCAAAGCACTCTTTCGAAAACTGGCGACTGATGGAATTGTGTTCAATCAGGAGACTTTCAGAACACTCAAAGCGACCTACTTTCGCATCGCCCTAGACATGATTGAGATGTACCATCATGATGCCAATATGAATGGGTTAACGACTGATCGACACTTAGAGGAGGAGGCTGTGGAGCTTTTCGCGGCCAACATTGTTGAGGCAGGAAACACGTTCCTTGATAATCCCATGGAAACACCTTTTATTCCCAACTGGAGTCGTATTCAGTCGGCAGATCCTGATTTGCTGCAAAACTTCTTTGAGGCAGTTCACGCCGACCGCTGATCATGATCAGGGCGATGTTAGGCCAGTGGTTTAATGTTGAACGGGTGAATACCTGCCTGATTCCGTAAACTTTTGAACGTGCGAATGAATAAGCGTTTGATGCATACTGATGCATATATCCTGATTAAATTGGTGAACTAAACTTTTGAGAACAAATTGCTCAATATTACCTTGTGAGTAATTTCGTTTTAGGCGGATTGTTGGGTGGTCATTGTTTAGTGAAATCGTGAATTCATAATCCGTTCACAGGGCATTGCTTAAAACGTGATTTATGGAATTGTCGCTCCAGTAACCGGATGTAAAACACAAACAATTGCAATTTGTAACGTTCTTTATTGTGAGCTACACAATTCGATCTAAACTTGGTTGAGTAAAACTACTCAAGAAACAAATTTCCAAGGGCGATGAAGCGCCTGCTTTGCCCGCTAAAAGCGCTTTAACTTGATTGTTTTCTTAAAATCTCTACGTTGATTATAAAGCTTCCATCCCAAGAAGAAGCTCCGGCTTTGAGGTCCTCGAAGTTACGCACAAGCAGCTTGATCTTTCTTGCGAAGCAGTCATAATACAATCGCTCAGTCGTAGTCCTCTCCTGATCGCCGCCATCCAATTCTGTTATTAACTCATTGTATCCAGTAGGCTTCTTTAGAGAATGTCTTCCTTCGACAACTTCGCTGTACGTCGTAAAACATAAGAAACCGATTGTTTCATCAACAGTTGTCAATGAGAACTCCGGCAGGATGATCTCGATAGAACTAAAGTTATCATTTGTGTCTTGGTATTTCTTGAGTTCATTGACAAGCAAATTCAAAATACTTTTGCGTAAGTTTTTCAACGTACCGAGGGCTGCATTAAAATCTCTATCGTTGCGACGTTCTTCCTCAGTTTTGCAACGTTCATATGCGCGTTTGATTTGCAAAATCAAATTACGCTCTTCAGGTGTCATCGAGAATGAAGGAAGGTATTCCGGCTCCATCGCTCAAAAGGTTCTGTTGTGTTGGATGTATCACCGTAGACAAAGTTCCTGTGTTTTATAGGAGATATTCTTATCCGCGCATCTATTTTTACACCCCTACACGTTCATAGGTGGTGTTTGATTGGTGAGCCGAAACTTCGACCGGTGATCATGGCATGCTTAAGTGTCTTCAACAGAATTGATCATGCCTTAAACGGGACGTGTAGGATCGCAGTCTTTGTTTTGTTTGTGGCCATATGAAACTCAACTACATCTCCATATATCCTGCCGGTGAACACCCGCAATTCCTCCTTGTAAATGTCCAAGTGTTGTTGATTTTGCTGCGTCTTGTCGACTTTCAGCGTTTTTATACCCGAAAGGATGCCAGTATTGAATTAACCCCTAGTCATCCAGAGGTTTGGGCAGAGCTCAACATCTTTGACGCGATCTTTTATGATCACCATTGCAAGGATCGTTGAAAAATTTTGGCCTTGCAGGATTTGCCATTGTTGTCATCCAGTTGTAGCTTTTCTGTTGGAGTGTGGGGGCAGTTAAAAAACGGAGGAAAATACCATGTACAAGAGTCTAACCAAAGCACTGTTATCGGCCAGTATCTTCATGTCAGCCACTGCTGCGATGGCAGCCAAAGAAGTTCAGTTTTGGCACGCGTTTACAGGTCGTTTGGGTGAATTGGTTGCCGAGCAGGTTGAAACCTTCAATGCAAGTCAAAGTGACTATAACGTCGTTGCGTCGCACAAGGGAAATTATTCGGAAACATTGAATGCTGGTATTGCGGCATTTAGAGCCGGCGAGCAACCCCATATATTGATGGTGTTTGAGGTTGGTACTGCTACCATGATGGGCGCAAAGGGTGCCATTAAACCGGTATTTGAAGTTATGTCAGAAGCCGGTGCCAGCTTCGATCCCGGCGCATATATTGGCTCCGTCAAAGGTTATTACACAACGACGAATGGTGAGATGTTATCCTTGCCGTTTAACTCTTCAACGCCGGTTTTGTGGACGAATAATGACGCCTTGAAAGCCGCAGGTATTGATCCTTCATCAGACCTATCCACCTGGCAAAAGGTAGGAGACGCTTTGGAGAAGCTCAAAGCTTCCGGACATGATTGTCCGCTTACCACAGCGTGGCAAAGCTGGATTCATCTGGAAAATATGTCAGCGTATCATAATGTGCCGTTTGCAACGAAAGACAACGGTTTTGCCGGGCTGGATACGGAGCTTGCTATGAACGGTCCTGTTCAAGTTAAGCACTTACAGGCAATGGGGGATTGGGCAAAAGACGGCAAATTTGTATACAAAGGTCGTCGCAACGAAGGCGGTGCAGACTTCCGTGCCGGGTCTTGCGCGATGTTTACCGAGAGTTCTGCAGGTTATGCGGGCATCAAAAAGGAAGCTCAGTTTGATTTTTCCGTTCGACCCCTACCTTATTGGGAAGGCGTTGAAGGTGCCCCTCAAAACACAATTATTGGTGGCGCATCGCTTTGGGTAATGCAAGGGCATGAAACGGAGGAGTATAAAGGTGTCGCGGAGTTTTTGAACTTTCTGTCCTCAACGGACATCCAGGCCAAATGGCACCAAAACACCGGCTATCTTCCCATTACTGCCGCTGCAGGTGAAAAGACTCGCTTGGACGGGTTTTATGAAGCGAACCCCGGAACCGACATTGCGGTGATCCAAATGACTGCAAAAGCGCCCACCGCAAACTCGAAAGGTCTACGCTTGGGCTCTTTCGATCAGATTCGTGGCATCATAGATGAAGAGCTGGAGGCGATCTGGTCTGGTGATAAAACGGCCCAAGAAGCTATGGATAGTGCTGTGGAGCGAGGCAATAAGCTGTTGCGCCGCTTTGAACAGGCCAATCGCTAATCCAAGCAAGTGTCCTCCCGATAGCAGCTGCTGGTCTGCTGTCGGGGTGGCGTTAATCTGAGGCTGAAATGGAAAAGCGTGTCACATTTCGAGGATGGGGATTGCCGCTGCTTCTGGTGTTCCCGCAAATCCTCATATCGGGTGTATTCTTTTTCTATCCGGCTGCTCAGGCAATTTGGCAATCCCTGTTTATTCCGGATCCGTTTGGTTTGTCAGCGCAATTTGTTGGCCTGGGAAACTTTGAGTTTCTTCTCTCTGACCGGTTTTATCGTTCATCGTTTCTAACAACCGCAATTTTCTCAACGCTGGTAACTGTCGTGTCGATGGTTCCTGCGCTGTTTCTGGCGGTGCTTGCGGACCGTCTCATTAAAGGTGCGGGAACGTATCGCACGATGCTGATTTGGCCTTATGCTGTAGCACCTGCAGTGGCTGGTGTTTTGTGGTTGTTTATGTTCAACACGCGGGTTGGTGTGGTATCGTGGTATCTTGGTCAGCTTGGGTATGACTGGAACCATGTTCTGAACGATGGTGAGGCGATGGGACTGGTCGTTGTTGCATCGGCTTGGGGGCGTATCAGTTACAATTTCCTGTTTTTCTTTGCGGCGCTGCAATCTGTACCCAAATCGGTGATTGAGGCAGCGGCAATTGATGGTGCCCGGTTTTGGAAACGTTTTTTCACAATTGTTCTTCCATTGCTGTCTCCGACGACCTTCTTCTTGCTGGTTGTAAATGTCGTTTATTCTTTCTTTGAAACCTTTGGGGTAATCCATACCATCACCGCTGGCGGGCCACAGCAGGCAACCACGATCCTCGTGTATAAGGTTTTTTCTGATGGGTTCGTTGGACAGGATTTGGGGTCATCCGCTGCGCAATCAGTGATTCTGCTCATCGTTGTAGGCATTCTTACCGTTATACAATTCAAGTATATCGAGAAACGGGTGCATTACTGATGGTTGATACTGCGTCTCATCATGGAAGACTCGATCCACCGCCCGGCATGGTGGAGAAAAAAGGCGGGAGTCTTTGGCTCACACATCTTTTGATGATCGTCGGGGTGCTGATTATATTCTTTCCAATTTGGCTGGCATTTGTCGCTTCGACGATCACGCAACCGGAGATTACGTCGCCGCCCATGCCGCTTTTGCCGGGTGGGCAGTTTCTTGAAAACTACAAACGGGCACTTTTTTCCGGTGTGAATGTCCCAGTCGCCACGATGCTCTTAAATTCGTTGGTTATGGCACTGGGCATTGCGATTGGAAAGATAATCATATCCCTGTTGTCAGCATTTGCGATCGTTTATTTCCGGTTTCCTGGGCGGACAACGTTTTTCTGGATGATTTTCATAACTTTGATGCTTCCAGTGGAAGTTCGAATTGTTCCTACCTATGAAGTCGTCGCAGGTTTTGGGCTGCTGAACAGTTATTCCGGTCTTATTTTTCCTTTGATCGCGTCGGCAACAGCTACGTTTCTGTTCAGACAATTTTTCATGACCATCCCGGATGAATTGGCGGAGGCTGCCCGGGTCGATGGTGCTCGTCCGATGCGATTTTTTATTGATATTGTTGTTCCCATGAGCCGGACAAACATTGCAGCGCTGTTCGTGATTTTGTTCATTTTTGGATGGAACCAATATTTGTGGCCGCTCTTGATCACTACAGATCCTGAAATGAATACCATTGTTATGGGCATCAAACAGATGTTCCCTTCCGGTGATGATACGGCAGACTGGCCAGTGATTATGGCAACATCGATTCTTGCAATGATACCACCTGTAATTGTGGTGATTTCAATGCAAAAGCTTTTTATTCGTGGTTTGGTTGATAGTGAGAAGTAACATGGCTGATTTATCACTTGAGGGTGTGAAAAAGCGCTTTGGAAGTACGGAAGTGATCCACGGTGTCAGCACTGACATCCATGATGGCGAGTTTATTGTTATTGTTGGGCCATCGGGATGCGGTAAATCAACGTTGCTGAGAATGGTTGCTGGACTGGAGTCGGTTAGCGAAGGTGAGATACGGATTGGCGGAGCGCGTGTGAATGAAAAAGAGCCGATGGATCGCGACATTGCGATGGTGTTTCAAAATTACGCGCTTTATCCGCATATGTCCGTTCGTCAAAATATGGCCTATGGCCTGAAAATTGCAAAGAAACCTCAAGCGGAGATCGACCGGAGGGTGGCCGAAGCCGCAAAACTTCTTCAGCTGGAAACATATCTGGATCGCAAACCGCGGCAGTTGTCCGGAGGGCAGCGACAGCGCGTTGCGATGGGCCGTGCCATTGTCCGGGAACCTTCTGTTTTTCTTTTTGACGAGCCGCTTTCAAATCTTGATGCCAAGCTCAGGGTGCAGATGCGATTGGAGATTAAAGAGTTGCAGTCTCGGTTGGGTATTACCTCTCTGTATGTGACTCATGATCAGGTCGAAGCAATGACAATGGCAGATCGTATGATCGTCATGAATGCAGGTGTTGCCGAGCAAATTGGGTCACCTCTGGAGGTCTATAGAAATCCAAAAACCTTGTTTGCTGCGCAGTTCATAGGGAGCCCGGCCATGAACATTCTTGAAGGCAGGCTTGAAGAAGGAAAAGCTTTGCTCGCAAACGGTGCTGCGTTACCTTGCAGGTCAAATCTGACGGTCCATGCAAAAATTGGTTTGCGACCAGAACATTTGATGCTGGATCCCAAAGGCGAGATAGAACTAATCCCATCGCTCGCAGAACCGTTGGGAGCAAACACACTGATTCATGGCAAGCTGAAAGATAGCTTGGTGCCGCTTACTGCGAGTGTCACGGGCGTTTATGAATTGAAGTCAGAAAAAGAAGTTATCCGGTTTTCTTTTGATCCGGATAACATTCACCTTTTCGATGCGGAAAGCGGACACCGCCTTGTTGATTAACTTAGCTGATTTTCGGATTTGAAAACCGATTGCTGTGTTTGCCGCCTGCGCGTTGATCCGTATTCGTTTACAAAATAAAATCGTCCTGACCGATTAGGGTTGCCTCTACATGCGCCAGCTTGATCTGATTTGACGCATCGCCCTGGATGATGATTTCAGTGTCTGATCCGTTTTGCGAAATCGATAGATCAGAGAACGAAAGGTTTAGAAGAGACAAGTCGATTTGGTCGATGTCATTTTGAAAGTCTGTTATCAGGTCATTCCCGAACTCGGGATCGCTGAAGAAAAATGAATCTGCTCCAAGCCCGCCTATGAGTACGTCATCGCCAGCGCCGCCGTTGAGTGTATCGTCACCGTCGAAGCCATTCAGAACATCGTTTCCAATGTTTCCGGTGAGGGCATCGGCTGTTGCAGTTCCTGCAAGCCAAGAGTTTGGCACCGATGGTGCATCCACTCCGTTGACCGCGAGCTCTGAAAAATGAAGGTACTGATTGTGATGCTCTACACGGATGTGACGTGCGGACGCAAAACCATCCAGTGCAAAGGTGTGCACGCTGGCCGAGGTTGCCCCTGATATCGGATCAAAGGTGTGCACCACTTCCCGATTTTCATTGAGCAGGCTGACGGTTGCGCCATCTAATCTTGAAGCATAGGTGTGCGCATAATCGTAGTTGGTGATGGTGACTTTTGAAACTGCAAACTCGCTGGTGAGATCGAGTTCGAAATATTCTGTTGCGCCGTTATACGTCACAAAGGACGAACTGTTTGCAACGACGCCATCGACCGCATTTTCCGGTCCATACCCGCCTGGATAGACACTGCTCGAACTGGCCGTAACTTGTCCTCGATAAAGGTCAGTCAGATCGACCACACTAAATTGACCGGATGCTGCAGCGGTTGAGTTGATGTGCGCGACGGGAAGTGTTGTCCCATCGAGAAATACAAATTCTTCAACCTTGCCAGCCGCACTGGTCCAGTTTTGAATGGTGAGTTGGTTTGTATCGTTTGGATCGTCAGAGAAGGAAATGATCAGATCATCGCCCAAGAGGTTTACCCGCACATCTGATAGGGAGATCGCGTCTCCAAAGTATATTTTGTCTGAGCCACCGGTTTCTGAAATCTGAACGGCGCCGTCTCCAAGGTTGTAGACATGGGCGGTATTTTCAATAAGAACGCCGTTTGCATCTACATTGATCAACTGATCAAAAATGTCAGATTTCGTCCAGATTTCCCCATCTGCAAACTCGATTTCCTCAATACCTTCCCCATTGCCGGTTCTTACCAGGTTTAAAATGCCAGTGATGGTTTCGCCTGTCGTGATGTCGGTAATGACCAGATCGTCGCCTGATTGAGACAGAAAAACCTTGTTTGCTGTTAGATCCTTGAGGACAAGCCGATCAGTATGGGCAAATGAGAAGGAATGGCGGTCATCAATCGTGTCGTTCCCATCGCCTGAATGATAGATATAGGTGTCGTCGCCGCCGGCCCCATACAACTGATCATCGCCGCCATTGCCTTGATACGTCTCTGAGGCTGAAGAGCCAGTGAATGTCTCGTGATCTTCGGTGCCATAATAACGTGCGGCATCGGCAAATTCCGAGCGATCCATTACGGTGCCATCGGCGAAGATGATGTGTTCCAACCCAAACCGGTTTGCTTCCTGCAAAAACTGAAATGGGACGTTGATCTGGTCACCGGTTACCAAATTGACGATTGCAAGATCGTAAGTGGTACGGCGGAACTCAATCTGAGATCGGTCGAGGTCCACCAGATGAAGTGTGTCGATCCTATCGGAACTGATGGCAACGTCTTCGACAATCGTGTCTGAGCCATCGCCGGATGCATAGATGTAGGTGTCAGAACCGCTACGGCCTTCGAAGTAGTCATCCCCTTCACCCCCGATGAATGTGTCATCAAGGACCGAGCCGATAAACGTATTGTTGAAAACATCGCCGGTGAAAGAAGCCTGCGCATCAATTTGCAGGCGATCAAAGACAACGCCATCTGCAAAGTTGATTTCTTCAATGCCAGCCAGGGTGCTGTCTGAAAAAAAGTGCCCGCTCACCGTTATCACCTGACCGGTAGGCACAATCTCAACGCGTAAATCATCGCCGTAGCGCGAGATGCTTACATCCGTGCTGTTGATGTCTTCAAGGAAGAGAACGTCTGTCCCGCCAAACGTGCTGTCATCGATGATTGTGTCGTTTCCGTCGCCACTGCGATAGACATAAACATCAGAACCCTGACCGCCCGAGATCACATCGTCCCGCAGCCCGCCAAAGAAGGTCTCGTCTTCGCTGGTGCCGCTCAGCAAATCGCTTGCCTGCGTACCCCGCACCCAGGCGAGTTGTGAGAATTGCGCTTCGCTTAAAATACCCCCACCGGTTTCTGTTGCATACAAACTGATGCCAGCAAACTCTGCAGCGATGTCGGTGAGCAGACGCGAGTCCACCGAAAGCGTCCCACGAAAGATGATTTCGCTAACACCATGAATGGCGCCGGCAAACTGATTTTCAACCAAAACGGTTGCGCCGGTCATCGCGTTTACAATCATAAGATGTCCGTCTGCCCGGGTGAACTGAAGGTCATCGATTTCACCTACATAAAGTCTGCTGCCACCTTCATCGTTGGTGTTGCGGACCACTGTCTGGGTTGCGGTTTCCGCACTCAATCCCCGCGCTGCCGCTGAAAATGGATCGACCAGGTCGCTGGAAACCCCACCGCCACTGCTGCCACCCGAACCACCGTTTGTTGCACTGGCATCATCCTCATTGCCCTGTTGATCTTCCGCATTGAGCGCAATTGAATCACCGACAACGAACGTATCGTTGCCGAGGCCACCGATCAAAAATGCATCTTCCAGATCCCAAACAACCTGCCTGTTCAGCAAATTCGGTCCGCTATAAACATCTGTTGAGATGGTCGATACGCTAAGTGTATTGGCTTCATTGTCGCCAAAATCAAAACCGGGAGGCGTGATGGTCACGGTGCTGCTGCTACTGCCGCCGCTACTGCCACCGCCGCCGCCACCACTGTTGCCGGTTGATTCTGCTCCCGGCACAATCACGACCTGATTGTCATTATCTTCGTATCCGACGTTTAACTCTGCATAGAATTCTGTCAGCGCGTTTCCACCATTTGACGTATTGGTAAGGATAGCCTCGACCTGTGTGGCTGCCGCCACATCCTGGGCCGCGCCCTCAGCCACCGTTACGGTGTAAATACTTTCAAGAAGTCCCCGCAATGCCGCCTTTGTGTCCGCGGTTGCAGCGGGGTCATCAAACTGCGCTTCAAGACCGGCAAGCACGGCGCTCCAGTCGCCATTGAATTGATCGGCCGCGAAATCATAGGTAATAGCCTGATCCCCGTTGAAATTGGAAGACTGCGCGAAAAACCGAAGCGTCATCGCGGAGACAAACCCGTCCCAGGTGGCGGCCACGGCATCGGCTTGCGCAAATGTGGTGATCTCCGGCGCGTCTGTTCCCAGGAATTGTTCCATCGCATGGATCACCTGCGGTATCGCCATGCCCTGATATTCAAACGGCACATCATTGCCACCGCTCCACTCAACCAGCAGGTCTTCCACCAGTTTCTTGAAGGCAACCAGATCATTGCCCTGATAATCGGAAACCGCCCGCCAGGCGTCGAGCACCGTATCGCTCAAAAGCCCTGCAATCAGCAGGTGCGGAACATTTCCCGACCCCTGGATTTGCGGCAGGGTGAAGGCATCCAGCCTTGTTTCAAGGTGCTCAGGGGAGAGGTCAATCTGGGCGATTTGCTGTTCATAGCTCTGGTTGATCGTGTCGCGGTTAAATGAAATCCCGTTGATTGCAGTCGTTGTGCCATCGTCCAGCGTGACGGTCGATTCTGCATTGACGATATTGCCGTTGTCGACGTCATTCAGCTCGGTCGCATTGAGATCAATCGAGGTGATGCCAAGCTCTTCGAACGTGTGAAGTTCGCCACTGTTTGCTCCGCCGTTCCCGGAACCCCCGCCATTATCCGTTCCGCCGTTCCCGGAACCCCCGCCCAGATCCACATTGCCGTCCTGATCCGCATCAATCCAGACGCGCAGTTGGTCAAAGCCCACACTGATGGTTTCGGTTGCGCCGTCGCCGTCAAAGTCTCCGGTGGCAGTGGGTTGCGTGATCTCCTCTTCATCGATGATGCCGTTGCCGTTGGTGTCTTGTGCGTAAGGACTGATGTCGTTGATATCGATGACGCCATCACCGTTTGTGTCCTGGGATGGCAGGAC
>JBCCXO010000028.1:0-44949 GCA_039191645.1 Pseudomonadota bacterium | reverse complement strand
CTGAGAACACCGGATATCAACGAAAGAACAACAGCGATGATTCCAAGGATGGGGGCGGCAAGCGCTAGATAATTCCAAATGGGCACAGGTTGCGCTTTTTGAACTTCAGCAGCCGTACCAAAGAAAGAGCGCCAAGCAGAACGCTTGATTTCGCCCGCAATTTCACCGATTTGCTGGGCAGCAGACGGTTTTTGCTCGAACGTTGGGCCAACAATTTGAACAAACACAAGAGCAAGCGCCAAGGCGCCAAGCATCACCGACCAAAACCCCCACGTCCTTAAAAGGTCTGTTGAGACCTGTGATGTCATCACGATATTCCAATCTCATGACTTGGCTTAATCATCAATCCAAAGCCATTCTGCGGATAAAACATCAACAAACTCTTTAGAGATCGAAAGGCGCAAGCGCTTTATGAACGTAGAGTTACAATACCATTACAGTTGATTAATTCGCTTTCTAGCCAACAGCAGCCGTCCCATATTGCCCACGCCATTTAGTTCTTAACAACTCGGGGACGGAACTGCCTGCTGCTCAATCGAATTTGCCAAGCACTTCCGCGGAAAAAATGTCAGAAAAAACTCAAGCATCCCCAACGTTTGATTCATCGCACCTTCCACAACGCGGAATTCTCTACATCGGACTTTTTACCTTTTGCATGGATTTTCTTTTACTGGTCCAGCCCATCTACATGTTGCAGGTCTATGATCGGGTTCTATCGTCCTCGTCGAAAGAGACCCTTCTTTACATCACAATCATAGCAGTCCTTGCATTATGTCTTTTTGGTGCGCTTGAAACGATCAGAGGCATCATAGCTGCCCGCATCAGTGCAAAAATTGGCGCTAAGATTGGACCGCTGGCGCTTCAAGCCTCGATGAAAGAGAAAGGGGCTGCTGTTGGTTCTACCGGTCCCATGAGGGACCTCGCCAAAGTCCGAGGTTTCATTGGAGGAAAGCCGGTTCTTTCTTTTATGAGTCTTCCATTCGCGCCGATCTTCATTGCTATTTTATACTTTATCCATCCTCAGATTTTCGTTTTGACCCTTTTCGGCGCGCTTTTGTTAATTGCAGTGGCACTACTCAATCAGAAAGTCACCTCCAAAATGAACGAGGGAGCTACTCAACATGCTCAAAAGGCATCCATGGCTGCCATGGCCTTTGTTAAAGGATCAGAAACGATCCGTGCCATGGCAATGCAAAAGAACATAGAAGAAGCATGGGGAAATCACGAGGCGAAGGCATTAACGAAGAGTGTAGAAAACGGAAGTGTCAATGCTCTATTCTCGGGCTTTTCCAGGTTTATACGGATGACCTTGCAGATCGCAATTCTGGGATATGGTGGCTATCTCGTTTTGCAAAATGATATGACGGCTGGAATGATTTTCGCAGCTGCGATCATTTCTGGACGAGCCCTCCAGCCAATCGACCAGATTATTGGGACATGGCAATCTACAATTGAAGCAAAAAAAGCATGGGAAAGACTGACCAAATCCCTGGCAAACGTCATCGTCCAAAAAAATAACATGGAACTGCCAAATCCCAAGGGACGTATAACTCTTGAGGGTTTGACAGTTCTATCAACTGACAAGAACGTCGATGCTCCAATACTAGACAACCTTAGCCTTCGGATAGATGCCGGACAAACGATAGGAATTGTTGGACCATCAGGCGCCGGAAAATCCACCTTGGTACGTGCCTTGGTTGGGAGTGTTTTGCCGAACTCCGGAAAAATAAGGATTGATGACACAGATCTTAGCGTTTGGAACGCGGTCCAGTTGGGTGAAAACATCGGCTATCTGCCACAGGAAGTACAACTTTTCCCCGGCTCAATTGCACAAAACATCGCACGCTTTCATACCAACGCAACGTCGCAAGAAATCATCCGGGCCGCAGAGATGGCCCACATAGAGCCTGTCATCAATCAACTACCGGAGGGATTCAACACGCAAGTCGGACCCGGGGGACATGAACTCTCCGGCGGACAAAAGCAACGCATAGGCCTCGCCAGAGCATTTTTCCGAATGCCTGCCCTTTTGATCCTTGATGAACCCAATTCAAACCTCGACGCAGAGGGTGACGCCGCTCTTTTGCATGCCGTCAAAATGGCAAAGCAACATCGAACCACGGTTATACTGGTTTCCCATAGAATGAACGTCATTGATGCAGTTGATCAAATCATGATCCTTGTTGGCGGTAAAATCGAACAGTTCGGCACACGGGAAGAAATCATGGCCCGTCAGCAAGCGAAGCTGAACGGACAGGCAATTCAACCAAAAACGGAGACAAAACCGCGGGAAAAAACGGCTCAAGCCAAGAAAAAACCAGCTGCAAAAACCAAGAAGCCCGTCACAAACAGCAGGAGAAGAAATGCCAAACAAAATTAAAGGCAGGATGCGTCTGCTAAAGTACCTATACCTCAAACTCAAGCACCACACAGGCTGGCTCGTTCGCAAGGCATTTTCCGCAAAACTTGGAGCGCGGATGAATGCTGCGGTCGTTATCAATATTTTGTCACAGCTAAACACAAAGCAAAAACCCCCTGTCAAAACAGACGAAGGAGACGATCAACATTCCCCTGATGAAAGTTGGAGCCAGTCCATTCCCACTGAAATCAACCCAACCATTCGATTGGGTAAATGTCTGCTTGCCTTTTTTGTGTTGGGTTTTGGTGGTTGGGCCGCATTCGCACCCCTTTCAGCTGCAATCGTTTCGCAAGGTGTCGTTGCCGCGTCTGGAAAAAATCAGAAAATTCAACATCTTGAAGGTGGAATCATCAGTGAAATTTCTGTTAGCGAAGGCGATCATGTAGAAGCCGGGGATGTACTTTTAGAGCTGGATTTGACCGAGCCACAATCGATTAGAAACCGGATCAAGAAGCAAATCATTTCCAGAAAACTATCGGTTCATAGATTGAAAACAGATTGCAAGGTTGCATCGGAATTCAGCTTTCCCAAAGCCCTTTATGACAAAGCGCTTGAACTGGAACTTGAAAGTCTGATTGAAGAACAAATTCATGAACACAAAACCAGTTGCGATGTATTGGTTCAGGAAAGCTCCATTTTAAATCAGCAACTTGAATCGTTCCGACAAAACCTGTCCGGGCTTATCTCGCAAAAAGACAGCTTTGAGAAAAAGGTCATCATCTCTGATGGCGAAGTCAGAAGACATGAAAAATTACTGGAGCAAGGTCTAGTCAGACGATCCCAAGTTTCCGAACTACAAATGACCGCCGTTGATATGCTGGGGCAACTTGGCCAGACAAACTCGAACATCCTGGCGGCTACGACAAAAATTGCCGAAACAGAGCAGCAGCTTGCAAGACTTAAAACAAAGCGCTCCGAAAACATCGCCTCAGAACTTTCAAACGTTCTATCCCAACTCAACGACCTAGAAGAACAGTTGCAAACAGCTGAACAAGTGCTGAAACGGACGAAAATTAAGGCAACGACCAGCGGGTTGGTGGTAAAACTCAACCACAACGCAATCGGAGCAGTAATACGCCCCGGTGAAGAGGTCCTTGAAATCTTGCCGACAGAAGAGTCTCTCGTTGTTGAAGCCAGAATACCGACACAGAACATTGACGCTTTAGCCATCGGACAAAAAGCGAGATTAAATTTCATAGCGTTAAACCAAAGAACGACACCAAAAGTCGATGCAACACTGAGTTACATTTCAGCGGACCGCATTGTGGATGATAGAACTAATGAGCCGTATTATTCGGTTCGATTAAAAATCTCAGATCAGTTGCCGTCCAGTTTCAACAAAGATCAGATTTATCCGGGCATGCCCGTTGAAACTTACATCACAAACGGAGAACGGACGTTCTTTGAATATCTATTGAAGCCCATCTCCGACAGTTTCAACCGCGCATTCCGCGAAAAATGAGTCTTACATTAAATCTGATTAAGCAGGTTGAAATCTCACGATTTTCCTCCCTCGCCTCAAAACATCTTCGTATGGACATAGTCTTCACAAGCTGGTCGCAAAAACAACTTTAGGTTTTCAAACTACACTCACTTTTTCATCCATAATCGTCGAGGTTTTATAAATTCTCGAAAGGATTCAATAATGAGAAATATAAAAATAAAAGAGCTGGGCTATCAAAATTTCGGCAATTACTTTTATCGAGAAAGCGATGACAATGACAATCATGTAGACGGTTACACCGCTACCTTTGTATTTAAGCCGTTTTTCGTACAAATCGGCACGTTCCTTGGAGCTCCAGGAGCGCACGACAGATTCTTTCTCAATGACAAAGACAACCACGTCACAACGCTCGCAGGCGATGACTACGTGGTTGCACTCGGCGGTGACGATACAGTCGACGCGGGATCGGGCGATGATACTGTTTTTGGTGGCAAGGGTAACGACACAATTTCTGGTGGCAAAGGCTCGGATAAACTCATAGGCGGTAAGGGCGATGATACCGTAAGCGGCGGTGATGGTAATGATTACATCTGGGGTTCTGAAGGCGCTGACAAATTGTGGGGCAATAGCGGCAACGATGAGATGTCCGGCGGAACCGGGAATGACACCCTCGATGGTGGTGATGGAAATGACACCCTTTTCGGCAACGAAGGAAATGACCGCCTCATTGGTGGCAAAGGAAACGATCAACTTCAAGGTCAGAGCGGTAAGGACACACTTCGAGGGGGAGAAGGAAACGACACCCTGCTTGGCGGTCTTGACGAAGACGGACTATTTGGCGGTACAGGCAACGACAAGATGTTCGGCGACCAGGGCGCTGACTTCCTGGATGGCCAATCCGGTAATGATAATTTGAACGGTGGTAGTGGAAAAGACCACATCAAAGGTGGTGATGGAAATGACTACATCCGAGGTGGTGACGGGGCTGATACGCTAAGTGGCGGTAGCGGAGACGATATTTTCCATTTCATGGCGGCCAGCGAATTTGGAGATATCATCACGGATTTCGAGAAGGGCGATAAACTTAACTTCCTGGATCTTGATAAACACAATGCAGAGCACCAGGCCGCAAAGGCGAAAAATGCAGATGTGAGATCATTAATAAGCGCTGAAGAAGTCACCGAAGGCGAATACGGTTTCGATATCTATTATGACCCTGATGGCGTCAACACCGAGTATGACGCTCAGTTTGTCGCCTCTGTTAAGACAGGAGGCTACGAAATCGAGGTTAGCGATTTCATGTTAGCGTAACCAAAATCATTCAGCGGGCACGGTTTCTGTGCCCGCTCCTTACGCCTGTTTAGGTCAGACGTTTTCTTCCCATGGGTTTATGGACAAGGACCAATCCAGACCTCCAAATCTTGTTCAACTTAAGTTTGCAAATGTTGCAGCACAGTCTCAATTTTCCCTTCATAAAGCTAAGATGTAACATGACAAAACACGATGTGTTTTCGATTCAGCAATATGCCATGTTTCAGACTTTGTTTCGGCATTGTTAAGCCACAAAACAGAAACAGTCTAGGGCTGGGTAGTGTGTCGGCTTCCAAGTTAAAAAATTGATTTTATTGCAGAATTTGTCTGCATCGGAACACTTTTGCCTTGTTTCAGGACATCACGCCCATACCAACCCATATGGAGGAAGTTTCTATGTTTAATTTTGTGGAATTTTTGATGCAGTTGCAACAGTTGGCAATTACACTCAGCACTCAATCCGATGATGAAGAAGGTGGCATTCAGCTGTCACAATCCCAACTGGCGCAGTTGTCCGAATTCTTGAAACAGTTGCAAGGTCTGATCGATGAACGCCTTGCGGAAAGCACCCCAGCAGACCCAGGGACCCCGGAAACGGAAACACCGGAAAACGACCCGACCGAACCAGAGGTTGTCGATAGCGATCCTCCCACCCCTACTGATGAACCTCCGCAACCTGAAACACCGCCTGTTGGCGACTCATCATTGCCCGCTCCCGTGTTTGCACTTGCTGGGGCAACCGTTATCGCAGGGGATGTGGCAAACGCGATTGAGGCCGAACATACAACGGCGATGGAAGTTGAAAACGGAACGCTGACCATGAGTTTCCAAGCCAACAGCGTATCTGGCAAATCCATGCTGTTTTCCAAGGACGGAAACGGTTTGGAAAATGGTGGGCATCTCACAGCCTTTATCCAAGACGGCAAGTTGACGATCCGGCAACAGACCGACAGTCAATCTGAGTTTCTAAAGGTACCAGAACTAGATGTGATTGCTGGTCAGACATATACACTCGCAGTTTCCTTCGGCGATGACGGCTTGAAAATATATGTCGATGGAGAGTTGGTTGCTGCCGAGCCTGAATTCAAACAGGGTTTGACCGAAAATCAAAGAGAGTTGGTGATCGGAGCAAACGGATGGCATCGCTTTAACGACGATCAATCGGTACGCGATGCATTTGATGGAACAATCTCAGACGTTGCACTCTATGGATCTCAGCTCACCCAACAGGAGGTTGCTGCGATTGCCGGTGAGACCAACCAAGCGTTTGAAGCGCGTGCCCTTAGGATTGAACAATTTGAAACCCTGGCGCCAGCTTTTTCACAGCTACACCATGGCTCAGATACAGCAAGAGACCTTGCAAGTGAATATGGGTTCAATCATCACGGCCACTTGCCAAATGGTCCTGAAATTTCTGAAGGGACTGACGGTGACGACGTACTGGATGGCACGGATGAAGCCGATGCTATCATTGGCGGTCTGGGAAATGATACCATGAATGGAAATGGTGGAAATGATTTCCTTCAAGGCTATTATGGCAATGATGATTTGTTCGGAGGTGACGGGAACGATGTCCTTGATGGTGGCCATGGCGAAGACCGGATTGATGGCGGCGCAGGCGACGACCTGATCATATCCCAAGCAGACGGGCGTGAAGGACAGGTTGCTTTTGATCCAAATCGCGATGAAGGAATCGATGCAGACAGTGCAGATCAGCAAACGGGGAAAGTATATCTTGACCAGCCAATCAACGCAGATGATGAGTTAACCGGCGGCGAAGGTGCAGATACGTTTTACTTTCAGACACTCATCAATGCCAAAGAAAGGTTCATTGAAGAGCACACCAATGATGATGGTACCATTCGTTGGCATGGTGTGGCTGGAGAAAACAACAACATTCACGATCATTGGGTTGAGTATATCGGGCACGATGTAATCACCGACTTCAACAAAGCTGAGGGTGATCGCATTGTTATCGAAGGCCATACGACTGAGATCGCAGACATCACCTATGGAGATGAAAACGGCGATGGCGTCATCGACCATTCTGTAATTGAGCTTTATTCTGATCAAGGCAATGGCGGCGGAGCTCACAACGATGATCTTCTTGGAACGATTAAAGTTTATGGAGATTTGGTCACCGAAGCCGATATAGAACACACCGCTGCTCCTGCATACGGCATCGTAAGGGATATTGATCGCCTTGAAGAAGCGATTACGCCCACACACTTCGCAGAAGAACGCGGTGACATTCAACCGCCAGCAAATCTTCCAACAGCTGATGGATTTAGATCAGCTTCAGGTGATCTTCCTGTCTTTGCGCTTCCCGGTTCTACAGAATTTTTGGGAAATAGGGGCGACGAGTTTACCGTCGAACACACGGATGCATTAAGTCTGGCACAAGGAACCATCGCTTTCTCCTTTACACCGGATGCAATCTCGGGACGGGATGCATTGTTTTCCAAAGACGCACGCGGGTTTGTCGATGGCGGTCATCTAACGGCCTGGGCAGAAAGCGATGGCGATGTGAAAGTCCGGATCCAAAATCAGGAGAAATCTTTTTACCTTGAAGCCAAAGATGCTTTTGAAACAGGGCAAGAGACTGACTTCGCACTCTCATTTGGTGAAACAGGTACGTTCCTCTACATTAACGGTGAGTTAGCTGATAGTCTTGAAGGCCCTTCTCCTAACTGGAAAACAAACGATGAATACCTGTTAATCGGGGCCAGTGGCACTGGAAACACATCGGGCACAACGGACAGTACACAAGATCGATTTGAGGGAGAAATCGAAGATTTTGTCATCTATGACAGATTGCTTACACCATCAGAGATTGGTGATCCTGGACAAAATCAGCAAACCGATGACACTCTTGCGATTGCAAATGCGGGTGGAAACACCGCCCCTAACTCTACGATAGAAACCCTTGAGCTACCTGATTCAGCGGGCGGGTATCAGGTTCCTGAAGCAGCCGAAAGCGAGAGCGCATACATGATGTAATTTTCCCTGAGTTACATCAAAAAGCCCGCTTGACCAGTGTCAGGCGGGCAATATTTTTACGGCTGCAACTTGGTCAACTTGCGATTTGTTCTTCAGTTTCTTCCTGCTGAACAGAAACAAATTCGACACCGATCTCTTTGCGCTTACGCCAAGCAAGCCGCACCATTAAGGTCTCGGTCATGGCTGGGGTTTTGACAATGAAGCTTTCTGGCAAATCAATTTCTTGCTGAATTTCCAGCTTCATCCCGGTATTTGAGACGTCGCGAATGATGCAATGGCAATAGAACAAATCTTCTGCGTGGATGCTAGCCGTAAAGGTTGACCTGACACGTTCCGCTGCACGCTTGTTGGCGAGAATCTTTGAAACGGTTGACGAAAGAAAGTGTTGTTCCTGCATTTTGGGGTATCCGCGAATTAGCCTGTTTCGCCCTACACTAGGTAAATTCAATTAAAAAAAACTTACTCAGCGGCAATTGAAACATGCAGCTTGTTACCATCCAGATCTCGGACATAGGCACCATAGTAGCCCGGTGAATAATCTCGCGGACCGGGTGCTCCTTCATCCTTTCCGCCCTGCACCATTGCTGCCGAGTGGAATGCTTTCACAGTTTCCTCATTGCTCGCAAGAAACATAATCTGGGTGCCATTGCCAAACGTTGCAGGCTGCCCATCAAAGGGCGTTAATACCCAAAATACAGCATGTTTACCGGATATACCGTAGCCTATTTCGTTGTGAACTGTGGTTAAACGCTCCATACCAATCGTAGCCAAGACTTCGTCATAAAACCTTCCTGCTGCCTCAAGATCGTTGGTTCCAACACACGCGCCTGTTAACATCTTAGATCCTTTGGTGCTTGCCAGATGATAGAACAAACCATAAATGGAAGTGTCAGACTTACAAGCGGAGTTGCAGATGAGACTTGGAATTCTTCAAACCGGCCATGTACCGGAAGACCTGGCCGCAGACCACGGCGCATATCCAAAAATGTTTGAGAATTTTCTCTCGGGCAACGGATTCACGTTTGACACCTACTCCGTCGTTGACTCAGTCTTTCCCGAAGGACCTTTTTCCGCTGAAGGGTGGCTTATAACGGGCTCCCGCCACGGCGCATATGAGGATCACAGCTGGATACCTCCCTTGGAAACGCTCATTCGCGAAATATATGCCGCGGAAGTCCCTCTGGTTGGCATCTGCTTTGGCCATCAAATCATGGCGCAGGCATTGGGCGGCAAAGTCGAAAAATTTGGTGGCCTCTGGGGCGTTGGCAACAAACAGTATACACACACTGATGGATCGACCAGCACATTGTTAGCCATGCATCAGGATCAGGTTGTCGTAAAACCACCGGAAGCAATCGTCACGGCCACCGCACAATACTGCGAGAATGCAGCGTTCACCTATAAAGGCAGGGCGATGAGCATCCAACCGCACCCTGAATTCACGCCTGAGTTTATGGCCGAGCTCATCAAGCAGCGCTCAGGTTCTGTGATACCGGAAGATCAAGCCTCTCCTGGGTTGGCAAGCCTCACAGACACAAACGATGCGCCCAAGTTTGCCCGCGAGATTGCTGAATTCTTTAAAAAAGCCATCGCTGAAAGAGCTGCTTAACCGAGAAGCAGTCGCGGCAAATAAAGCACAATTGCCGGAAACGCCAGCAAACCTGCAATCGTCAATGCATCTGCCACAAAAAATGGTGCTGCACCGCGGAAAACATCCTGCACAGAAATATCAGGCCGAACACCGGCAACCACGAAGCAGTTTAAGCCGATCGGCGGCGTGATCAAACACAGCTCTGCCATTTTGACGACCAGTATGCCAAACCAGATGGCACACTCCGGACCGGACAATCCAAACGCACTTTGATCTGCTGAAACAAATTCACCGCCGTTAAGCGCCATCACGGCTGGATAAACGACCGGCAACGTCAAGAGCAACATGCCAATGGCATCCATAAACATGCCAAGCAGTGCATAGGCCAACAAGATACAGATCAGGATCAAGTAAGGTGAATAGTCCAGCGATGCTATCCAATTTGCAAAAGCATCTGGTAAATTTGCAAACCCCAAGAATCTTACATAGATCAGCACACCCCAAATGATCGTAAAGATCATGACCGATAACTTTGCTGACTCTAGCAAGGCTTCTTTGAGTTGCGGCCACCGCATGCCATTGATCACGGCAATCACAAACACCACAAACGCACCGAGCGCGCCCCCTTCGGTTGGTGTTCCCCAACTATCCCCGCCAAACGGATTATAGATAAACGTTATAATAATCAGGATAACGGCCACAATCGGAAACGTAGGAGGAAGGGATACGATCCGCTCTTTCCAGGTGAAGCCTTTTACAGGCGGGCCGAAATTTCGGATGACCAACGCCATCGCCACAATCAATCCGCCATAGATAATGGCTGAGAAAGCACCAGGCAAAAAGCCCGCTAACAGCAATCGCCCCACATCTTGTTCTACAATAATTGCGTAAATCACCAAAATTGCTGACGGCGGAATGAGCGAAGCCAGCGTGCCACCTGCTGCCACAACACCGGCTGCAAAGCGCTTGTCATACCCAACTTTCAGCATTTCCGGGATTGCGATACGAGCAAAGACCGCCGAGGTTGCAACAGAGGCACCGGAAACAGCAGCAAACCCGGCTGTCGCAAACACCGTTGATACTGCCAATCCACCCGGTAACCAGCCAACCCAACGTTTAGCCGCTTCAAACAGAGCCTTGGTCAATCCCGCATGATACGCCAGAAACCCGATGAGTATGAACGTTGGGATCAAAGACAGAGCCTGTGCAGATATTTTTGAATGCGGAACTTGACCTGCCGTCTTGGTCGCAACCGTCATGGCCCAAAAGAATTGAGACGGGTCATATCCTTTCTTCGCCCAGAAAATCCAGACAAGACCAATCAACCCTGCCAAACCGGCTGCGAATGCAACGCGCATGCCGAGCACAACCATAACAAGCATGCCAGCCGAGACAAGAATACCAATCTCAATCGGCTCCATCACCGCTCCTCCCCGCGTGCACCGGAGACGGTTTGTGCTTCATCCGCTGCGACCGTAGCCGCATCTTTCACCAATGGTACCGCGACGGGCGATTCAGCATTGGAGGCAATCGCGCGCCCGTACCCCCACAGCTGTAGGCACAATCGCAAGCACAGCACAAAGAAGGAGACCGGCACCAGTAGCTTCGCTGGCCAAATAGGCAGGTTGATATCGATTGATGAATCGTTGCTCCAATAAGGCGCGTCGAAACTGAAAGAACGTTCAAAGTGCGACCACGATCCCCAGACAAGCAGGATCATCAGCGCCAGCATGAAGAAGACCGTAATGAATTCCGCAATCCATAGGGTTCTCCCTTTTAATCGACCCACCAAAATATCCATCCGGATATGACCACCATCGCGTTGCGTATAGGAAATACCCAGAAAAGCAATTAATGGCATGATCTGCTCAATCCAATCCACATATCCGGGCAAAGGTTGGTTGATTGTGTTCCGCCCCCCCACTGAGACAACGGCAAGGACCATCAGAGAAAAAATCGCCAGACCGCAAACCAGCGCCAGAACACGCTCCAGTCGATACAGTTTTACGTCAATTCGAGAGAGAAGACTTCCATCTTCTAATACTGAGGATGAAGTTGCCATGGTTTTGTTGCCCATCTACCACACAGGGTAGAAATTCCCCGCAACAGCAACGCTGCGGGGAATGCTGATTACTTGCTAAGCGTTGACTGAACCAAATCGTAGAGCTCTTGCCCTGGCAGCCCCTGAGCTTCCATGTCCTTGATCCACTGTTCGCGGATCGGATCGGCAGCTTTCTTTTTGAACGCGTCAATTTCGGCTTGGTCGATCTGAACTTTCTTAACGTTCTTCTCAGCCAAGATACCTTCCCATTTTTCAATGAGCTTCGCATAGTTATTGAGGTAATGCGCAATTGCTTCGTCTACAGAAGAATCGAGCGCAGCACGATGCTCATCAGACAATGCAGCATAAGCATCTGTGTTCACCACCACTGGGCAATTCACTGTTCCCGGATTGAGGTTTTCTGTCCACCACTCAGCAATATCAATGGTTCTAAAAGCCAGATGCGCATGCTGCGCAAACGCAACAGTGTCCACAACACCAGACTCCATAGCCTGATACGCTTCCGTAGCAGTCACAGAGGTTGGCACCGCTCCGACAGCACTGAACGCTTTGCCGAGGCCACCCGTCGCCCGGACCCGCATGCCATCAAATTCAGCCAACTGGTCACGAGGCTCGCCCGTACCAACAATGTTGTACTGAGGCATTGGTGAGGTCATAAGCAGTTTGGCATTCCAACGCGCCAAGTCTTTCTGAACGGCAGGATGGTCATAAACCGCATGGCTCACTTTAACTTCCTCTTCCAGGTTAGACACGCCCAAGAAAGGCAGTTCCAACACCGTGATGGTTGGGTTCTTGTCGCGGTGATACCCGGCACAAAACTGTGCCATTTCAAACGCACCTATCGAGATACCGTCGAGATTTTCCTTGTTTTTAGAAAGACCGCCGTAAGAAATGCTGAGCGTAAATTCACCATTGGTTTTTGCCGATACCAGTTCCGCAAGTTTTTCAACGTGTTCTGTGAACGCACGCCGTTTACCCCAAAGGGAAACATTCCAGTTTGTAGAAGCAGCATAAGCCTCTATTCCAGCAAATGAGACGATTGCTGTTGAAAGCAAAGCAAGTTTTGCGAATTTTTTCATGTAAGACTCCTCCCTGAGTTTCTTCGAAAATAGCGTGTAATGCGAATAAATCAAATAGGCAAAAACTTGCTCATTTATGCCTGAAACCCTAACGATAGTTCGCTCTAACGATCCCGTACTTTTTCATTTTAGCATTAAGAGTACGACGTGGGACATCCAATTCTTCGATGACTTTTGGGATTACACCACGATGTTTTTTCATTGCGGACGCAATAAGATCTTTTTCAAATTCATCAACCTGATCGGTGAGGTTTCCAGCCGTATCATCCTCTTCGAATTCAGTCAGGTCCGTCGTAACCTCCACCGCCTTCATCGTTTCGTCTGACTGTTTCTGGTGGCCTGTATGATCTGAAACCTCTTGCCAAAACTGCTGCGCCTGGCGTGTTACATCCAACAATTTCTCGGGAGAAAACGGCTTGGACAAAAACTCAAATGCGCCAAGCTTCATGGCTTCAACTGCAAGCGGTATGTCACCATGGCCAGTAATGAGAATAACCGGTATACGCTTGTCTTTCCCCCTGATGAGCTTCATCAATTCTATCCCGTCTATTCCGGGCATCCTGACGTCTGAAACAACCACACAGGGTTGATTTGGCTTGATCACCTTAATAAGAGCGGAAGGATCGGCGAAAGCTCTTACCTTCAAACCGGATAGTGACAACCATTGCGATGTCGCACAGACCATCCCCCGATCATCATCTACAAGGTAAACGATAATGTCTTTAGCCGCGTTGTCCAATACTGCCTCAACCATCGTTTTTTTGTTGCTCCATAATTAGGTTTGGCTTCTCTGAAAGCGGGAGCTCCACAATGAACCTTGCTCCCCCCTCCTCACGGTTTTCGCAGCGTATCCTACCTCTGGCCTCATCGGCAATTGCATAGGAAAGTGCAAGTCCCAGCCCAACACCCTTGCCAACACCCTTGGTCGTGAAAAACGGATCAAACAACTGATCGATGATCTCTTCCGGGATGCCGCTTCCATTGTCACTAACAATGATAATCGCAGACTTCGGATCAGCAATCGTTGTAATCATAACGTTTGGTTTTATCGTCTCATCGCATGCCTGAATAGCATTTTGCAAAAGGTTGCTTATAAGCTGCTGGAAACGATGCTTGCTGCCTGTGACACGCAAGGGCCGCTTCCACAAATCAAGCGTTACAGTCACCCCAATCTCAGCAAATTCGACGGCTCTCTCCCGGGCAATTTCCTCTATACAGGTGTTCAGATCGATATGAGAGGGTTTGGCGACCGGTTTGCGAGAGAAGACAAGCAAGTCAGAAGTAATCGCACCCAGTCTTTCTGTCATGCTCCTGATTTGATTGAAAACCTCCTTCGCATCCTTGATTTTCCGGTTGTTGAGCAGGAGCAATCCGCTGGATGTATAGGTCCGAATGGCAGAGACAGGTTGATTGACCTCGTGCACGATTGCAGCTGACATTTTCCCCAACGCCGCTAAACGGCTGGATTGTATCAATTCCGCCTGCGTATCGCGTAACCGTTCCTCTGTCCGTTTTCTCTCGCTTATTTCTTTTTCGAGCTTCACATTGGCCTCACGAACCCGCTCAGCCTCAATCGCTACAATTTCCAGTTTTGTCCGTTCAACGCGAGAACGCGCATACAAAAGGCCGATGCCGGTCAATCCGCAAATCAAAAAAGTCATGGCAGAAACGGCCAAAGCCGAATTATGGACCGGCTCAAGTGGTGTTAAAAAATGAAGCTTCCAGCCAATACCCGCCGTGTTGACAGTCGAAACAGAAAAAGCTGCGCCGTCGACACGAACCCTTTTTTCAAATACGCCATTTTCGGACTCAAAGGACAAGGGTTCAAGTTCATATCCAGCAAACTTTCGGCTTTCCTTCATCTCCGCTATTCGGTCTTTGGGGATTTCGCCAAGCGTCTTGTAGAGCTTGTCCGCATTGCTTGCGAGCACAATGACCCCGTCGTTATTCGCGATCAGAACATTTTCACCAGCATCTTTCCAATCGCGCAGCAGCTCTTTGAATTCTACCTTCACTACAGCAACGCCAATTGGATCTTCTCCCTGGTAGATCGCCTCAGAGAGGAAGTATCCGGGCCGGCCAGTTGTGACCCCAACCGCAAAAAAGTTGCCAGTCCCATCGGCAATTGCATTGGTATAATATTTGCGGAATTTATAGTTGTTTCCAACGAAACTCTCATCTGTATCGAAATTGCTTGCTGCGACAGTGGTCGCGTTTTTATCAAGCACATAAAGAGCAGCACTCTTGGCTTCATCATTGACCGACTTGAGATACTCGTTGAAAGAAGCCACGCTTTTTCCCTGGCGCAAGACCTCTTTCGTAAACGGATGCAAAACAACCACTCTGGGAAGATGTGATACCCTTGAAAGCGTGGATCGCAGCGTCGCTTGATACAATGACAAGCGCTCCAGAGAGGTAGAAAGCGCTGCACTTTCAAAACGCTGAAAGGCAAAGTGATAGGTGGCGAAACTCAGTCCGCCAATCAACAACGCGAGAAAAAGGGTGTAGACGACCCGCATGACAGACTAGTATTACTCCTCCAAGAGAAAAATATAGCGTGCAATAAGAGATTTGATCAAGGGAATTGAAGAATTGGCAGAAAATGGCCTGGTTAAGACCAAACTTGAGAATAGGGTCTTCCATCTGACACTAAATCGTCCGGAAAAACGCAACGCTCTTTCGGTTGAAATGCTTCATGCCATATCTTCAGCGTTAGAAGCAGCAGATGGCAATAAAGAAGCTCGGACCATCGTGATTTCAGCGGAAGGCCCAGTCTTTTCTTCTGGTCATGATTTAAAGGAATTGACAGAGGCAAGAGCAAAGCCGGATCAAGGCCGTGCCTTTTTTGATCAAACCATGCGCCTGTGCTCCGCCACCATGCAGCAAATTGTGAACCACCGATTACCGGTTATCGCAAAAGTACGCGGCACGGCTTCGGCCGCAGGTTGTCAACTGGTAGCCACGTGTGACCTTGCCATCGCAGCAGAAAGTGCAAAATTCATAACGCCCGGTGTAAACATTGGTTTGTTTTGCTCAACACCAATGGTCGCGCTTTCACGTAATGTTGCAAACAAGCACGCATTGGAGATGCTGCTTACAGGGGAACCCTGCTCCGCAATAAAGGCCGCAGAAATCGGTCTGATCAACAAAGCAGTACCAGACAATGACTTAGATGCAACAGTGCAAGCCTACACGGATCGAATAGCCGCCAAATCACTGATGACTTTGAAAACCGGCAAGCAAGCCTTTTATCAGCAAGTCCAAATGCCATTGTCGGAAGCCTATGACTATTGTGCATCAGTGATGGTTGAAAATATGTTGAAGCGCGACGCAGAAGAAGGCATAGGAGCGTTCTTGGAAAAACGGGAGGCGGAGTGGCAGGATGAGTAAGCAGGCAAACATTTTTGACCAGGATCTGGAAAGAAATGCGGCGAACTACCAGCCGCTTACCCCGCTCACACTTCTGGAAAGAGCCGCGAGCACATTTCCCAATCACACGGCGATCATTCACGGATCGCTGCGCAGATCCTATGCCGACTTTTACACCCGTTCACGACAACTGGCCTCTGCACTATCAAAGCATGGCATTCGTTCTGGCGATACGGTCTCCGTCATGCATGCCAACACCCCGGCGATGCTGGAGGCACATTACGGTGTCCCCATGACTGGCGCCGTTTTGCACTCTATGAATACACGACTCGATGCTGCAATCATCGCGTTCCAGTTAGACCATTCCGAATGTAAGATTCTAATAACAGACAAAGAGTTTTCACCAACCGTGAAAGAAGCACTTCAGATAGCATCTGTTAAACCGATCATCATTGACTACGATGATCCCGAGTTTACCGGCTCCGGGGAGCTACTTGGTGAAACCGAATATGAAGCATTCATCTCTCACGGTGATCCTGATTTTGAATGGAAAATGCCCGATGACGAGTGGAATGCTATCTCTTTGAACTACACGTCCGGTACAACAGGAAACCCAAAAGGTGTGGTCTATCATCATCGCGGCGCATCGCTTTTGGCACAGGGCAACGCCTTGACCGCCTCCATGCCCAAACACTCCGTTTATTTGTGGACATTGCCAATGTTCCATTGCAATGGCTGGTGTTTTCCTTGGACGCTTTCGGCAATTGTTGGCACCCACGTTTGCTTAAGGGCGGTCCGTCAAAAAGCGATGTGGGATTTGATCGCCGATCATAGCGTAACCCACATGTGCGGCGCCCCCATTGTGATGTCAACTTTGCTCTCTGCATCACCTGAAGACAAACGATCCCTAGAACATCCCGTAGAATTTTTTACCGCAGCAGCCCCGCCACCGGAAGCAGTCTTGGCTGCGATGAAAGACGCAGGTTTTAACGTTACCCACCTTTATGGACTCACAGAGTGTTATGGTCCCGCGGTGGTCAATGATTGGAACACCCAGTGGGATACACTCGATAGCGCTGGTCAGGCCGCCATGAAAGCCCGCCAGGGCGTTCGTTATTCTGCTCTGGAAGCGCTCGACGTCATGGATCCTGAAACCATGAAGCCGGTTCCACGCGATGGTGAAACGATTGGCGAAGTCATGATGCAGGGCAATGTTGTGATGAAGGGATACCTGAAAAATGCCAATGCAACCCAAGAGGCTTTTGCTGGTGGATGGTTCCATACGGGCGATCTGGGGGTGATGCACGAGGATGGGTATATTCAACTGAAAGACCGTTCAAAAGACATCATCATATCCGGCGGAGAAAACATCTCTTCGATCGAGGTTGAAGATGCGCTTTACAAACATGAAGCGATCGCCGCTGCGGCAGTTGTAGCGAAGGATGATGAGAAATGGGGTGAGACACCGTGCGCGTTCATTGAATTGAATGCTGGCGCTGTACAACCTAGCCTTGAAGAACTGGACGCCTGGTGTCGTTCACATCTAGCCGCCTTTAAAATACCAAAACACTATATTTTTGAAGAGTTGCCCAAAACATCGACGGGCAAAGTTCAAAAATTTGTTCTGCGAGAACGGGCAAAGGAGATTTAATCCTTGGATCACGACCAATATTCTGATGACTACATCAAAGAAGTCTTGGACGCTGTGAAGACAGTCGCAATTGTCGGAGCAAGCGCAAACAAGGTCCGTCCTTCCTATTTCGTTCTGACGTATATGAAGTCCAAAGGGTACGAAGTTTACCCGGTAAATCCAGGCCAGGCTGGTAAAACCATCGCCGGTGCGCTTTGCTATGGTACGATGAAAGAAATCCCACAACCGATTCATATGGTTGATGTTTTTCGCAATTCTGAAGCTGCTTACGATGTCGTGTGTGAAGCGCTGGAGCTTAATCCACTTCCAACTGTAATCTGGATGCAATTGGGTGTCAGAAACGATAAAGCCGCACAACTCGCTGAAGAAAAGGGAGTTAAGGTCGTCATGAACAGGTGTCCAAAAATCGAATACGCTCGTCTGTGCGGTGAAATTGGCTGGGTTGGGGTTAATTCTGGCGTCGTGAGTTCAAAAAAGCCGGCACTGCAGTCAGGATATCAACGGTATAAAGTATAGTTCTAACCATCCAGGTGTTAGATCCTTATCTGAAAACAACCACTCCCAGATCGTTATTCCCCAGACGCCAGAAGCAATGACGGCCGCAGCCAGCACTGCTGCGGAGCCACAGTCTTTTGCAAATTTGATTTCGGGCGCAAATTCGCGCGTGACCCGGTTTGCAACCTGTTCAATTCCGGTGTTCAGCAACTCCGTTAACAAGAGCAGCAAAACAGACGAAAACATGGCCATCATATACCATGGATCAAAGGTGATTGCCGGCACTATGAAAATGGAAAGCGTCAAGAGCAATAGCTCCTCTCGGATCGCTGTCTCATTACCGAATCCGTGTCGAAGTCCGGCGACAGAATTAAGGAAAGCAGATATCATTCGCTTCATGCTTCCAAGGCCCCCAGAAACCGTTTCACAGACGCAGCCATTCCAAATTCAAGCGAATCTGCCGTCAATCCATGCCCTATCGAGACTTCTGCCAGATTCGGAATTGCACCAGCAAGCGCCGATAAATTTTCTACCGTCAAATCATGGCCGGCATTGACATCGAGACCGGCTGCTAATGCGAGGTTCGCTGTATTGGTCAGGTCTTCAAGCGCCAAATTTGCTTGCACCTCATCTTCATGGTTTGATCCATATGGTCCAGTGAAAAGCTCGATACGGTCAGTGCCTGTTGCTGCCGCTTTACCAATTGCTTCTTCATCACAATCAGGATCGCAGAAAAGCGAAACTCTGAAACCGGATCCCTTGAGACGTTGCACACAATCGCGCAAAAAATTTTCCTGACCTGCAAAATCCCATCCATGATCAGAAGTTGGTTGGTTTGGATCGTCAGGCACCAGCGTAACTTGATCCGGTTCATTTTCTTCCACGAGCTTGAGAAACTGCTCGTCTGGATACCCCTCGATATTGAATTCGCGATCTGGAAATTCATCGTCAATCAACGCGCGCAACTCAGGCAAATCGGAAAAGCGTGTATGCCGCTGATCAGGGCGAGGATGAACCGTCAACCCGTGCGCACCAGCTTCAAGCGCGATCTTGCCCAAACCAACAACACTGGGCCACGGAAGATCGCGACGGTTCCGCAAAAGCGCAATTGCGTTCAAATTTACAGATAGACAAGCAGTCATACGTTTTTCCCGATTTTTCAACTGTTTGCGAAAACATAACGCAAGAATTAACACTGGTAATGCGTTTAGATGACAATCAAGCGAATTCGAATGCCAAATTCACTTACACGGCTTAACCCCTCCCCGTTTATCATGCGGAAACAAGCTCAGGCTTTTGCCCCTTCACCGTCATAGAACCTATTTTTACGTCATTGGCGATACCTGCAAACAGTTCCGGATCCCCACTCGAACGCTTGGACAAGACCTCAGATAAAATTTCACGAAGTGCTGCCGACCGTGCGGGCTTAACCAAATGGCCATCTATTCCAAGGGATGAGAAATTTGTTCCGTCCTCCATCTGATCAACCGATGTTAGCATAACGATTGGCAAATCAGCGGTAGCCGGGTTTTGTCGTATTGCGCGAGCCACATCCGCGCCATTCATTTCTGGCATATGGTAGTCCAAAATCAGGCAATCAATCTTCAAACCGCCTTCATTGGCTTTTTCGAGAAAAGCCAGCGCCTGTTCTCCGCTATCCACGGAAGCAGCATCCAGGGACCATGACACGAGATTTTCTGTCAAGATAGAGCGGTTGATAGGATTGTCATCCACAACAAGGACTTTTGAATTTGCAATATCGGTGTTAATCGGCGCCGTGTCCAATGCGTCTTCCACAATGGGGAGTTTTATAGAAAACGAGAAGCGCGATCCCTCTCCCAGTTCAGAATGAACTGATATCTTACCACCCATGAGTTCCACCAATGAAGAGGATATCGCCAAGCCCAATCCGGTTCCCTGATGCTTGCGGGTAGCGCTTTCATCCGCTTGTCGAAATTTTTCAAAAATCATTCTTTGTTTTTCATCCGAAATCCCGATCCCCGTGTCCTCAATTGAAAACGTTAGATCAGCGATACCGCTCTCGAATTTGCCGTCAACGTTCAAAAGAACATGCCCACGTTCTGTAAACTTGATTGCATTCCCAAGAATGTTGATGATGACCTGCCGAAGCCTACCAACATCCCCAACAAACTGGTTTGGAAGTCCGGGATCTACCCGAACAATGAGTTCCAAGTCTTTCTCCGCTACTTTAGCCGAAACCAGCGTGGCAGCATCGTCGATAGCAGAGCGTAAATGAAATGGCGCAGGGTCAAGCTCCATTTGTCCAGCATCAATTTTTGAAAAATCAAGGATATCATTGATAATCGTCAAGAGTGAATTGCCAGAGCGCAAAATGATTTCGGCAAATCCTTTCTGCTTATCCGTCAGATCAGTTTTAACGAGTAGTTCTGCCATCCCCATCACGCCATTCATTGGCGTGCGGATTTCATGACTCATATTGGCAAGGAACTCAGACTTTGCTCGGTCTGCCTGCTGAGCGACCTGGTTTGCTGTTTCAAGTTCGGCGTTCAATCGATGCATTCGGTCTTGCATCATCGCGATATAAAAAGTCACAGGCAGAGCAACCAGTAGCGTGACTGGAATGGATATCATCAATTCAAACAGAACATCTCTGGGGACAATGAAGGTGTAAACCACGACCGTTATCGTTGAGACCAAAGCAAGGCAAACGCCTGTTACAGACGCGGTAAACCCGAGCGCTTTTCGCGATGGTAAAAACATATTGAAATGCCCAACCGATAACAATGAACAAGGTTCGGCGAAAACAATTAATATCTTGTAAACCTTAAATTATTCGAACTGGGCTCCTGAGAAATCCAACACCCTGAAGATACATTTTATCTTGCGGAAAAGATTGAAAAAAAGCAGATTACACGGTGGGGATTTTCAGGACAGGGGACTTTAGGGATATGGAGCATATCATATCACCAGCCGCGCTTATTCATTTAGGCGCGCTACTGTACATTCTCGGCTTTCTTGTTCGAGACGAACTTTTGTTACGACTATTGGTATTGGGCGGGACCGTTCTCTACATCCTGTATTACTTTCTGTTCCCTGAAACTCCGCTATGGGACGCAATTATTACCAGCGTAATCCTGGGCGCAGCAAACATCTGGGTTCTTTTCAAAATCATGTACGAAAGAACAACGTTCGCCCTTACCGAGGACGAAAGAAAACTCTATGACGTGTTTTCGACGCTTAATCCCGGGCAATTTCGCACCGTGCTCAAGCACAGTATATGGCATGTTGCAGATGGGGACGAAGTCTTGTGTACCGAGAATGAAAATGCCAACCGTCTTTACTACTTGCTAGAGGGTAGCGCCATTGTTCGTAAAAACGGCAAGGAATTTGCCATTGATAGCAATAAGTTTCTGGGAGAAATCTCGTTTGTCCTGGAAGACAGATACACAGCAACAGTGCTTGCGAAACCAGAGATGAAATTCGTTGAATGGGATACCAAGGTGTTGCGGCAACTTATGGCGAAAAACGCAAGCTTGAACAACGCGATTGTCGCCTTGTTCAACAAAGACCTCGCTCACAAATTAGCAGTTAGCCATCAGTAACTTACTGGACGATGGTAAGTCTTTCTGCTGCGCGGGTAATCGCGGTGTAGAGCCAGCGGTCCCTGTGTTCACGAAAGGCATAACTCTCATCAAACAAAACCACCTCATCCCATTGAGAACCCTGAGCCTTGTGCACCGTCAGAGCATACCCGTAATCAAAATCATCATGCCGGCGTTTGATCTGCCAGGGCACTTCATTTTCCGGATCTTCGAAGGCAGCTTTCAATAGTTTCACCTTGGCGGAAACCCGCTCTATGCCCTCATCCTCTGCGCGTATCAGAATGTTCATCGAAGACTTCACCGTCCGGGCAGCACTGGTTACCTGCCACAGGGAGCCGTTTAAAAGCCCTTTTTGCGGGTCATTACGCAAACAAACAAGTTTATCTCCGGCAGCGGGCAAGGGCCCGTCGAATCCCTTGAGCTCTCTTAATCGCTCATTATAACGCCGACGTGTTCGGTTGGTGCCCACAAGGACCTGATCAGCATCAAGAACCAACTTCGTTGTCACCTGAGACTTCGGGATTACCCGTGCAGCCTCGCCGTAGTCCCCAAGCGAGACCTGATTGCCCAACCGCGCTTGACGGGCCAAATCAACGATGGGGTTATCCAAAGCCTGCCTGTGTATTTCTTCAAGCAAGATATCAGGTTCATGTTCGGTAAAAAATCCTCCGCCACTGACGGGTGGCAATTGTCCCGGGTCTCCCAGCACAAGCACCCGAGTACCAAAGGAGAGCAAATCCTGCCCAAGCGCTTCATCCACCATCGAACATTCATCAATCACAATCAGCTCGGCATTGGAGACCGGGCTTTGCCGGTTCAATGAGAACATGGGCAAAACTTCCTTTTTACCCGTTTCTTCATCCTCAACCGTTTCCTCCCCACGGGGTCTGTAAATCAAAGAGTGAATGGTCGAGGCCTTGGTTGCACCACGCGAACGCAGAACTTGCGCTGCTTTCCCGGTGAAGGCGGCAAAAAGAACATCGCCATCAACACCCTCTGCGAGGTGTCTGGCTAGGGTGGTTTTGCCGGTCCCGGCATAACCGAACAGTCTAAAAATCTGGCGATCGCCTGCTTTGAGCCAACGGTTTACCTCGACAAGCGCGCGATCTTGTTCAGGAGAAAAATTCATGTGCTCAAGTTGCACGATTCTGTTTGAATTTCAGCAAGAAACTTAGCGAAGCATCGGCCAAAGACTAAGGACGAGCAAAAGTGCCATCGAAACATTGAATATTTTGAGTTTACTTGGATCTGAAAGCCACTCTCGCAGGGCGACACCAAAACCGCACCACACCGAAACACTGGGTACATTGGTTATGACGAACACCAGGCAAACCAAAAATACGCTTGTCGTAAAATCGGGTTGGCCTGTGTAAACTGTCATAGCGGTAATGGCCATCACCCATGCTTTCGGATTTACCCATTGAAACAGCGAAGCCGCCAGAAAAGTCATGGGTTTACCGCTGGTTTCACCCGCTTCGACCGGTCCGGAATTTGCGATGTTCCAAGCCAGGTATAAAAGATATACGGCACCCATAATTTTAATAATGGTCTGCGCAAGGGGCATTTGCTCGAACACTTCCTTCAGTCCAAACCCAACTGCCAACAGCAACACCCCAAAGCCAAACCCTATGCCGATCATATGCGGGATTGTTCGGCGAAACCCAAAGTTCACGCCTGAAGTCAAAAGCATGATATTGTTTGGACCCGGCGTTATGGATGAGACAAACGAAAACCCCACCAAAGCAAGTAAAACATCAAAAGGCATCTGCGATCTCCAATAGGTAAGGAATGCTGACCTATTAGTAAACAGCTGTCAACCGGTCTTTTATGAATTCCAGTTGTGCTTATATGACCTATTATGGATAGACGCTCATTTATCAAATCAATCGGTGCGGCAAGTCTCTTGCCGGTCTTGCCGTTCCCTTCGGCCACAATCCCTGCCGCAACAGCTGCACCCGTGGTCTCCACCCATACCTATAAATGGGCTGAGATGATCGTTCGTGCGCACAACAAATGTAACCTCAGCATGCTGCAGCGTTTGCTGCAAATAGACACCACTGCAGCAACGGCTTTGAAAAATCAGCTTCTGGCTAATGGCGTTATCTCAACACATGCAAACGCTTATGGAATGCACACAGCCATCAAACCCCTCTACGAAGGTGCTTTCATGAGTGTTGCTGATACCCCCGCCAAAACCATTGAGACAGCGAGTGAATTGGTAGAAAAGCTGATTGACAGTGAAACTACAGAGAACGAAACTAGCCCTGATATCAAAGCGTTAGATGATCTTCATGAATCAGTTTCAGAAGAAGTCAAGCCTGATGAAACCGTGATCGGCAACGAAGAAACAGATGCCGAAAATGATAAGCCACAAGCTTGAGTTATCCTGAAAAGAGCTTATTCTTCATACGAATTGCTCCCCTAAAATCTTCAGGAAAATCCATGCACGAATTATCAGGCAAAACCGTAATAATCACTGGCGCCAGTAAAGGAATTGGCGAGGCAGCAAGCCGCTATATTGCCTCAGTTGGCGCAAACGTAGTCCTTGCCGCAAGATCAAAAGATGCAGTGGAAGAAATCGCCGCTGAGATCCATGCGGATGGTGGCAAGGCACTTGGATACAGTTGTGATGTCAGTCAGTTTGATCAGGTGTCAAACCTCATCAGCCTTGCAAAGGAAACGTACGGTAGTGTTGACGTACTCGTAAACAATGCTGGTTTAATCGAGCCAATTTCCCGAATTGAAACATCAGACCCAGACGCTTGGAGCACGGTAATCGATGTGAATGTTAAAGGCGTTTACTACGGCATTCATGCGGCTTTGCCACACATGAAAGCACAGGGTGCCGGGGTCATCATAAACATCTCTTCAGGAGCCGCTACATCAGCCCTTGAAGGTTGGAGCCACTATTGTTCTTCAAAGGCGGCAGCACTCTCGATCACGCGCTGTACCCACCGTGAAGAAGCAGAAAACGGAATTCGCGTGGTGGGCCTTTCACCAGGTACAGTCGCGACTGACATGCAGGTTCAGATAAAAGCCTCCGGGATCAATCCCGTGAGCCAACTGGATCCGTCCGTTCACATTCCTCCGGAATGGGTAGCAAAGGCAATCGCATGGCTTGCAACGCAGGATGCAAAGGAGTTCGATGGCGATGATGTAAGCTTACGTGATGAAGGGATCAGGGAAAGGATCGGCTTGGTCTAAGCTACATCCCCTCTTTGCCACGCGCGACCGCTGCAACACCAGTTCGACAAACCTCGACAAGGCCAAGCGGTTCCATGATCGCGATAAATTGCTCTACCTTGTTAACCCGTCCAGTTATTTCAAACGTGAAATGTTCGGTCGACGCATCAATGACCTGAGCACGAAAAGCATCAGCTAAGCGCATCGCTTCCACCCGGTTCTCACCTGTTCCGGCGACCTTCACCAATGCTAGCTCACGTTCCAGTGGTTTTTCGTATCCTTTGAGTTCTGCGACCAGCGTTAGATCATCCACGCGATGGACCGGAACCATCCGCTCAAGCTGCTTTTTGATCTGATCGAGCACCTGAAGGGTTCCTGAAGATACAATCGTGATACGGGAAAGATGCCGGTCATGACTGGTTTCAGAAACTGTAAGACTTTCAATATTGTATCCCCGCCCGGAGAACAAACCGATAACCCGTGCCAATACGCCCGGTTCATTATCCACCAAAACAGACAGCACATGGGTTCTGGGTTTTTCCTTGTTTTCGACGATAAAGTATGCAGAACCCGTCGGTTGTTGTTGTGCGCTCATGACGCTTTCTCCAAAGATAGTTTGTTAGGTTTGATACGGGCGATTGCGACACCCGCCAGAATTATAAGGAGGGCAATGGCCGCGTTTGGCGGCAAAACTTCGTCCAGAAAGAGGATTGCCCAAATGATGCCAAACACTGGCACCAGGAAATTGATCTGCGACAAAAACCCTGCTCCCTGCCGATGAACGATCGCGAACAGCATTAAAGTACCGATGGCTGTTGGCAGAACACCCAACACGATCAAAGCGACTCCTGTTTGCGCCGAAATGTTAAGGTTCCAAGGTTGATCGAGAAGCAGACTGAATGGCAAAAGCATCAGAGCAGAGACCAGCAAAACAGCGGTAGAAACTGCCTGCCGAGGTAACCCAGCAAGCCATTTTGAAACAATCGCATGTACCGCATAACAACTCGCAGCTCCCATAATCGCATATTGTCGTATTGTTTCCTCACCCAGTGACGCCAGCTTTTCGAATCCAATCAGAACAGCAACCCCGACCAATCCGAGGCAAAATCCAACAATCTTAAAAAGGTTTAGCTTTTCATCACCGGTGAAAAAATGCGCCAAGACAATGGTGATCAACGGCATAACCGCCATTAAAATAGCTGTAAGGCCGGCATCAACTTTTTCCTGACCCCATGAGATCAAAAAGAAGGGCATCGCATTCCCGAAAAAGCCCGCAACCGTAATCGCTTTCCAGTGTTTAAGCATGGGTCGCAAATGCTGACCCACAAAGAGCATCGCAATGCCAACAAAGATTGAGGCTATAAGGAGCCTGACAAACACAATCGTGGCCGGTGGCACCTCCGCAACTGCGACTTTGGTAAGCATAAAAGCAATACCAAAAACAGCTGCCAGCGTGACCAGCAACGTATAGTCAAACACTCCCGGTTTCTTACTCTCGGTCAAACGAGTTGCTTGCCTTTCTCATCAATGGCTGTGCTAACTGCCTCATCCGTTGCCTCATCTGGAAGAAGCATCTCATTATGTGCCTTTCCAGAGGGAATCATCGGGAAACAATTTGCCAGATTTGCAACCCGACAATCAAAGATGACAGGGGCATCGGTTTCCATCATTTGCTGGATTGCATCGTCCAGTTCACCTGGTTTTTCAGCTCTTATCCCGACACAACCGTAGGCTTCCGCGAGCTTCACAAAATCTGGAAGCGCTTCCGTGTAAGAATGTGACAATCGGTTACCATGCAAAAGCTGTTGCCATTGGCGTACCATACCCATGTACTGGTTATTGAGAATAAATATCTTGATGGGTGCATGATATTGCACCGCCGCTGACATTTCCTGAATTGTCATCAAAACCGAAGCATCGCCTGCGATGTCAATGACGAGCGCATCGGGATGTGCCATCTGGACACCAAACGCGGCAGGCAAACCATACCCCATGGTTCCCAAACCACCCGAGGTCATCCAACGATTTGGCTCCTCGAACCCAAAATATTGCGCCGCCCACATTTGATGTTGGCCAACTTCGGTCGTGATATAAGTGTTGGGTCCGTTTGTAAGTTCAAAAAGCCGCTCAATTGCGTATTGAGGCATGATAACATCGTTTGAATGCTTGTAAGACAGCGACTTGCGCGCTCGCCAGCGGGCAATCTGATCCCACCAGGGCTCAAGTGTAGAGGCATGTGGTTTTTCCTCCAGCGCACGCCATATCCGGACCATTTCTTCCAAAACGTTGGCTACATCCCCAATGATCGGAACATCAACGGAAACATTTTTCCCGATAGAAGACGGGTCAATGTCTATATGAATTTTCTTTGAGTTTGGAGAAAATGCATCAATTCGACCCGTAATTCGATCATCAAATCGAGCGCCAACACACAGCATCACATCACAATCATGCATCACCATGTTGGCCTCATAGGTGCCATGCATGCCGAGCATTCCAAGCCAGTTTTCGCCACTCGCTGGATACGCCCCGAGCCCCATCAGCGTGGAGGTAATCGGGAAACCGGTGAGTTCAACAAGTTCTCTCAGCAAGCGACTGGCTTCAGGACCGGAATTGATGACACCACCGCCAGAGTAAATTACTGGCTTTTTAGCCGTCGAAAGGAGCGCAACCGCATGGGCAATATTGTCCATGTTGCCAGCGGTTTGAGGCGCATATCCGGACAGGTCTGCTTCAGAGGGCGGAAAGTAAGTCCCCGTGGCGAATTGGACGTCTTTTGGAATATCGATCAAAACCGGACCCGGTCTTCCGTTTTGCGCAACGTGAAACGCCTCATGGAGAACCTGTGGCAATTCTTCGATAGAGCGAACCAGCCAATTGTGTTTGGTACAGGGGCGCGTGATCCCGACTGTATCAGCCTCTTGAAACGCATCTGAACCAATCAGTGCGGTCGGCACCTGGCCCGTAATGCAAAGGATTGGGATGGAGTCCATCAAAGCATCTTGCAAAGGGGTCACCGCATTGGTGGCACCCGGCCCCGATGTAACAAGCATGCATCCAACCTTACCAGTGGATCTTGCATAGCCTTCTGCTGCATGCCCTGCCCCCTGCTCATGTCGAACGAGAACATGTTGAACATCTTCCTGTTGAAAAATTTCATCATAAATTGGAAGAACAGCACCGCCCGGATATCCGAATAATGTTTCTACCCCGTTATCTTTCAGGGCTTGAACAACCATCTCCGCCCCGGTCATTTCCTGTGTCTTACTCATATTTCTTCTCTTGTCCGTACTCTTTGTTTCTTTGGCTTGTTTGAGGGCATAAAAAAAGCCCCCTCTGGGAGCTGTTTTCGGCGTACACGCTGCTTTCGCGATGGCTCTAACGATCCATCACGCGTGTACGCGCCATCACCACAAGAATATTTAAAGTCATGCCGACTGTCTCTCCAATTCGCGCAGGACCATACCGAGGGTTGTAGGTTTCGTCAACCATCAACCTTCAAGATCATTCAACTTCACTAACGCGCCCATACATGGGACCGGGTGAAGTTAACTGACAATCATCAAACGTTGGCGTAAGCCGCCTCATAATTGGAACGGCATTCGCAAGCTCAATCGTCGGCGTATCACCAGTGGGCAGACGTCCCATCCCAGGACCACCGGCAAAAAGACTGCTGTCTGCATTGTTAACACAAGTGCCTGCAGCACTTACGCCATCCTGCAAACGGTTTGTCGGATCATCTTCACGATGACGTTGGATCAGTGATTTAGGACCGCTTCCGAAGTAAATTCTTAATCCGCCAATCACAGACGTTGTGTCGTCATCACCCACAGACGCGCGCACAAACAAGGAAGGCGCAACGCCGCCTGTATCGGCCATAATTTCACCACCCACCACGAAAGATGTCGTTTCAATTCTTCTTCTAACACCTGCATGAATTCTGGAGTTTTCAGTTGGATAGAACGCTGCAAGCGCTTCACCGGCAAAGAAATCGCTATCGCCAAAGGGTGTTTGCAGATTTTCTTGCCCTGCATACCATTCGAACGAAAACTGATCTTTATAGAACTCACCCTCAGCGGCAATCATGCTCGTTTCGATTAAGTTGCCGTACTCTTTATACTCGCCGTAAATTCCGAGAAGGCCAACACTGGGATCACGCCAGAAAAAATGACCACCGATAGCAGACAGCGAAACATCGATATCTTCATCCAAATTGACATGCGCGCCATCAATCTGAAGGCCAAACTGTTGACCAACAGGAACAGAAATTGATCCTTCTACAAAAAATCCGTCCTGATCATCATTTGGTGCCGGCGCAAATCCAGCCGGTAGGACAATATCGTTGAAATCGAAATGAGAATACCCCACTGCAATTTTCGCGTTCAGCTCTGAAACAGCAGCATTGGAAAACCGTTCTTCCACGATTTCGTCGGAAATTTCATCAGCTGCAAACGCAACGTTAGAATACAAAAAAGCCGCTGCAATCACAGTCGGTACAAGATACTTACGCATGAGAAACCCACCCCCTGAGAGAGTTCCGTTACTTAATAAAGGGTTAATTTATGGAATTTTTAGCATCTAGGCAAGAAATTTGCACTTTTCTGCCATAATTTGACCAAACTTGGTAAACGGCTGATTCGGCATAATCCAAATGGTCACGCGCTCGCCTTCTGGAAGTTTCAGGTCAGAGGTCTTTGTTCAACCGTTTAAAATTTCCCAGTCTGCCCCAAAAGAGTTCCTAAACCAGGTCGATTGACGTTTCGCATATTGCCGCGTTGCAGCTTTAGATTTCTCGATCGCTGCCTCTAGGGACAATTCTGCTTTGAGGTAGGAAATCAATTGTGGAACTCCGATCGCTTTCATCACTGGGACTTCCGCATTAAGACCTTTTTCCATCAAAGTTTTCACTTCCGATATGCCGCCCTGCTCGACCATTTGTTCAAATCTGTGATTTATGCGTTCATGAACAACGGATCTATCCGGCATCAAAAGTAGTTTTTTGATTTTATGATTGGCAGAAAACAACGGCACCCCTTTTTGCGTCTGCCAGACGGACAAAGACACGCCGGTACTCTCAATCACTTCAAGGGCCCGCACAATTCTTTGTGTGTCTGATGGTCGGAGCCGGTCTGCCATGCTTCGATCAAGTTCCAACAGACGATCAAACAGTTCATCACCAGAACCAGGGTTCAGGGAGCGTGCCCGCCATTTTTCACGGATTTCCGGCTTTATATCCGGTATCGGTGACAAACCGTGCAGCAGTGCATTGAAATATAAGCCTGTACCGCCAACAAAGACCAGCGGGCGTTTTCGGTCAGCCTCTTGTTTTAATACTGAAGCAACATCTTCCTTCCAATGCGCAACAGAATATGGCTGGTCACCGGACACATGGCCAAACAGCAAATGGGGTGCTTGTTTTTCTTCCTCATCCGTGGGGCGCGCGGACAGAATCCTCAAATCCGAGTAAACCTGCATTGAATCGGTGTTAAGAATGATCGCGCCGTGAGATTTAGCCAAATCAATCGCCAATCCGGTCTTGCCGCTCGCCGTAGGTCCAGCTATCAGAATAACATCTTCCTCTATCTTCATGGCACATGCTTATGCTGGTTCTGACCTTGATTGCAAACCCCAATACCCGTGACATTTCACAAGAGCTAATCCGAGAGGTTGCTCAATTGATTGGGGAGCCTTCTCCAAAATGGCTTGGCGAAAACTGCGCATGTGAATTCACGCTTTCCTCTAACGACCCCTCAATGCGCACCGAACTCGATGAAATTGTAGCAGAAGCCCCCATCGATCAAATTATTCAACCCGCTGAAAATCGTAGAAAAAGGGCCCTTATCGCCGACATGGATTCTACCATGATCGATCAGGAATGCATCGATGAATTAGCCGCAGAGCTTGGCTTAAAAGAAAAAGTAGCAACCATTACTGCCAAGGCTATGAACGGAGAACTTGAATTCGAGACTGCTGTAAAGGAAAGAGTGTCACTCCTAAAGGGATTGAACGCCGATATTTCCGAACAAATCATCGAAAACAGGATTACACTGGCTTCGGGCGGAAAAACACTCGTCCAGACCATGAAAGCCAACGGTGCCTATTGCGCACTTGTTTCGGGTGGATTTACCTCTTTCACATCTTCAATTGCGAACATGCTTGGGTTTGATGAAAACCGAGCAAACGTCCTTGAAGAGGAAAACGGGAGACTAACAGGTCTCGTTCGCGAACCCATTCTGGGTGCTGAGGCGAAAGTAACAGCCATGAACGAGATCGCTGCAGACAGAAAGTTGTCGCCCAATGACTTTGTCGCTGTGGGCGACGGCGCTAATGACCTTCCCATGTTAAAGCTGGCTGGCATGGGTGTAGCCCTGCATGCAAAACCATCTGTGGCTCAACAATCGAGCATTCGAATCGACCATGGGGATCTTACCGCCCTGCTTTATCTTCAAGGATATCGAGAAGGCGAATTTCAGGATGGATGAGTTCGTTCTTGAGACAAATCGATTGGTCATTCGAAATTGGATCGAAAAAGATCGGGATCTCTTTTACCAAATCAATTCTGATGACGCGGTGATGGAATTCTTTCCCTTTCGCCGGGACCGTACAGCCGCCAATAAAATGATGGATGAACTAAAAGTAAGCATCAAGGACAATGGATATGGCTTCACTGCGGTTGCGTTAAAAGAGACCAATGAGGTATTGGGGTTTTGCGGACTCTCAGAGTTAACCGCTGACGATGTCTTCCCCCATAATACAATGGAAATTGGTTGGAGACTCGCGCCCCAGTTCTGGGGAAAGGGCTACATTACCGAGGCCGCGGTAAAACTGCTTCAGTTTGGATTTGAAACCCTTCAACTGCCGGAAATCATCTCTTTTGCAGTCCACAACAATCTACGCTCCTTAGCGGTCATGAAACGCATCGGCATGATCCGAACACCGCATCTTGATTTTGATCATCCTCGGGTGCCGGATACTCATCCACACCTGAAAAGACACCTCGTGTACAAAATGACTGCCGAAGAGTTCATCCAAAACTGAGCCATCTGCCATAAAAAAGGGGCCAAAAGGCCCCTTCTTCAAACATGGTCGTGTGAGAAGCTACTCGATCCGAACAACGACAAAGCGGATATCCCCAGTAGCACTGCCTACCATCAGGAGTGCGTTCTTGCGTCCCTGCTCTTTCAGACTTGCGATCTGTTTTTCGGCGTCCGCCAGCGTTTCAACGGGCTCCTGACCAATCTGCATCACGACTTCACCAGCGCGAATGCCTTTATCCTGAGCAACAGATCCACTTTCCACCTCGTTGATGAAAAGACCTTTCACATCATCCTTCAGCTTTGCATCCGCACGGGTTTCATCCGTAATCTCGGATAGCTTTAATCCCAATAGAGACTGAGTGGCAGGCTCGTCGCTCTCTTCTTCCTGTCCGGTGGAGAGCGAAGCAAGTTTTTTCTCCCCATCTTCAAGCCTTCCAAGTTTGACACTGACCGTTTGTTTTTCGCCTTTGCGCAGAACAATGACATCGACTTCCTTGTCTACTGCCGTCTCTGCAACAATGATTGGCAAGTCCCGCATCTGCACAACATCTTTTCCGTCAAACGTCAAAATAACATCGCCCGATTGAATACCGCTTGCTTCTGCCGGTCCGTCCTTGACCACTCCACTCACCAATGCCCCAGCGGCATCTTCAAGGCCAAGGCTCTCGGCTATCTCTTCGGTAACCGTCTGAATTTGAACGCCGAGCCAACCGCGACGCGTTTCACCAAACTCGACGAGTTGGTCAATGACGCGTGTGGCCAGATTTGCCGGAATCGAAAATCCGATACCAATCGATCCTCCTGACGGAGAGATGATCGCGGTATTAATGCCGACAACCTCGCCGTTCATGTTAAACAACGGTCCGCCGGAGTTGCCCCGATTGATAGCAGCATCCGTTTGGATGAAGTTATCGTAAGGTCCAGAAGAAATATCCCTACCGACTGCAGATACAATGCCAAGCGTGACACTGCCACCAAGGCCAAACGGGTTCCCGATTGCCATCACCCAATCCCCAATACGGGCAGAATCAGAATTTCCAAACGGAACCGCCGTCAACGGGCTATCAGGTTCTACTTTCAAAACCGCTATATCGGTTTTCGGATCAGTACCAACCAACTCAGCAATAAGTTTGCTCCCGTCAGAAAAGTTGACCGTGATCTCGTCAGAGTCCGCAATCACGTGATTATTGGTGATGATGATGCCGGATGCATCGATGACAAACCCAGAACCCAAGGACTGTCGGGTACGCGGTGTACGGTTATTGTTGTTACCCTCTGGGTTTTGCGGGAAAAGATCATCAAAAAATTCCTGGAATGGAGAGCCTTCCGGGACACGTGGGATCGGAATGTTGTTGCCGCCCCTGCGATCCGCAACTTTTTGCGAGGTGGAAATGTTAACAACCGCTGCCATCAATCCGTCTGCCAGATCCGCAACCGACACCGGTCCTTGCGCATTGGCCACGCCAGAGACCGGAAGAAAGGCGGGCTGTGCCGCAACAAGGGCACCTGCCAATCCTAAAACCATAGGCAAGCGCAATACCCGCTTGAAGCTCACAAACAATTTCATTCTAGAAAATCCTCCATCGAAACCCGAAACCGGGATTTATGATCTGAATCTGATTATTTAGGTCATACATAACGAAATGTCTTGGCTCGTTTTGTAGATCAATTTGCTGTTCTCATACAAATAACGTTTGATTGTGTCCGTTTGTTGCAAGCGCATTTTAACCGCGCACCAACCAGACAACAAAAACACCACAAATGAGCGCACCCAACCCAAACGTACGCAGCGTTCCATCAGATAACTTGGACATTTCTTCAACCATTTTTCGCATACTACCCGGAAAAAGCGCATAAATCATGCCCTCGAGCACCAACACGAGGCCAATGGCAACAATCAGATCACTCATCCAGCTATTCCGGTTGGTAACCGCAGTAAAAACTAATTTACTGCGGGGTGGCTAAAATTGAACCGTTGGGATCTTGGAAATAACGGAAGAAATCTGAATTGGGAGATAGTACCATAGTGGTCCCATTCTCTTGCAACGCCTGACTGTAAGCAGTCATAGAACGATAAAACTCAAAAAACTCGGGATCCCTACCAAACGCTTCGGCAAAAATGGCGTTGCGCTCTCCCTCGCCTTCACCTCTCAGTATTTCTGCATCTCTTTGTGCAGCAGCTTTGATCTCAACAACCTCACGGTCTGCGCGCGCTCTGATACGGCGCGCTGCCTCTTGACCGCGCGCTCTTAAACGCTCAGCCTCTGCAAGACGCTCAGACCGCATCCGCGCAAACGTTTGATCAGATACCTCGGCAGTAAGATCAGTTCGACGAATCCGCACGTCTTCGATCTCAAGCCCCAGGGAGGTCGCATCAGGACGAAGCTGGTCCCGCACTTCCCGCATCATAGCGAGACGCTCTTCGGAAAGGGCGGCCTCGAACCCACGCAAACCATAAACACGGCGCAATGCAGAATCGAGACGCGTACGAAGTCTTTGTTCGGCCAGTGTCAGATTACCAGATACCTGACTTCTAAATCTGCGGCCGTCGGCCACACGATATGTCAGGAAAGCATCCACCTCATAGAATTTACCACCCGATACCTGCACCCGGATATCATCAAGATCAAATCTAAGAAGTCGATCCTCAATAATCTGAACATTGTCCAAACCAAAGATTGCAAGCGGAAGCTTGAAGTAAAGGCCAGGCTCGGTTTTCACATCTTGAATTTCACCAAATCTCAGAACAATGCCCTGATCGCGTTCATTGACAACAAAGATTGAGCTGTAACCAAGATATCCAAGGATAGCCAAAACGATGATTATAATAGGCATACGATTAGACATTATTGGGTACCTCCCTGTGTCTGGCCCTGGTTCCGGCGATTATCGATTTCCGGAAGTGGAAGATATGGTACAACACCTTGCCCATTACCTTGCTCAACGATCACTTTGTTTGAATCAGCCAGAACCTTTTCCATGGTCTCCAGGAAAAGACGTTTACGGGTGACCTCCGGTGCTTTCGCATACTCATCGTATACGGAGATAAAACGCTGAGCTTCACCCTTGGCTTCTTCGACGACCCGGTTTTTGTAAGCAGCCGCATCTTCTAAAATTTGCGCTGCCTCACCACGGGCTTGGCCAAGGATACGGTTTGCATATTGATTGGCTTCTTCGATGAACTGGTCTTCGTTCTGTTCCGCACGCTGGACTTCGTCAAACGCATCGGCAACCTGTCCTGGCGGAGGTGCCACATCCTCGATGTTCACTGCGTTGATATTCAAACCCGAGCGATAGCTGTCCAAGGTTGATTGTGTAATGGTGCGAACCTCATCCGCAATGCCTGCGCGATCATCCCGGAAAATGTCCTGTGCGGGGCGTTTTCCAACAACCTCCCGCATCGCACTTTCTGCGACTTGCCGCACCATTCCCTGAGGATCCCTGACATTGAAGAGAAAATCGTTAGGCGATGTGACCTGGTAGAGAACAGAAAAAGCCACATCCACAATGTTCTGGTCACCGGAAAGCATCATGCCGGCAGTGCCTGTCCGCCCCGTTGATCCAATGTTGATCTGATTTTCCGCTGTGTTCGCAATTTCATATGTTTCAATAGGCCACCAATGGAAATGTAGACCAGCTGTTGATACTTCGTCTTTCGGTTTTCCGAACCGCAGTTCAACGCCAAGCTCATCTTCCTGAATGGTATAGAAGGCCTGCGTCAAATACAGCCCTGCAATAACAAGAAAAGCAATCCCGGCCGTTAAAGGGCTGAAACCACCCCCACCTGGCATAGCTCTCCGCAGTTGGTCTTGGCCTTTGCGAATGATGTCTTCCAAATCTGGAGGTGTTCCACCACCGCCACCTCTGGGTGGGCGGTTACCACCGCCTCCCTGACCCCATGGGCCGCCGCCGTTGTTTCCGTTATTTCCGCCGCCGCCCCAAGGGCCGCCGCCTCCACCACTTTGATTGCTCCAGGGCATTTAAAATCCTTTTATCGCAGGAGATACATTTTTATTGTTTATAGGGATGCAACCGACAGCTTTCAATGATCCCAGCATTCTAATCGGTGCGACAGTTAAGACTGAACCGGAATTTCAACTCAAATCAATAGAATTCAAAGACTTGCAAGAATTTCATGAATCAGTCCTACAAACGTTCATAGACTACGTAAAGGGTTTCTGCACTGTCTTTTTCACCCTTTGGCACTTCTTCTCGCACGATAGGCCGCCATTCAGCATCCTTAATTTCCGGAAAACGCGTATCGCCGTCTGGTTCTGCCATCACGTGGGTTACGTACAGTTTTGCAGCCCGGTCAATCAGCGCGTGATAAACCTTACCACCTCCGACAACGCAAATCTCTTCAGCTCCATTTTCTTTCGCCCAACCTTCCGCAAGAAATAAAGCCGCCTCGAGACTGGTCGCATGCACCGTATCTTCCGCGACGAAATTTGACCGCGACACCACAATGTTTAACCGTCCGGGCAGCGCTTTTCCAATGCTCTCAAAGGTGCGTCGACCCATAATGCAGGGCTTTCCCATCGTGTCGCGTTTAAAACGCTTCAAATCGGTAGACAAATGCCAAGGCATACCGCCTTCCATGCCAATAACACCGTTTTTCGCGACGGCAACGACAAGAGCAACGGGAATTTCAGACATGTGATCTCCTAAACCGCTACGGCAGCTTTGATATGGGGGTGTGCTTCATACCCGATCAGTTCAAAATCTTCGAACTCAAATCCGAAAATATCGCTAACATTCGGATTGATCTTAAGCTGCGGCAATGCCAACGGCTCCCGGGAGAGTTGCTCGCGGGCCTGTTCAAAATGGTTGTGATAGAGATGGGCATCGCCAAACGTGTGGACAAAGTCTCCCGGCTCAAGCGCACAAACTTGAGCCAACATCTGGGTCAGCAATGCATAGGAAGCAATGTTGAAGGGCACGCCAAGAAAAATATCAGCCGAACGCTGATAGAGCTGGCAGGAAAGCTTGCCATCCCCCACATAAAACTGAAACAGACAATGGCAGGGCGGTAATGCCATTTCATCCACCAATGCGGGGTTCCATGCACTTACGATGTGGCGCCGCGAGTTTGGATTTTCTTTGAGCGAACGCACGAGATTGCTGATCTGATCAATACCATCGCCTCGCTCGTTCGGCCACGATCTCCACTGGTACCCATAAACCGGCCCTAGATCACCTTTATCATCTGCCCACTCATCCCAGATCGAAACACCATTTTCTTTCAACCATTTAATATTCGTGTCACCCTTTAGGAACCAGAGCAACTCGATGATAATCGAACGAAGATGGAGTTTTTTTGTCGTTAAAACCGGAAAACCCTGCGAAAGATCAAAACGCATCTGGTGGCCAAACACTGAGCGGGTACCCGTACCCGTGCGGTCACCGCGATCGGTTCCATTTTCCAGGACATGTTCAAGTAAGCGAAGGTATTGTTGCATGATCCCAACTTAAGATGATTCCGCTTCGCAATAAATGTGGAACATGACGCATCCACGGTTTTAAAACTGATTTTTTCGGATTAAAGGTCATTTAACTTTATTGCCTGACCATAGGGTTATTCGGAGAGTGACAATGAAGAAAGAAAAGCAGCAAAAGAAGCTATTTCCCGCATTGGCAGCGGCCATGATGTTTCTTACCCCGCTGGCAAAGTTTAAAAAACGCTAGCGTCTATTCGGCTTGTTGTAACTGGCCTATTGGACCGGGTACAATTTCCTTGAGCAGCTTTTGCTTCATGGCTCGAGCGAAATCCCCGAATCCTTCAGCAAGCACCAAAAATGCCCCTCCTCCTTTGATCACGTTATCCCTGTAATACCGCTCCGGATCGCGGTAAAAACTCTCTGGATTGTTGTACAAATCCTTAATCACCAGTCCATTTACAGTCACATTTTCAAACGGAAAATGAAGATAGGCACTTTTCGGACTAAACCCGTCATTGTTCGGTCCATCACCGGAAACATCAATGACCTTACGCGCACAATCAACTGGCAGCCTTTTCAGCATCCCAGACGCGTAAGCCAGTGCATGTCCAATCGCTGTTGGAAAATTACTGGCGTTGCGTTGATGTTTGGTGAGCCCGTTGGCCACCGAGAAAAGATCCGCATTTGTCTTTAGAAAAGTCCAATCAAAGATGACTTTCTGATTGTGTTTTCCATTCCATTCAAAAGCGGCCAGATAAATCCCGCCAAGAGACATAATCGCCTCCTGAACTTCCGGATCCAGCAGGGCAGACGCTATTCCGTCCATTTGGAGTTTGTACTCTTCCGGATCAACGCTGGATGACGCATCCATGGCTAACACAAGTGCCAAGTCGCAGAATTGAGGTTGGGATTTTGCTGGACCGGCCCCCTGAAGCGTGAATGTTGCACCGGCAACAAAAAAAAGCACCCATAGACCAAGTCCGCGAAATATCATCACAACTCCAGTTTCAACTTCTTCTCAAGTGTCTCCAGCTCTCTCTGGGTATCGGTAATATAGTCCCGTACGATGGGCGCGCCATCACGATTACGCGACAATTGCATATGAAAGACCAATTGAGACCCGGTCCGAAACATCAATTCACAGGAGATGAGATAAAATTCCCACATCCTTGCAAACCGCTCATCATACATCTCCACAACCTTCTCCCGATTGGATTCAAAACGATCGACCCAATGTTTGAGGGTTTTGGCATAGTGGACACGCAAAAATTCAAGATCGGTGCACCAAAGATGATTTTGCTCAATTACCTCAAAAACTTCTGAAAGGGCGGGTGAATATGCCCCCGGAAATATGTACTTTTGCAACCACTTACTCGCCATACCGGGCGGCGACATATGGCCAATCGAGTGAATAACAGCCAATCCGTCATCAGGCATGAGGTCGTTCAGCTTTTTGAAAAACTCATCATAGTGAGAGACCCCCACATGTTCGAACATGCCCACTGAAACAATCCGGTCAAATTTCTCTGGCACCTCACGATAGTCCTGCAGCCGAAACTCAACTTTGTCTGCAAGACCCATCGTTTTTGCCCGTTTTGAAGCGAGCTCTTGTTGCTCATGTGAAAGGGTGACCCCGATCACGTTCACATCCTTAAGGGCAGCAAGATAGAGTGCAAGATCACCCCAACCACACCCAATATCGAGGACCTTCTGCCCCGGCTTTAAGTCAAGTTTCGAAGCCAGCAGACGTAGTTTATTGCGCTGCGCTTCTTCCAGCGTTTCTTCATCATCGCGAAAATAGGCACAGGAATAGAGCATATTCTTGTCCAGAAAGAGTTTGTAAAATGCATTGCCAAGATCGTAGTGATGCGAAACATTTTGCCTCGCCTGCCCGCGACGGTTTGACTGTTGTTTCTTGCGAGATTTCATCCTCACTGCCCGAAGAAACTTTTGGACTGGATGCGCCGCGAGCGACAGTCGGTTATGGGAAAAAAGCTGCAGAAAATCCCGAAGGGTTGATCCCTCTTCAAAGGTTATAATTCCGTCCATATACCCTTCACCGGCTGCCAATTCCGAATTGGTTACAAGCGTCCGATAAAGCTTTTTGTCGTGCAATTTCATCACCACTTCCAATCCGGGTTCTCCGGAAAAAACGTGGCGATTATCATCTGCGTCGATAACAGTCAGAGAACCTTTTTGAATAAAGGTTTTCATCAGGTTGGAAAGGGGGAACATGGCAACTCCGGAATCTTGATGAGCCAATTGTCGGGCATCTGCCTTCTCCTTAGCGCCAATTTTACAAAACAAAAACCCCCGCCTGTTCACAAAGCGAGGGCATACTTGATTTCGGGAACAGACCAGATTTTAAAGATCGCCCAGTTGCCCCATTTCTTTTGCGACAAGATAATAGAAAGTCACACGTTGTTTGTTATGGTCATCAGACATGGTTTCGCAAACACTACTGATCACAGCATCGCACTTGGCTTCGTCATCGCTGCCAAGTTTTTTCATGCACCATTTTTCCCGAACACGATCAAGCTCGCTCTGGTCTGAACAAGAAACCAAAGAGGCATCTTTGCTTTGCAGGGCAATCCCCAAGTGTTTCACTATTTTTTCCACTACATCAGCATCCGCACTGGAATCATACCGCTTCACATCATCAAGGTACTCGCTCATATTATGTCTCCAAATAATTCAAAACCAGAAACCGGAACCTCGCTATACCCCGTTTGCTACACTCCAGTGATAAAACGCTAGCAAATAAGCTACGTAACGTCATCCCAATTTTTGGGTGAGGAATTATAAAGTATAGTGCTGCGAAAGCCTTTGATTTTCCTTGATTTGAGCTTATATTGGAATTGCTGGCTCGCCAGCTATGACGATAAATGGCCTGTGAAATAAACCATTCGGACCCGGGGGCGGTACCCGGCGCCTCCACCATAATTCATCCGGTTCAGGATGGCTTTTTATGGGGGCGAAATAGGATCGACGAGGGTGTAAAGACTGTGTTTTCGTTCGGCATTGTATCCACCGTTATCGGGCTAAACTTAATAGTTGCAAACGACAACTACGCGGAAGCTCGTCTCGCTGCTTAAGCGCGACTGCTTCACACTAAACTCCTGACGGCTCGCTCCGTCAGGCGGGGTTCGAAGGCACCTGGCAACAGAAGCCTTCACTCAATTTTTCTGCGATTTGAGCGGGGACCATGACACAAAACGAACAACCGGAAGATCTAATCCGATACGACGTGCTCACACAGGAAGCATTGCGAGATGTTATTCGCAAGGTTCTCGAAGAAGTCGCAGCGGCGGGCTTACCTGGCGAACATCACTTCTTCATTACATTCCGCACCGATCATCCGGGAGTAAGACTTTCAGCACGCATGCGTGAAAGGTATCCAGAGGAGATGACCATCGTCATCCAGCATTCATTTTGGGATTTGAATGTTTCTGAAAATCACTTTGAAATCGATCTCTCTTTTGATGACATTTTGGAAAGACTGAGAGTACCGTTTTCATCGTTGAAAGGTTTCTTTGATCCGCATGTAAAGTTTGGTGTCCAGTTCGATGCAGAGTATTTGGAAGCAGCCAATGCGGATATCGCTGATGAAGATGTAGCCCCGGAAAACCCCGAAAATCTGCCGCAAGTCGCACAGACCAGGGAAATGACAAAGGCCAAACCTAAAAAATCCTCGAAGAAAAAAGAGGACGTGGTGGAAGTTGAAGAAGCGGAAAGCAGCGAAGAGGAAAAGGGCAGCGCTGAAATCGTTTCGTTGGACAAGTTCCGCAAGAAGCAATAACCGACCCATGGTAGACCCGATCAACCTTCGCCAAATACGCAAGCGCAAAATGCGTGAAGAGAAGGAAAAACAGGCCGAGGCCAACCGGCAGTTTCATGGCGTATCATCGAAGCTGAAAAAACACATCAAACAGGATAACCTGCTTAATAGCTTGAAACTGGATGGCAAGAAACGGAAGCCGGAAGCCTGATGCTACGAAAACATTCCGTGAGCATTCGCGGACATCGCACATCATTTTCCCTGGAGGACGAGTTCTGGGATGAATTCAGGAAAATAGCCGAGAAGGAAAAAGTACCTCTGGCAAAACTCATCACACAATTAGACGAAGACCGTGAACCGGATCAAAACCTGTCATCTACCCTTCGCGTCTTTGTCCTAATGCACATAAAGCAAGCAAATTCATCCCGCGACTAGATTAATTCGTATTCAGAAAATTCTCTATATTTTGAATAATGCTCTCCCGTAAAGACGGAGCAATCTCTGGTTCAGGCGGGGGCAGAGGTGTGGACTGAATTCCATTGTTCGGTTCTTGCTGCAATCGGGCGGCCTCCTCCGCTGCCCTTTGCGCGGCAATCTGCGCTTCCGCCTCTCGGCGAGCCTGCTCCTCCAAAGCTCTCAGCCTCTCTCTTTCAAGGCGCGCTGCTTCTCGCTTACGCTGTTCTTCGAGCAATCGCGCTTGTTCTGCCGCTTTTTTTCGCGCTTCTTCCTCCAAGCGCTGACGTTCAGTTTCTTCCCGAAGTTTTGCTTCTGCGGCGAGACGGTCTCGTTCCTCCTGCAATTTGCGGACTGCTTCCTCGACGCGCCTACGCTCAAAGTCTTCTACTTGTTTGAGTCTTTCCTCTGCCTTTCGAACGCGATGCTGTTCCCGTGCAAAGTTAAAAGCAATTTCCCGTTGAATTCGCTGTTTCTCAATGACTTGGGCTTCCAGCGTCTCTATCCGTCTTTGGCTATTTTCAAAAGCGCGGAGCGAGAGATAGCCCTCCAGTTGCCCAACATCGATGGTGCGTTCCAAAGATTCAAAAGGACCATTCCAGCTTACCGTCAACGCTGGATCTGCTCCAGATATGGCATCTCGCCTGCCGGGCTTGAATGTCAGATTGGTTTCAGCGTCCAAACTTGCGTTTGGAAAATTGATGTCAATGCTACTCACAAAGTCTGCTGCAGGCGTTCCATAAAGAAGATTTCTGATCTTCCCTCTTCCCCGAGTGATTGAGAAGGGCGCATCAATAAAATCGATCTGGATGGCGGAGTCCAAGACTGTCTCTTCGACCAATTGCCCAACACGTGCAGCATTGATCTCAAATCCTTCAACATCCGTCGCTAAAAGGATTGTTTCAAGGGAATCTGAATTGATCCCTTTAATATCAAGCGCCTTCATGCTGATTACACCATTTCCTGAAACGTTGGAAATCATCGCCAAAACACTTTTACCACTGCTTTCCGCAGAACCGTTAAGTGTCACCACAGCTTCTGCAACAGGGGACAATCGAAGGCTTTGCAACAATTGCTCAAGTGCAACATTTGTAAGCGTATAGCGCAATGTTCCCAAAACAGTCCGTTCTGCGTTCTTCAAATTGACGCTGCCGTCAAACACACCCCCCAAAGTTTCAAAGCGCAAATTGTTCAGGTCAATAGCGCCATCCAACATCACCAATTGTGTCTTCGCATTGTCGCCGGAAACGCCAAGCCCTGTCTCAATCCGCTCTGCATTGATCTCCAAGCGCGCATCATATCCGGCTAAGAGCGGAAGCTGAAACCCGCGTTCTGTCCCCATCTCCAAGGCCTCGGTTCCCAGAATATCCGTGAAACCAAACACACTTTCGGCGACCGTAGGCAGATGCAATCGGGCAAGTTTCACCTGGCCTGATAACCGCGGTCTTTGAACCTGGTCAAACTGATATTTGAGATTTGCCGAAATTGTATTGCCCGCTACCTGGCCGTTGATGTCGCTAAGCTGCGCAGCCGGGCTTTTCTTGTCCAGGTTGAACGTCAAGGAAACCGGAATCGGTGTATCTACCGTGATACCCGGCAACGAAGCACCCACAACAATGAGATATGGTGCGATATCCTCTGATCCCAGGGTAACGTCAAAATTGTAATTTAGATCCTGGCTGGTTAGAAATGCAGACTTTCCCTTAGCAGAGACAGTTGTGGTGGGTGATGACAGGGAAAGGTCCGTTGCGAAACCATCCTGGTGTGAGCCCTTCATGGTTATTCCCAACTTGAAGGGTCCTGGTACATCACCGAAAACAACTTCGGGAAGAGTATCGATTGATAACTGCCGGGCTAACGCTGATGTGGACACGTTGGAAAGCGAATTGAAGGTATCAATCTCAATTTCTTTAGGCGTGGACAAATCACCATCAAATGCAACACGCGAAAAAATGTTTGTGCCACCGCTTACCCCCTCTACAAGCAATTGTCCCTTTGCACCCGTGCCGGTAGATCGGGTATCCAACTCTAAGCTTAACCGCGTATCGCGCGTAAGGACCGGGTCTGATCGCAAAGCATCGAGCAGAAAGTGCTCCCCGCTGAAACCTCGTAAGAACGTAAGGAGACGGGCTGCGTTCTCCGCATCGACATCAAGCCTTAGGTTACCATCCGGATTTTCAAGAACTTGTTCCAGCCTTCCAAAACTCTTCAAGCGAGAACCATAAAAATCACCGGCATTTAAACGTTCAACTGAAACATTACCGTCTCTAACGCGAACATGAGCATCAACCTTCCCCGCCAGTATGGGACGATCGAGAAACTGCGCCTCCAGCAAATCGGCTTTGACTTTTATATCGAGATCATGGGTCACCAATTCACTTTGCGAAGGATCACGAGCCAACGAATAAAGCGCCCGCAAATCCTGAATATTAACCCGGTTCCCCCGCAACTCCGTAATGAGCGCAGCCCTGCCGTTAACAGGCGCCAGTCTTTGAATTCTGCCATTCAGGACCGCATCATCCATCCGTAATTCCAGATTTTCGAATGTAGCCTGGCGACCTGTGAGGGTGATATCCGACGATAGTCCGAGTGATTTCAGACGCCGGATCTGCGCATCCACACCACCTGACATCCACGCTGCGAGACCTGAAGGTTGTCTGGAGGCAACCAATATTTTCCCTGCAAACCCAAACTTTTCATGAATGCCCAGCCGCCCGTTGGCTTCCACCACCGTATTACCTGGAAAAACGGCCGAAAAGCTTCTCAAATCCCAACCATCACCAAATGGCCGGACCACAGATTTAACATCACGGATAAACGTATCGCCAGCTACGACAGCGGGAAGAATTGCATTGATTTCTCCCTTTGCCGTTGGCACCGGAATACGCTCAAGGATTGAGCGCAGAACCGCAAGCCGGCTTTCAAATGTCGGTTTGTTGCGGTTTTCCTCAACGTTTTCAAATCGGTCGAGATCGATTTGCCGTCCATCTGCCTCAAACCGGAAAAAGACTTCTTCCTGAACGCTGACTTTCCCTTGTCCTGTAATGGTATAGGG
>JBCCXO010000027.1:0-46809 GCA_039191645.1 Pseudomonadota bacterium | reverse complement strand
TTAAATTTAATATAAAACTGCTAATAAAAAAGTAAATGCAGAATAGCAAAATCCAGACAATCCAAGAAGCAATGGTGCGAGTGGCAAATGTGGCGTACGTCATCACGTTTCTCCTTCCAGACATTTATCCTTCCGCCTATCAGTCTTGCACTGCAAGGGCTGCAACACCAGCGCCTTGACTTGGCTGGCATGTGGTCGTCCTATGTTTTCGTATGGCTCCGCCATGTCTTTCCTGTTTCCCTGTCGCGCTAGGCAGCGCTCCTAGTCTCTTGTTGCTTCCCCGTTATGCCACACGTCAGCACTCAGGCTGCTTTTAAGCCTCCTGATCATTATTCAGTTTGTGGATTTCCGCCCAAGCCTTAGCAGGCTGGTTCGTAATGAAGAATCATGAATACTTTGTATTTAATCATATTTCAAATTATTTTTGAAATATTACATACTATTCTTATATACTTTTCATTATTCGATTATTGAAATCGGCTAATACCTAACCTTGCCTTGGATTTTTTGAGGTTATTGGAAAAATTGCGTTTTAAACGGCGACTGATCCACCTGCGGTAGGCTCTCTCCCCTATCGTCGAAAACATTTTTGCGAGCCACAAATTGGACTACATGAAGTAACATCACAGAAGGATATGGTGCCCAGAAGAGGACTCGAACCTCCACGGCCTTGCGGCCACTGGCACCTGAAGCCAGCGCGTCTACCAATTCCGCCATCTGGGCGCAGAAATAAGACAGGCGAAACGAATAGGTCTACATCGCGATGTTGTCAACGCGATTTTGAACGTGTTGTCCGCACGTTGTCGCAGTCGGGGGTATTATGATGATTTGAAGCTTCCAATTACACCGTATGGGGAGTAAGTAATCTGTGCATACATGAAGCGATGGAAATTCCATGAAACTTTCGTCAGACCCAAAACTTGTCACCATTTTTGGCGGTTCTGGATTTGTTGGCCGGTATGTGGTCGGCGCTCTTGCTAATCGTGGTTACAATCTGCGCGTTGCAGTTCGCAGACCAGATCTAGCAGGATATCTAAAGCCTCTCGGCAATGTGGGACAGGTGCAGCTTACTCAGGCAAATCTAAGATATCCCTCCTCCGTACAGGCAGCGGCAAAAGACTCTGATGTTGTGATAAATCTGGTTGGAATCCTGCAGGAAAGCGGTCAGCAAAAATTTAATGCCGTACAAACCATCGGAGCGCGCACGGTTGCAGAAGCAGCCAAAAGTGCGGGGGCACGGTTGATACATATGAGTGCCATTGGCGCAGACGCGGACTCAAATTCAAGCTATGGCGAAACAAAAGGCGAGGGCGAAATAGCGGTCAGAGACATTTTGAAAAAAACGATCATCTTCCGGCCTTCAATCGTGTTTGGCCCAGAAGATGATTTTTTCAACCGGTTCGGAAAAATGTCTCGTTTGTCCCCTGCCTTGCCGCTCGTTGGTGGCGGAGAAACCAAGTTTCAGCCTGTTTATGTTGGTGATGTGGCAGAAGCGATTGCAAAAGCCGTTGATGGCGAACTCGAAGATGGCAAGACCTATGAGTTGGGTGGGCCGGAGCAAGTGAGTTTCCGTGAATGCTTGGAAGTTCTTCTTGAAGAAACAGGCCGGAACCGGATGTTGGTTCCCATTCCCTGGTTTATGGCAACCGTACTTGGAAAGCTCGTCGGCTGGTTGCCGGGAGCGCCTATCACGGCTGACCAAGTCGAATTGCTTAAATCCGATAATGTGGTTTCAGATACGGCAGTGCAGGAAAAACGAACGTTAGAAGCCATTGGCATTGTACCGACACCGCTTTCGGCAGTGCTGCCGGACTATCTGGTCCAATATCGGCCGCATGGTCAGTTCAGCAAACTCGACCGGTCTGAGAGTTGATTGAGCTTCTGCTGCCAGAACACGTGACGTTGGGAGCGGCGGGAATTCTTGTTTTTGCCAGTTTTTTCACATCTGCCCTCACTGCTGCGGCAGGGATTGGCGGCGGATTATTGATGCTGGCTATCATGATTTACTTGTTGCCTATCGGTGCACTCATTCCGGTGCACGGATTGGTTCAACTGGGCTCAAATGCCAGCCGCACCTGGGTACAGCGCGCGCATATCAATTGGAGAATTGCATTTATTTTTCTGATTGGAAGCACGATCGGCGCTTTATTGGGCGTTTTGTTGGCAGTTCAAATTCCTGAAGGTTATCTTCTCACCTTTCTAGGGCTCTTCGTCTTGATAATGGTATGGTTTAAATTGCCAGCGCTTGAAAACGCCAGTCCTGGATTTGTGGGGCTTGGCGGGTTGGGAACGACCTTTGTCTCCATGTTTGTTGGTGCCACCGGGCCGTTGGTCGCCGTTTTTCTCAAGAATCTTTTTACAAAACACCGAGAACTGGTTTCTACCCATGCAGCCACAATGACCGCTCAACACGGGATAAAGATTGTCGCTTTCATCTTAGCTGGATTTGCCTTTTATGAATGGCTGCCGCTGGTCGCTGCGATAATAGCCTCGGGCTTTCTCGGCGTTCAAGCAGGCACAAGGTTGATGAACACGCTATCGGAAAACGCGTTGCAATTCTTGTTTAAAACCACGCTGACGCTGGTTGCACTTGATTTGGTTCGTCAGGGCTTAAACATTCCATTGATACCTTAACCTAGGCGGTCAGGGTAAGATCAAATCCTGGTATCCAGTTGTACAAAAGGGCAAACAGAACCAACCCCAAGGCAAGACGATAAATCACAAAAACCAGAAAGCTGGTTCTCTTCACGACGGCCATTAAAAAGGCAATCGCCGCCAGGGCGGAAAAAAAGGTCAAGAAAGCAGCCCACAAGGCGTCGGATGGCACACCTTGTCCGGCTTCCACAAACTCTACAGTGGTTAGTAATCCTGAGGCAGTAATCGCAGGAATGCCCAGTAGAAATGAAAATCGTGCCGCCTCGGTGCGCTCAAATCCAAGCATCCGGGCTGCGGACATTGTAATACCACTGCGGCTGGTGCCCGGAATAAGCGCAAATGCTTGTGCAATTCCGATCATCATTGCAGGTGAGAGCTGCATATCTTCCATGCGTTTGATACGCTTTCCATATCGATCCGCAAGGTAGAGGATTACGCCAAAAATAATAGCATTCCATGCTACAATTGTTACACCCAGCTGTGTGATCTTGCCGTCCGCACGGAGCAGATCAAGAAAACCGGAAAATTTCAGGATGATCCCGAAAACCAGCGCCGGAACCGTTGCCAGAAGAATATAGATAGCGAGACGGCCCTGATCTGTCATCTTTCCTTGGAGGAGATTGAACACGCCGCGAAGAAGTGCCAGACAATCCCGCCAGAAATAGGCAAGAACAGCAACCAATGAACCAACATGGACCATGACATCGGTCGCTAAACCCTGGTCAGGCCAACCCGTAAACGCGGGGATGAGAATAAGATGTCCGGAGGAAGAGATCGGCAGAAACTCAGTAATCCCCTGGACAATTGCCAAAACGATTATCTGTTCAGGGCTCATGAGGTCACCTTAGTATGCATGCCGATTCGCAGCAGGGTTCTTGCGAAGTGTGATGTGGGCAATTATTGTCATCAAAACAACAATATGATTCCTCTTTCCATGTTCTACCCCAATTTTCCAGCATAATTCTCGCAGATGCACACACTTTATCACCACGTTATGAATCCTGGCTCCAGATATGTTCGTCTACTCCTGGCCGAATACACGCAATCGGTATCTTTGCTGGAAGAAAAAATCTGGCAAAGACGTCCGGAATTCATGCAACTTAATCCCGCCGGAACTTTGCCGGTACTTCAACAGGAAGATGGCACGTGCGTTTGCGGTCCAATGGTCATCGGAGAATTTTTGGATGAAACCTGCGGCGCGTTGATGCGCGATAAACGGCTGATGCCCGAACACGCAGCAGAACGGGCTGAAACCCGAAGGCTTGTGGAATGGTTTCTGGTCAAATTTGACGCGGAAGTAAGCCGGTATGTTGTGCAGGAGCGGGTTTTCAAGCAATTGATGCGATCCGATGAGGGCGGAGGTCCGCCGGATTCATCAAAAATCCGAGCTGGACGCGGCAATCTCAAAAATCACATGAAATATGCCGCCATGCTGGCTTCATCCCGTGACTGGTTGGCCGGTGCAAAACTCTCCCACGCTGATCTTGCAGCGGCTGCTGCGCTTTCGGTGCTGGACTATCTTGGAGAAGTTAAGTGGTCGGAGGAACCAGCGGTAAAGGATTGGTATGTTCGCATCAAATCACGGCCCTCTTTTAGACCGCTTCTGGAGGATAAGGTCATGGGGCTACCGCCCGCTTCACATTACATAGATTTGGATTTTTAGCGGTGGCAGAGCAGGATCGATTAAAAGGCGACCTGGTAAAACGTGCACGCGCCTTGGGATTCGACGTGTGTAAAATCACAAAGGCTAGTTTGCCCGCCAAAAAAGGGGAGCAACTGTCAGAGGCCGTTCAACGAAATTATCACGGCAGCATGAATTGGATGGCGACTACGTTAGAGCGACGTTTGACGCCAACCTCTATGTGGTCAGATGCAAAATCTTCCATTTTGCTTGGCATGAACTACGGGCCAAAATCTGATCCGCTTGTCACCCTTCGTCAGGACAAGAAAGCAACCATCTCAGTCTATGCACGAAACCGCGACTATCATGATGTAATCAAAGGAAAACTCAAAACCCTGGCAGGCTGGCTTGCTTCCAAAACAAATGCTGAGGTGAAGGTCTTTGTTGACACGGCGCCTTTGATGGAAAAACCTCTGGCGGAGCAAGCAGGGATCGGATGGCAGGGAAAGCACACAAACCTCGTTTCCAAAGATTTTGGGTCTTGGCTCTTTCTGGGCTCTATTCTTACCGAAGTTCAATTGGAGACAGACGAGCCTGAAATCGACCATTGCGGGTCATGTCGGGCATGTCTTGATGTTTGTCCAACTGATGCTTTTCCCGGTCCCTATCAGCTGGATGCCCGTCGTTGTATTTCTTATCTGACAATCGAGCATCATGGTCCTATACCGGAAACGTTTCGAGCTGCAATGGGCAACCGCATTTATGGATGTGATGATTGTCTGGCAGTCTGTCCGTGGAACAAGTTTGCGGTAGAGGCCTCAGAGGCGAAACTCGTTGCGAAGCCGGAAAACGATGCACCAGACCTTGAAGACTTGGCGCAGCTCGATGATGCAAGTTTTCGTAAAAAGTTCTCTGGTTCGCCGATCAAACGGATTGGGCGTGATCGCTTTTTGCGCAATGTGTTGACTGCAGTGGGGAATTCCGGATGCTCTGATTTGTTGGACACTGCGTACAAAAATCTTGATGAAATCGACCCTGTCGTTCGGGGCGCAGCTGTATGGGCGGTTTATAGACTTGAAGAACGGGACAAGTTTATCGATATGCGTAACAGATATCTGAAAAAAGAGACGGACCCTTATGTCCGGTTAGAATGGAACCGACCTTGAAAAAGCTATTTATTTTTGGTTTTGGCTTTTCTGCGACTGCTGTTGCAAGGCAAGCTGATCAGGATTTCTCAAAGATTACAGGGACCGTCCGCTCACAGGAAAAAGCTGATAGGCTTGCGGAGGGGAAGCTTGCGATTTGCCTCTTTAACGGGGAATATCTTTCTGAAGAAATCCGAGCTGAATTGCAAACTGCCACGCATCTTTTAATGTCGATTGCACCTGGCGACGTTGATCCGGTTTTAGCGCTCATTAGACAAGAAGCGAAGAGCCTGTTCCCCAATCTGGAATGGATTGGCTACTTGTCCACTGTGGGCGTTTACGGAAATCATGACGGCGGGTGGGTTGATGAAGACACCACACCAAAACCCGTCTCAAAACGCTCTTTGCAACGCCTTGAAGCCGAGAATGGTTGGCAGGAACTCGCGGATGATATCGGTGTTCCTTTTGCAATATTCAGACTTTCGGGAATTTATGGGCCAGGGCGTAACGCATTCATCACAATCGAGAAGGGTAACTCGCGAAGGCTGGTCAAAAAAGGACAGGTCTTTAACCGGATTCACTGTGAAGATATTGGGACAGCAGTCACCAACGCCATGCAACAGAAGGTTCCTGGGATTTTTAACATCACCGATGACATGCCAGCGCCACCGCAGGATGTTGTCACGTTTGCTCACGAATTGATGGAAAAAACACCACCGCCTGAGATGGATTTCGAAACCGCTGACATTTCACCCATGGCACGTAGTTTTTATGGCGAGAACAAAAGAGTGAGCAATAAAAAGTCCAAATCTGTTTTGAAAATGGACTATCGCTGGCCGGATTATCTGACTTCTCTTAAACGCATGTGGCAAGAAGGAAGTTGGCGTTAGGCGATATTGCCCTAGACTCTTTACGCTTCCCATGTCAATCAACTGCCCATGAATAAACCAAAGACTATAAAAATTTGTGGCCTTTCCACGACCGATGCAATTGATGCTGCTGTCTCCGGCGGCGCTACGCATATAGGTTTTATTTTCTTTGAAAAGAGCCCTAGGCATGTGTCCGTTGAAACCGCAAAAAATCTGGCTGCGCATGCAGGGGATCGAATTAAGAAAGTCGCCGTTAGTGTGGATGCAGATAATGATTATCTCGATCAAATTGTTGCGGCTACTGACCCAGATATCTTGCAATTGCATGGAAAAGAGAGCCGGGAACGCCTGCAGGAGATCAAAGCACGCTATAACCTGCCCGTTATGAAGGCAATCGCGATAAGAACCCAAGAGGATCTTGAAAAGGCTAAGGATTATCTAGGTGTTGCCGACATGTTTCTCTTTGATGCAAAACCACCCGAAGGCTCTGATCTTCCAGGTGGCAATGGTGTCGCATTCGATTGGGAAATCATGGACCATTGGGATAAAGATATGCCATATATGCTTTCTGGTGGTTTGGATGCCGGAAATGTACATGAAGCATTGCACCATTCTGGCGCAAATGCCGTGGATGTTTCATCTGGTGTCGAACGTGTACCAGGCCAGAAAGACCTGAATCTCATTCAGGATTTTCTGAAAACAATTACGTAGTATTTAAGGATTTTGCCATGTCTAAACCCATGGAACCGAATTCATTTAAAACCGGGCCAGATGAGGCAGGTCATTTCGGAATTTTCGGCGGTCGTTACGTAGCCGAAACATTAATGCCACTTATTCTGGATCTGGAAAAACATTATACTGACGCCAAAAATGATCCAGCATTTCAGGCTGAGATTGCGCACTTGAATACGCATTACACGGGCAGGCCATCACCGCTTTATTTTGCTGAAAGCCTGACAAACCATCTCGGTGGCGCAAAGATCTATTTTAAGCGGGATGAATTAAACCATACCGGTTCTCACAAGATCAACAATTGCCTTGGACAAATCCTTTTGGCCAAAAAGATGGGCAAAACACGCATAATTGCCGAAACCGGTGCTGGCCAGCACGGGGTAGCTGCGGCAACCGTGGCCGCCAAATTTGGATTTCCTTGTGTTGTCTACATGGGAAAAACCGATGTAGAACGCCAATCCCCGAATGTGTTTCGAATGAAACTGCTCGGCGCAGAAATTGTCCCGGTTACTGCAGGTGCCGGAACTTTGAAGGATGCGATGAACGAGGCGCTTCGTGACTGGGTAACAAATGTCGAAGACACTTATTATCTCATCGGCACCGCTGCCGGACCTCATCCCTATCCGGAATTGGTCCGGGACTTTCAATCGGTCATCGGAAAAGAGTGCCGAGAGCAAATCGAGGAAGCAGAGGGCCGACTTCCAGATATGATCGTTGCATCCGTTGGTGGCGGTTCCAACGCGATTGGGTTGTTCCATCCCTTCCTTGATGACAAAGACGTTTCGATTGTTGGTGTTGAGGCCGGCGGCAAAGGACTGGAGGGTGATGAACATTGCGCTTCCCTTTCAGCAGGAAAGCCGGGTGTACTGCATGGCAACCGCACTTTTTTACTCCAGGATAACGACGGGCAGATTTTGGAAGGCCATTCAATTTCAGCCGGATTGGACTATCCAGGCATTGGTCCAGAGCATTCCTGGTTGAAAGACACAGGTCGGGTCGAATATGTGCCGATCATGGACCACGAAGCCCTTGAGGCATTTCAATTGCTCTGCAAGACTGAGGGGATCATCCCGGCGCTTGAACCGTGTCACGCACTCGCAGAAATCGTCAAGCGCGCACCTGCGATGGACAAAGATCAGATCATTGTCATGAACCTGTGCGGGCGTGGAGATAAGGATGTCTTCACTGTTGGAGCAGCACTTGGCGTAGAACTCTAAACATGCAAAACACCAGTTGGTGGCATTACGGGTTTCTTTGAGAACACACTTTAAAGCATTTAGGTACAAAGCCAAAATCATGACAAGAATAGACAAACGTTTTGCTGAACTGAAATCCGAAAACAGGCCTGGCCTGGTGACGTTTGTCATGGCAGGCGATCCAGATGCGGAAACTTCACTTGAGATTCTCAGAGGATTGCCAGCGGCGGGTGCAGATCTGATTGAAATCGGGATGCCATTTTCTGATCCGATGGCGGATGGTCCGGCGATTCAGCTTGCCGGGCAGCGGGCATTAAAGTCGGGCGAAACGCTTGCTAAAACCATTGCTATGGTTCGAACCTTCCGAGAGACAGACCAGAATACGCCGATCGTGTTGATGGGGTATTTTAATCCAATCTATATTTATGGGACAGAAGCATTTCTCGATGATGCGAAAGAAGCGGGTGTAGACGGGCTGATTATTGTGGATTTGCCGCCAGAGGCAGATGAGGAATTGTGTATCCCAGCTATGCAACGCGGACTGAATTTTATTCGTCTTGCCACACCCACTACCGATGCTGAGAGGCTTCCGCGCGTGTTGGAAAATACTTCCGGTTTTCTTTATTATGTTTCCATCACGGGCATTACAGGCGCAGCAGCACCAGACCCTGGTAAAGTGGCTGCTTCGGTGGCGTCCATCAAACAATCCACCACCTTACCGGTCGCTGTTGGTTTTGGGGTTAAAACTTCAGAGCAGGCAGCAGCAATTGGCAACGGAGCAGATGCTGTTGTTGTGGGATCTGCGCTCGTGACTGCGATCGCAAACTCTCTGGATGATCGTGGCAATGCCACGCAAAAAACGGCGGAGTCTGTTCACGCTCTTGTTGCAGATCTTGCTTCGGGTGTACGATCCGTTAAACACGAAAATGCCGCATAATTCATCTAAGCGCTGCATATAATCAGACCGGGAAAGCCTACCATGAACTGGATTACAAATCTTGTCAGACCCAAAATCGGCAATCTGTTAAACCGAAAAGACATGCCGGAAAATCTTTGGATCAAATGTCCAGAATCCGGAGAAATGGTTTTTCACAAAGATCTAGATGCCAATATGGGTGTGGTCCCCAATTCCGGGTATCACATGAAAATCACCGCCCATGAACGCATGAAGCAGTTTTTTGATCATGGCGATTATGAACCGATTGAACTGCCCAAGGTTGCGCAAGATCCCCTTAAATTCCGGGACAAATCTCGGTATGTTGACAAGCTGAAAGATGCGCGTAGGAAAACCGGGCTTGAAGATTCTATTCTCGCGGCGACTGGAAAAGTGGAAGAATTGGACATGATCGCAGTTGTCCATGAAATGCAGTTTATTGGCGGTTCACTGGGCATGGCAGCCGGTGAGATGATCATTAAAGCCATGGAAATGGCAGCAGAAACCAAAACGCCCCTTGTCTTGTTTGCCGCGTCAGGTGGCGCACGCATGCAGGAAGGCATCCTTTCTCTGATGCAGCTGCCCCGCACAACAATCGGGGTTCAACGTATGAAGGAAGCTGGTGTTCCTTATATTGTCGTTCTGACAAATCCGACCACGGGAGGCGTTTCTGCGTCCTATGCGATGTTGGGTGATGTCCATATCGCTGAGCCTGGTGCAGTAATCGGTTTTGCGGGCCGACGGGTGATTGAACAGACCATTCGGGAAAAACTTCCTGATGATTTTCAGACTTCAGAATACCTGCAAGACCATGGCATGGTTGATATGATTGTCAGTCGACTTGAATTGAAATCTACGATCTCCAATCTCGTTCGTCTTTTGCTTGATATGCCGGCCTATGCGATTCCTTTGCCCAAGCCGGAGGCGGAAAGCACAGAAGAAACTGCAGAACACGTGGGCGACCAAACGACTGATCAAGAACAAACCTCATGAACCACAGCAGATCGCGTGTCGACGACCTGATCGACAAGCTGTCCGAGATTCACCCTAAGGGATTTGACCTTTCCCTTGGAAGAATTACAAATCTATTAGGCAAACTTGGAAATCCGCATCTGGATATTCCTGAGGTTTTCCATGTCGCGGGGACCAATGGAAAAGGGTCTACGCTTGCGTTTATCCGTTCGATTTTAGAAAGCGCCGGTTACCGTGTACACGTTCATACTTCGCCGCATCTTGTTCACTGGAATGAACGCTACCGGCTGGCTGGTCAGCTGGTAGACGATGATACGCTTGCCGATGCAATAGAAACTGTTTCGGAAGCGAATGCAGGAAATCCAATCACAATCTTTGAGATTATGTCTGCGGTTATGTTTTTGTTGTTTAAAGATCATAAGGCGGACTTTTCCCTCGTCGAGGTTGGCCTTGGTGGTCGATTCGATGCGACCAATGTCATACCAGATCCGCTTGTGACCGCCATTACCCCGGTCTCGCTTGATCATCAGGCTTATCTTGGTGATACGATTGAGGAAATTGCCTTTGAAAAGGCGGGCATTATCAAAGCCGAGATACCTATTGTTGTGGGTGAACAGCAGGATGGAGCACGCGAAGCAATCGAACGTGTTGCAGAAGAAAAGTCTGCTCCAATAAAGATTTCAGGACAAGACTTCGACGCTTACCGAGATGCAACCGGTTTTGTTTTTCAGGACGATCAGGGTCTATTAGATTTGTCATTGCCAAAGCTGGCTGGGGACCATCAATTAGGAAATGCCGCTCTGGCCATTGCCGCAATACGGGCAGCAGGTCTTGTTGTTTCTGATCACGCCTACAGCAAAGGAATGTCAAATGTCGTGTGGCCAGGACGTTTTGAGCGGTTGGCGGACGGCATCATAACGCGCCAGTTTGGCAGCCATGCAAACATCTGGATCGATGGTGGTCACAATCCCGATGCCGGAAGGGCAATTGCCGCAGAATTTAAGCGACAGATTGGCGACAAAAACAAACCTACTCTTCTGGTAACGGGTATGATCAATACCAAGGAGCCCCTCGGTTATTTCCAACCGTTTAAAGAACTTGATGCGCGCGTGATTACGGTTCCGGTTGCCATGAGCGATGCCGGGATACCCCCAAATGAACTTGCGGAAATCGCGGGCCATGCGGGCCTTGATGCCATCAACTCGCAATCGTTGGAGGATGGCCTTGAAAAAGCCTACCGATTTTCTGTGGATCAGGGAGCGGTGAACCTTCTGTTTTGCGGCTCTCTCTATCTTGTTGGTGAGATCCTGGCATTTAATGGAACACCGCCGCAATAAAAAACCCGGCGACTGGCCGGGTTTTATTTCGTTTGTTTTTGACCAGCTCAGGACGCGCTGTTGATCCAGTCAACCAGAGCATTTTTTGGCTTGGCACCCACTTGCATTGAAGCTGGTGCACCGTCCTTAAACATCACCAACGTAGGGATTGAGCGTACACCATACTGCGCAGCAATGTCCGGATTTTCATCAATATTCAGCTTGGTAATTTTTACCTTACCTTCCATTTCATCGGAAATTTCTTCAAGGCTCGGCCCAATAGCCTTACAAGGACCGCACCATTCAGCCCAAAAATCTACAATTACAGGGACATCAGACCCCAAAACATCTGACTGAAAATTGTCATTATCTACTTTTTGTGTGGCCATAAGAGCCTCCTTCAAAATAATCTAATATCGCTGTTGTTTGCGACTCATTTTCCACTGCCAAACGTAGGAATGCAGACTGGTCAGGTCAAGACCATCAAATGTTCTTGATCTCTTCGAGAGCAGCGTCCATCGCCTGATCTTCTACAACAACAAGGGCGGGTTCATATACCCACAAAATCTTGCAAATTGTCTGTCGATCTGGATAAATTTGGCGCACCAACTCCCGATAGAGTGCCATTTGAGCGATGTATCGGGCAGGAATCCGGCTCGGAACAGATTGATTGGTCTTGTAGTCCACGATTGTTACGCTGCTATCTTCTACTATCAATCGATCAATTTGACCCGCGATTAAACGCTCACCAGACGCTGTATCTAGCTTTCCCGTCAGCGAAACTTCAGAGGATGAATGACTTGAAAAAAGTTGTGCGAAACTTTGGTCTTGCAGGATTTGCCGGATTATTTTCAGGACTTCATGGCGCTGGCTTTCATTCCAGCCTCGTGCATATTTCTGAAGGTAGTTTTCTGATACGCGCAGGTGCTGATCGGAGGGTATATCTGGCAGATGTTCCAGCAAAAAGTGAATCATCCGCCCTTTTTGTAAACCAAATGCTGTATTAGACGCAGAACGGTTGAGCGTAGCATCCTTGGTTTCAGATTTATCGATCAAAGCAAAAGCGCCAGTGGGTGTCAGAACCGAAGGCACTTTTGTTTCTTGTTCAACCGCCTCAGACAGCCAGGCCGGAGGTAGATCAGGGGGCGTTTTATGAACATGTGTGGCAGCTTCGTCAGGTAGACCAGGCCGGATATTGTCTGAATTTTCATGCCATAACAATGCAGACAAGTTGCCTTCCTCATCCATTTCTTTGTGTGAGGTGTCTTCAAGCGCTTCATAAACAATTTTATGCCAGTGCTGGTAGCTTGGTTCCGTTGTTCCCCTGAAGCCACACACAATGAGGCGATCTGCTGCGCGGGTCATTCCGACATACAAGAGCCTCCGGTATTCTTCTTCTGCAGCGTGTTTAATTGCATCTACACTCTCACGGGTTTTGGCAATGTGAAATCTAGAGGAGGGAAGCCAGATACTACCGGTGGCCAGCGGCAATAAGGCAGGTCTGTGTTGCTCAGTCCATGGCGCATTACAAGCATCCACCAAGAAGACGACTTTTGCCTCCAGCCCCTTGGATGCATGAACCGTCAGGATGCGAACCTCATCGCGGTCGAGTTCCACTTCCCGTTTGATGATGGGCTGTGCCCGTTTTAGCGTCGCAATGAAGCTTTCAAGACATAGCCCTCCTTCTCCGGTATATGCCAACGTTTCATCCAAAAACGAATCAAGGACGTCTTCTGCTTCCAACCCCAACCGAGCCAGAAACGCACGCCGCATTCCGACCGGACCCAATACCCAGGCGAAAAATTCAAACACATCGTATCGCCGACTGCCATCGATTAAATGCTCGAGCTTCGACACTATTTCGTTTGCCAATGTATGTTGCGGATGGTCGGGAGACACAGCAGCGCTCGAGATTGATGCATACAGCGACACTTCCCCGCGATCATGGGCAAAATCAAACAGGGCATTTTCACTGATATCGAACAAGGCACCTTTCAAGACGCAAGCCAAATTCAGATCATCTTGTGGCAATAGCACAAATTGACCGATCGCAAGCAAATCTTCGACGGCGATATGATCGGTCAAAATCAGACGATCTGCCCCGGCAACACTAAGCCCCCTATCTTTCATGGTTCGGGTTAGGGCAGAAATAAAACGGTCACGTTTTCTAACGAGAACGAGTATATCTTCATACTTCAGGACGTCTTTTGAACCTGGCAAAGGTTTGCCAACCAAACGTGCTATTTCACCGGCGATGCGGTTCGCAAGTTGGATCGCCGGATCCGTTTGACTGGTCTTGTCAATTGGGTCAAGCCAACTTTCAACGTCATCTGCTCTTTCTTTTGCATATACCGGCCAAACCTGAACTTCCCCCGGATCGTTTGTTCTGACTGCGTCATGGACCGGTTTTTCACCTGTTTGCATCAGGCCGCGACGGTTGGATTCGGACTCAAACACTAAGTCTACGGCATGGAGCACATCCCTTGTCGAGCGGAATGAGAGGGATAGTTTTCCTGGGTGAAATCCTTTTGAGGCGGAGCGAACTGTCCGCTCAAGTTTTCTTTGCTGACTTGCAAATTCTGCAGGTTCAGCACCTTGAAAAGAATAGATTGACTGTTTTTCATCGCCAACGACAAACACTGTTCGTTGGTGAGAGACCGCCGAAACCCCTGAGTGAAAGTCAGCGGTTATGGCATTGATGATTTCCCATTGTTTCGGACTGGTATCTTGTGCTTCATCTACCAAAACATGATTTATGCCACGGTCTAGGCGATATCTTATCCAGTCGCGAATGTCGGCCCGGTTCAAAAGAGAAGCACATTTTTCAACCTGATCGTCGAAGTCGATCATACCTGCTGATCGCTTCAGGCTTGCATACCGTTGAAGCACAGCCTCAGCAATGCAAAACAGATGCTCAGAGTTTTTCAGCAAGAAGAGCGCATTGATTTTTTCCTTTGCTTCTATGATCCATTCACCACAGGCTTGGATTGCCGCTGCGGCTTCGGGAATTTCATTTTTTACAAACGCCGTAATACTACCCCTCTTTTCACTGCGCAGTGCGCCTGCCTTGGTGAGGGATACCAGCGCAAGGAGACTGAACTTTTCCGCAGGGTCGCGCGCCGTAAAAAAATCTGAAAACACATCCGCAAAGGAAAGATCGGTTTTCTTGTCACTGCGCGCAGCGGTTTCTGTGATCATCCGCAGCAGATCGTGTGAAACTGGTAAGTTCGAGATGCAGTGTTCTTTTATGCTTTCGGGCGTACTTTCTGGATCTACTTTGAGTTCGGCATATAAGGGCTTAACCGCTTCATGGATGCCGGGTTCAATCCAGTCCATAAATGCATTTCTGTTTGAAACAATTGCATCAATTCCGTTTTCTATCGCCTCTTGGGGAACGGCATAGGACAAGGACCGAAAACGTTCCGAGATTTCTGGCGTCGTCCCAGCGCCGGCCAGGATGTAAGACTGAGCCTCGGAAAGCAACGCAGCCTGTCCGACTTCCTGTAGGGTTTCGAAATGTCCTGGCACATTTGCTTCCAACGGAAACTGGTGCAGGAGCGCCTCACAAAATGAGTGGATCGTTTGAATTTTCAAGCCGCCCGGTGTGTCCAGGGCCTGTGCGAACAATCGCCTCGCACGGTTTCTGGTTTTTGCTGGTACGCCATGGCCAGATAATTTTCGGATTGCCGCATCTAGCTCCTGGTCTGGCATCATCGTCCATTTGGCCAGGGTTGAGAAAACCCGGGTTTTCATATTTGCAGCAGCGGCTTTTGTAAACGTAAGGCAAAGAATTTGGTCCGGAGCATTGCCTGCTAACATCAAACGGATGACCCTTTGTGTGAGCACATGTGTTTTACCAGAACCCGCATTGGCTGCCACCCAAGCAGAAACATCGGGATTAGATGAGGCAAACTGCTCCTTCAAAACGGAATCGGGCACTTCGACCAGCTTATTCATCGGCCTCGCCATCCTCCCCAAAAGACCATTCTCTTGTCCGTGCAAGATGGTCATAGTCCCCGGCAATCTCTCCTTCCCGAAACGGAGCGCGTCGCGATATGTAGCCTTTGTCCGGATCTTCAAATCGTATGATCAGCGCCTCAAGATTGGTGATTGCCTGTTCAATGATCTGTGAAATCGGGTTTTTGGTATCCGCAATTGAATGCCTCCCAAAGTTTTCATTTTGAACCAAACGCACGAATGCCAGGTCTTGCACGTGTCCCGCCGGGACCCCTTCAAAACCACCTCGAACGGCAATGGCAGCCTCCAGCGCAAGTTGAGGGGACAAGGATCGTGCTTGCCGCACAGAGGGCGACATTCCGGTTTTGTAGTCTAGAACACTGACATGACCCTCTGGCGACACTTCAATCCGGTCAGCACGCGCATGCAGCCAGAAACGTCCCTGCGCAAATCCAAGACCGCCATTGACCTCTTTCAAAAGGGTTTGAACTGGAACCACGTTCAGGTGCTGGTCTTCCCATTCGACAAAGCGTTCCGCGATGTCGTCAAAACGGTGTTGCCAAATTTTTTCAACCGCAAGCGGGAGGCGGCAGTGGGCAAAGTAGCCCCGCGCGATGGTGATGAGTTTTTCTACTCTTTCCCGCTGCGTTAACTTCAGGTTTTCCAGGCTGGCAAAGTCTTCCAAAATTGCATGAAACAGCGTTCCGCGGAGCAAGTGATCCGCTTCACGGTCCAGGGGATCCAGTGGCCTTAACTTGAGAATGCGTTTCGCGTATAGCGCATAAGGATCGCGAATCCAGGTTTCGATATCCGTAACCGGCAGACTTTTTGGACGCGCGGAAACCGGTGGCTTGGGATTGGGTCTCTTTTGACGTCGCGCTCCAAGATCGGTCTGGTCCAACCAATTTGCATAGTTGAGATATCGTTTTCCGCGCTCACATATTTTTTCAACAATGGCTTCTTCCAAGCGTGCAAAAAGTCTCTGAATCCAACGCGACGCAATGGTGGGTGATTTATCAACCCGACTGGAACGCGTTAGGAAAACTTCGCCCTTCCCCATCATTTGCTGGAAATCATGAGCAGCCAAACCAATTCGTCTTTCGGGGGACGACATGCCGAGTTGTTGACGCATCGAACGATTTAGAAACGCGTCGTTGCGCGTAGCCTGAGGCCAGGTTCCTTCGTTCAGGCCTGCAACGATGACCCGACTGTGATCCAGCAATCGAATTTCCAACGGTCCGTAAATACGAAGACGAGGGTGGGTCTGCTGCTGGCTTCTCACTGTAATGGGCGCCAGAAGTGCGTCTAATGTGGCTGGAAATTCCCTTGAGGTGATTTGATACTTAGCTGCGTCTGATGCAAGGATGTTTTCAAAAAGCTCCCAGATCTCAGCGCTACCAACAACAGTCTCCAGCGATGAAGAACCACTTCCGTCAGCGGTTAACAGTTCCAGGGCTTTATTCAGTTCCTCAATAAACGTTCCAAGTTTCAAAGGATGCACAGTCTGCGGAAGTTTTGAAACCGCAGCTAATGCTTCATCCAAAAACTCCACTCTTTTGATCAGCGCATTCCATATTTCATCTTCACCTTCCTCATCATGGCCAGATTTCATGCCTGTGAGGCGGGTTTGTGCCATTCGGTTTTTGATGAACTCGGTTAGGTTTCCGCTGACGGGTTCGTCAATTGCGCCTCGCAAGGCCAATATTTCGAACTGCTTAGCATATTTTCCTGCCTCTTCTGTCGTGAGTCCGGCAGTCAAAATTGGTGATTTGAGAAGTGCAATGCGTTCGGAATTGTCGCATTTGCCGAAGCAAAATTTGACCAGCATCCGAAGGAACAAACCTGCAGGGGATGTCAGCAATGGTTGTCCTGCCGTGTCGTCGACATTGATCCCGAATCTCTTTAACTCAATTGCAACGCGACGTGCGAGGTTGCGATTTGGCGTAACCAGTGCGGCCGTTTTGTCAGGTTGTTCCAGAATTTCTCGGAATGCGATTGCTATCGCGGTGGCCTCCTGACGTTCATTTGCCGCCTCTATAACCGTGAGGTTGGCAAATGCCTCAGTCAGGTCTTGGTGATCCACCGTCGCGTTCTCAAACTTCCAATTCTCAGTGAAGGCCGGGAGCGACAGCGCAGTCGAAATAAACTTATTGCGTATGCTCAATTCTGGCGAAGGTTCTATCAGGTCCGTCACATCGTTACGATCAACACCGATGCTTGCGAGTAATCGGGCGATGCTAAATTGCGGATGGCTTTCAATCGTATCATCGATTCTGTCTGGATCTGATGAAATTGAATTCCACTCTGCATTCGAAATATGTCGGTCAAGACCTGGAAGCACGATGGCGCCGCTGGGTAAACGTGAAATCACCTTTAGCAAGCGTTGGGTTGATGGTACCGAACCGGTTGAACCGGCGACAATCACGGGTCCACCCGCACCATATTTTTCGTAGTGCTCAATGCGTCGATCCATTAGCAGTCTTGATTGCTCTGCCGGATCAATCTGCCCACGCTCGGAAAGCACTTCTGGCCAGGCTTCCATGACAATCTGTAGAAATGTAGTCGTAATGCCCCACCATTGAGCGTGTTCGTCCGGAACAAGGGTTTTGATATCTTCCCATTTTACCTCTTCCTGAGTGATCTGATCGAGCAATCTACAAAGATCGTCAGCCAATCTGATGGCATCTGCCTGGGAGGATGGGATGATTATGTCTTCCTCACCATAGAGGCGTTTGGTTTCCTCTGAAAGCGTATCAACCCAGTGTTGGATCAATCCAGCCAGTTCAAGTTTTCTGGAGAGGTGATCGACAGCGGGTGGCAGCGCACTGAGGCCAAGAATGTCCAAGGGCAAACCAAATTGTTCATCTTCGACATCACCTAACGTCTGGATTTTTGGAAGCAATTGTGCCGTAGATTTTCCAACACCGAGAAAGGCGATGCTCAAAGCTCTGGCGGTTCTTCTGTTGGGTACGAAAATTGTGGCCCGTGGCAGGAGTAAAGGATTGTTCGATGGATTGAATTCCGGGATAAGTTTGCCATTAAACAGGCTTTGGACCAGAATTTTCAGAAAATCACTTCCAGCGGGGACTGAAAATACTTTCGCTCTGTCAGAGACCCCGGTTCTCTTCGCGTCATTTGATTCCTGATCGATCTTAATTTCCAAAGCTCCTTTGGAAGCTGCCTGGAAATCATTAGGAGATCAAGCAGCGCTTCTGGCAATTGCATCCTCGGCCTGGCCAATTGCATCCGGTGTCCCGACGTGCAGCCAAAGGCCTTCAAGGCGTAACCCGAAGAGACGCTCTTTTTCAAGAGCTTCATCAAATTGCCTGTTGAGTGAGGATGGGCCTTGCGGTGCATTTAAAAATACTTTGGGGTCGATGATTGCAGCACCTGCATATGCGAAAGGAGCTACTTTTAGTTCGCTACGGCGCAAGAGCCTGCCATCAGCATCCATTGTAAAGTCCCCCTTTGAGCCAAATCCGACTGCAGAACACATCCCAGCCAAGAGCAATAGAATATCCATGGTTTCCGGATCCCATTGTTCAGCCATGCGTATTAGATTTGGCTTGAAGCCCTCGATCCAGAATGAATCGGAATTCATGATGAAAAACGGCTCCTCCCCTAATGTAGGTAAGGCGTTGATGATCCCACCGGCGGAGTCGAGCAGTTGACCCGTTTCATCGGAAATTTCTATGTCCATTTCTTTGCGATGTTCGATGTGCTGAACAATCTGGTCTGCGTGATGATGGACGTTTACCACCACTTTCTGGACACCAGCCCTTTTCAGCGTATCGAGGCAATGGTCCAGAAGGGTTTTCCCGTGAACCTTCACAAGAGGTTTTGGCATCTTATCAGTAATGGGACGCATGCGCGTTCCAAGTCCGGCAGCCAGAATCATTGCTTTGCGCGGAACTGTGTTTTGTGGGAGTTTTAGTACCACTTTGCCGTTCGCCATCATATATCTCCAGCTGGAATCCTCGTGTCCAGCATCCGTGATTCGTTCGTTTCTCCGGCTAAATGCATCACTACTGTTACAAATCGATTACAGTTTCTAGCCATTTTCTGTATTCCGCTAGAACCGGATGTTTCAATGATCTTTGCAGATAGTCTTTTAATCTTGGTATATGTGCCAAATATTGCGGTTTATTGTCCCTTTTGTGCAATCGGCAGAAAATTCCTAATATTTTTGTCGCCCGCTGCGCGCTCATTATTGCGTAGTCAGTGCGAAAGCGTGTGGCATCAAACCCGCGATCAAAAAGCTCTCGTTTTTCGATGTACGTTTCCAACAGCTCAATTTCTAAAGTCTCGCAAACATCAACCCTTGCATCCTGCGCAAGAGAGGCGACATCATACGCGCGTGGTCCTATCACAGCATCCTGGAAATCGATTACGCCAATCTGGCTGGTACCTAGTCTTTCTTCAAGCCAGATAATGTTTGGGGAGTGAAAATCTCTCAGAACCAACGTGTTGTCTTCAGAGTTCAACGTGCCAATCAAGGTTTTCCAGACTTCCAAAAAGTCCTGTTTTTGATGATTGCCTAATTCTTTGCCCGCAAAATGAGGGATATACCATTCCGGTAACAGGTCCAACTCAATCAGTAAGGCCCCCTGATCGTAGCTTGGTATCGGGTATTTAGTACCGTTTGGCAAAGGAACTGAACTGTCAAATGCGTGTTCGTGTAACTCCGCAAGAAACACAGCGGCTGTCTTGTAACGATCCGGTATCGGAACACTTTCATTCGTAACAATCTTGCCGTTGCCCAGATATTCTACCAATAGCAAACCGGATTTCAGATCTGACACTAAAATCCTCGGAGCGGAAATTCCCTTGTTTAACAGTACTGTACCTATCGCAAAAAACGCTGAGACGTTTTCCGCCAAATGTGCAATCCGGCTATACGGTAATCCGTCCACCACCGGCGGACCATCTGGCATTTCGGGTGAATCCATGACCAGCAGTTTCAATTCGCCTTGATGAAACACCTCTTCATAGCGCCGGGCTGAAGCGTCAGCATCAAGATTGTATCGACGCGCGTCCGGCAGACTGGCATCTTCCAGGAGCCTGCGGATTTTTAGGGTACGTTCAATCTTATCGAGGATTTGATGGTCACCCTTAAATTCAAACGTTCTTGTATCACTGCTGCCCTCTGAGATTTGGACATGCACTGACTTTTCCGGCAGCGTCTTCATAGCCTTTTCCGGCCACTCAACAATGACACACCCAACTTCCAGCGCCTCATCAAGCCCCAGTTCTGTCAGTTCTTCAGCGCTTTCCAGACGATAAAGATCAAAATGTGCGATTTGGATATCGCCATCATAGGTGTTGCAAAGGGTATAGGTTGGACTTGCAATCTCGGCTTCGTCATCTCGCAGGAGATGACGGATTAACCCACGGGCAAACGTAGATTTTCCTACACCCAACGCTCCAGACAATGCTATGAGCTCACCTGCACTCAGGACAAGCGAAATGTCCTCCCCAAGTCTGAGAGTTTCTGCTTCGTTCATCGCGGTAAACTGAACTGTCTTCATGTCAGCGGTGTTTCCGATGATCAAGCTGCACTGGCAATGGTTGCTTTACTATCTTCCTGCTTCTGCGGTTCAGTTGGTGTGATCGGCATCCGACAGACAAAACATGTCCCGGATTCATGTGCACGATCAACTTCGACTGATCCGCCATGTAACTCAACCAGGCTTCGCACGATGGAAAGACCCAAACCCGTTCCGCGTTTGCTGCCATCGGGAGCTCTCGTTTCGAACCTGTCGAATATCACTTCCAGTTCAGCATCTCCAACGCCGGGTCCTTGATCGAAAATCCGAATTTCGTGGTGCGAAGCAATTTGCTCTGTGGTTATGGTAATTTCTCCGCCATCCGGTGAGAAGTTGATTGCATTGGATATCAGGTTTCTCATGATCTGGAGAATACGCTCTTCATCTGCAATGATCGTTTCGCTTTCTGCAGCTATGTTCACCGAAGCGCGCAATCCTTTCTGTGTCATGCCCGCGGCAAGTTCTTCAAAGGCGGTTCGGACGATGTTGTCAAGATTGATTGGGCGGCAATCAAGCAACATTGTCCCAGCATCGATAGAGGCTAGATCCAAGATATCATCTACGATTGCTCGCAGAACCAGTGCTGATTCATTAATGTGAGAGAGGTACTCAGCTTGCTTTTCGTTGAGCTTACCGATGTCAGAATCGGTCAACATTTCTCCAAAACCAGAAATACTGGTGAGCGGTGCGCGCAGCTCATAAGAGACATGCTGGATAAACTTGCTCTTCAGCAGATCTGAAGCTTCCAAAGCTTCAGCGCGTTCTTTCAGAGCGCGTTGGAAGTTCACATTGGCGGTCACGTCCACGAGGGTCAACATGGACTGGCCTTCCGGCAGCGGCACAACCGAATATTGGATTGAACGACCATCGCTGAGTTCCATACGCCCTTCAATGGTTTCGCGTGCATCATCAAATCCGGTTACGCTTCCCAATATCCCTTTCAGTGCCTCGTCATTGTTGATCGATTCAGTCCATGCCTGAATGACACTGGTGATATGCAACCCTTCCTGAACTTTTATATCTATCCCGTTCCAGAGTTCTTCCAGCGCTGGATTAAACAGTTTCAATTGACCGTTCGAACCAAAGACGGCAACCGCCTCATTCAGGTGATCGAGGGTTTCTCCCTGAATTCGCATTAAGGCATTATAATTACTTTCGAGTGCTAATCGCTCTGTGACGTTTTCAAAAATCCAGGTGCTTCCACCCTGATTACGCGGAGATGCGACGACCCGGATGGTTTGTCCGTCCAATAGATGCCACCACTCCTCAACCGGTTCGATCGAAGTGTATATTTCCAGTTGTCCTTCGCGCCATTTTCGCCAGTCCGGATGCTCCGGTAACAGTTTGCCGTCACGCATGGCATCGAAAATATCTGCGTGCGTCGGACTTGCTGTTAAAAGGGTTGGGTCAAGTTTCCAAAGTTGTTGGAATCCGTTGTTGTAGAATACCAGACGCTGAGATTTGTCGAAGATTGCAACAGCGGTTGCTAACTGATCCAACATTCGAGAGTGACCTTCATTGGTCTCTTTCAACATTCTACGAATGTCTTCTACATCACTTTTGTCGATTGCAATCCCTGCACTGCCGGTTTTTGAACCCACATTATAGACTTGCAGCTTTTTGCGGTCTCCCGCCATCGTTGCGGGCAGCAACGCTTCGTAAAAGGGTTGTTCCTTGAGACTGGTGACGATGTCTTCACGTTGTTCCGCATCAAACAAATCGAGATTTGCGGAGACGACATCCTGAGGGTTTGCAGCCTCAAGTGCACTGGCATAGTGCTGGTTTACCCAAACCAACTTGCCAAATTGATCCTTCAACCATACTGGCATGGGCAAGTTTGACAGGAGCGACTCGATTTTTGCAAAACTGCTGTTGAGGCTTTCAAAATCCGCCTCAATCTGCGCTTTTTCTTCGCGAACCCCTTTAAGGTCCGTGAACCGGACATACGCATAGCTGCCGGAAGTACCTCCGGTCACTTCCAGAATTCCGCCACCTTTGGTTTTCAAAACCGTCTCAAATCCAGCTGCGTTTAATCTTAGTTCCCGAAGATTGTTTTCAAAACTTTCTGAAAAATCGGGGTCGAGCCATCGATTGAATCTGACAAACTGAGCTGGATCGTCTGGTGCGCCTGTCGAAACTGCCAAACGGCCTAAAACAGTGGCTTGTTCATCGCCCCCGTTCCAAACCACAATTCTTTGGTCTGATGTGCTGACCAAAGCTTCATTTCGATCATTTGAGGCACGCAAGTCGGCCAAGGACTTTTTCAACTTCAGATTTGTTGAGACCAATTTTGCGCGCTCGCGGATCAACCAGGTCGCCGAAAGCAATGCAAAGCTCATGGCACCACCGAAAATGGCCAGCATCAAAATGTCGTTGGATTCCAGCGAGCCCACGAAACGTTGGAAGAAATTGCTTCCAGCTTGCGGCAGAGCATTTTCGTTTGCTGCCGCCGGAAACATTGAAAAACAGAACGCCGATATCACAATCGGTACATGCCGATTGAATATGGTGTTCTTCAAATAGCGTCTGACACTTTGATACGTTTTTACAACACTGTCAGAACGCAAAATACTATTGTAGCCACTTACGCATGCACTAGGATTGGCACCCGTAAAACTGTCAGGAGTTTCCCCTGGCATGTCCTTGGTCCTCTCGCCGCATGATTCCCCAGACTGCCCTGCTATTTTCCTTCCTTGTCAAATCAGCTGATTCGCGGAAGGTATTGATTCTCAACACAATACCTAATTCGCGAATCGGCAGGAAGCCTTTGTGGCAAAAAAATTATTTCCGAAAGAGTCAAGCAAGTAACCACAATATATTGTGGACAACTAGGTGTGGATCAATACCTGTAGTGTTCCGGCTTAAATGGGCCTTCGGGTTTAACGCCAATGTAATCGGCTTGCTCGTCAGAAAGTTCGGTCAATTTCACGCCAATTTTCGATAAATGCAGCCTTGCTACTTTTTCATCGAGGTGTTTTGGCAAGATATAGACATCATTTTTGTAATCGTCGCCTTTGGTCCAAAGCTCAATTTGCGCGAGGACCTGATTGGTGAAAGAAGCAGACATCACAAACGACGGATGGCCTGTTGCATTTCCAAGATTGAGCAGTCTTCCTTCAGAGAGCAGAATCATCCGGTTACCCGATGGCATCTCTATCATGTCGACCTGGTCTTTGATGTTCGTCCACTTGTGATTTTTCAAGTGCGCGACCTGGATCTCATTGTCGAAGTGCCCGATGTTTCCAACGATAGCCATATCCTTCATCTCGCGCATGTGCTCGATGCGGATCACGTCTTTGTTTCCAGTCGTTGTAATGAAGATATCTGTGTCACTGACGGAATCTTCCAGTGTTGTTACTTCAAAACCGTCCATCGCAGCTTGGAGTGCACAAATCGGATCAACCTCAGTAACTTTGACCCGTGCTCCAGCGCCACGCAACGAAGCAGCCGATCCCTTGCCCACATCGCCATAGCCGCAGACGAGCGCGGTTTTACCGGCCATCATGGTATCGGTTGCTCGGCGGATTCCGTCCACCAGCGATTCCTTACAACCATACTTGTTGTCAAATTTGGATTTGGTAACAGAATCATTGACATTGATTGCCGGGAACGGAAGCAGTCCCTTTTCAACCAATTGATAAAGCCGATGTACGCCCGTTGTCGTTTCTTCGGAAACGCCTTTGATGGCATCACGCTGTTTTGTAAACCAGCCCGGGCTTGCAGCAAGGCGTTTTTTGATTTGCGCAAACAGTGCAACTTCTTCTTCTGACTGGGGATTTTCAATGAGCTCGGTTTCACCATTCTCGACCCGGGCGCCATAAAGAATGTAAAGCGTTGCATCACCGCCATCATCCAGGATCATGTTGCATGTGCCCAGATCTTCACCCTCTTCCGGTGCAAAATGGAAAATCTTGTCGGCATAATCCCAATACTCTTCCAGTGTTTCCCCTTTCACGGCGAAAACAGGAACCCCCGCCTGGGCTATGGCTGCTGCTGCGTGATCTTGTGTGGAAAAAATATTGCAAGATGCCCATCGAACATCTGCCCCCAATTCGACCAGCGTTTCAATCAACACACCCGTTTGAATTGTCATATGCAAGGAGCCAGCAATCTTTGCGCCTTTCAGTGGCTTTGAGGCACCAAACTCCTCCCGGCATGCCATTAATCCTGGCATTTCTGTTTCAGCGATGTCGAGTTCTTTGCGGCCGAAATCAGCCAGAGTGATATCTTTTACGATATAATCGTTTGAAGCGGACATGGGATTTCCTCGTGAGGTTGATTGCGCAGATAATGTGCGTGTTTTGCTGTTTCGGGCTGCATTAGCAGGAAAAAACGAAACGCGCAATATGATATAAAGACTTCTTTATATCCATGGTAAAACTATTCTGTCTCACCGAAATTCTGTTCTATCAGGGTCCTCAGGGCCTGCATGGCATTAGCGGCGTCCGGCCCTGTTGCAGAAACGTGAATAGAACTTCCCTGGCTTGCCGCAAGCATCATGAGCCCCATGATTGATGTTCCACCAACGACATGACCATCTTTGCTCACGATGACGTCTACATCAAACTTGTTGATGCAATCGACGAACTTGGCCGATGCACGCGCATGCAGGCCGCGTTTGTTTGGAATCTTGAAAATTTCGCTGTAATCGGAAGACATTCACTACTCGCGCCCTTCGAGCACTTTACTCGCCACATGAATGTATTTCCGGCCTACTTCCTGCGCGATCTCTGCGACTTCGGTCAACGCTCCCGAGGTGCGCGCTGTTGCTAATTTGACAAGCATTGGAAGGTTTGCTCCGGCGATGACTTCTACATTTTTTTCATTCATCAAAGAAATGGACATATTGCTCGGAGTGCCTCCGAACAAATCGGTCACAATGATAACCCCTGAGCCAGCGTCTACCACATCAATTGCCTTTGAAATCTCCTCGCGCTTGGCTTCCATCCCTTCCTCTGCTTCGATGCATACGGTTTCGAATGCCTCTTGTGGGCCGACCACATGTTCCAGCGCTTTTCTAAATTCCACTCCCAATTTACCGTGCGTGACGACCACAACTCCGATCATGGCTGTTTCCCAATTTTTCGTTTTAACGTGTTCTGTCCCTTCAATACGGCATTTGCCTGAAGTGCAAGGGAAATTCCTGGTTCAACATGGTCCGCAAGCCAAGCAAATACAATTCTGAGCGCTGCCTGTTCGTGTTGTTTTGGTACGTGGACCAATGGAACCTGAATTCCGGAAATCTCGCGATGCTGGATTTCGGGCATTCTCTCTATGTCAGCGTCATCGGTTAATTCTACCACCAACGAAACTTCAGTCGATTCGACACTGGGATACTCAATGATACCGTATCCACGGAGTTCAATTTTGCCTTTTAGACTTTCTGGTGGATAGGCAAATACCTTGTCGCCGCGTCTTTTCAAAATGACGCGGTCATCCGAAACAAACTGACCGCACAAACCTTCACGCTTTGCCGTTTCGAGCAATCCCATGGTGAGGGAGGATTTGCCCGATCCGGAAGCGCCCGTAATCAGGATCCCCACACCGGATACAGTGAGGCAGTTTCCGTGATGGGTTTTATCGATCATTTTCTGGTATTATCAGCTGGCAGGGTTACCGTAAATCGGGCACCGCTGGTTCCGTCACTCCGGTTCATTACTGTTATGGAGCCACCATGGGCTTCGACAATCTGACGGCTAATTGAAAGACCAAGGCCGGAATTCTGGCCAAATCCATCGTGTTCTGCGCGATCGGTGTAGAAGCGTTCGAAAATCCGGTCCAAGTTTTCTGCCTGAATTCCCGGGCCATTATCTTCGACTACAAAGAATATGCTCTCAGCATTGCGGGTTAAACCAACGCTCACTTTACCCCCGTTTTCCGGGACAAAAGATATGGCATTATCGAGCAGGTTATTGATGACCTGACCCAGTCTGGTCTCATGACCCGAAACAAAATAGCCCCTGCGAGATGCAGCTTTTTTGTCTTTGTGAAATGAAATGTCGGCCGACTTTTTGCGGTGCGCCACCTGAGCGCTTGCCTCGATCACATTTTCCAAAAGTTTTCCCAAATCCACACGTTCTATCTGATCTCGGACCAAATCAGCATCTAACCGTGAGGCGTCAGATATATCTGTGATCAACCGGTCAAGCCGCTTCACGTCGTGCTGGATGACTTCGAGCAGGCGTTTTCGGGATTCTTCTGTCCTGGCCAATGGCAATGTTTCAACGGCGCTACGAAGCGACGTTAGGGGGTTTTTGAGTTCATGGCTCACGTCTGCCGCAAACCGCTCAATTGCCTCAATGCGCTGATAAAGGGCATTTGTCATTCCGCTGATTGACGTGGATAGGTTCCCAATCTCGTCGCCCCGGTGTGAGTAGTCCGGGATGCCAACACGGGATTTCACCCCGCGACGCACACGCACCGCCGCTTCAGAAAGCCTTCTCAACGGGCTGGCGATGGTACTTGCCAAAAGCGCTGAAAGGACCAACAGGACGATGGCAGCAACCAGGAAAATTCGGAGGATAGCGATGCGTTCTTCGCGGACGATCCTGTCGATGTCATCCCCCTCGGTAGAGAGCAAAAGCACACCAAGTACGGCTCGGAACCTTTGAACCGGTAATGCAACGGATACCGTCAGTTCGCCTTTTTCAGTAAGACGCACGACTGGCCTCGGCGCTCCTGTCAGAGCGGACTGGACTTCGGGGTATTGGGTACCCAATCCGTCTAAATCCCGATAAACGGGAAGATTTTCCTGGCGTAGTATGCGGTTTAATGTGTTGCCGATGAACTCTATCCAGCCAATTTCCGGTTCTTTTCCGTCGACAGGTGGCAGATCAAATGACTGAATTTGTCCACCAGAATAAAGATGGCGTGAATCAAGGATCAGGACACCATCCGGATCGTATATCCTTGCTCTGGTTTGGGTCGGCTTTATCAACGCCCGAAGGACCGGGGCAACTTGTTCCGGGTTGATCGGGTACCGGAGATTATCCAGCGGATCCAATCTTGGCTGGAGGCTTTCACCTGCTTTTAGTTCCAAGAGCTTTTCAGGATCAATGGTGATGGCATCTGTATTTGCTGTTGCAGAGCCAGCAATTGCCCCAGCGATGATCCGACCCTGCGTCAGCAGGCTTTCAATCTTTGCATCAATAAGTCCCTCACGAAACTGATTCATGTACAGAATGGTTCCGAGCAAAACTGCCAGCGCAGTCATGTTCAGAAATACTATCCTGCGGGTCAGGGAAGAAAAAAGATTGTCTCTTACCGTTTTAAAACTGCGCGAAAGCAGGCCTTTTTTCTTCGGTTTTGGCGCAACTTCGGTAGGCGGCGGACTTGGAAGGGGGATGGTTTCGGTGGATTCTTCCGAAGCTTTTTTACCGCTTGGATCTAACGCAGAAGTGCGATCCGACTTGGTGCGCGGGCGAGACTCGTCCTTACGAAAACCATCATGCTGGTTTTCGGCTGTTTCCAGGCTCGTCTTCTCAAGTTCCAGCTCCATAGTCAGTCATTATCACAAAAATCCATGTTTTGCCTGGACTTTGTTTATCCCTCCCGGAAACGGTAGCCTACGCCATACAAGGTTTCGATCATATCAAAGCTGTTATCTTCCACCTTGAATTTCTTTCTCAGTCTTTTGATATGGCTATCGATCGTGCGATCATCAACATAAACCTGGTCATCATAAGCGGCATCCATCAATGAGTCCCGGCTTTTGACCACACCTGGGCGCTGAGCCAAAGCATAGAGAATGAGAAATTCTGTAACCGTCAGTGTTACCGGCTTTCCATTCCATGTGCATGTGTGGCGCTCCTTGTCCATCAACAAATGCCCGCGCTCGAGTGTATTTGCGGCGACTTCGCCAATTTTTGCCCCGGATTCAGGCCCGGCCGCAACACGTCGAAGAACTGCCTTGACCCGTTCAACCAACAAACGTTGAGAGAATGGCTTTTTGATGAAATCATCAGCACCCATCTTCAAACCAAACAACTCGTCGATTTCATCGTCTTTGGACGTTAGGAAAATAACCGGTAGATCAGAGGTCTGGCGCAAACGGCGCAATAATTCCATTCCATCCATCCTTGGCATCTTGATATCAAAAATCGCCAGGTCCGGACGTTTGGCATTCAATCCGTCCAAAGCAGATGACCCGTCGGTGTAGGTTTCAACCTTGTACCCTTCGGATTCCAAAGCAATTGAAACCGAAGTTAAAATATTTCGGTCATCATCTACCAAAGCAATCGTTGGCATTTTTTGTTCTCCTAAAAACCTTCGTAAAATACCCGAAACGCATTGGCTCCACAATATTGGGCAAATTGTGGCACAAGTTTATCTCAAGTGATTTTAATTTGCCATTAATCTAAGCCCTTACAAAATCGACGTTTTTTGGATAAATCCCAAAATTTGGGCAAACTGCCAAGATATAAGTGGCATTTTGAAGCCGTAACCGTTAATACACGCGGACCATCCTATCCTTAAATTGCGGCATGAACGAAAGCGTAAAACACACCATGAGTAAGGCTGAAAACATCCTTGGACACCTAACAAAACTGGGCATATCAGAACCCGGTCCATTGCACACCAATTTGCAAGCTGCAGAATTGTATGAGGCCTCTATCCAACGCAGTGAATGTAAGTTGACACGAACCGGTGCGCTCAGTGTAGAAACGGGCGTTCATACCGGGCGTTCAGCACAGGACAAATTTACTGTGCTGGATGATCTGACACGCGACACAGTCTGGTGGGACAATAACAAATCCATGTCACCAGAACACTTTGCAACGCTAAAGTCAGACATGATGGTCCATGCACAAGGCAAAGAGTTTTTTGTTCAGGACCTTTTTGGCGGTGCGGATGAAACGACACAACTCAATGTGCGCGTTTACACCGTTATGGCCTGGCATGCGTTGTTTATTCGCAATATGCTTATCCGTCCTGAGGCTGATCAACTTGTTGAGTTTGAACCTGAATTTACAATTATCAATTTGCCAGACTTCAAAGCAAACCCGGAGCGCCATGGTTGCCGGTCCGAGACTGTGATTGCATGCGATTTCACAAATAAATTGGTCTTGATTGGCGGCACTTCATATGCCGGAGAAATGAAGAAATCTGTTTTTTCATACTTGAATTTTTTACTGCCGGAGCACGGAATTATGCCGATGCACTGCTCCGCCAACCATGATGAGCATGGTTCAAGTGCGGTCTTCTTTGGCCTTTCGGGAACCGGTAAAACAACCTTGTCGGCGGATCCGGCGCGGACATTGCTGGGTGATGATGAACATGGCTGGAATGCCGATGGAATTTTCAACTTTGAAGGAGGGTGTTATGCCAAAACGATACGCCTTTCTGAAGAAGCTGAGCCCGAGATTTACGCGACGACGCAACGCTTCGGTACCGTGCTGGAAAATGTCGTGCTTGATGAACATCGCGACCCTGACTTTGACGATGGATCTTTAACGGAGAATGCCCGTTGCGCCTATCCGATTGATTTCATCCCGAACGCATCCAAAACCGGTACTGCACCACACCCAACGAGTATAATCATGTTGACCGCGGATGCCTTTGGCGTTCTGCCTCCGATTGCAAAACTCACGCCAGCTCAGGCCATGTACCATTTCCTTTCTGGCTATACCGCCAAGGTTGCGGGTACCGAAAAAGGTGTCAGCGGCGCTCAAGCCACGTTTTCAACGTGTTTTGGGGCACCGTTCATGCCCAGACATCCATGGGTCTACGGGAACCTTTTACGCGACCTCATTGCCCGCCATGGCGTGGACTGCTGGTTGGTAAATACCGGCTGGACCGGTGGAGAGTATGGGACTGGCTCCCGAATGCCGATCAAGGATACCCGTGCACTTTTGACTGCTGCACTTGATGGGTCTTTGAATTCCGCCTCCTTCCGAAAAGATGAAAACTTTGGGTTTCTTGTGCCGGATTCAGTGGCTGGCGTGGATGTCAGTCTGCTTAATCCTCGCGAAACCTGGGCAAACAAACAAGCTTATGATGCACAGGCGGAAAAACTTGTTGCCATGTTCTCGGAAAATTTTGCTCAGTTTGAAGAATATGTGGCTTCTGACGTTATCGAAGCTGCACCACTGGCTGGATAAACAGCCTCGAAGCTGCCGTAACGTAATTCCTTCTTGATACTGTCACGGATAGATGCAACTGTTCGCCGGTATTGCATATCAGGAGGATTATTATGGGTATTTTCGACTTCGTTAAATCGGTGGGTAAAAAACTGGGTATTGGTGATGAAGAAACGGCCCCTGCCGCAGAGGATTTGAAAGCTGAATTGGACAGCCACAATCTGGGAACTGAAAACGTTCAAATCGAAATTGACGGCGACAAGGCGATCATCAAAGGCGAAGTGGCTGATCAGTCTATTTTCGAAAAAGCCATCATGGCCGTGGGAAACACATTGGGTGTATCGCAAGTCGAGGCGGCCGAAGTTACGATTAAGGATGAGGCAGCTGCAGGCGTTGACGCTCCGGTTTTCCACGAGGTGAAAAAAGGCGACACGCTTTGGGCAATTTCCGAACGGGCATATGGGAACGGCTCAAAATACCAAATGATTTTTGAAGCGAACCGACCCATGTTAAGCGACCCGGACAAAATTTATCCAGGTCAGATGCTTCGTATTCCTCCAGCGGAATAACGTTAGTTTCCAAACAGCAAGTCGAGGATCGTCCTCGGCTTTTGCCGTTGTTGGCCGACTTCAGCAGACGGCCGTGGTTGATTTTCGATTTCAGACAATGTCCGGCGCCTCGGTTCGTCGGAGAGGTTTTGTGGTTCTGCGGTGGTTGTGGCATTGCCATTGGCACCGCGGTTTCCAGTAAGGGGCTGGGCGGGCCTGATAGCGGGAAGTGCCGCGACCACTGGCGCGTAGTTTCCTGGCAAAGCCGATAATGGCATGTTTCCATGCGCAGCGGTCATAAAGGCCTTCCACGTTTGAGCAGGCAATGAACCACCGGTCACCTTTTTGGTTGGGCTCCCGTCGTCATTTCCAAACCACACCCCGGTAACCAAGTCTGCAGTATATCCTACAAACAGGCCGTCTCTGGAATTTTGTGACGTTCCCGTTTTACCCGCCGCTTCCCGATTTCCAAGGGCAGCGCTTTTGCCCGTACCGGCATTGATGACATCTGAAAGCATCGCATTCATCATGCCGACTTCCCGAGACCTTACAATCACAGGCACATCAAAGGCCTTTCGTTCAAAGAGGACATTCCCGTCTAAGTCCGTCACCCTCCTGATCAGGTAAGGCTCCACAAGGTAACCACCATTGGCAAATGGCGCATAAGCGCTCGTGAGCTCCATCAATGTCACCTCAGATGTACCCAGTGCAATTGACGCATTTGCTTTCAGATCTGACTGAATTCCCAAGCGATGGGCCGTTTCAACAACTGTCTGCGGACCCACTTCCATCACCATTTGGGCTGCGATTGTGTTGAGTGATTTTGAAAGCGCAGACTTCAGTGTTACCGGGCCCCGATACTTTCGATCATAATTTACCGGTGTCCAATTTCCGATTCTGACCGGTGCGTCCTGGCGTACGGATTCCGGTGTGCGCCCGGCTTCAAGGGCTGCCAAGTAAACGATCGGTTTAAACGCCGATCCTGGCTGCCGCTTTGCGTCTGTGACACGGTTGAACTGGCTATCAGCATATTCACGACCCCCAACCAATGCGCGGACCGCGCCTCTGCTGGACATGGAGACAAGAGCAGCCTGACTCACAGTTCGCTTTGCGCCGTTTTTCTTAAGCATTTCCTCAATGATCGAACCTGCTTCTCTCTGCATTTCGAAATCAATCGTTGTGTCAACCACAAGGTCTGTACGAAACTCTCCAATAAGTGAGGGAAGCTGTTTCATGACCAGATCAGCTACATAGTGTTCCGAACCACTCCAGAATCTTTTCGCTTTCTTGGCCTGCATCGTCAGAGCTTTTGTTGCCTCACTGTCGGTGATGAACTCTGAGCGTCTCATTGCAGCAAGCACAACCTGCGCGCGCGCCTCTGCCAAATCGGGATTGCGCGCCGGAGAAAGCCGCGAAGGTGCTTTTAGGAGACCTGCAAGAAGCGCGGCTTCTGCCAAATTGACGTCTCTCGCGGATTTTGAGAAATATCGGCGGGAAGCAGCATCTACACCATACGCCCCAGAACCAAAATAAACCCGGTTCAGATACAGCTCCAGGATTTCGTCCTTGGTGTACTTCGTCTCTAGCCAAATTGCCAAAATCAATTCTTGGACTTTGCGTTCCAATGTTCGTTCCGGCTCAAGGAACAGATTTTTCGCCAGTTGCTGGCTCAAGGTAGAGCCTCCCTGCACCAAGCGCCCGGCTGTGATGTTTTTGACCATAGCGCGTGTGAAGCCTATTGGATCAAATCCAAAGTGGGATTTGAAACGCCGATCTTCGATGGCGATTACCGCCATGGGGATATAAGGCGACATTTCATTTAATCGCATGGCGGCGCCGCCGGTTGCACCACGATTTGCTATCAATGAGCCATCAACCGAGACGATTCGGGCGTTAGGCGGACGTTCCGGCACTACCCAACTTGCCGATTGGGGAAGTTGGGCTGCATAGTAGCCCACCAGACCGGCCACCCCGATGCCAGCCCAAAGTCCTAGAACCATGCACCAGTAAACGGTTTTGCCAATAAAGCCGAGCTTGCCTCCGCGTTTGCGGTTTGTCGTCCGCTTTTTTTGGCTTCGGCGCTGGGAACCTGATTTTTTGCTCTTTTTAGCGCTTTTACGTGGCGATTTGGGCATCGCGCGGTCGGACGCGTCGATGCGGACCTCTGAATCCGATCTTCTCGAGGAAACCGGTTCAAACGTCGGTTCTATACGTGTGTTGGATTTATTCTTTCGGGTCATTTGGTGCTGAATTCATCAATTATCGCGGTATTCGACCGCGCAAAGTTAATATCCAGTGAACAATAAATGAGGCTATTTAATGGGCCGTAAAGATCGGAAAACTTTACGATTTTCTCGCCTCGCGAGATGTTGATTAAAACTTTAACAAAATCTTTAATTCGAAATTAGGTAAAATGTGGTCTGCTTTTCTCTTGAACACAAGCTGTGTCAAATCTGAGAGGCGTGACACAAATGTCTGATTTTTCATTGAATTCCGAAAATCGACCCGATGGAAGTCGCATCGATTGGGTGGATTATGCAAAGGGTTTTTGCATCATTTTTGTGGTTATGATGCACGCGACCCTTGGCGTGGAGAAACATGCCTTTGAAAAAGGGTTGGTTGCAGAAGGAACTGTTGGCTGGATGAACGCCATTGTAACGTTTGCGCAACCCTTTCGGATGCCGGACTTTTTCTTGATCTCCGGGCTCTTCCTAGGGCTCGTTATTGGTCGCTCCTGGCTGCGATATTTTGATAGAAAAGTCGTTCATTTTGCCTATTTTTATGTGCTTTGGCTGGCCATTCAATTTGCATTCCGCACCATTGGTTGGGTTGGAGATGGATTGGGGCCGGTGGATATTCTGGCAAAGTTCGGTACGGCCCTCATCGAACCTTACGGAACCCTCTGGTTTATTTATATGCTGCCGGTGATGTTCCTGGTTACGAGATTTTTGTCAAACATTCACTGGCTTTTTGTTCTTTCCGCTGCGGCAGTGTTGGAAATCTGGCCGCTTCATACGGGTTATCTGTTGATCGATGAATTTGCTGCACGATACGTATACTTTTTCGTGGGTTATGCGCTTGCCCAACCGATTTTCCAACTCGCGGCATGGGCGAGAGAGAATTACGGGAAAGGGCTTGGTTATCTGGGACTTTGGGCGATTTTCAATGGGATTTTCACCTTTACACTGCTGCCGGAAGGCCTTCAGGGCTTCGCTCAGTATAATGTGAACAACGGGCCGGCAAATCTTAGCCATTTGCCATTTATTTCTTTGATGTTAGGCGCTGCTGGTGCGGTTGCTGTCGTTTGCGTTTGCTCTATCCTGTCACGATTCCGTGCAGCCGGGTTCCTGCGCTATCTGGGTCAGCACTCGATTGTTGTTTATCTCGCATTTTTCCTGCCGATGGTGATTACCCGCGAAATCCTGTTCCGGTTTGCACCATGGATGGACCTAGGCACAATGGCGTTGATCGTTTTAACCGTCAGCGTTACCGGATCTGTCATCGCATACGAGTTTACGCGGATTACCGGTTGGTTCCGGTTCCTGTTTGAACGCCCAGCTTGGGCATGGATTGACCGAAAGGGTAAATCCGCATCAGGCAAAGCATCGCTGCAGGCTGCTGAATAAGCTCACTTCGCCAGGGCTTCCATGATCCGTGCCCACGAACGCATCCCTTTGTGAAAACTTGTGAGTTCATACTTCTCATTTGGAGAATGAATCCGATCATCGTCGAGGGCGAATCCAACCAGAATGGATTGCATGCCCAGGATATCCTGAAATTTTCCCACGACGGGAATAGACCCTCCCATCGCCACGAGCGCGGTTTCTTTGCCCCATTCTTCTTTGAGTGCAGATGCTGCTTTCTTCATTGCTGGCATATCGTACCCCAGATGAACTGCCGGACTCGCGCCATGGTCTTCAAATGTGACAGAACAATCTGAGGGAATATTATCGCTGACATATTTTCGAAATGAGTCGCGAATTGCCAACGGGTCCTGTGTGCCAACCAGGCGAAACGAAACTTTTGCAGAAGCAACTGCCGGAATAACCGTCTTAAAGCCTTCTGCGATGTAACCCCCGTTGATCCCATTAAATTCACACGTGGGCCGTGCCCAAACCTGCTCAAGGACCGAACGATCGGTTTCTCCCGCAGGTTCTGAAAGTCCGATTTCTCCGAGGAAGTCTTCTTTTTTGAAGCCGAGGCTATCCCACATCTGTTTGATATCGTCGGGCGTTTCAGGAACCCCTTCGTAAAAACCATCGACTGTCACGCGTCCGTTTTCATCGTGCAAACCCGCCAATACTTTCGAAAGGATCCGAATCGGGTTTGCCGCAGCAGAACCATACATTCCCGAGTGCAAATCCCGGGAGGCGGCTGACACTATAATTTCTTCTCCCAACAACCCACGCAGTGCTGTGCAAATTGCAGGCGTTTGGCGATCCCACATGCCCGTATCACAAACAAGGGCGTAATCTGCCTTCAAACTTTTCACGTTGCTTTCGAGAAACGGTATCAAGGAAGGCGAACCGGACTCTTCCTCACCTTCAAAGAAAATTGTCACTTTGATCGGCAATGCGCCGGTTTCACTTTTCCAGGCACGACATGCCTCGACGAAGGTCATTAACTGACCTTTGTCATCGGAGGTGCCGCGGCCGGTCAATTGCTTGCTTCCGTCTGGCATTTCTTTGACCGAAGGAGCGAACGGGGCTTCATCCCAAAGTTCCAGAGGATCAACAGGTTGAACATCATAGTGTCCATAGAAGAGAACATGCGGGGCATCCGGTGGTCCTTCGTGGTGTGCGACCACCATTGGATGGCCCGGCGTGTCACAAAGCTTGGCGTCAAACCCAATCGAAGTCAGGTCTTCGACCAACCACTCTCCCGCCTTTCTACAATCCGCCGCATAGGCAGGATCAGTGGAAATGCTCTCGATTTTCAGCAGGGAAAAAAGCCGCTCGATGGCGCCATCAAGATCGTTGTCAATTGCGGCCAGTACCGTGTTTAAATCAGCCATTTTGTTCTCCAAACACTGGGAATTCAATCACCAAGTCTTATGGCATGGACCGCAAATTTCAACAACAGGATTGGGTAAGATTGTCTGACCGGACCACCGCTGCTGTGTCGGCGGGTAGGGGGAATGCAGCAGTGGTCCATGTCAGTCATTGATGATCCTGGTGGGCAGTAGGACCATCGGGTCGATCAATCCAGGGGAAGAGTGATCAACCATTGCTCTTTCGAACAACTAAGTTAAATATGGCATCGCCAGTCTAAGTTTCAATACACAATAATCGTCACGTGAATTCACTTGGATGTGATTGTTGTGGGAGCAGTATGGATGCCGGATAAACACACATTTCCATCCCATATCAAGTGGACAGGGAATACCGGGACGGGAACTTCGACCTATCGCGCCTATGATCGCACCTGGGACCTTGCAGTTGCCGGAAAACCGGTGGTCTCTTGTTCCAACGATCCTATGCTTGGCGGGGATCCATCCAAATATAATCCGGAAGACCTTTTAATCACTGCATTGGCTTCTTGCCATATGCTTTGGTACTTGCATCTTTGTTCTCAGGCCCATGTGGTCGTGACTGAGTATGAAGATACTCCGATTGGCATCGGTGAGAGTGAACCCAGCGGTAAGGGTCGATTTTTGGAGGCCATTTTGAGGCCGAAAATTACGATAACTGAAGATAGTTCTTTTGAAAAAGCCATTGAGCTACATCAGGAAATTCATCAATACTGCTTTATCGCCCGTTCCGTGAACTTTCCTGTCACCATAGAGCCGGTGGTTACTCAATCGTGTGAATAGACCCTCATAATTGAGGTGGGACTTTTAAAGCTGGATTTTTGTTTGAAGAGTCCTGTATATTCAGGTGATATTTTAATGAATAGGCAATCCCATGCGTTTAACCAAACAAACGAACTATGCAATCCGGATTATGATGTATTGCGCGGCAAATGATGGAAACCTCAGCCGTATTCCAGAAATTGCAAAAGCGTATGGCATTTCCGAGCTTTTCCTTTTTAAGATACTGAAACCATTGACAAAAAATGGTCTAGTTGATTCTGTTCGAGGTCGAAACGGTGGCATCCGCCTAAGCCGCAGCCCCGGGGATATTCGACTGTCTGAGGTTGTGAGGGTTACAGAAGATAACTTTGAGATGGCGGAGTGTTTCAGCGATGAAGGTGCTGAATGCCCATTGGTTGACTCCTGTGAATTGAATTCCGCCCTGCGTGAGGCTCTAGCAGCCTTCTTTAACGTTTTGGAGCAATATTCAATTGAGGATTTGGCTGTGAACCGCCATAGAATCGATAAACTGTTGGGTATCGATGTTTTGAACCAAGGCGCGGTTCATTAGACCGCACCGAGGTTTGATGTTTTTCGCAGAGCAAAACGCAGTTAGCTGGTCACCCTGCTTCATTTGCGGGTTCAGCGTTTAACTGACCATAATTTTCTTCACCGATTTTCTCCAGAAGTTCCAATTGGGTCTCAAGAAAATCAATGTGGCCTTCTTCATCGGACAACAGAGTTTCAAAAATACGCATAGAGACAAAATCTCCACATTCATTGCAGATTTCCCGCGATTTTGAGTAGGATTCTGCTGCAACAAACTCACCGTCCAAATCAGATTGCAGGACTTCTTTGACGTTTTGACCAATCTTTAAAGGCGCCACATTTTGAAGATTGGGGTGTCCTTCAAGAAAAATAATCCGCTCGATGATTTTGTCAGCATGCGCCATTTCCTCTAGCGACTCTTCGCGTTCTTTTTTAGCAAGCAGCCCATAGCCCCAGTCCTCCAGAAGTCGGTAGTGCAACCAATATTGGTTGATGGCGCCCAACTCCAAAAAGAGAGCCTCGTTCAGCCTTTCAATTACTTTAGGGTTACCTTTCATCTCGCTCTCCTTCAGCGCGGCAAAATTTCGTAGTTTAGAATAATTCTAAAAACTATATTTAGCCTGAAGATTTCGTGAGTCAACCGCGAGACGGTTAAATTTAGGATTTTTGTTTACGGGTAAAAATCGGCCGAAAATCAGCAACAAGTTATGCTGCTTTGATGTTTCTCAGCTTATGGCGCGCAAGCATGCGGGCTGTTTCGCACTGATGGTGCTTTTTCTTCAACTTGGTGATGAATTTAATCACCTTGCGTTGATCTGTTTGCATGTTTTGATGGAATTCTTCCGATGTTTCGACAATTATGTCGACGAGCCTGGGGAAACAGCCGCAGCATTTGCCGCGTTTGCTCATTGCATGATACACTTGCACTGGAACGATTAGCTGCCAAGGATCAGCTTTCAGAAGATCGGTAATCACCGTTCTAATCTCATTTTCTGATATCACGTTGCAGCTGCAAACTATCATTTGGTTAACAATTCCAAAGACCTGTATTAAAGCTGGACTAAAGAACTCAACTATTAGAGAGTCAAGAACTATCTTTTAGAACGATTCAAAGCTGGGTCGTACCTGAGTTGGAGAATCTGGATGGCAGGGCATCGTAATTTGAAGAAACCGTTGAACCACGTGGGAAAATTCGCTTTAAGGCCATACCGGGTATAAGTCTGGATTGCGTCTTTGAGTGAAGTTTCAAATACCCTAGACCTTAAGGTCACACGCGCTGGCAAAGCGCTGTCCGGCGCATTCTTTCTGGCACTTCTGCTTTGCCTGCCGCTGATCACCTTGTCTGTGCTCGCATTCAGCGGCAATTTTGAGAGTTTTATCCATATTGCGACCACTGTAATGCCGTCAGCTGGCACCGCGACATTCTTACTCATGGCCGGTGTTGGCTTGTTCACAGCTGTGATCGGTACGGTTGCGGCCTGGCTCGTGTGTTTTTATGAGTTCCCACTGCGCAGGGTTTTGCAATGGGCGCTGATGTTACCACTGGCGGTTCCGACTTATATTTCAGCCTACGCGTTTGTGGAGTTCTTTTCTTTCACGGGACCCTTACAAGAGACCTATCGTCTTCTCGGCGGGTACCAATCCTCTCGAGACTATTGGTTCCCTGAAATACGCTCCTTGGGCGGCACAATTTTGGTGTTTGGCCTGGTTTTGTACCCGTATGTATATCTGTCTGTCAGAACACTTTTCGTTTTGCAGGGAAGCAATGTCACGGACAGTGCGCGGATTTTGGGTGCCAATGGCATGAAATTGTTTTTCAGGGTTACCGTGCCACTCGCAAGGCCCGCAATTGTGCTCGGGGTTGCCCTCGCGCTCATGGAAACCATCAACGATATTGGCGCTGTTGAATATCTTGGTATCCACACGCTGACATTTTCGGTGTTTTCCGTATGGCTCAATCAAAATGATTTGGCTGGGGCGGCACAGATCGCAATTTTTCTTCTACTCATCGTCTTTTTGCTGATTTATCTGGAACATATTTCGAGGGGACAGAGACGGTTTTATGATTTGGGCAAACGCGCAAACAAGTTACACAGTAGAAAACACATAAAAGGGTTTAAGGCGTACGCCGCGATATTGTTTTTACTGACCCTAATCGCACTTGGTTTTGGGGTGCCGGTTTTTGTGTTGGGTGAATTTGCGTTTAAGGACCTTGAAGACCTTTTTTCTCAAAGCATCCTTCAGGCATTTTCAACGACCGTTCTTTTGGGTGTGATTGCCGCGGGGATGGCAGTCATTGGCGGGCTGGTCCTGGGATTTGCCATTCGCAGCAATCCTTCCTGGTTCACTGTTCTTACAGTACGCTTTGCAACGGTAGGATATGCGGTTCCAGGAACGCTGATTGCAATCGGGATTTTTATTCCTCTGGCTTATTTTGACAATACACTTGATGGATACCTGCGGCACTATATCGGCATTTCCAGCGGCCTATTGCTGACCGGCTCCGGTGCGGCGCTGGTCTTTGCCTATGTCGTGCGTTTCATGGCAATGGCAGAAGGGAATATTGAAAACGGGTTTTCGCGGCTCTCTCCAAATCTTGATATGGCCGCTCGTAGCCTCGGACGGGGACGCGGCAACGTTTTGCGTGAAGTGCTGTTGCCTGTCATGACACCAGCCATTGTTGCAGCGGGATTACTGGTGTTTGTTGATGTTGTTAAGGAGCTTTCAGCAACCATCTTGCTCAGACCATTCGGCATGAACACCCTTGCAACGCATGTGTACGATTTTGCATCTCAAGGTCGTGTCGAAGATGCAGCGCTTGGTTGCCTGCTCATTATTTGCGCGGGTATCTTGCCGGTAATTTTGCTTGCGCGGGGGCAAAACGCTTGAAACGATGACGGATCGAGATTTTAAATCAACCACTCGCAATCAAAGCCTTTAGAAACAGGAAGCTTTTAATGCATTTGAAAAAACTCGTACTCACTGGCGCTGCAGGACGCCTAGGATCGTATTTGCGCGAACCCATGACTAAAATGGCAGATGAGATTGTTTCGACTGACATTGCCGACGAGATCGGCAATCTTTATCCGGGGGAAACGTATGTAAAAGCCGACCTTTCAAATCTGGACGACATGATGAAGGTGCTGAAGGAGGCTGATATGGTGGTACACATGGGCGCTCATGCCGATGAGGGGCCGTTCGACCAATTGCTGGGCCCAAACTTTGTTGGTGCCTACAACGTCTGGGAAGCAGCCTATCAAAACGGCCTTAAACGGGTGGTTTATGCCAGTTCGATCCATGCCGTTGGCATGTATCCCAAAAATCAGTTTATCGGGACAAATGTGCCTCACAGACCGGATACATTTTACGGTTTGGCCAAGTGTTTCGCAGAGGATTTAGGCAGTCTTTATTGGGATAAGCGCGGTCTTGAGAGCGTCCACATGCGCATTTTATCTTGCGCGCAGGTCAACAATGCCCGCGCGCTGGGTTCCTGGCTTTCCTATGATGATTTGGTTCAGCTGGTGCAACGGTCGATTGAAACACCTGTCACAGGATTTTCGATTGTCTATGGCGTTTCCAACAATGACCGTGCTCCAGTCGATAATGCGCTAGCCAGCTTCTTGGGCTATCGGCCAGTCGACAACGCGGAGCAGTTTGCTGAAGAAGTCCTTGCCAATGAACCAGCAATGGACCCGCATGATCCTTCCCATATGTGTCAGGGAGGGCCCTTTGCTGGTGTCGAACTGGGCCATAGCGGTACAGCACAAATGAACATTATCGATGACACGAAAAAGACCTAAGGAGACCGAGCGATGGCAGAAATCAAAGTCGCCCTGATTGTTGGAGGCGGAAGCGGAATTGGGGCCGATGCCGCGCGAAACCTAAAGTCCAAAGGATATGAGATTGGGGTAATGTCGTCATCCGGGAAGGGTGAAGCACTGGGAAACGCGTTAGGCGGCGTCGGTTTCACGGGTTCAAATCTGGAAGTTGCTGATCTGCAAACATTTGTGGATCTTGCCATGGAGAAATTTGGCAGAATTGATGGCGTTGTAAACTGTACGGGGCATGGGCCAAAGGGCCCCGTTGATGAAATCAGCGATCAAGACTGGCATTTGGGCATGGACTATTACATGCTCAATGTCGTGCGCATGACCCGAATTGTTTTACCAATTTTCCGGCATCAAAACTCTGGATCGATAGTCAATATTTCCACGTTTGCGGCTTTCGAACCGGATCCGGATTTTCCAACGTCGGCAATTTTTCGTGCAGCGCTCGCCGGATACACAAAACTGTTCAGCGATAAATTTGCAGTTGAAGGGATTCGGATGAACAATATTCTACCAGGGTTTATCGACAGTCTCCCTGAAAAAGAAGAGCGTGTTGCCCGGATACCAGTGGGCAGGTATGCCCGAGTATCGGAACTTTCCGAAACCATCAGTTTCATGATCTCTGATGCCTCAAGTTACATTACAGGCCAGAATCTGCGCGTGGATGGGGGTTTGACTGCATCGGTCTAAGCGTCCTGCGGCACTTCCTCTGCGATCCAGCCATCGCTGGTTGTTTCGAGCCATGTTATTTTATCGTCATCCATGAAGTCGATAGAATGAACAACGACTGCGTCATCGCTCAGCAAACAAACATTATAGGTGGGCGGGTATGGCGCATATCCGAGGATATCCTCCCCCGAAAACTCCGGTACACATGGATGATTGGTAGAGCGGGGGGCGGACATCGGAATACCGCAAACGCTGCCCGACAAAATGTAATGACAGTGCCCAAAGAAAATGTGCCTGATGACGCTTTTGTACTCAGAAATCAGTGTTCGGAATGCTTTACCGTCCGTCAATCCAATGAGGTCTGAATTCTTTACGCCGACTTCCACCGGGTTGTGATGCATGAACAAGAATACCGGTCTCTGGCTGACGGCTGCACGATCCAGTTGAGCTTTGAGCCATGCCTGGCGATCTTCACCAAAGTGACCCGCATGCGTGCCATGAAGAACGGTATCAAGAAAAACAAAATCACCTTCGTCCTTCTCCATGACATATTGGACATAACCATTCTTGTCTCTTCCAACTTCCGGGAAAAGGTCCTGAAACGTTTCGCGGTGATCATGATTGCCAATCATCAAAAGTGGATCGGCTTTCCATTGATCGATCATTTCTCTCAACCGAACATAGGAGGACCGTTGTCCATGGTGGGTCAGATCTCCCGAGATGACAACCATCTCCGCATCCAGATGATGGTTTTCAATATGTGTCATGCACCGCTCGAAATTTTCTATTGGATTACTTTCCAATATGGGTTCCGGGTTAATGTGAATGTCGGAGATGTGTATGAGTTTCATTGCTTCCCCCTCTGCTGTCGTGGTGTTGCACCTTCGGACAAGACGACTTCAGACGCATGTAAGATTTGCGACCATGCAATTCGTGCAGAGCTTGTTTGCACAGAATAAGCTACAACTTGGGACAGATATGATGATATGTTCTGCGGGACCAGTCGCATATGTGTCGTCACATTCTTGCAAAGATATGCTCGGAGCAGAAATATGAGTCACGACGAAGATCAAATTGCACTTCGCCAACGTTGGATCTCCATTTTGGCAAAGGCAGATTCCAATAAACTCCTCGATTTGTGGTCGAAAAAGCCGGAGACGGATGCATTTCAGGTTCTGCGAAAACCGGAAACCGGTCTTGTTATGGTCAGAGGTCGTATGGGCGGAACGGGCGCACCCTTCAACGCCGGCGAGGCAACCGTAACGCGATGCTCGGTCCGCAGCACTGCGGGTCATGTCGGGCATTCTTACGTTATGGGAAGAAACCATGATCATGCCATGATTGCTGCAAAGATTGATGCTCAATTGCAGGATGAGACCCGGTTTGAAACTGTCATGAGTGAAATAGTTGAGCCCTTGGCCGAGTACCAGTCGGAAGCCAAGCAGATCAATCGAGAAAAGGTGGCTGCCACAAAAGTTGACTTCTTTACGATGGTGAGAGGGGAAGATTGAGATGAAAGCGGCATTGTCTGCAGGATTTGAAAACCCGCCGGTTCAGGCCTCTCATGCGTTCCGCATGCTGATGACTGCGATGGCGCAACCGGGAATTGTTCAATTCTTACCGTTTGAGATTGACTTTCCCAAACCCCTCAACGCGGGCAGTGCGATGATCATGCTTACCCTTCTTGATCATGAGACACCGGCATGGGTGGATCAGGATCTTAGTCAAGATCCGGTTCTTGATTATCTTAAATTTCATTGCGGTAGCCCGATCGCCAAAACGCCGCGGAACGCGATGTTTGCATTTTTCAAACATTGTCCAGATCAAACCGTGCTTTCTGATTTTGCTATTGGAACACCAGAATATCCTGACAGCTCGACCACTTATGTCATCCAGTTGGACCATTTGACCCCCGATGGCGACGTTGCATTGTCCGGGCCGGGCATTCAAACCGTGAACACGTTTGGAGCGGCGGGGCTCAATCACTCTTTCTGGGAGTGGGCAAAACGAAATCATGCTGAATTTCCGCTTGGGAACGATGTTTTTCTAGCGTCCAACGATGCGATCGTGGCGCTGCCCCGTTCTGTTCGAATTTTGGAGATGGCCTAATGTATGTAGCAGTTAAAGGTGGCGAGAAAGCAATCGACAATGCGCACAAGCTCCTTGCGGAAAAACGCAGAGGCGATCCGTCCATTCCAGAAATCACGACAGACCAAATTAGCGAACAAATGGCGCTGGCGGTTGATCGTGTCATGACAGAGGGATCGCTTTATGATCGGACCCTCGCCGCACTTGCTATAAAGCAGGCGCGTGGTGATATGATCGAAGCAATATTCCTGGTAAGGGCCAGTCGCACGACGTTGCCGCGTTTTGGTTACTCACTGCCGCTTGATACCGGTGCGATGGAAATTTCAAGGCGCGTTTCGGCGACGTATAAGGATTTGCCTGGGGGTCAGATTCTGGGACCAACCTTTGACTATACACACCGACTGCTGGATGCAGAACTCGAAAATCAGGCTGACGTCGAACCTGCTGAAAGAGCCATACCATCGGACGAAAAGACACCACATGTCCTCGATCTTCTATCAGAGGAAGGTTTGATGGAGCCGCCGTCCTCAGATCCGAGCGATAAAGAACCCGATGATCTCACCCGAGATCCCTTGTCTTTTCCCGCAGGACGTGACGTGCGATTGCAGAACCTAGCGCGTGGCGATGAAGGTTTTTTGCTGGCCCTTGGTTATTCCACGCAGCGTGGGTTTGCGCGAAATCACCCGTTTGCAGGCGAGATACGAGTTGGGACAGTGGCAGTCGAGTTTGTGCCCGAAGAACTGGGTTTCCCTATTGATATTGGTGAAATCGAAATCACCGAATGTGAAATGGTCAACCAGTTTAGAGGTTCGAAAAAGGCACCGCCACAGTTTACCCGGGGGTATGGACTGACGTTCGGGCATTGTGAACGAAAAGCCATGTCTATGGCACAGGTGGATAGAGCCCTACGCGCGGACGAACTTGGGGAGGATCGGGTGGCGCCAGCCCAGGATGAGGAATTTGTCCTTTCGCACTGCGATAATGTCCAGGCGACCGGATTTGTCGAACATCTAAAATTGCCGCACTACGTCGATTTCCAGTCTGAGCTGGAGCTGGTTCGGCGTATGAGGAAAGAGCAAGGTGCAGATCAAAAAGAGGCGGCGGAATGAAGGCTATTGTATTCGATGTTGGCAATGTCTTGCTCCGGTGGGATCCAAAGGCAATCTTCCGAGCACACTTTGATGGGGACGAGTCCATCGACGCCTTCTTTTCCGAAATCGGGTTTACCGAGTGGAACCTCTCCCTCGACAAAGGAAGAGATTTGGAGGAAGCCATTTCGAGCCTTGTGGAGGCGTTTCCGAAATATAGGCACGTTATTCCTGCATTTCGGGATGACTGGCATGCATCTGTCAGCGGAGAAATCAGGCCTTCTGTAGAGGCGCTTTCAGAGCTGCGGGCTGCAGGTATTCCGACCTATGCGATCACAAATTTTTCCTCGCAAAGGTGGCTGGAATGCCAAGACAGATTTCCATTTCTTGCCACCCACTTTATCGATGCAGTTGTTTCGGGCGATGAAAAACTAGTAAAGCCATCCAAAGAAATCTACGAATTGTTTCTGTCCCGAAACAAACTGAAGGCAGACGATTGCCTCTTTATTGATGACAGCGCAGCGAATGTGCGTACAGCCAGCAAGCTGGGATTTGAGACAATCCACTTTGTTGATGACATGGACCTCTCGCAGCATTTTAAACGTCTTGGGCTGGCAGCATGACAGAGTACAATTTTGCCTACCTCAATGAACAGACCAAGAAAATGATCCGCCGTGCTTTGTTGAAGGCGATCGCGATCCCGGGATATCAGGTCCCCTTTGCGAGCCGTGAGATGCCTATGCCCTATGGATGGGGCACGGGTGGCGTTCAGGTAACTGCCTCCATTCTCACGCCAGACGATACGCTTAAAGTGATCGATCAAGGCGCCGATGATACAACAAACGCGGTGTCAATTCGTAAATTCTTCAAGAAAACTGCAGGTGTTGAGACGACAGAACTGACAGAAGCGGCGAGTATCATTCAAACGCGCCACCGAATTCCCGAGACCCCATTACGGGAAGATCAAATTCTAGTCTACCAAGTGCCTATTCCCGAGCCTCTCAGATTTTTGGAACCGCGTGAAACCGAGACACGGAAAATGCACGCTTTTGAAGACTATGGCCTGATGCATGTTAAGCTTTATGAAGATATTTCCCAACATGGTCATATTGCAACGACTTATGCCTATCCCGTAGAGGTTGAAGGCCGATACGTTATGGACCCCTCGCCTACTCCAAAATTTGATAATCCTAAAATGGATGAATACGCGGCCTTGCAACTCTTTGG
>JBCCXO010000026.1:0-48282 GCA_039191645.1 Pseudomonadota bacterium | reverse complement strand
GGCGCGTCAAAACACTTCACCCTGCAGTGCACGGTGGTTTGCTCGGAGTTCGCACAGATCAAACTCACCGGGCCGCGATGAAGGAGCAGGGAATATCGCCCATTGATCTGGCCATTATCAACCTCTACCCATTTGAGGAAACCATCGCCAGCAATAGCGACTACAGCACATGTGTTGAAAACATTGATATAGGCGGACCTGCAATGATCCGCGCAGCTGCGAAAAATCATGGCTTCGTCACAACAGTCGTTGACCCAGATGATTATCCAGAGCTTTTGGAGCAACTTGATAGCCACAAGAACCACACCTCACTGGAACTGCGGAAACGATTTGCTGCCAAGGCTTTTGCCAGGACAGCAAACTATGATGCGGCGATCTCAAATTGGTTCATGGACGAAACCGGACAGTCAATGCCAATCCACAAGAGCATTTCAGGTAAACTGGACGCCAAGCTCAGATATGGAGAAAACCCACATCAGAAAGCCGGTTTCTACATCAACAATGAACAGCGACATGGTGTTGCAACCGCTGATCAGGTACAAGGAAAGCAACTCTCTTACAATAATATCAATGACACAGACGCTGCGTTCGAACTTGTGTCAGAGTTCTCACCCGATGACGGGCCCGCCGTCGCAATTATAAAACACGCAAACCCGTGTGGCGTAGCGCGCGGAAATTCCCTTCACGAAGCCTACAAAAAAGCATTGGCATGTGATCCGGTTTCTGCCTTCGGAGGCATTATTGCCCTCAATCAACCACTCGATGAAAACGCTGCCCGAGAAATCGTAGAAATCTTCACCGAAGTCATCATTGCCCCGGAGGCAACACAGGCCGCCAGAGAAATCATTGCAGAAAAAAAGAACCTGCGCCTCCTTGTAACAAGGGGCCTGGCAGACCCCCGTGCGGCAGGCGTCTCGGTCAAGACCGTAGCTGGAGGACTATTGGTGCAGGACAGAGACAACTGCGTTATAGACGACCTCGATTTAAATGTAGTCACCAAAGTACAGCCGACAGCACAACAATTGGCAGACTTGAAATTTGCCTTTCGTGTTGCAAAGCATGTGAAATCAAATGCGATCGTTTATGCAAAAGACCTCGCAACCGTTGGGATTGGAGCAGGTCAGATGAGCCGTGTCGACTCTTCAAGAATTGCAGCACGTAAGGCAATGGACGCAATGGAAACTGCTGGAAACCCAGATCCACTCACCCTTGGCTCAGCAGTTGCTTCCGATGCATTCTTCCCGTTCGCGGATGGATTACTTTCCGCGGTTGAGGCAGGTGCAACAAGTGTCATTCAGCCCGGCGGTTCTATGCGTGATGAAGAAGTAATTGCGGCAGCAGATGAAGCCGGCATTGCTATGATCTTCACGGGCGTGCGCCATTTTAGGCATTAACCCGGTTCTGCTTAACCATTGGCAACAAGACCAAAGACAGAATAAACAAGGCAATAACAGGCGTCACCCCGATTCTTTGACTGGCAGTAAAGTCAGTAAAGAACGCGATTAAAAAGGGCGCCAAGAACGCGGTCGCCCGGCCGGAAAGAGCGTAAAGACCAAAGGCTTCAGTCATACGTCCAGGCTCCGCCTGATCTGCCATCAACGTCCGAGACGCTGCTTGCAACGCACCACCACAAGCGCCGATCAGTCCGCCACAAACATAAAAGACGATATCGGGTAAACTGGAGTTAGCCTCAACCGGGAACAAAAGGACATGCCCAGGATCGAGCGTTATAACAATCATGCTAGCAATCGCGAGAAGAACAACGCTCAGCGTTACCACAAATTTTGGACCTCTTTTATCGTCCAATCTTCCACCGATCAGCGCCCCTCCGATTCCGGTTATATTTGCTAGTATGCCGAAGATACCAACCTGCACGATCGACCATTCCAAAACGCCAACAGCGTATATCCCACCAAAGGTGTAAAGCCCGTTCAGTGCATCCCGATAAATCATAGATGAACCCAGGTAGGCAAACATGGATTTATTGTTTGGCAGATTTCTTATGGTGTTCCAGAGTTGCGACAATCCTTTTTGCACCGCACCGGCCACCCGTTCACGTTTGGGCGTATCGGGCGTGAAGAAAAAAAGCGGTAGTACAAAAATGACAAACCATATTGCGGTAAGTGGGCCCGTTGCTCGTTCGCCTTCTTTTGCTTCTGCATCAATACCAAAAAGAGGCTCCGAACCCAAAAGCGTGAGACCTTCCTTGTTGGTTGCCATGGTTAGAAGCACGATAATCAACGTCAGCAATCCGGCACCATAGCCCAAGGCCCACGCATTTCCCGATAAACGTCCGAGTTTTGCTCGCGGCACGAGATCCGGCATCATGGCATTGTTGAACACCGCCGCAAACTCAAATCCAAACATGGCGATGGCGAATGCGACCAAAACAAACAAAACAGACCCACCATCTAAAGAATTGGGCAACGCCCACCACAATGCAAACGAACCGAAAATCGCCAAAATTGAAAACCCGAATATCCATGGCTTGCGTGGCCCAGTGGCGTCTGCAATAGCACCCAGCACCGGGGACAAAAAGGCAATGACCAAGCCAGCCGCACCCGCCGCATATCCCCATTGTGCTTGGCCAATTGCCGCCGACTCGGCAACACTTGAAGCAAAATATGGAGCAAATATAAAAGTGAGGATCAGGGTATGAAAAGGTTGCGCAGCCCAGTCAAAAAACATCCAGCCCCAAATGCCTTTTCGATCAACCTTAGGTTCGCGTTCGTCAGCGACTGCATCTGACATCAAAATCCCCTTTGTACCCCAATGCGCGTAATCACTATTGCAGTCTTTAAAGGACTTTGCCAGTGTTGTTTCGACCAAGAGAAAGGCTTGTAATGGCTTCGAAAAAACCATCCGATGATGACAGAGCAGAAGAAGCGAAACGGATCCTTGAACGGGTAGCACAAGATTCTGAAACCGTAGGCACATCCTCCATGCGCCGGGTTGCCGAACGCGTTAAGGGTCACGTAACAGCTGATGACGCAGACAAGAATGAGTGGGCAGAAGTCTGGGGAACACGCATAGGGCGATTCTTCAGTATTATCTTCTTTGTTGTTCTCGTTGTTTATTTAGTTCGGACTTACATCCTCCATGTCTGAGGCAACAGGAAAACAGGCCATTGTTTCAATTTCGTCTCATGTAGTGCGCGGATCAGTCGGAAACCGGGGTATCGTTTTTGCCCTTCAACAACTTGGATTTCCTGTCTGGGCAATTCCGACAACAATACTTCCATGGCATCCCGGACACGGCTCTACTACAGGCATTGTTCCGGATGCGAAACAATATGAAAGTATTTTTTCACAACTAGCCCAAGCTCCATGGAAAGATGAGGTTTCAGCTGTTTTATCCGGCTATATCGCCCATACCGATCAAGTCCTGCGGATCCGCGAGCTGGTGCTTTCCTTTCGCGAAGAAAAAGAGGACCTGATCTATACCTGTGACCCAGTCATAGGTGACGTAGGCGGTCTATACATTCCGCATGAAATAGCCATCGCAATAAAGGAAAATCTGCTGCCCTTGTGCGATATCATCACGCCAAATCTTTTTGAACTGGCATGGCTAACAGGATGCGAACTCCCATCAACTGCGGCAGAAGCAAGAGATATGGCGTCTAGCCTGGAGGTCCCGACCGTCTTGGTCACATCGGTACCTGGTGCGGAAGAGGCCCAGATCGCGAACATGGTGGTGACCAAAGAACACTGCACCGTCGCCTTCCATCAAAAGCTGTCAACGCCTCCCAACGGAACGGGTGATGTAACCGCCGCGCTGTTTTTGGCAAATCGGTTGAAAGGTCTGAAAGACGCTGAAAATCTGATAAACACAACGGCAGTCATCTTTGAAATCCTGAGATACTCAGCCCACCATAACAGTGACGAACTGAAGCTTGAGGGTGTAGATTTGGCTCCTAATTTGCCAGCGGCAAACATCGAGCTTTTGGAACTTTGACCATGGCGTTGCACAAAATCATATTGGCGTTTTTACTTCTGTTGGCAACACTCCAAACCTTGGCTGCGGAAAATCTGACACTCACAAATCGCTGGTATGTATCCCTGCGCACCGTGGATCGGCCTTCATTTGAGCGCCTGCTTACAAACGATGCACAAATAGAATTGAAACAGCTTGGTGTCATACAAGACAAAACAGAATTCATTGAATCATTGGATAACTGGGATGATGTTGCTGCCGATCTGCTGATATCCAACACCATCGTTTCATCGTCTCAAACTCGCATTGTACTCGACGTATGTTATCAATTCCCATCAGACTCATTTACAAATCGCGAGACGTTTTTCTTCAAAGCTGGACGGATTGAACGTCAGGTTCAGGAAAGACTCCGGGAAGAGTGCTGAACCTGTATAGCAAAAGTAATCCAGAATTGTCGGGTTACTTCTCAAGTTACGACACCTAAAGTTTAACCGGTTCTCCAGGAAACCCAACCACATCACGGTTTCCGTAGAACCACTCTTTTGTGTCGTAAACGTCAAAAATGATTGAAACGCCATTTATGATTACAACAATCAGAATGTAGAGATATTCAAAGGCACTCAAATCCGGAACCACGAAATAGCGGTATAAAAGGATACACTCCAACGGTATCCAGAGCACCAAATGAGGAATCGCCAGCACTTTTGAAAACCCGCCATTCAAAAGTAAAATGAGCATATTGATGCAAATGGCGCCAGCACCCAGAACCGCGATCCAAAACCCGCTGGTGTATTGTAACAAAAACAACCCTGAAAAGTTCGCAGGAATAAGAACACAATATATCCAGATCTGCACCCATATTGGCATTGAAAAACTGGATTTTACAATTCTGATAAAAAGGTTGACCATGCGAAATCTATCCCCGGTGCATGACCGGGGATCAAGATATGAGTTTATGCAGCGTCTTTTTTCTGCAAAAGGCCACGATTTACAAGAAGTTCTGCAATCTGGATTGTGTTTAATGCAGCACCTTTACGTAGATTGTCAGACACAACCCACATGTTCAGACCATTCTCAATCGTGATGTCTTCACGAATCCTGGAAATATAGGTTGCATCTTCGCCAGCACATTCGTAAGGCGTAATGTAGGTTTCTTCCTCAGGATTATCGACAACCAGACAACCGGGCGCTTCGCGCAAGATTTCGCGGGCTTCATCTGCCGTTATTTCTTTTTCAAACTCGATGTTCACCGCTTCCGAATGCCCCACAAAAACTGGCACACGAACACACGTCGCTGTCAATTTAATCGATGGGTCCATCATCTTTTTGATTTCAGCGGTCATTTTCCACTCTTCCTTGGTGGAACCGTCTTCCATGAAAACATCAATATGCGGAATAAGATTAAATGCGATGCGTTTGGTGAATTTGTTGTTCTCTATCGGATCCGCCACAAAAACGGCACGGGTCTGGTTGAAGAGCTCATCCATCCCTTCCTTACCGGCGCCCGACACCGACTGATACGTGGACACGACTACGCGCTTGATCACCGCTCGATCATGAAGCGGCTTCAGGGCCACCACGAGTTGGGCAGTCGAGCAATTTGGATTGGCAATGATGTTCTTATTGCTAAACATATTGATGTCATCCGCGTTCACTTCCGGAACGATCAACGGAACCTCAGAATCATAACGCCAGGCCGAGGAGTTATCGATGACAACACAACCTTGCGCCGCAATCTTTGGCGACCACTCTTTCGAAATGGATCCGCCAGCAGACATCAAAGCAATATCCGTATCTGAAAAATCGTATGCGTCCAGCGCCTTGATGGTTAGTGTTTGATCCCCGTATGAAACTTCTTTTCCCTGGCTTCTGCGAGAAGCAAGAGGAACAACGGTGTCAGCTGGAAAACCGCGCTCATGCAGTATGTCCATCATCTCACGGCCCACGTTTCCAGTGGCACCTACGATTGCAACTTTATATCCCATGGAACTTTTCTTTCCCCACTCTCGCTTTGGTCTGTACTCTCCCGTTATGCCCGGGAGAGTGTATCGGGCACAGGCGGAAGCGATCAGACCTTAGTGGTCTTCAGTGTCTTGGTGGTTGTCTTGAATGTCATAGCAGAAGTGCCACGCCCGGAAACGATTTCCGTCATGTCCATCGGGTACATATTTTCATAAGCTATGATAGCCATGGTTTGCACACTGCTTTTCATTTAGTCGGCATCGTCATACCGTGAAATTGTAAAGAGTCAATGACCTTGTTAACGTTCACAGGAAAATAACCCGGTCAGTCCCAGGCAAATGCGGTCTTTTCAAGCTTCCTATGATCGAAATGTTCGGAACCGTTAGCAACCGCTCTGCCTCCGGCATTATTGTAGAATGACAATGCACTGTCATTATCGGACAACGCCCAGACAACGAGCCCTTTGTACCCACGGCGTTTCAATTCACGTTTGGCATCCGAAAAGAGTTTGGAGCCTAATCCGATCCCTTGATACTCGGGCTTCAGGTAAATCTCGTAGATTTCCCCCTCAAACGGGAGGGTACTTACTCTATTAGGGCCCAACGTTGCATAGCCTGCAACCTCATCGTTGACCTCGATTACCAAAATAATTGTCGCCCGGCGAATGGCCATTTCCCACCAGTCTTCACCCCGTCGATTGATCATCCGCGCAAGCGCCTTGTGAGGGACCATTCCCGCATACGCGTTTTGCCAGCTTTGCAGATGCACGCGTGAAATGGCCCTGGCATCTTCGGGCATGGCACGTCTCGTTTCTGCGGTTATCGAATACATGGCCTTATTAAATTTTACTTTTTGTTAACCAACAAGGGAAAACTTGAAAAAGTCAGACAAAAATTATTTCACACCGCTTTTTTAGACTTTTGTTGACTGAATCTGTCCCAATTTGTAACACTATTGCCATTGGGGATGGCGAATTCCCCTTCAGGCTATGCCCAAATTCGCATCCATTGGCCTTTAACAAAGGAAGGATGCAACATGGCCTCTAAGACCCAAACGACTGTTTCTCAACTTCGAAATCTCATTGGAACACCCGATTGCCCAACATTAATTGACGTCTGCGTCGACGAAGATTTCAATGCAGACCCGCGAATGATACCCGGCGCATTTCGACACCCTTTTAGTGAAATCGAATCAGTAATTCCGAGCCTTGGCAAAGAGAGCGTTGTCATCATTTGCCAAAAAGGTTTGAAGATCAGTCAAGGAGCGGCAGCAATCCTCCGCGCGTCCGGCATTAGAGCAACAAGTTTGGAAGGGGGAAATTTTGCTTGGCGGGATGCAGGTGGCCCATTGGTTCCAAATCATGAAATACCAGATCGCGGAGCGCAGTTTTCATCGCTCTGGGTTACCGGGCAAAATCCGGACATTGATAGCCACGCATGTGCCTGGCTGATCCGAAGATTCATTGATAAACACGCACGCTTCCTGTTTGTAACGCCCAGCGAAGCTTTGATCATCGCAGAAAAATTCGAAGCAACGCCCTTTGGCATCAAAGGTGCTTTGTGGAGCAAACGGGACGGGAGATGCACATTCGATGTTATGGCCGAGGCGCTTGGGTTGGCTACAAAAGCTTTAAAAGGCATGCGCACCGCTATCAATCATACGGTATCGACCACTGCCCCAGAAGGGAATGAAATCCACGGATTAGGCACTTTAATGCTCGGTCAATCTTATATGTACAAAGAAGATATAGCTCGGCTAGAAGCTGCTTTACCGCTTTTTGATGCATTGTATCATTGGGCAAGAGAGGCTACCGAAGTATCACACAACCCGCCGAACTGACCAAAGCAGGCATTCAGATGAATAATCAATCTGACGACGTAGCAATTCCGTTACAAACACCTCCGACATTGTCAGAAAGCACAAGAGTATGGGCAAAGATCGGTATTCTTTCCTTTGGCGGCCCGGCGGCTCAAATTGCACTGATGCACCGCATGATTGTCGATGAGAAAAAGTGGCTCACCGAAAAGCAGTTCTTGAATGCCCTCAATTTTTGCATGCTGCTTCCCGGCCCTGAAGCCATGCAGCTGGCAACCTATTCTGGATGGCGAACGCATGGTTTGATTGGAGGTCTGATCGCCGGTTCGCTGTTTGTCATTCCAGGTGCACTCATAATAGCTGTGCTGGCAACACTGTATGCAAACTATGGAGCATTACCCCTTGTAGATGCAGCGTTTCTGGGCATTAAGGCAGCAGTGTTGATCATCGTTTTTGAGGCTCTGCTCAAAGTCTCCAGAAAGGCCCTTCATCTCAACGCACATTATGCAATTGCCGCATTGGCATTCATTGGCCTTTTCTTTTTGAAGATTCCCTATCCCCTCATTGTAGTTGCGGCCGCAGTGTACGGATTTGCAAGCAGTCGCACCGGGAAAGAGACATCAGAACTGAAAGTTCAGATCAACAATTCGATCCCCAGTCTTGTAAAAACTGTTTCTGCGGGGCTTGTTATTTGGTGGGCGCCGGTCGTGCTCTTGTGGATGGCAGGCGCACATGAAATTCTTATCCAAATTGCGGTTTTCTTTTCAAAACTTGCAGTTGTCACGTTCGGAGGGGCCTATGCCGTCCTCGCCTATATGGCGCAAGACGTTGTCGGCGCAAAGGGATGGCTTACAGCACAAGAGATGATCGACGGCTTAGGACTTGCAGAAACCACACCCGGCCCCTTAATCCTGGTAACCGAATTCGTAGGATTTCTGGCCGCTGAGAAGGTCGGCGGATTTTGGTTGGGCTTAATGGGCGCTGCAACAACCCTTTGGGTCACATTTGTTCCATGCTTCCTTTGGATATTTACCGGCGCTCCTTATATCGAATGGCTGTCTTCTCAACCGCGCCTGAAGGGTGCCCTTTCAGCGATTACTGCAGCGGTTGTCGGAGTAATCCTGAACCTTGCGATCTGGTTTGCACTGAACGTCGCATTTGATGGACTTGAGACCATGCATTGGGGACCTCTTGAGATCTTAACCCCGGATTGGTTGCTGTTTGACTGGCGCGTGTTAATCCTGGCTGTGCTTTCTGCAGTCCTGCTGCTTAAATTCAAATGGAGCATCATCTTGACGTTGGCAATTTGCGCGCTCGGTGGGATTTTGCTTGCAGCAGTTTAGTCTGATGTTATCTCATTCATACGATCATTCAGTATTTCGCGCACAGATTCCCACAGCAGGGAGAATGACTGAAAACCCTCGTCCGTAACGGCATCTTTGTCCAACGCCTTGACCGCATCTTCCAACACGGTTGATAGCTGGTTTTTAAGGCCGCGCAGTTCAGATTTATCTGAACTCTTTCGTGCCGCATCAGCAATATCCAGAAGCACATAATTGTAACTGTCCATTCTGTTTTTCTGCGACTTTATGAATCTCGATCGAATTGCAAAAAATGAAGAGACCAGCATCGCAGTAAGCGTCACAAGCAAGGCCAATGGCTCCGCATTTTCCTGAATAAAGGTGGGCTCATCCCTATTGAAATACTGTTCAGCGCCCTCATGGAGCGGTATCCCCAAGCCGGCATTGGTGTCAGGTCGCTTAATTGCCGAAGCCAATGCAAATCGTATCGTCAGATCCAGACGATGTTCAAATAGGATCCGGGTCAATTCTCGAATGATGGCCGGATCCTGACCCTCCCGTGTCACCAGGACACGATCAACCGTTGCCGTTGTCATCATGGCTCGAGGTGTGGGTTCTTTGCCAACAAATGCACCTTTCGGAACCTCACCCACCTGTAAAAACGGACGCTTGATCGCAATTGCCTCAGCTTGATCCAACGCGACAAATCTCAGCTTCAATTGTTTCAACTCAGCATCTTCAAAAAGATTAAGAAGCAAGCGGTCTCGCAGCGATCGGACGGTAAAAAGTGCGTCGACTTCACCGGCAAGAAGTTTACGGGTCGCATCTTCAAACCGCATTGCCAACCATTTCACCCCGTTTATCGGTAAGTCGTAATGATCTCCAACAATCCAGAACGAACGAAATTCATCCGTACCAAATCTGGGGATAGCGACCCGCCTGCCATCGAGATCATTTATCCTGAAGACCGGGCGATCAGCCCGAGTGATAATCTGGAAATAATCCGGAAACAGATTTGCAACTTGCCTCACATCATTGACCACAGGCGTATCAGACCGGATCGTCGCTGCATCAACCACCCCATCATTCAGTAAGGAAATATTATGACTTGAGTCGCGTGTCGGGACGACTTCAATAACAAGTCGATTGGAATGCCGACTGACGACATCCGCAACCTCTTTCATCAACTCATGGGAGTCAGATCGAAAAGGTCCCGATCCCACCTTGAGCACGACTGTGTCTTGCGCCCGCGTAAGATAAAAGTAACCGCCGACCACAACAGCAAGGATAAGCAAGACAGAAACCCGCGATAGCTGCCGATACCCTTTGCCGGCACGCTTTTCACTATTCGCGCGCCGCTCTGCGTGTCCGGTTTTCAATTGTTCAGACATGAGATACCCACATTCACCGGGAATTCTTTAGGGCAGAATGGCGTGGTTTGCGAGTCTACTTTTGATTGCGTGCTGCAAGAGTTCTCAACCGAAGTGCATTCAAACGAATGAAACCGTGTGCGTCTTTCTGATCATAAGCGCCTTGATCATCTTCAAATGTGACCAATTCCTCAGAGTACAGAGACTTCGCACTTTCACGGCCTGAAACAAGAATATTCCCTTTATACAGCTTAAGGCGTACTTTCCCTTCCACATGAGACTGGGATTGATCGATCGCAGCTTGCAACATGTCTCTTTCTGGAGAAAACCAGAAACCATTGTAGATCAGTTCTGCGTATCTGGGCATCAACTCATCCTTCAGATGTGCTGCACCCCGATCAAGCGTAATGGACTCGATGGCCCGATGGGCATCAAGGAGAATGGTACCGCCAGGCGTTTCATAGACTCCCCTCGATTTCATACCAACGAAACGGTTCTCAACAAGATCAATTCGACCAATGCCGTTATCATGACCCAACTTGTTGAGTTCAGTAAGCAAAGTTGCGGGGCTCAGACGTTTTCCGTTCAACCCAACAGCATCACCTTTTTCGAATTCAATTTCAATTTCTGTCGGTTCATCCGGCGCATCAAGCGGCGAGATTGTGCGTTGGTAAACATATTCTTCGGCTGGCACTGAAGGGTCTTCAAGAACTTTCCCCTCAGATGAAGAATGCAAGAGGTTTGCATCGACCGAAAACGGCGCTTCACCCTGCTTGTCTTTCGGAACCGGAATTTGATGTTGCATAGCAAACTCGATCAGATCCGTCCGCGATTTGAACGACCAATCCCGCCAGGGAGCAATAACTCTGATATTGGGATCAAGGGCATAAGCTGACAATTCAAACCGAACCTGATCGTTACCCTTGCCGGTCGCTCCATGGGCAACAGCATCTGCGCCTGTTTCTTTCGCGATCTCAACCAACCGCTTAGAGATCAAAGGGCGGGCAATCGAAGTTCCAAGCAGGTAAATACCCTCGTAAACAGTATTGGCCCGAAACATCGGAAAGACAAAGTCAGAAACAAACTCCTCCCGCAAGTCTTCGATATAAATCTCTTGGATCCCCAGCATTTCTGCCTTCTTGCGAGCCGGCTCCAATTCCTCTCCCTGCCCCAAATCCGCAGTGAAAGTTACGACTTCTGCATCATATTCGGTTTGCAACCATTTCAGGATGATCGATGTGTCCAAACCACCTGAATAAGCAAGAACAACTTTTTTGATTTTGTCTTTTGAATTACGCATTGAAAAACCTTGGGAATTGATCCGCCCATTCTATGTCAAAAACGGATTGCCAGAATAGAATTTTCCGGCAATGTATTCATAATGCAAATTTGATCAAGCTCAGAATTTTGAAAGTTGCAATATGGATTTCCTACCTTCGCTTCCAGTGTTGTCTGCCTTCACACTCGCCGCCATCATTTTGACCATCACGCCCGGCCCGGACATGACCTTATTCCTGGGGCGTGCAATGACACAGGGTAGAGCTGCAGGAATGGCAGCGATGATTGGTGCATCAACCGGTATCGTTGTTCATACACTGTTGGCAGCGTTTGGAATTTCAGCGTTGATTCAAGCTTCGCCAAACGGGTTCCTGGCACTGAAAGTCGTAGGGGCACTTTATCTTTTATGGCTAGCGATCCAGGCTGTACGGCAGGGGTCGGCACTTACTTTGGAAAAGGAAGAAAAGAAAAAGGTGAGCCTGCTCAGCAATTGGCTGACCGGCATCGGCATTAATTTGTTAAATCCCAAGATAATATTATTCTTTATTACGTTTCTTCCGCAATTTGTCTCAACATCGGACCCACACGCGGCTGGCAAAATGATCTTCCTCGGGATCTATTTCATTTCAATCGCGTTTTTGTTTTCGACGGGTATGATCTATGCAGTCGATAAAGTCTCGGAAACGCTAAAAAAGAACCCAACCATTACCCGATTTATCGATTGGCTGTTTGCCTGTGTTTTTTCAACGTTCGCTGTCCGTATCCTCTTCACCGAGCGAGGCTAGCCAGTTCCCGGCGGTTCGACCCGCAATCAACCAATAAAAGAAAGCAGAAATAAATCCCGTCGCCAGCGAAACAATAATGGTTCCATTGGCGGGTAATACACCTTCTGGCAATGCCAGCACAGAAAACATGGTGAACAAAGCACACAGACCTCCCAAAACGAGATAGGCCGTCATGGCTTGCCACTTCATAAGTTCGGTGATGGCGATGGCGATTGTGACGGGCAAAAGCGCAAGCCCCGCCAGTTGGAAGCTGGCCATCAAACCAATCACAAATGAAAGGGAAGCCAGCACGGCCCGATCCGCTTCGCGATCACCGAAAACCGAGTTTCCATCCGCGCTCATCAGCTCCGGGAACATGCCGGACGCCAGCCCAAACCCGATAAACAGGGAACCGGCAAAAAGGGCAATCAGCAAGGCAAAGCCAATGACAAAAAGCCGTCCGATTAAATGCAAAACAAGCCGCAAAGCGTATCCAATTTCAAAGCCTGAGTGTTTTTCTCCTAAAGAAGTAATACGCCCAGCCGCCAAATGCACCTGCAAAAACCGAAAGTAACGGCAAAGACAGCGCATCGTTGAAGTCATTCCCCGTCACCGCCCACAGCAAGACATGCGCAAACAGCGCATTCACAGCCCCGCCAATTGTGTAGAATCCGGATTGATGCCAGTTATGCTTGCCAGCCAAATAAACGATGAATGCAAAACCCGGCATCGCAGTTGGAAAAATAAAGCATGCACCGGTCAAGAAGAAAAAGGATGCAATCTGTAGAAAATTGGTAAATCCACCGCCCACCATGACTTCAAACGGAAAGAGAAGGAAAAAAGTACCAAAAAGTGCCGATGTGACCACTGAAACAAGATAACCGGATAGGATGATGGAATAAGGTGTCGTTTGCATAAGACTGAACTCCGATGATGCGTTTGGCATTAACTTGAAAGAAGTTCTTGCAGAGCATTTAAGTGATAATCAGGAGGTTTTATGCAGATAAGATGGCAAGATTATTCACCGTGACCGGCAATCATCATAGCCTCTAAAGCGAGGCGATCGGTTTTCTTCAAACGCTCGGATTCAGATTTGAGTTGCCCGCATGCAGCAAGAATGTCACGTCCACGAGGTGTTCTGATCGGAGAAGCATATCCATTCGAATTGATAAAATCGGCAAATTTCTCGATTTGCTCCCAATCTGAACATTCATACTTGGAACCCGGCCATGGATTGAACGGGATCAGATTAATCTTTGCAGGAACCCCTTTCAGAAGTCTGACCAGTTCCTTGGCATCGCTAAGGGAGTCGTTAACCCCCTTTAGCATGACATATTCAAATGTGATCCGCTTGGCATTTGAAAGTCCCGGATAAGCACGACACGCATCCAATAGGTCCTTGAGTGGATATTTTTTGTTGATCGGTACCAACTCATCGCGCAGGTCATCCCGCACTGCATGAAGAGAAATCGCAAGCATGACACCGATTTCTTCACCTGTTTTTGGAATAAAGGGAACAACCCCAGATGTAGAAAGTGTGATACGGCGCTTGGAAAGGGACAGACCATCTCCATCCGAGGCAATTAAAAGTGCCTGCTTGACATGATCGAAATTGTAAAGCGGCTCCCCCATGCCCATCATCACAATGTTGGAAACTTTTCGCCCTTCGGCAGGCACCACTGCGCCCGCCGGCGTATCTTTATCGGGAAAGTCTCCAAGCCTATCACGCGCGACCAGCAATTGATCAAGAATCTCCCCTGAAGTTAGATTACGAACCAGCTTTTGTGTCCCGGTATGACAAAAGGAACAAGTCAAGGTGCAACCCACCTGGGAGGAAATGCAGAGCGTTCCACGACCTTCCTCAGGAATGTAAACAGTCTCGACTTCAACCGGCTTTCCAGCACCCCGGGATGGGAATTGCATCAGCCACTTGCGCGTACCATCGTTGGAAATCTGCTCCTCAATAATCTCCGGCCTTGCAATATCAAATTGAGCCGTGAGCATTTCACGAAACTCTTTTGAAAGGTTTTTCATATCAGCAAAGTCGGAAACACCGCGAATATAAAGCCAATGCCAGATCTGACTGACACGCATCTTCAGCTGCTTCTCAGGAACACCATGCTTCCTCAAGACATCACCAAGCCCATCGCGCGTCAAACCGATCAACGACATCTTACTTCCTGTTTCAGGTCGTAAGGCGTTCAAAGCTTCCCGCGTTTCCGGTTTGGTTACATCAAGAGAAATAGACATGCCCGCGATGTATCACGCCTGCTGTTTCAAATCACGGAATAATTTAACACCTATTTTTGACCGTGACTGAGATTGGCAATCAATGCCCCCAATACATGGGAAAAATCATCTCGCCAAACGCCCACGATTTCCGATCCCTTGGTCTTCTTCCAATCGGGATAATCATCCAGGAGCGCATCGAGTGCTGCATCATTTTCACCGACAAGTACTGCAGCAGATTGAGACACCTGATCATAGTATTTCTCAGATTCTTTTGGTTCTGTAACGATAAACCTCGCAGACAGTCCAGCTGCTTCAACAACGTTCAAGACCACAGAAGATACATCCAGATTTCGGTTGGAAGTATGGAAGAACACGAACCCGCCCGCTTTCAGTTTGGAGCGATAAAGCTCAAGTGCTTCAAGCGTTACCAGGTGCGCCGGAATAACATTAGAGGAAAAGGCATCAATCATGATCAGATCAAAACTTGATCCAGCTTCTTTCTCCAAGGTCAACCGCGCGTCTCCTGTAACAATCGGTGCATCCGGTGCACAGTTATTGACATACGTAAACAATTCCTGGGTTCTCGCCATTTCAATCACCAGCGGATCGATCTCATAGAACTTCCAGTTTTCTTCGCTACGCACATGACAAGCCATAGCACCTGCACCAAGACCGATCACTGCAATACTGGGATTTGGCACCCGGCCTCTTAACGCATCAACCGCCTGCCCAAAAGATCCCTCAGGAGAATAATAGGCCAAAGGATAATCTAGCGCGTCAGTCGCCCTGAGCTGAACATTGTGCTTCGTGCTGCCATGCTGGAAGATATGGACCGGACCATCCTTGGTTTCTTTGTAAATAACCTTCGAAACCCCAAAGAAGCTCCTGTCAGTGAAAATAATTTGCTGGCTTTTATCCGAAACAACCTGACGCATGCTTATCGCCAGAAGCGCAATTGCCAAGAGCTGGAAACACAGTCGCACAGGCATTTTCCGGAATAAATGTACACCAAATAGAAGGAAGCAAACGATGCTCAGGAGCAGGATGTTTCTAATAAGGACTGGAAGTTGATTGGCAAAAGTCACAAACATAGCAGTGGCAGCTACGATCAAAAGACCGATGCCAATCTCGCGAAGAAGCGCGCGCTTGGACGGGAATGTCCCAACTGCAACCAATCCGGCAACCGCCAAAATCAGATGATACTCATAGACATCATTAAAGATGATCGGTGCGATCAGGGCGGTAATTGCCCCACCAATCACGCCTCCCAGCGACATGAAGAAGTAAAACTCCGTCAGGTTTTCAGAAGAGGGGCGATCCGCAGCAAGGCGGTTATGACACATTTGTGCGATGATATAGAAGCAAAGGAGGTTGCCGAAAATTTCAATCGCAAAATTCGAAGTCTGCACACTGATTAACAATAACGCAGCCACCACAACATATGGGAACACCCGCTCAACCGACTTAAAGCTGATGATTGGCTTTGGTGAGAAGGCAACGATAAACGTGAGCAGGTAAAGCGCGAGTGGCATAACCCATAAGAAAGGTGCAGAGGCTACATTAGACGTCAGATGTGCCGTCACCCCCAGCATCAAGCTGGACGGTAGAATTGCATAGCCAACCCATACAAACCGACGGATGTGGGTCATGGGTTTTGCAGCATTCTCCGGGGCTTGCGAGACTACGGCCGTTTTGGAGGTAAACTGCGCAGCAAGAAAGCCTGATCCAACAATCATCAAAACCAAAACTGCAAAACCCAAAGCCCAGGTAAAGGACTGACCGGAAAGCCGGAAGAAAGGCTCCACCAAAACAGGATAACTCAACAACGAGAGTAAACTACCCAAGTTACTTGCAGCATACAGAAAATAGGGGTCAGCAGCTGATTTATGGTTGGTGTAGGAAAACCATTTTTGCAACAAAGGCGCATTTGCTGAAAGCGCAAAAAAGGGAACGCCAAGGGCAACACCGAACAAACCCAGCAACCAGAGCGTGGGCGTACCGGTAAGCGGTACGTCCCACCCGGTAGGCAACGCGATTGGCAGTATGAACATCGCCGAGGATAACACGAGCCCATGCAATAAAATCTGAATGCGGAAGGGGAAATACTTCGAAAGAAGGTGCGCATAAAAATACCCACCCAACAAAACGGCCTGAAAGAACACCATCGCCGTATTCCACACGCCGGATGAGCCACCGAGCAGCGGTAAGGCCATTTTTGCAAACATGGGTTGAACAAAAAACAGCAAGAGCGCTGAAAGTAGCATCGAAGCTGTAAAACAAAACGCAAGCAACACGCCTGCATTTCGAATATGTGTCACAGACTCACTGTCTACAGCTTTATCAGTATTGGGTTTTTCCAGAGTATCAGTCATTTTGTTTCCGCCAGAAGCTTTCTGACGGAAACCTAAACAAAAAGGCTTAGAGTTCGGTTAAACCGAAAACCTTTATTTGCAGCCTTCAATTTCTTTCAAAGATGCTGTCACACCTGAAAGTGAGTAGGCGTATTTGGTTTCAGTCCCGCGTCGGGATTGACCAGATACTGACATTTTGCTTCCCGCACGCATGGCGGCGACAACCGTTGGTTCCTCAGCCGGATTCTCCATCCACGCATTGCTCCCTTTGGTAAACATGGAGAATTTCTTCCCATCAATGTCCAAAGTCACCTTGGAATTGTCAGCAAAGGGATAGCCAACGGTGAATTGCGGCTCAAAATTGACATTTTGCCCGGGATGTTTGGCAACCATGAAGAACACATCGCCGTGATCACGGTCAGCTGGTTCTTTCTGGGTTGGGATTGAAAGCACATAACAGACTTTACCGTTCGAGCCTGTGTGACTGTAGGCACCCCAGGCATTGTGCTGCTTAATACGTGTTGGAGCCTGCGCCTGGGAATTTGCTGGCAATACCATTGCCACATTTGCGATTGCACTTGCCAGAGCGCCTGCAAGAAATAGTCCTGTCTTCATTTTCTAACTCACCAGCCCGATTAAATTCCGCTTTATCGATTGCCGATACTGATGTCCCCGTATCTACACCCTTAATATGCGTTAATGATGGTTACCAAAAGATAAACGAATTATGAATAATCCGAATCATTTTGAAACCGGAACGCCCTTGATTTTAGAACATTCCATTCACCAAGTGTTACAAAATATTGGCAGGAATCGGGCTTCGCCTTACTTTTTTGATCAAATTGCCTTGAAACTAAGGTAGGCGCTTTCCGCCAACATAAAGCTTTTTGCCATGAACATGTGGCTTTCTGACCTCAGATGGGGCCCCGGCGGCAATTGGTCTTTCTGCAAATCGCCCCAAGGAGTGCATCCGATCATACATCACAATTGCACCAGCCATTGCTACATTAATGCAAAAATCCATCGGAATCTTGACCACAAATTCGCATTGATCGATCATTTCAGGCGAAAGCGAGCCACCTTCCGGCCCTAAAACATAAGAAGCCTTCGATGGATGCCGAAAACTTGGCAACTCGATCGCATCCGGAGTTAGCTCTACGCCTACCAATCTGAAATCATCAGGCAAACGCATATCAGCGACATTTTCATAAGAGTACCAAGGCAGATGATCTTGAGACTTCGTCGTATCAGATTCAGGGGTTCCAATGCGCTCAGCAGGTGCGACGGTAAACACAAAACTGGCCCCAAAGCCATGGGCCGATCGTGCCAGATTTCCAAAATTCATAGGTTTGGAAATGCCCTCTACCCCAATTCCAAAATAACCGCGCATGGTAATCCCTTAGATGATGTGTCTAGCGAATTAAGGAAGTCAGAAGTAAAAGTCCATGCCGGAGACTATTCCGGCCCTTGCTCGCTCAACAAAAATCGTCTTGCAGCTTCCCGGTGACTTTCCTTGAGGTGTCCACTCACGATGGATAATGCCACCGTTAAGACTGTGATGTCATCGGTCAACCCGAACCCTGCCAAAAAATCTGGAATAGAATCAACCGGCATGACAAAATAAGCAAGCGCAGCCAACAACGTTCCGCGAACTTTGGCAGGTGTTTCAGGATCGAGCGCACAATAATAGGCAGCAACCACATCATCCATGAAGGGTATACGTCCTGCTGTCTTTCGAATCTTCGACCAAATACCGGACTCCACTTGCGCCCGATTTGCCTCTTCGCGAGCCAGATCACCCGGCATTAAAATTTCGTCAATTTCAGCTTTCTTCATAGCTCTTCCCTTACGTCAGATGTGGGAAGCAAACGCACACGATTCAAGAAGTACTGATCTGATCCATTGCCTTTGCAAGTTCAATATCAAGCACGGTAATGCCGCCTGCATCATGCGTGGCAAGCGTAACATCCACTGTCTTATACACATTGAACCATTCAGGATGATGATCCATTTTTTCTGCAACAAGCGCGGCTCGGGTCATAAAACCAAAGGCCTCATTGAAGTTAGAAAACACAAATGTCTTCGCAATTGCCTCTCGGTCCTCAACCTTGGACCAACCCGCAAGCTCCTTTAGGGCACCTTGCAATTCTTCTACAGTTAGTTGTTCACGCGACGGCAACTTTATTCTCCACTAATTCATAAGTCTCCTCGGTAACATAGGGCCCACCACCCACAGAAGCACGCGAAGATAAAAGCACAAACCGATTTACGGGAAATTCAAGGCTTTGGAATGCGCCATGATTGGAGAGATACCGTGCAATCGTGGCTGTTTTAGCACCACGAATGCGGGCAATGGTAACGTGAGGCGTAAACTTCCTTGAATCCGCCGAAAGACCCAAACGCTGGCAAATCCGTTCCTGTTCTGCGCGAAGATCAAACAGGGCAGGGTTTCGCGCCACTCCCGCATATAGGCTATGCGGTTTTGCATTACCAAAGACATCAAGCGTATCGAGCTTAAGGGAAAAAGGGGATGACTTGACCTTTTCCAATGCATATCCAAGTTCCCGCGCTATTGAATGATCAACATCTCCAACAAAACGCAGGGTGATATGCAGGTTTTCACGATCAATCCACCGTGCACCTGGCAGACCGCTTTGCAGCAACGAAAGTTGCATGGCGATTTGGGAAGGTACTTCGATGGCTGTGAACAGTCTTGGCATAAACTTAACCCGTGATTTTCATACGCGAATCAATCGGTTCAACCCTAATTCTCATAGTGTGACAGTTTTCTGAAGCTTTGAAAACGGGGCATCGGTGCACGCTATGCGTAACGCATTCCAAAGAGGTGGGTGCGACTGGCACCTTTCGCAAGCCTTATCTGTTTCTCAATTAAATGTTATATTCCGCAAAACGACGGGTGGAAAACATGACATATGAGTTTGACTTGGGTACCTACAGCCGCAAGGTCACTTCCGATGCCAACGCGCAGGAATGGTTTGATCGTGGGTTGGTGTGGTTGTTTGCCTACAATCATGAAGAGGCGATTGAATGTTTCGAAAAAACCTTAGCGAGTGATGCAAACTGTGCTCTGGCACATTGGGGAATTGCTTACGCGATAGGGCCCAATTACAACAAACCTTGGGAAGTATTTACCCCTGAAGAAAAGGCGCCTGCGCTTGAAAAGGCCCACTCAGCCCTCCAGGCGGGTTTGGCCATCCCAAATCTGAGTGAATTAGAATCCGCCCTGCTTAAAGCGCTCACAACCCATTACCCGACAGACCCGGAAGTAGAGGACTTTCAACCATTCAATGACAATTTTGCCGCTGCCATGAAACCGGTTTACGAAGCCCACAGCAGCGACCTTGATGTCGCGTTTGTCTATGCCGAAGCAATGATGAATCGGACGCCCTGGCAGCTTTGGGATTTCCATCAGGGCATTCCAAACCCTGAAGCATCTACGAACGAAGCAATGGATGTTTTGGAAAACGCATTTGATGAAATCCCGGGTGCGTGGGATCATCCAGGCCTTTTGCACATGTATATCCATCTCATGGAAATGTCGCCGCATCCAGAACGGGCCTTGCGCCATGGCGACCGCCTGACCACCCTCGTCCCGGATGCAGGGCATTTGGTTCATATGGGAACCCATATCGACGTTTTATGTGGCGAATATCAAAACGTCCTTGCCAGAAACCTTGCCGCAGCAGAAGTCGATGAGAAGTTCAAGTCGCATGCAGGTGGTGCAAACTTCTATGCCTTATACAGGATACATAACCTGCACTTTGCGCTTTATGGTGCGATGTTTCTTGGGCAAAAAGCAGCCGCGCTCGATGCTGCTGTCAGGCTTCGCGGCGAAGTTCCGGACGAAGTGGTGAGGGTCTATCCGGATCTGTTCGAAACGTTTGTCGCTGCATTACCGCATGTCTACATTCGATTTGGAATGTGGGAAGAAATCCTTGGGCTTGAATTGCCCGAGGACAAGGAACTTTACACGACAACCAATGCCTTAATCCTTTACGCACGTGCAGTGGCCCTTGCCAATCTCGGAAAACACGAAGAAGCGCAAACAGCTAAAGCAGACTTTGATGACGCCTACGCGGTCGTGCCGGAGGAGCGCATGCTCTTCAACAATTCAGCCCGCGATGTTCTGGCAGTCGCGGAACAAATGATGTTGGGAGAGATCGCTTTCAAAGCAGGGCAGCACGATGAGGGTTTGGAACATTTGCGAAACGCAGTCGCGCTGGATGATGGCCTGATGTATGAAGAACCCTGGTCTTGGCCACAACCGGCACGACATGCCCTGGGTGCTTTGTTGATGGAGTCGTCCGCCTTTGAAGAAGCAGAAAACGTGTACCGCGCAGACCTTGGTCTGGATGGCAAACTGCCTCGACCAAGCCAACACCCTAGAAACGTCTGGGCTCTGCATGGATTACATGAGTGCCTGGAACGCCGAAAAGAGGCGGTAGAACGGGTTCATATCAAAGGGTTGCTGGATCAGGCAATCGCGCGATCAGACATACCCATCCGCGCAAGCTGCCTGTGTCGCGCCGAATAGAAGTGTAAACCTACCGCGCTCGTATTTCATATCAGTTGCAGACTTTTGCCAAGACCTGTTTTACGACAGGTAGAAAGCCTTCAACCATGATTTTTATCCCATCGGTATTCGGATGAATTCCATCTTCCAGATTCAGCGAAGGCTCAGCCGCAACACCTTCCAGAAAGAACGGATAAAGAGTAACTGAGTGTTGCTCTGCAAGGTCTGGATAGATGCGGTTGAATGCCTCGCCATACTGTGGGCCCATGTTAGGAGGCGCCAACATCCCGGCAAGAATAACCTCGCTTCCTTTTTCTTTTAAGCGCACAATGATGGACTCGATGTTTTCGCGCGTCACTTCCACCGGAATCCCCCGAAGCGCATCGTTGGCACCCAACTCAACGACAACAATGTCAGCATCTTCGCCAATCGACCAATCAAGTCGAGACAACCCGCCCGAGGAAGTATCGCCGGAAACCCCTGCATTAACCACTTCCATCGAAACACCAAGGTTTTGTAGTTTGGAGGAGAGCTGTTCCGGGAAACCTTGACCCGGCGCCAGGCCATAACCGGCAACCAAGCTATCCCCTAAGACGACCATGCGTTTGCCCTCGCAAGCGGCCTGAGCTTGACCAATTTGCAATAGAACTATCCCCAAGATGAACAAACTGTAATAAATCATTGGTTTGATTTTCATGAAACAGTCCCATATGGCTTCAATAACGTTATAAGTGGGCCTCTAACCGTGCTAACACAATCCCCCAAACAAGCAATTAAGCTTGAGAACCTACAATTAACCCTCGGACAGGATGCATCACGTGTGCATGTCTTGAAGGGTATTGATCTAGATATTGACGCGGGAACTTCAACCGGCATTGTTGGCCCTTCTGGCTCCGGCAAATCGACACTTCTGATGGTCATCGCCGGATTGGAACGAATAGATGAGGGCAAAATCACAATCGCAAATGTGGATATCACCAACCTGGGCGAAGATGAACTTGCAGCCTTCCGGGGTAAAAACGTTGGCATCGTTTTTCAATCTTTCCACCTGATACCAAACATGACCGCCCTCGAAAACGTGGCAGTACCCCTCGAATTAACAGGTACACCCAATGCGCTCGAGATCGCCGAAGATGAACTCAAGGCGGTCGGGCTCGGCGAACGACTGAACCACTATCCCGGTCAACTTTCCGGGGGTGAACAACAGCGCGTTGCACTTGCGCGCGCACTTGCCCCTTCGCCTGCTGTCCTAATTGCAGACGAACCAACCGGGAACCTTGATGGGGAAACCGGAAAACAGGTAACCAATCTTTTATTTGAACGCCAAAGGGAAAAAGGGCTGACCCTCGTCCTTGTTACGCATGATTTAGCACTGGCACGCAGATGCGACAGAACAATCCCGGTTCGTTCAGGAAAGATCGAGACCACTGATGCCTGAGCAAGCCCAAAACGCCAACTTGCGCCTTGCGCTTCAGTTTGCGCTGAGAGAGCTTAGGGGTGGCCTGCGGGGCTTTTACATCTTTCTTGGCTGCATCGCTCTCGGTGTTGCAGCGATTGGCGGGGTAAACTCCGTTGCTCAGTCGATCACAAACGGCATTGCCTCAGAAGGTCAGGCGATCCTCGGCGGAGATCTCTCCTTTTCGCTTGCCCAAAGAGAGATCACGGCAGAACAAATCGCATTTCTGAAAAGCCAAGGTGAAGTAACCAAACTGATCACAATGCGCGGAATGGCTCGCCTCCCCGATGGAAGTGACCAAACGCTCGTAGAGATTAAAGCGATCGACGAGGTTTATCCGCATTACGGGAGTTTTGATCTTTCTGACAACAGATCGAATTCTCTGAAAGACAATGAAGTCGCTGCTGAACCTCTGCTTCTTGAGAGGTTGGGTCTTAAGCCCGGAGACCGGTTGGAAATCGGATCCTCTATCTTCAATCTAGTCGCAGAGATCGAACGCGAACCCGATAAAGTGGGCGATAACATCGGGTTTGGCCCCCGCCTAATGATGAGTTTGGATGGACTTGCCAAAACCGGTTTGATCCAACCGGGCTCGCTTTTGCGGTATCACTATAAGGTCAAAGTCGATGACCCGACGCAGGCCCGTATTGCTGCAGTTTCCGCCAGTGCAAAGGAAGCATTTCCAGATTCGGGCTGGCGCATAAGATCACGAGAAAACGCCGCACCTGCGCTGACCCGTAGCGTGGAGCGGTTTTCCCAATTCCTCACCTTGGTTGGTCTAACCTCCTTGATTGTCGGTGGCGTAGGCGTAGCGAATGCAACACGCGCTTTCCTGGAAACAAAAAGACCCGTAATCGCGTCACTCAAAAGCTTGGGTGCATCGGGTAGCTTCATTTTCAAGTTGTATATGGTCCAAATTTTGATCATGGCAGCGTTAGGAATCACTCTGGGTTTAATCCTGGCGGTTATGATGCCCTATGGAGCCCGATACGCTCTCAGCGATCTACTCCCTGTTTCCGACGGTGCACAGTTTTTTCCCGCAGCACTTGCACCTGGCATTCTCTATGGTGTTTTGACAACCCTGATCTTTTCAATTTGGCCATTGGCTGTTTCACAGGAAACAAAACCAACCGAACTCTTCCGGGCAAGCACTTATGGCGAAAACCGGGGACGTCCAAAGCGGGTTTACGTACTGGCATTGCTGTTCTGCGTCGCCACCCTCATTACATCAGCGATCTACTTCTCAGACAATCGCTTCATCTCATTGGTGTTTGTAGGCGCAACTATTTTTGCGTTCGTTATGCTGAAGCTCGTGGCCGTTGCCATTCAGTTTCTTGCCAAAAATGCCCCGTCAGTGCGGTCCACGCCCTTGAAGATGGCAATTGCAAACATTCATCGTCCTGGCGCACTGACAGCGTCTGTAACTCTATCACTTGGATTGGGGCTTGCTTTGCTTGTTGCATTAGCAACCATTGATGGAAACCTGCGAAGCCAGATTGAGAATAACCTTCCAGAAGATGCACCGGATTTCTTCTTCGTGGACATCCAAAACGATGAGATCGAACCCTTCCGCTCCAAACTCTTGGAAATCGCACCTCAAGGCAAGATCATTTCTGTGCCCATGTTGAGGGGAAGGGTTGTCTCGCTCAAAGGAATCCCATCTGAAGATTACAAGACCGTTTCCGGAGGCGAATGGGTTTTGCAGGGTGACCGCGGGATCACCTATGCCAAGCGTATTCCAGAAAACTCAACCCTGTCTCAAGGCGAATGGTGGCCTGAAGGCTATAGCGGCCCACCGCTTGTCTCCGTCAGCGCTGAAGAAGCGGGTGAACTCGGTTTGGATATCGGTGACGACATCACGATCAACGTCCTCGGCAGAAACATCACCGCAAAAATACAGTCTTTTAGAGAGGTCCAATGGGAAACGTTGGGAATCAACTTTGTATTTGTGTTTTCGCCCAATACATTTGCTGGCGCGCCGCATGCGCATTTGGCAACCCTGACAACCAATGACGCAAAAAACGGTAATTCAGACGGGACGCTCCTGAAAGAATTGGCCCGCACGTTTCCGGCTGTGACCGCGGTTCGTATCCGAGATGCGCTCGAGACGGTAAACGGACTGATTTCACAACTTTCAAATGCGATAAGAGCAGCGGCATCAGTTGCACTGCTTTCATCTGTTTTGGTCCTTGCAGGCGCACTGGCAGCCGGAAATCGGGAACGGGTCCACGATGCTGTAGTCCTTAAAACCCTGGGGGCTACGCGAGGTACCTTGATGCGCATGTTGGTTCTGGAATACGGACTTTTAGGCTTTTCTACCGCGATTTTCGCAATTTTAGCAGGAAGTCTGGCGGCATGGTTTGTAATTTCAATCATTATGAATTTCACGTTTGTGATCCAACCCACCATCGCACTAACGACCGTTGCGACCGCACTTTTGTTTACAATTGTACTGGGTTTGCTCGGTACCTGGCAGATTCTGGGACAGAAAGCGGCTCCGATATTACGGGAGTTATAACAAATTAGTCATAAATGGCGCGAAACGCCGCATTTCATAACTTTTTAACGTTTTGATACTTGAGATTGTATATTGAAAATCTCATATTACGTTCAAACAGTCTTTGACAGTCGTTTACACAGGTAACCTAGTGGGAGAGAATTTTTATGGCTGACTACAGAGAGAATCAAGTTAACTACGGCGCTCCTTCTCAAGCGCAAGTCCAGTATGACGAGGGCCTACGCTCTTACATGCTCGGCATATACAACTACATGGCATTGGGTATTGCTGGTACAGCAGTCGTTACCCTTGCAACCATGAATAGCCCGGCATTCTTAAGTTTTGTAGCCGGTGTACCTTGGCTATTCTTTATCTTGCTGATCGGTGCGAGCATGTTTGGTCCTGCAATGATCATCAACGCACGCAGCACATCAATGGCACACGTTGCTTTCTGGGGCTATGCTGCACTCTGGGGCGTGGCAATTGCACCGATGGTATTTGTTTATCTCAGTGTTAATCCAGGCATCGTCATCCAAGCGTTTGCGATCACAGCAGCCTTGTTTGGCGCGATGAGCTTGATTGGCTACACAACAAACAAAAATCTTGCCGGAATCGGTCAGTTTGCTGTGATGGCAATGATCGGCGTTTTGATCGCAATGGTCGTTAACTGGTTTATGCAGAGCACCTTGTTCAGCTTGATCATTTCTTGCGCATACGTATTGCTGATCTCAGCAATCACTGCATGGGAAACCCAAAGCATCAAGAACATGTACTCAGCCGGTGATGCCGGCGATGTTGCAACCCGCAAATCAATCTTCGGCGCATTCCTGCTCTACGGAAGCTTCATCTCAATGTTCATCCATATCCTGAACATTTTAGGCATCATGGGCGGCGACGAATAAACCATTGATTTGATGAGAGAATACAACGGCACCTTTTTAGGTGCCGTTTTTTTTATATCGAAACCAATTTTGGTTTCTTTTCCAGAACTTTCAGAACATTCTTAAGTTCATGACCGCGTTTTAGAATCAGGCCATTCGCATTGATAACGCACCACTGGCCCTGCCGTTTCGCAAGTTTTGGCATTTTTTCGATGGTATAAATTGGAACTTCACTTGCCCGCTTAAAAACGGAAAATACAGCTCGATCTTTCAGCATATCAATCGCGTAGTCGCGCCATTCTCCCGTCCCGACGCGAGCGCTGTAACATTGCAGTAATACATCAAGTTCGCGGCGGTGAAACGAAACCCGCTCCGCATCTTTTGGTTTTGCCGCCTGTTTCAAGGGCAGGACGTTAGAACCTCTAACCGAACTCATAGCGGCAGCATGAAAGCGAACGGAGTCGAATGCAAGAAGATTTTGCCCATTTTCATTAAATTTGTAGTGTTTTTATAAACTTGGAATTATTTATTAATTCGAGATGCTAATACATAAAAAGTGAAAAAGTCACAATATTGCCCAAATCTCGGCGTTCTTCAAACACGATTAAGTTGCAAATTATTAAAGTTGCCTCAGACGGTCCGGTTCGAAGACCAGCCGGTTTTCAGCCCCCCCAGCCCCCGGACGTCAGCGAACCGGACCTCACTGTCTAAGGGAACACATCAATCCCCATATCTCTTCGGCCGGCCTTAAGCCGGTCTTTTTTTATAAATCTGACAACACCACGGCTCCAAGGATAGCACCCGGATTGCCGCTTGCATCGTGCTTTTGAAGGATGAGCGCGCATCCATCAAAGCCGGAATTAACCAGTTCTACGACAGGATAATCCATGTCGAAACCTGTCTTCTTTACCAAACCCATCGGCTGCATCCGATGCACAACATTGTGGTAGTTGAGCGTTTTACCACCATTTTCGCCACGATCGATTTTAACCGTCTCAACCTTGTTGAAGAAAACCATGTAGAGCGTGGCATTCTCAACCAGGGCATTTTTCTCAACTTTGATGTTGAGACTTTCATCTGTCATGGAAACATCAATCGGCACCGTAAGGCCCTGTTTGGCAGTGTTGAACGCATCAACATGCGTTACGATTTTACCCTCATGAGATCCGACCGCATGCACACGCCCGTTGATAACCGCTTGCGGAGTGTAGACCTGACGCTCTCGCAAAGCCCTGGCATAACTGTATTGCCTTTGCGTGTTATCTGCGCTGGCAAACGTATCTTTCCAACCCAGGTAATCCCAATAGTCGACATGCAGGCTCAAGCCAAGAATCTCATTGCTCTTAGCGAACTTGCCAATCAACTTGTCAGCCGGCGGGCAGGAGTAACAACCTTGGCTGGTAAACAACTCCACCACGCCTTTCGGTTTTTCAATTGTGACAGCATGCGCAACAGTTCCTGAAGCAAAAACAGCCACAGCCATCAACAATTTTGCCAAAAATTTTCCCAAAATCATCTCTCAGTTACAAAAATTCGCCGATTCCTCGGTCTAACGTTACTATAGCATTATTGAATACAGCCTTAAATTTCGACTCACAAACAGGTCATGACACGAACTTGTGTTCGTTCGTGTTCAAAATCGCTTTGTGCGGGTCTGGGGACAATTCCCCTAATACGAAAAGCCGAAGTTAGGCAGCACGATTAAGATTGCGAAGGACGTAGTGCAGAATTCCGCCCGCCTTGTAATAGTCCAACTCGTCTTCAGTATCGACACGAACCAGAAGCTCAATTGTTTTATGCGTACCATCGCCAAACGTTATTTCAGCGTTTAGCGTTTGCCTTGGCTGAAGCGAATCAAGACCCGCGATGGAGACGGTTTCATCGCCCCGCATGCCCAACTTTTCCCAACTGTCATCCCCGGTAAAGACGAGCGGTAAAACGCCCATTCCGATTAGATTTGAACGGTGAATCCGCTCAAAGGACTGGGCGATAACGGCACGAACCCCCAACAAACGGGTTCCCTTGGCCGCCCAGTCACGCGACGACCCCGTTCCATATTCCTTACCGGCAAAGACCACGAGCGGCACACCCTCTTCCTTGTAGCGCATTGCAACATCATACATTGGCATTTGCTCGCCGGATGGAAAGTGTTTGGAGAAACCGCCTTCAACATTGTCCAGCATTTGGTTCTTGATGCGAATGTTCGCAAAGGTTCCGCGCATCATGACTTCGTGGTTTCCACGGCGTGAACCATAGGAATTGAAATCAATCGGCCGAACCTGGCGATCCGTTAGATAGCTGCCTGCCGGTGTGTCCGCTTTAAACGAACCAGCGGGCGAAATGTGGTCGGTTGTGATGGAGTCCTGGAATAGGCTCAGGATTCTCGCGTCCTCAATGTCATTGATTGCCTCCGGCTCCATCGTCATCCCCTCGAAATAAGGTGGATTTTGCACGTAGGTCGACTGTGAGGACCAGTCATAAGTTTCACCTCCAGATACCTCAATTTCCTGCCATCCCTCATCGCCGTTAAATGCATTTCCATAGCGCGTATGGAACATTTCTTCGTTGATGGAGCTGCGGATCAATTCGGCAATTTCCCGCGATGACGGCCAGATGTCCTTCAGATAAACGTCTTCACCCTCTTTATCCTGCCCCAAAGGATCACTGTTTAAGTTAACATGCATCGAACCGGCAATGGCGTAGGCGACAACCAGAGGGGGTGACGCCAAGTAATTCGCCCGACAGTCCGGGCTTACACGCCCTTCAAAGTTCCGGTTTCCAGAAAGAACGGAACATGCCAGCACATCATTTTCGTTGATTGCCTTCGAAATAGGCTCAGGAAGTGGGCCAGAGTTACCAATACAGGTCGTGCAACCATACCCCACCAAGTTAAATCCAAGCGCATCAAGATCGTCTTGTAAGTTGGCTTTTTCCAGATAATCGGTGACGATCTGTGACCCAGGGGCAAGCGATGTTTTTACCCATGGCTTAACCGTCAACCCTCTCTCCCGGGCATTCCGAGCCAAAAGACCGGCTCCAATCATGACGGATGGATTGGACGTGTTGGTACAAGAGGTGATCGCAGCGATCACAACATCGCCGTCATCTATTTTGTAGTTGGAATTTGCGACTTCGTAGCGCTTTTCCTCGCCCTTCTTGAGAATATTACCTGATTTAATTCCTTCAGCAGATTTCGCAAATTCAGTATCTGCTTCTGCAAGAACGACACGGTCCTGCGGACGTTTCGGGCCGGAAATCGAGGGCACAACATCCTCAAGTTTCAAGGAAAGGGTTGATGAAAACACAGGGTCCGGCGTGTCATCTGCGCGCCACATGCCCTGAACTTTTGCGTAAGATTCAACCAAAGCCACACGATCAGCCTCTCGACCGGTTGATTTTAGGTATTCGATGGAATCGTTATCAACAGGAAAGAACCCGCATGTCGCACCATATTCCGGCGCCATATTTGCGATGGTTGCCTGATCTTCAAGCGAAAGATTGGAAAGACCAGAGCCATAAAACTCAACGAATTTTCCTACGACCCCTTTTTGACGAAGCATTTCAACAACAGTCAAAACGAGATCTGTTGCTGTTGTCCCTTCTGTCAATTTGCCCGTAAGTTCAAATCCAATAACTTCCGGAACCAGCATGGTGATCGGTTGGCCAAGCATCGCCGCTTCTGCTTCGATGCCACCCACACCCCAACCAAGCACGGACAGCCCGTTTACCATGGTTGTATGCGAATCCGTGCCAACAAGCGTATCCGGATAAGCGACAGTTTCACCATCAATCTCCTTGGTCCAAACGGTCTGGGCCAAATATTCCAGATTTACCTGATGACATATCCCGGTCCCAGGAGGAACAACACGGAAATTATCAAATGCCTGCTGCCCCCATTTCAAAAACGTGTACCGCTCTCCATTGCGCTCGTACTCACGATCCACATTCATGGTGAACGCTTTATCATTCGCAAAAAAATCAACCATAACAGAGTGGTCAATGACGAGATCAACCGGAACTTGAGGATTAATTGCCTTGGTGTCTCCGCCAAGATTGGCTGTTGCGTCGCGCATGGCAGCAAGATCAACCACGGCCGGCACGCCTGTAAAGTCTTGCATGAGCACCCGTGCCGGTCGATAGGCAATTTCTGTTTCCGCTGTGCCTTTCGTATCAAGCCAGGCCGCGACAGCGCGTATATCATCGGCCGTAACAGAACGCCCATCTTCAAATCGCAACAGATTTTCCAAAAGAACTTTAAGGGAAAAAGGCAGGCGTGAAATCCCGTCGAGCCCGTTTTCTTCAGCTTTTGCCAAGGAGTAATACGTGAATTCCTTGCCATTCACTTCCATCGAAGCTTTACATTTGAAACTGTCTAAAGAATTCAGCATTGAAAAGTTCCATCATAATCGGGGTTGCAAGAAACGCGAATAACGCTGGTTTAACATGGATATGGCGCCGTTATATGACCAATTAAACCACCTGTGAAGGGTACCTTCGTCGAATGTGATCGCGGTCCGTTTTACGCTTTGCTACAGGACGTTTAGCCGTTAAAGACACAAGGCATGAAACTTATCGTAGAAAATCTTGCGCTTTCCCGGGGTGGACAGCAAATCGTCTCAGGGATTTCATTTGAACTCACCGCCGGGGAAGCCCTTGTTGTTACTGGAGAAAACGGTTCAGGCAAGTCAACAACCCTGCGGGGCGTTGCAGGCTTGCTGCCGTTGGATCATGGACAGGTGTGTTTGTTCGACGAAACAGGCAAGCAATTTGAAGAACCTGTTCGCGAATATTGCCACTATCTTGGTCACAAGAACGCGTTGAAACAAAACCTAACCGTGCGTGAAAACCTGACTTTCTGGCAGGACTTCATGGGCGATACACTTCTTTCGGTGGAAGAAGCCCTTGAGGAAGTCAACCTCAGCCACACGATAGACTTGCCGTCCAACTACTTGTCTACGGGGCAGAAACGACGTGTTGCCATTGCCAAACTCCTGGTTTCCGATCGCCCGATCTGGATATTGGACGAACCCACTTCAGGTCTTGATGCGCAATCCGTTGATATGTTCTCCCATCATATCAAGGCTTTTTGTGAGGATGGTGGTATTTTGATAGTCGCAACCCATCTGCCCCTCGGGTTAAAGGATACTAAAACGCTGAAAATCGGAACAGAACCCCTATGATCGCGCTGTTGAAGAGAGAGATTGTCTCATCGTGGCGCTCCGGCAGCGGCGCATTGATGGGCGTGCTGTTTTTTCTGACCGTAGTCACCGTTTTTCCCTTTGCAGTAGGGCCAGACACGCGATTGCTTACCCAACTGGCCCCGGCAATCCTTTGGATTGGCGCTTTGCTTGCCAGCCTGCTAGGCTTGGATCGCCTTTTCACACAGGAACGCGAAGACGGATCTCTTGATCTGCTGGTCATGCAGTCACACCCGCTGATGCTTACGATATTTATAAAAGCCTCTGCCCATTGGTTTACCACAGGCTTACCATTGGTCCTTGCAACCCCGCTTTTTGGCATCATGTTGAACCTGTCTCCAGCAGCAGTCGGCGTTACCATGGTGACGCTCCTTGCAGGAACGCCAGCAATCTCATTCATTGGAACGGTTGGCGCCGCAGTAGCGGTAAAATTGCCCAGAGGTGGCATGCTTATTTCAATCCTTGTCCTACCGTTGGTCATTCCAGTATTGATTTTCGGCATTGCGGCGATTGCCGGTGCCAGTAATACGTCACAGCCTTTTACGGGCCCGTTTTTGTTTCTTTGTGCTATAACGCTTTTCACTTCCGTGTTAGGGCCACTTGCTGCAAGTGTTATGTTGCGTCATTCTGCCGACTGAATTGGCGTGTTGAAATGGTTATATCCGTACGATGACAATTGAAACTGCGACAGATAACAAAGCAAGCAACCTGTGGGGATTGGCCAATCCGACCCGGTTTATGCGCTTTGCAGACAGTGTAATTCCGTTCTGTTTTATCGCGACGGTGTTGCTGTTCGCGATTGGTTTATACATGTCATTAAACGCGCCGGAAGATTATCAGCAAGGCGCAACGGTACTCATCATGTTCATCCATGTGCCTGCAGCCTGGCTTGCTATGATGACCTATTCCGTGATGAGCGTTTCGGCTTTGGGCACCATTGTCTGGAGACATCCTCTTGCCGATGTTTCCCTCAGAGCCGCAGCTCCCTTGGGTGCCGTCTTCACATTTTTGGCGCTTGCGACCGGTTCCCTGTGGGGAAAACCAATGTGGGGAACCTGGTGGGAATGGGATGCCAGGATGACGTCGGTGTTAATCCTGTTTATCATTTATCTTGGCCTCATTGCGCTTTCCAAAGCTTTTGATGAGCCTTCAGAAGCAGCACAACCCGTCGCCGTTATGACCCTGACGGGATTTGTGATTATTCCCATTATCAAATTCTCGGTTGACTGGTGGAACACGTTGCACCAACCAGCAAGCGTATCCCGGTTTGATCGCCCGGCAATGGCGCCCGAGTTTCTTTATCCGCTATTGGTCATGGCGCTTGCCTACATCGCGTTGTTCTTCACGCTGCATCTAATGTCGATGCGAAACGAAGTCTTGTCCCGGCGCATCCGCTCCCTCAAAATGAAAACTGCCAGAAGCAAAGGTATCTCCTGATGTTTGGTGAATACGCTCCCTTTATCATTCCGGCCTACAGCTTGACCATTGTCACGCTAAGTGGTGCTGCAATTCTGATTTTTCTCAACTACAGAATGCGCAAAGCAGAGCTCAAAGCTTTAGAAGAAAAATTCAAGAAATAGCTGAAGCGAGCGGATGAACACACACACGTCTTCGAAAAAATCGTTTCCGTGGTTGGCTGTTCTGCCACTGTTTATATTTTTGGGTCTCGCAATTCTGTTTTATTCCCTACTCACAACAGAAGATCGCGACACGACAGCGCTTCCCTCAGCCCTGCTGAACCAACCGGCACCTAACCTGATTGTACCGGAATTGCGAGGGTTGCAAACCAGCGGCACCCAGGTGCCCGGCATGTCGGGTGACACATTTAAAGGTAAAGTCAGTGTCGTAAACGTGTTCGCTTCATGGTGCATTCCCTGTCGCCAGGAACATCCACAAATTGTCGCCTTGGGAGACATGGAAAACATACAGGTGATCGGGATAAATCACCGTGATCAGCGGCAAAACGCCCTTGCCTTTCTGGAAGAGCTGGGAAATCCCTATGATGTGGTCGGTGTAGACAGACAAGGGCGGGCATCAATCGAATGGGGTGTTTACGGGGTGCCGGAGACTTTTCTGGTCGATGGCAGCGGCACGATTTTTTACAAACATGTTGGACCGATCAGCGAGAAACAACTCAAGCAGGTTTTTGTGCCCCTGCTTGAACAAAAGCTTTCTGACACCAATTAGTACAAATGACCTACCCACTTTCTCCATCTTTGATCAAAACCGTTCCTGACGGGGATACGCATGAAAGATCAGTTTGTGAACATTGCGGATTTGTAAACTATCAAAATCCGAAAATTGTGGTGGGATCGGTTGTAAGAAGTGATGGAAAAATTCTTTTGTGCCGCCGTGCAATCGAGCCCCGCAGAGGCTATTGGACAATTCCGGCAGGCTATATGGAACTCAATGAAACACCTGAAGACGGTGCGCGCAGGGAGGCTATAGAAGAAGCAAATGCCGAGTTGCAACTAAACGCTCTGTTGGCAGTTTATACCGTCGCACGGCTTTCTCAGGTTCAACTGATTTATCGCGCCACCTTCAAAACACCCGGCTTTTCTGCAGGAGAAGAGAGCCTCGAAGTTGGATTGTTTGAATGGGACGAAATTCCCTGGGATGACATCGCTTTTCCGACGGTGCACTGGGCACTGAAGCACGATTTACAGGTCGAAAACGGGATGGCGATCACGCCTTTTAAGAACCCGGAGTTTGGTTCGACCGACCTTTGATTCCGCTTCAATCTGTCCTTATGTGCCGTAGAAAAAACTCAAGAAACAGTTTATTACGCGTCAACTCTGAAGCCTTTTGCTCGTAGAGCAGATAAAGTCGGTGATCCAGATCACTGACAAAAGAAACGTCCCAGCCAAAGTTGACCTGTTCTATCAGCCCATCTTCCAAGGCACGCTTCGCTGTCCATTCAGGCAACAAAGCAATGCCCTCACCATCTGCAGCAATTCTCAACAATTCATTCGTATCATTGCAAAGAAAATAGGGTTTCTTATCAATGACATGAACATCGTTGTTTTTGAAAGCATACCAGGGCATGACACCGTTTGCACTTCGATAACACAACGCCCTATGGGTGGTAAGATCTTTGTAGTCTCTCACTTCACCAAACTTTTTCAAATATCCAGGAGATGCCACCAGCAACATTTTGTGCCGGTCGATAACCTTGGCAATCAAGTGTTCCGGCGGGAAAGAGGTTGGGCGTATCGCAAAATCAAATTTGTCCCGAACCAGATCCTGAACCTGATCTGTGGTGTTTAGGTCAACCACTATATCGGGATACGCATTTCGAAACTGTTGTATGAGCGGGTAAAGATGCATCTCTGAATAGCTCGGCAAAGCAGAAATCCGGATCGTCCCCGATGGCCTGCCGGATGCTTGATTCACAGCTTCCTCTGCAAGATCGAAGGCATCTACAGCATTTTCAACTTGCTTGTAGTAAATCTCGCCAATCTCGGTCAGGGACAAAAAGCGCGTTGTTCGGCGCAACAGTTTTGCACCCAGATTTTGCTCCAGGTCCTTAATCCGACGAGAGACTGTTGAAACAGGTAGGTTGTAAAACTTGGCGGTTTTAGAAAAACTTCCCGTATCTGCAACCTTCAAAAAATAACGCGCTGCTGTAAGCTTATCCATATTTGCTTATTTTAAACAATTATATCCAGAATTATTGCTGAAATCGCAAAGCACATTCCAACATTTTGTAACGGAAGTAAATCCTGAAATCATGTAGATAGCGCAGGACTGGTAGGCAATAAATCTGGGGCACAGGCCAGTCGATGGCAGTGGCTGTTTTGCTAGTACAGCCACTGCTCTTTTTTCTTCAATATCTTTAAAAATCCAGAGTTTACAGAAACCAGACAAACAGCATGTATACGTAGAAGCTACTCTTCTTCGTCAGCCAATCCGTGTTTTAACATTACCGGATATTGGAAGAGCATAAACACCATGGTCATCGGCATGACACCATAGAGCTTGAACGCAACCCAGAAATCCGATGAGAAATTTCGCCATACCACTTCGTTGACAACCGCCAAAAACAAGAAAAAACAGCCCCAGCGGAACGAAAGCTTCCGCCATCCGATGTCATCCAGTTTAAACGGTCCATCAAACAGAATTTTCATGACGGGTTTGTTGAAGACAAACAGAACCGTCAAGATGCTCACGCCGAACATTGTATTAATGATGGTTGGCTTGACCTTGATAAAAAATTCATCCTGCAAAAAAAGTGTCAAACCGCCAAAAACAACAACCATCACGAAGGTAATGAGCGGCATAAGCGCCACACGCCGTTCCAACCACCAGGTAATGGCCAACGAAATCGTCATAGCAACCATAAAAAACGCGGTTCCAACAAAGATTTTTCCACCCAGCCCGGCAAGCACAGGATAGGCTTCAGCCAGTTGATCACCATAATTATTCGCCATGATGAAGACAACGAGAGGCCCAATCTCCAATAGTAATTTAACCCATTGATTCAGAGGCTTACGCGTTTCATCAGTTTTGACATCATGCATTTCAGTCATTGTCTAGTCCTGCTATGGCTCTTGCAAATACATCAGCTTCAAACGGCTCCAGATCTTCGACCTGTTCACCAACGCCAATGAAGTATACTGGTAACTTATGTTTCGATGAGATTGAGACAAGTATCCCACCTCTTGCAGTGCCATCAAGTTTTGTCATCACAAGGCCGTTTACACCGGCAACGTCTTTGAAAATCTCAACCTGATTTAGTGCATTCTGACCCGTTGTTGCATCAAGGGTTAGCAAAACGGTATGCGGTGCTGCCGGATCCTGTTTTTTCAAAACACGGATAATTTTCTCCAGTTCATCCATCAGCTCTTTTTTGTTTTGCAAGCGTCCGGCAGTATCCATCAACACTACGTCTTTTTTCTGACTTTGCGCTTCGCTATACGCATCAAAGGCAAGGCCGGCTGCATCAGCACCATGCTCTCGCGACATCACTGGAGCCTGGGTTCGCTCACCCCAAATGTGCAGCTGTTCAATCGCTGCCGCCCGGAACGTATCTCCTGCGACCAGCAAGGTTGAAAACCCGGCATCATAGAGTTTTTGTGAAAGTTTCCCAATCGTCGTGGTCTTGCCTGAGCCGTTCACCCCGACTACCAAAATTACGTGTGGCTGATGATCTAAATCAAGCTCCAACGGCTGCGCAACGGGTTCGAGAACCTTAGTGATTTCCTCTGCCATGATTTGGCGAACTTCTTCATCCGTGACGTCTTTCCCGTACCGCTGATCTGAGAGCGCATCGGTTACACGCATAGCGGTTTCGACACCAAGATCCGCCTGGATAAGAATGTCCTCAAGATCTTGTAACGTATCTTCATCCAGCTTCTTCTTTGTAAAGACAGCTGTGATGTTTTCTTTCAGATTCGAAGATGAACGGGAAAGACCCTTACGTAACCGCTTGAACCAACCCTCTCTGCGTTCGGTATCTTCTTCTTCATCCATGTCAGAAGCCGGGCCAGCTTCCCGATCCACCGCCAAAACCTGCCCATCGAGCATTTCATCCTTACCATCAGAAATACTTTCCTCTGGTTCGACCCATGGCTCCTCCTCTTTCAACCGCTCAGCGACTTCTGGGGTCACGGGTTCCGCGTTTGTTTCAGCTTTCAAGGCCTCTTGTTCTTGTTCGCGTTTTGCGGTTTCAAGAGCTTCCCTCTCCTCTGCCGCCAGACGATCTGCTTCCTCCGCCTTTGCTTTTTCTTCCGCGGCAATCCTTTCCGCTTCCAGCCGCTCGGCTTCGGCCTCTGCAGCCAACCGTTCTGCTTCCTCTTTTTCGAACTGCTCGGCGGCGAGACGATCAGCTTCTTCTTGCGCCGCTTTTTCCGCCGCCTGCCTATCCGCTTCTTCTTTGGCAGCTTGTTCTGCAGCAAGGCGCTCAGCGGCTTCCACTTTAGCCTTTTCCTCCGCAGCTAAGCGTTCGGCCTCCAACCGTTTAGCCTCTGCTTCTGCAGCGAGCCGATCTGATTCTTCTTTGGCAGCCTTCTCAGCAGCTTGTTTTTCTGCCTTTTCTTTTTCCTCCGCAGCTGCTTTTTCTTCTTCTGCCTTGCGCCGAGCCGCTTCAGCAGCCTTAGCCTTTTCTTCCGCAGCCTTTGCGACTGCTTCTGCCTTTTCTGCGGCCGCTTTTTCTGCGGCGGCCCTTTGTGCTGCAGCCTCTGCCTCCGCAGCTGCTTTTTCTTCAGCAGCAATCCGTTCCGCTTCCAGCCGCTTGGCTTCCGCCTCCGCGGCCAACCGTTCAGCTTCCTCTTTCTCGGCCTGTTCAGCGGCAATACGGTCAGCTTCTTCTTGCGCCGCTTTTTCCGCCGCTAGCCTGTCCGCTTCTTCTTTGGCAGCTTGTTCTGCAGCAAGGCGTTCAGCTTCTTTTGCTTTTGCTTGTTCCTCTGCTTCTCGTGCGGCCGCTGCTGCTGCCTCTTCTTCCTGCTTGGCTTTCTTCTTGCCAAAACCAAAAGAGAAAATACGTTTGAGAAGTCCCGGTTTCTTTTCCTCAGCCAAAGTCGTCAGCCCACTTTTGTTTCACGAATCACTTCACCGGTCAGGTGTCTGCCGTTATGACCTGAAATAAGCATCTCGACAATTTGTCCCTGTGGAAGATCATCGGTTAAAACGGTAGTAAACTGTGGTGTTCGACCAATCCCGCCCCGTTCAATCAAAACCGGATATATCCCTTGGCACGCCTTGTGCAGATGTTTCTGATAAACCGTATCACCTTTTTCCCGCAAACGGGCCGCGCGTTCTTTAATCAAGCTGCGATCCAGTTGCGGCATCTTTGACGCGGGCGTTCCTGGCCTGGGGGAAAATGGAAAGACATGAAGGAAATCCAAGCCGCACGCATCTACTATGCTAAGAGAACTTTCAAACATCTCTTCTGTTTCAGTTGGGAAACCAGCGATCATATCGGCACCGAAACTAACATCAGGCCTTACATCCCTGACACCCAGACAAAAGTCGATGGAATGTTCCCTTAGGTGACGTCGCTTCATCCGTTTTAAAATGAGATCATCACCGTGCTGCAGAGACAAATGCAAATGCGGCATAAACCGGTTTTCAGTAGCAATTGCATCCATCAGCGGCTCATCAACCTCGATTGAATCGATGGATGAAAGGCGCAGCCTGGGCAATTGCGGAACACTCGACAAAATTTTCTGAACGAGGGTCCCAAGCGTTGGACTGCCAGGCAAATCTGCACCGTATGACGTCGTATCCACGCCGGTCAGAACGACCTCCAGATACCCGTTATCTACCAGCCGCTTTACCTGATCCACAACAGAACCGATCGGAGCAGATCGTGAATTACCCCTTCCATAAGGGATAATACAAAAAGTACATCGATGATCACACCCATTTTGAACCTGCACAAAAGCTCGGCTTTGTCCGCTAATGCTATCGATCATGTGGGGTGCAGTTTCCTTCACCTCCATGATGTCATTTACACGTACTTTTTCGAAATCATTGACACCAAAATCAGGAAGCGTCCGGTAACTGTGGCTGTGCAACTTCTCTTCGTTACCCAGGACAAGATCGACTTCCTCCATAGAGCCAAACGTATCTGCTTCAGTCTGCGCAGCACAGCCGGAAACGATGATGCGCACATCTGGGTTTTCCCGGCGAACACGACGAATCGTTTGTTTAGCCTGCCGGACAGCCTCAGAAGTGACCGCACAGGTATTGATCAAAACAGCCCCGTCTTGAAGGGTATCCAGACCAGCTTCTTTCGCCTTATTCAGCATAACCTCTGATTCAAAGGCATTTAACCGACAGCCGAAAGTGAGAACTTTGAGCCGGTCATTGCCCGAAAGATGATCTTGGTCCATCAGGCTCCCTCTCGGATAAATTCCCCGGTCTCAGGATTAAGTCTACCCTTGAATTCATATTCAACCGGCCCGGTCATCAAGATACGACCTCTTTCCGTCCATTCAATTTCCAAATCACCACCGGGAAGCGTGACGACGGCCTTGCGATCAGTAAGGTCTTTTCGCACGGCACACACAAGTGCAGCACATGCGGCCGATCCGCAGGCTTGGGTAAGACCAGCGCCGCGTTCCCAGGTACGCAGGATGATATGATTGCGCGCGGGCACATTTGCAATCGAGATATTTGCCCGGTCCGGAAAGACTGGATGGTATTCGAGCAAAGATCCAAAGCGATCCAACTCATAGGACCAAACATCTTCAGGCGCCCAAAACACACAATGCGGATTCCCGATATTTGCAACGCTTGGAGTATGCAGCACCGGATCATCAATTGGTCCGACCTGAAGTTCAATACCGGTTGTATCGGCAAACTCCTCTTCGAGCGGAATATCACTCCAGTCGAATTTGGGCACACCCATGTCAACGGTAATGCGCGCATCATCTTCATAGCTTGAATTCAGCAACCCGGCAGCTGTCTTGAAAAGCCAGTTCTCCTTTGGAGTTTCCCGGTTTAGCCAGGACACAACACACCGGGTGCCATTGCCACATGCCTCCGCTTCACTACCGTCTGAGTTAATAATTCGGATGGTCGCATCAATGTCTGTATGACCGGACTTATGAACCTCCATTATCTGATCAAATTTGGTGTCCGACTGACGATCAAGTGCAATCGCGGCCTCTGGCGTAATTTCGGACGCAAGCGCACGCATATCAGCAACAATAATTTCATTGCCAAGGCCGTTCATCTTCAAAAATGGAACAATCATGTCATTCATGGGCTCTCAAATAGGCCCGTTGGCCCAAAAATGCAAAGGAAAGCTATCCCTCGGCTATGCCGGTAACTCCCAAACCTCACCTGGGCGCAAGGCCACAAACGCCTGATCGGTCAGACTATGTTTTATACGGGCCGCCTTGAGCGCTTCAATCGGTGCTTCAATTGCTTCATTGGTGAGCTGAAAGGTTCCCCAATGATGACCGATTGAATAACGGGCCTGGAGAAGTTTATGTCCCTGTACAGCCTCATCCGGGTTCTGGTGCTGCGCCTTCATGAACCAGCGCGGCTCATAAGCACCAATTGGGAGTATAGCCAACGCCATGGGTCCATGTTTCTTATAAAGCGCTTTGTAGTTGATTCCGCCATGAAATCCGGTGTCACCAATGTGATAAATTTTACCTGCCGGAGTATCGAGAACAAATGCCGCCCAGAGCGCCATCCGCCGATCTTTTGTGCCGCGCGCCGACCAATGATGACAAGGTTCAAAATGAACCGAAACTGTTTCTGAGAGCTCAAAGGTATCGCCCCAATCTCCGCACATAAACTCCGCATCTGGTGCCTTGGACTTTACAATTGTGTCATTGCCTAATGGACAAACTATCTTTGCATTGTGTTGCTCTGCCAATTGCTGCAGCGTTTGCAGGTCGAGGTGATCATAGTGATTATGCGATAAAAGGACATAGTCAATAGACGGCAAGTCCTCAAAAGCCACACCGGGTGGATTGACCCGTTTTGGGCCGACAAATTGAAAAGGACTGGCCCGTTCTACCCATACAGGATCCGTCAAGATATTCAGACCGGCCGTTTGGATCAATACGGTCGCATGGCCTACCATCGTAACCTTGATCCCCTTCCCTTCAACCGTTGGATCCGGTTTAGCCCCATGAAACGGGCTCGGAAATGCAGCCGGCCATTTCTCTCTTCCGCCACTTAGTTGCCATTTCAGCAGATCGGTAAACTTTCTCGGAGGCGTGCCCTCGGGATTGAAAAAAATCTTTCCGTCAAAATGATCGGACTTGGGCCCCGTATAGTAAAAGTTTTCCGGGTCATAGGCAGTATAGGCGGCACCTGTCCCAAAAAGGCTCAATCCGCCAATACCAAACCACTTCAAAAATTTTCGTCTCTTCATTTTACGAGATTTAGGCGAAATGAATCAGAATGCAAATTCCTTGACAATTTGGTAATTTCCCTGTTTAAGCCACGCATCTCATTCAAGAGACCATTATTGACCAGTCAAACGGGACCCGAAAAGGTATAAAGAGATCCCTGAGACAAACATCCGGCAGCGCGATGCGCCCCCGGGTGCTTTTTTGCTTGTGGGCACGCTGCGATGATGCGGAAAGTGTTGCTGGCGAGAAGTTGTGATCAAGAAATGAGCTTTGGTTTGAGGTATGTTACCACCATATTGGAGATATGTTGGTAAACAGGGTTTCCCCGACCGGTAGACGCCGAAAGGGGAACCAAAAGAAATGGAATTGTTATGTTTGAATCGCTGTCAGATCGCTTAAGCGGAATTTTCGAGGGGCTAACCAAACGCGGTGCGCTGTCCGAAAAGGATGTATCTGCTGCACTGCGCGAAATTCGCCGCGCCTTGATTGAGGCCGACGTAGCCCTGGATGTAGTTCGTGATTTTACAGAAAAAGTGCGTGAAAAAGCCGTCGGTGCGGAGGTTGTAAAGTCTGTCACTCCCGGTCAGATGGTTGTCAAAATAGTTCATGATGAACTGGTGGATATGCTGGGTTCAGACGCGGAACCAATCTCATTGGCAGCCGCACCGCCGGTGACGTTGATGATGGTTGGCCTACAGGGTTCAGGTAAGACAACAACAACTGCAAAAATTGCAAAACGCCTTACAGAAAAGCAAAAGAAAAAGGTCTTGATGGCCTCGCTTGACGTAAAGCGTCCGGCTGCGCAAGAACAGTTACGCCAGCTTGGTGAACAAACAGGCGTGGACACCCTTCCGATCATCGAAGGTCAAACCCCGGTCGAGATTGCTGCACGCTCCGAGCAAGCTGCCAAACTGGGTGGTTATGACGTGGTCATCCTTGATACCGCCGGACGGACCCATATCGACGAGCCACTTATGGTTGAGATGGCGGATATCAAAGCAGCTGGAAAACCGCACGAGATTTTACTCGTGGTAGACTCTCTAACCGGCCAGGATGCCGTAAACCTTGCGAAAAACTTTGATGAACGCGTAGGGATAACCGGTCTTGTCCTGACGCGAATAGATGGCGATGGCCGGGGTGGCGCGGCACTTTCAATGCGGGCCGTAACCGGTAAACCGATCAAGTTGATCGGTACAGGTGAGAAAATCGATGCCCTTGAGGATTTCCATCCAGGCCGAATTGCTGACCGTATTCTTGGCATGGGTGACGTGGTTTCGCTCGTTGAAAAAGCAGCGGAAACCATCGACCAGGAAAAAGCCGAGGCAATGGCAAAGAGGATGCAGAAGGGCGAGTTCGATTTGAACGACCTTTCCGAGCAACTCAACCAGATGCAGAAGTTAGGTGGCATGGGTAGCATTATGGGAATGCTGCCCGGCATCGGAAAGATGAAAAAACAGATCGAACAAGCCGGCCTTGATGACAATATTTTCAAACGTCAGCAAGCGATCATTTCCTCCATGACCCGCAAAGAGCGTAAAGCGCCCAAGCTTTTGAATGCAAGCCGTAAAAAACGCATTGCGTCGGGCTCAGGCTCTACAGTTCAGGAAATCAATCAATTGCTCAAAATGCACCGTCAGATGGGCGACATGATGCGCAAGATGACCAAAATGGGTGGCAAAAAAGGGCTGATGGGCGGCCTTGGCGGCATGATGGGCGGCGGCATGGGTAAGATGCTGGGCGGCGGTTTACCAGGACTTCCCGGCGGCATGCCCGGCGGACCAGGTGGCGCTGGCATGCCGGACCTTTCTAAAATGAGCCCTCAGGAAATCCAGAAAATGGCCAGTGAAATGGGCATAAAGGCTCCGAAGGGAAAAGGTCCATTTGGAGGAAAACGATGAACATCCAGCTTATGAAAGTTCCAGGGTTAAAGACCAAATGTGCAATGCACCATGATCAGCGAAGCAACGTTCATAAGGGCTGGCTTTGGCAGCAACTTCAATCCAACGGTTTTGTGGAGAAGTGCGCATGAATCCAAAAGACAAGCTTCATCAATATCGGGGTTCGATAGACAATCTGGACGCGGCATTGATTCATATCATGGCAGAACGGTTTCGCGTCACCAAAGCGGTTGGCGAACTCAAAGCACACCATGATTTACCACCTTCTGATCCGGCACGCGAGAAAGAGCAGGCCAAACGCCTGCGCGAACTCGCGGCAAAAGCCAATCTGGATCCAGACTTTGCTGAGAAACTTCTGAATTTCATCATTTCAGAGGTTATCCAGCACCACAAACAGGCCCGAGACGGGTCCTAAAGCCATCAAACGCAATTCCAAGGAGTATTTTAAATGGCACTTAAACTGAGACTGGCCCGCGGCGGGTCAAAAAAACGACCGTTTTATTCAATTGTCGTAGCAGACGTGCGTGCACCACGAGATGGACGTTTCATCGAGAAACTCGGCACCTACAATCCATTGTTGCCTAAAGATGATGAGGGCCGGGTTAGCCTGAACGTCGATCGCGTTAAGCATTGGATGAGCCATGGCGCACAACCAACCGACCGTGTGCACCGTTTCTTAGACGAAGCTGGCCTTTTGAAACGCGAAGCCCGCAACAACCCCCAAAAGGCATTGCCTGGTAAAAAAGCACAGGAACGCATCGACGAGAAGAAAGCCAAAGAAGAAGAAGCTGCCGCCGCAGCCGCTGCTGCTGAAGAGGAAGCAAAAGCCGCGACAGAGGCAGCTGCAGAAGAAGCACCTGCGGAAGAAGCACCTGCAGAGGAAGCACCTGCTGAAGAGGCCGCCGCTGAAGAAACAAAGGCTTAAGAAATTGAGCTTCCAAGTGATTTGGAAAAGCGGCGCTCAGCCGCTTTTTTTTATGGCTGAAATCTAACCGTTCTTGTAGCCTCTACAGGACTATCAGTTTCCGGGTTTTTCAAGTTCATGACGACTACCTTGATTCTTCTTGCGCAGGTAGGTGCTCCTCAAGGCATCAAGGGGGAAGTGCGTGTGAAACCGTTCGGCGAACCTGAAATGCTGAATCAATACGGCAAACTGGAAACCGTCGAGGGCCGCAAATTCAAAATTACTCGCATGCGGCCGCAGAAGAATATGATGATCGTTAAGTTTGAAGGGATAAACTCCCGTGAAGATGCAGAAGCCCTGAAGGGGCTGGAACTTTATGTTGACCGATCAAAATTACCGGAGCCGGACGAAGATGAGTTTTATATCTCTGATCTTGTCGGAATGAGTGCGGTTAACGAAAATGGCAAAAAACTAGGGACCATCAAGGCAGTTCCAAATTTCGGCGCAGGCGACATGCTCGAGATCAAACCATTAGACGGCGGACAAACTTTTTATCTTCCGTTCACCCGAGAGATTGTTCCGAAGATAGATTTCAACACAGCCTGTATGACGGTAATTCCACCTTCTGAAGTGAGTGAAAGAGATGAGGAGGCCTGATGTTTAAAGCCACCGTCATCACACTGTATCCTGAGATGTTCCCGGGACCGCTAGGCGCATCCTTGGCGGGCAGCGCCTTACAAAGAAACGATTGGCAGCTTGAAACCGTCCATCTGCGGGATTTCGGCGAAGGAAAACACAAACGCGTTGACGATACACCTGCCGGTGGCGGAGCCGGGATGGTTCTACGCGCAGACATTCTTGCCAACGCAATCGACAGCATCGCGGAAGATAACCGACCACGCCTTTTAATGTCTCCTCGCGGAGCGCCGTTAACCCAGAAAGAAGTGAGGGCCCTAGCCGAAGGGGACGGCGCTGTGATCATCTGTGGCCGGTTCGAAGGGGTAGATCAACGCGTCATCGATGCACGCAACCTGCAAGAAGTCTCGATTGGAGACTACATCCTGTCGGGCGGTGAACCAGCTGCAATCGTGATGCTGGATGCAATTGTCCGATTGTTGCCGGGCGTCATGGGAAATGAAACCAGCGGCACGTCTGAGAGTTTTGAAAACGATCTCTTGGAACACCCGCACTACACCCGACCCAATGTCTGGGAAAACCTTGCAATCCCTGATGTACTCACCAGCGGAAATCACAAAAATATTGCTGAGTGGCAAAATCAAAAATCAAACGAAATTACACAGAAACGTCGGCCGGACCTCAATCGGAAGAGCCCGGGTTCCGCAGCTGCCATTATGCCAGCGTTGCCAGTGACAGATCTCGAGGAAGGGGTAAAATTTTACACTGAAGCGCTTGGTTTTGAGTGCCTTTACTTGGATGAAGGGGGATATGCGGTTTTAACTTTTGATGCGGTGGAGTTGCACCTTTGGCTTGCTAACGATGAAAGCTGGAAAAATGAAACGCGCGCCAATCCTGTAAGATCCGGCGCAGAGACATTCATTGCCGGAACCCACTCATGCCGAATAGAAGTAAGCGGCATCAAAACGCTGTATAAGAGATTGCTGGATCAAAATCGCATCAACCTGGACCAAGAACCTGAAAAGAAAGAATGGGGCAGCACAGAATTCATCGTAAAAGACCCATATGGCAACCTCATCATCTTTCATGAATGGATTTAGAGAAATAAACCTTATACCGTTCCCAAGATTTTTACTGACAAACTACTTTTCTTATATTGGAGAAGTTAGGTTCCTGTAATAGCCATGGTTATAGGCAATACGATCATCTCGATGAAATAAAACAGATTATAATTCTTTTTTTAAACCGCATGCAAAGGACTTTTATAAATGCTTTTAGACACACCTGTTTGTGATTTTGGTTGGAGTGCTACGGAATTCACACTGAAAGACCCCGATGGTCAATCCTATACCATGTCGCAACATTTGGGTGAAAAAGGACTGCTTATCGCGTTTATCTGCAATCATTGTCCCTATGTTCAAGCAATCGCAGACCGCCTCTCAGAAGATGCCCATGAACTGATGCAGGAAGGAATTAATGTCTTGGCAGTGATGTCAAACGACTATCAATACGTGCCAAGCGATAGCCCTGAAAACATGAAATTGTTTGCATCTCAATACAAGTTTCAGTTTCCATACCTGATCGATGAAACGCAACACGTAGGCAAAGCTTACGGCGCAGTGTGTACACCTGACTTTTTTGGTTTCAACGCAAAGGGTGAGCTTCAATATAGGGGACGTCTTGATGATGCACGCATGGACAACGCCAAAGACCGTACCCGAGAATTGTTTGAAGCCATGCGTCTGATCGCAAAAACCGGACAAGGCCCCAGAGATCAAACCCCGAGCATGGGGTGCTCCATTAAGTGGCGATAAGGCGAGTTCTCATTTCTTGGATATTTTTGCGTAGACAAATTTCTCATTTTCCCTTATAGACCGCTCAAATTTCCGAAAACGACGGAAAATGCGCATCGACATGAACTTCGCTTCGGTCGGGCGGGTCTATGCGGGTTGCCGCGATTGCCAGACTTGCTCGAGGTCGCTCTGGCTTTTTAAAAGAACAATTGATCCGGCAAAGGCAAGCATTCTTTGTCCCTGGCCTGATCTTAAAATCGAAAGTTTGGAAAATGAATATCATTGAGCAGCTGGAAGCTGAAGAAACCGCTCGCATCTCCGAGAAACGTCAACTCCCTGAGTTTGAACCCGGCGACACTGTCCGTGTCCTGGTCCGTGTTACAGAGGGAAACAGAACACGCGTACAGGCCTTCGAAGGGGTTTGTATTGCCCGCTCCGGCGGTGGATTGAACGAGAGCTTTACCGTCCGTAAAATTTCCTATGGTGAAGGCGTAGAACGCGTCTTCCCCGCATTTTCTCCATTGGTAGAGGGTGTAGAGGTGGTGCGCCGCGGTAAAGTCCGCAGGGCCAAACTTTATTATTTGCGTGACCGTCGCGGTAAATCTGCACGTATTTCCGAAAATACGGGGACACGCGCTAAAAAGCTGAACGATGCTGAGCGCCAGGCAATTGCTGAAGAAAAAGCGCGGATCGAAGCTGAGAAGATTGCAGCAGCTGAGGCGCTGGCAGCTGAAAAAGCTGCTGAAGATGCTGCAGCTGCGGAAGCAGAGGCAAAAGCAGCCGCGGAAGCAAAAGCCGCTGAAGCTAACGCCGAAGAGGCACCAGCAGAAGAAACCAAAGAATAAGAGTTGCGTTCAGCAAGTCATCCAAAGGCGATTCATTCAGAATCGCCTTTTTTTGTTGCATCCGTCACACGCCTCCAGATCACATTTAAGAAGGTGATTGATGAAAATGGGGCATTTGCTACACTTCCGACAGTTGATTCCAACATCGGAGCCTGATCCATGCAATACGTAAAGCAAATCACAGGAATCTCGTTCAAACTCCTGATCCTGCTCATGGCATTTTCTATTTCAGCGATTGCTGAAGAACAAACGCCGGAACCGGTTTTAAGTCTCGCCCAGCAGGCCATGAAAGCAGAGCTTGAAAATCAGGCTTCAAAAGCAAAGACGAAGCTCAACAAAAAGCGGCTTTCTGAAATCTACCTATTTTATGAAGAAAATGAATTTCTACCCGTCTGGACCACCTCTGACGGAATTTCGCAAAAGGCCAATTCTGTCATCGATATTCTCTCTCGGGCCGAAGAACATGCGCTGGACCCGGCGGACTACGCCATTGCAGCCCTTCAGAACACACCAAAAGCCGGAGATGACGCAATCAGGGCTGCGTATGAGGTGCGGTTTTCCATGTCTTTAGTGGCGTTTGCCCAGCACCTCAACGCCGGGAGGGTGAACCCCAAAACGGTAACCCGAGAAAACGTAATCTATCCGGAAGCAATTTCGGCGCTCAAAATTCTGCAACAAACCAAATCAACTGGGAACGTTGTGGCATATCTTCGATTGTTGGCGCCCCATACACCCCGTTATGAGCGTCTTCGGCTCGCGATGGCAGCGTATAAGAACCTCGCCGCAAGCGGGGGCTGGGAAACGCTCGAAGCAGGT
>JBCCXO010000025.1:0-49485 GCA_039191645.1 Pseudomonadota bacterium | reverse complement strand
CGCAAAAACCCGTTTTGGTTTGAACTGACCACGATCTACCTGCCCGATCGCAATCAGCTCTTCTCCTAAAGAGGCAAACGCTTCTTCTGCATGGGCAATCGCATCCCGGCCGCGCAAAACAATCGCATTCCCAAGCCGTAACCGATGAACTTGTTCCTTGGTGACGGCGATTTCGACCATGTCATCCAAGGCAGTGCCGGTCGTAAAAAGCTGGCAATCCAATTCTTCAAGATTACCTTCAAGCTTGAGAATTTCATCCAGCGGGATAAGGTCTTCTTCCAGAAATGGGCCTACAGACACCCGGCGTAACGCGGATATATGCCCGAAACAACCAAGATCCCGTCCCATGTCCCGGGCAAGCGCTCTGACATAAGTCCCCTTACTGCATCGGGTCTCAAACGAAGTTTCATCAACACCATGTTCAACAATGCTAAGCGAATGGATATTGACGGCTCGTGGTTCGATTTCAACGTCTTCGCCATCTCGTGCAAGCTTGTAAGCACGCTCACCGTTGATTTTTATGGCTGAAAATTGCGGAGGAACCTGATGTATTTCCCCTGTATACTTCGCCAGCAGCGCATCAACATCGGCTTTAACTGGACGCTGACTGGACGCGTTTGTTTCCGTGCCTTCAAGATCATCCGTATTTGTTTCTTTCCCCCATCGAACGGTAAACTGATAGGTCTTTTCACCATCCATGATGTAAGGAACTGTTCGCGTTGCTTCTCCAAGCGCAATTGGCAACATTCCCGAAGCGAGCGGATCAAGTGTACCGGCGTGACCGGCCTTGGCGGCCTGGAACAACCATTTTATTTTCCCCACACACGGCGTCGAGCCCAAGCCAGCTGGCTTGTCGAGAACGACCCACCCCGAAATCGGGCGCCCCTTCTTTTTTCGTTGTCGGCTCATTCTTCGTCCTGTTTCAAGTCACGCTGTACCGCATCAGAATGGAGCAACGCATCTATTCTCGAAAAGTTGTTGAAACTGGTGTCTTCCCGAAAGCGAAAAGATGGCATGTATTTCATCTGACTAAGCTTTGGCGATATCCGTCCGCGAATCTGTTTTGCATTTTCAGACAGCGCTTTGATGATGGGCTTTGCCTCACCACCGCCAAGGCGGGATACATAAACAGTCGCGATTTTCAGATCGGGCGACATTGCCACTTCAGAAACGGAGATCACCTCCTTTTCAAGAACATCACTTTGAATTTCCCCACGTTGTAGCAGCTCTGTGAGTGCATGGCGCACCATTTCCCCCACTCGCAATTGCCGTTGCGAAGGCCCCTTGGCAGAAAACTTGGACATCGATCAATTCCCTTTCACTGCTGCGGGGTCAAACCGCAGAAGCGTGGTTTTAAATTTGGCTGCAACTTAAAGAGAGCGTGCAACTTCCTCAACGCGGAAACATTCTATCACATCGCCCTGCCGAATATCCTGATAGTTTTCGAATGCCATTCCACACTCTTGCCCGCCAGGCACCTCAGACACTTCGTCTTTGAAACGTTTCAGGGTAGAAAGCATGCCCTCATGGATCACAACATTGTCGCGCAGCAAGCGCACGCCTGATCCTCTTTCGACCTTGCCTTCCGTTACACGACAACCGGCGACCTTACCAACCTTCGAGACATTGAAGACTTCAAGGATCTCAGCATACCCAAGGAACGTTTCTCTTCTCTCCGGTGCAAGAAGACCAGACATGACCGCTTTCATGTCATCTACTAGATCGTAGATGATCGAGTAATATCTTATCTCAATGCCTTCAGCCTCTGCCGCATCGCGCGCCTGCTTATTGGCCCGAACGTTAAAGGCCAAAATAGGTGCATTGGATGCAGCAGCAAGGGCCACATCAGACTCTGTTATCGCACCAACGCCGGAATGGACAATTCTGGCTTCAACCTCGTCTGTATTCAATTTCAACAAGGACTGCGCGATAGCCTCAGCCGAACCTTGGACATCCGCCTTGATGACAATTGCTGCTTCACTGGTATCTTTTGTTTGCAGTTGCGTCATCATCTGCTCAAGAGAACCGCGCGAACCAGATTGCCTTGCAACCGCTTTTTCGCGGGTAAGGCGCTGACGGTATTCTGAGATCTCACGTGCTCTGGCGTCGTTTTCAACAACACCCAGTCGATCGCCGGCCCCAGGAGCACCGTTAAGTCCCAAAACCTCTACTGGCATGGAAGGACCAGCTTCTTTAACCTGCTCGCCTCGGTCATTGATCAGAGCGCGAACCCGTCCCCATTCATCTCCTGCAATAATGATGTCCCCCGTTGTCAGGGTTCCACGATTTACAAGAACGGTTGCGACAGGACCTCGACCTTTGTCGAGTTTCGCTTCAATGACAACACCTTCGCCTGGCCTGTTGGGATTAGCGCGCAGTTCGAGTAACTCAGCCTGCAAAACAATTGCTTCCAGCAAACCATCAAGATTTGTACCTTTCAACGCGGAGACTTCTACAGCCTGGGTATCACCACCCATGTCCTCAACAAACACTTCATGCTGCAGCAACTCGGTTTTTACCTTGTTGGCGTCCGCTTCCGGCTTGTCCATCTTGTTGATGGCGACGATGATTGGAACTTCAGCAGCTTTGGCGTGATTGATGGATTCAATCGTCTGCGGCATGACGCTATCATCTGCGGCAACCACCAGGATCGCAATATCGGTAATTTGCGCACCACGTGCCCGCATGGATGTAAATGCTTCATGGCCTGGTGTATCGATAAATGAGATCAATTGACCATCATGTTCGACCTGGTAGGCGCCAATATGCTGAGTGATGCCACCCGCCTCACCGGAAACCACATTTGCATTCCTCAGCGCATCCAATAGCGAGGTCTTGCCGTGATCGACATGCCCCATAATGGTGACGATGGGTGGGCGAGATTGAAGATCTTTGTCATTGTCGGGTGCATCAAAAATGCCCTCTTCAATATCGGCATCTGAGACACGACGAACCGTATGACCAAATTCCTCAGCGATCAGCTCTGCTGTATCAGCATCGATTATATCGCCGGGCTTCATCATCTGGCCTTGCTGCATCAGGTACTTGATCACATCAACAGAGCGCTCTGACATCCGGCTGGCCAACTCCTGAATGGTGATGGTTTCCGGCAACTGCACTTCGCGCGATACTTTTTCGCGCGGTCCGGTTTGTTGTTGAGCAGCACGTTTTTGTTTTTCCTGACGCCGCCTCAAGGCTGCTAGCGATGGACCACGACTTCCACCGTCTTCATCCAAAGCATTGGACAAGGTCAGTTTAGTCTTGCGTCGATCTTCTCCACCTTTTGGACGAGAAGGCTTTTGGGGTTCTTCCGGCTTTTTCCGCTCGAAAGGTTTCAATTCTTTTGGTTTGGATTCATCCCTGGTTACCGGTTTCACACCGACATCTTCAGCTTTAGCAGCTGCGGCGGAAGCTTCCGCGGCTTTTTCACGCTCTGCTTCAAGCCGCTCCGCTTCAAGGCGGGCTTCTTCTTCAGCTTTTATTCTGGCTGCTTCTTCTTTTTCTTTGGCGCGCCGTGCATCTTCTTCAGCACGGCGTTTATCTTCCTCTTCCCGGCGTTTGGCATCTTCTACATCGCGGACTTTCGCTTTCTCCAGTGCGCGTGCCCGTGCCTCCACCTCATTCTTGGACAGAGTACTGGCGGCATCGCTTGCTGGCTTCGGCGCTTCTTTGGCGTCAACCGGTTTTTTCTCAGGCGTTGCGGCAGGGGCCGCTTCACCTGGCTTCACAATTTTGCGCTTGCGCGTCTCCACCACGACAGATTTGGTTCTGCCATGAGAGAAATTTTGGCGCACGGTTCCCTGCGACAGACCTCCGCCTCGCAACGTGAGGGTCTTTTTCTTTTCCGGGCCAGCTTTGCTGTTGCCTTCGTTCTCGGTCATTCTTTACCTTGTAACTTTGTATTGGCGGCTTTTTGAACCTAAAGGCCAATAAAATCCAGCCTTTTGTTTAATTCGATCGATTTTTTGGTAAGCGTTATGCGCTAAACCTTCTCAATTTTTCGGCTGTTGACCGAATCTGTTCAGTAATTCCGCTTTCATCTAAGCTGATATGGACTGTGTTGACACCTCCAAAAATAGAGTCGAGTTCATCTGAAGTGAAGACCTCAACACATGGCGTTTGGGGTGCATGTTTTTCTAAAAGCGATTTTATCTTCTGTTTTCCGTCACCACGATTGTTAGTTGCTATTATAATTAAGGAAGCGTTCCCTTTCCGGATTTGTTCCTCGACCTTGTGTTGTCCTTTTGTCAGGGCTCCCGCTTTCTTTGCCATTGAAAGTAGGCCGGAGACCCTGGATTTCAGAAGCTGCTTAATCAGGTCTGTCAGATCAGGCGTTGCTTTCACCGGTTTTTTGAATGCCCGCGAGAACAATCCTTTTTCGATTGCACACTTGATATAAGCCTCAGTAGCAGTAATCCAAACACCTCTTCCCGGAAGATTGCGTTTTAAATCAGGAATTACGTTGTTTTCCGGATCCGTTACAAACCTGATCATATCTTCCAGCGGTTTTTCAGTCCGCGATACAATGCAGGTTCTTGGATTCTTATCCCGTGAAGCCAAATTCGAAATCCTGATCTAGAAAATGCGTCCTGCTTTTTTAGCCTCCTCCTCAACAGCCTCTTCAACGTCTTCCTCAGCTTCCGCTTGAGAAGCAGCAAGTTCTTCTTCTGTGACCCAACCCGCTTTGATGCGTGCAGCCATCACCATTTGTTCCGCTTCCACACGGGACATCTTGAATTCTTCAAGAATTCCGGGATATCGAACGTTTTCGCCTTCTTTTTTCTCGTTCCAACCCAACAGGTCATCAGCGGCACAGCCGGCGAAGTCTTCCATTGTCTTGATTTCTTCTTGCCCGAGTTTGACCAACATCTGGCTTGTCAGCCCATCGATCTCACGCAAGCTGTCATCAACGCCAAGTTTCTTACGCTCGTCATCTAAAGCAGCTTCCTGACGCTCCAAAAACTCTCTGGCTCTTGCTTGGAGTTCGTCTGCCGTTTCATCATCAAAGCCTTCAATGGATGCGATTTCCAGCATTTCGACATATGCAACTTCTTCTACCGAAGCAAACCCCTCAGACGCCAATAGCTGTGCCACCATTTCGTCCACATTGAGCGCTTCCATAAATGCATTCGCGCTGGTCTCAAACTCGGCCTGCCTGCGCTCACTTTCTTCCTGCTCGGTCATGATATCGATGTCCCAGCCGGTTAATTGTGAGGCCAAACGCACATTTTGACCCCGCCGGCCAATGGCCAAAGAAAGCTGATCGTCCGGTACAACAATTTCGATACGTTCGGCTTCTTCATCCAGAACAACTTTTGCCACTTCGGCTGGTTGAAGGGCGTTCACAATAAAGCTCGCGGCCTCAGGCGACCAGGGAATAATATCGATTTTCTCACCCTGTAACTCTCCAACAACAGCTTGAACCCGTGAACCACGCATACCCACGCAAGCTCCTACAGGATCGATCGAAGAGTCATTTGAAATAACAGCAATTTTTGCCCGCGAACCGGGGTCGCGTGCGACGGATTTAATTTCGATAATCCCGTCATAAATCTCAGGAACTTCCATAGTGAAAAGTTTTGTCATGAACTGGGGATGGGTTCTAGATAGGAAAATCTGAGGTCCCCGTTGCTCCCGTCGCACATCATACAGATAAGCGCGGACACGATCCCCGTATCGGAAATTCTCGCGTGGAATGGTTTCATCTCTGCGAATGATTGCTTCACCTCTCCCAAGGTCAACAATGACGTTTCCATATTCTACGCGCTTAACAGTACCGTTCAGGATTTCGCCGACGCGGTCTTTATATTCGTCAAACTGCCGATCACGTTCAGCATCGCGAACCTGTTGCACAATTACCTGTTTGGCAGATTGTGCTGCGATCCGGCCAAAATCCATAGGTGGCAGCGGTTCGGAAATATAATCACCCAGTTCAACAGAAGGTTCTTTATCACGCGCCAGTTCCAGGGCTATTTGTGTATTATAGTCATCAACCGCCTCAACGACTTCCAAAAGGCGTTTCAGGTTTATATCACCTGTTTTAGGGTCCACTTGGACATGCACATTCGTTTCCTGTCCGTAGCGGGACTTTGCCGCCTTTTCGATAGCGTTTGCCATTGCTGAAATCACGATTTCCTTGTCGATTGCTTTTTCACGGGCAACCGCATCAGCGATTTGCAACAATTCCAATCTGTTGGCGCTTACTGCCATGATCTTCTCCTGTACAATCAGCCTCTCAACGGAGGCCTAAAGTTCAATTATCTGGCGAAAGATCGCCGTCATCCACAATCCCGTTTGCCTCTCGCAGTGCCTTGTCACGTTTAAGGGCTTCGGTGATTAATTCGTCGGTTAGAACAAGTTTTGCATCCTTGATCTCATCAACCGGTATTACAAATTCTGTCTCTTCGTCCTTGGCAGGCGCCTCACGGCGAAACGTTACGTCTTTGCCCTCGACACCCAGTATCAGGCCTTTATACCGCTTTCGGCCGTTTATCATTTGGCGTGTTTCGAGTTTGGCAACATGACCCGCCCAAGTTTCAAAATCAGACTTGCGAACAAGAGGGCGGTCAATGCCTGGCGAAGAAACCTCCAGGTGATAGGCCCGATCGATGGGGTCTTCTATGTCCAAAATTGGCGAGATTGATTTGGATATTTCCTCGCAGCCAGCGACGTTCATGGTACCATCTGGGCGTTCGGCCATGATTTGCAAGGTGGTTCCGTTGACTCCAGAGATTTTTACACGCACGAGCCGATAACCGAGATCTTCGATCTCAGGTTCGACAATGGATGCAACCCGTGCTTCCAGCCCTGTTTCCAAAATGGTGCGTGCCTCTAGCATGAACACTTCTCTTGTGCCTAAAAAATAAAAAAGAGCGGGTGCCGGGGGGCTCCCACTCTCGCGAATTACCGGAGAATTTACGGACTTATACGGTTTTAAGCTCCAATTTGCAAGAGAAAGTAAGTTTTTTGATACCTTTTGTCAGTACCGTCGCGGTGAAACTCCCGGTCAACAACGTTTGTGATAAATCATGTCTCTTCCAATTTCCATGAAGGCAATCGTCTTTCAGAAAGGCGAAAATGATCCGGCAAATCCAGCTGCTCATCTCCTGGTGACAGAAAAACCTGTCCCAGCACCGCAAAAAGGGGAAGTTTTGGTCAAGATGGAAGCGTCTTCGTGCAACCCATCCGATTTGTTATCCATGCGGGGTGTTTATTCTGTCAATGCGGTTCAAGACCAGATCATGGGGTTTGAAGGATGCGGAAGGGTGATTGCCTCCAATGCAGGTCCGCTCGGGATGTTTCTAAAAGGCAAGCGGGTATCCTGTGCAAAACAGGATGGCGATGGACTATGGGCCGAATATGCGTGCCTTCCTGCTACAAATTGCATTCCTGTTGGCGATTCTTTTCCCGCAGAATCAGCCGCAGCGTTTGTCGTCAATCCAATGACATCATACGCCATGATGGAAGAGGCTAGAAAAGCAGGTCGTAAAGCAGTAATCCAAGCTGCGGCCGCATCTCAGGTTGGGCGAGGAATTATAGGTTTGGGCAAATCCATGGGGATTGAGGTCATCTCGGTTGTTCGGCGAGATGCTCAAATGCAGGGATTAAACGAGATCGGAGCAACCCACGTCCTGAATCAGAATGCCGAAACGTTTGGATCGGATTTGGCTGCGTTGTGCGAAAAAATGAGGCCAGAAACGTTTTTTGATCCGGTTGGCGGCCTACTTACTGCAAAAATTCAATCCAATTTGCCAGAAAATGCAGAAGTCGTTGTCTATGGATACTTGGATGAAAGCGAAGCGTATGGCGGCCGGTTTTCTCCCCGAGAGCTGATTTTCAAAAATCATACGATCAGAAACTTTTGGTTGAAACCTTATTTCGAAAAGCTTGGGCTGATCGGGGGGCTTAAAGCTTCCAACGCCGTCATTCGTCTCTTTAAGGACGGAGTGTTCCGCACAGAAGTGGCCTCATGGTCCGACATTGAGGACTATCCAAACGCGATCAATGCCTATGTCGCTAACATGACACAGGGAAAAGCACTGCTAAAAATCAGCTGAACTACTGATTTTACGATTCGACTGGCAAAGCTGACCTGCAAAAATCCAGATAGCAGGGCGTGCGCAATTCCCGAATAGCTTTTGCCTCATACCGGGTCTGGACCCAGTTCTCAAATGGGTCAGTCCAATCCGATGCCGTTTGAGCGAGCCACTCAAAATCTGGATGGTTGGTACAGTGTTGTAACGTCCAATTGACATAACTTTCAATGTCTGAGGCAAACCGAAACCGACCACCTGGTTTGAGTGCACGCGAAAAACGGTCCAGATTTTCAGAGTTTACAAACCGCCGTTTCCAATGACGAAGCTTGGGCCAGGGATCAGGATAAAGCAGATAGATGCCATCGAGCGAAGATGGAGGAATCCAATCCAGCAAAAAGACTGCATCCTCATCAAAGAGCCGGATGTTGGACAATCCCTTTTCCTCTATTGATCGTAGACCTTTTGCCATCGAATTTACAAAGGGCTCGATGCCAATATAGCCGTCTTGCGGGTTTGTCACCGCTTGATGAATAAGATGTTCGCCCCCACCAAATCCGATCTCAAGATATATCTGGTTTACCTGATGGGTAAAAAGTTCGCGAAGGTCATAAGGCGCATCTTCATCCACATCGACACGGAGTGTTGGCATCAGGTCGTCAAACCGCTGGACTTGCCTGGGTGACAGCGCTTTGGCTTTGCGCCGCCCGAAAAAAAATCCCGAGCGGTGCGGATCATTTTGAGTTTCTTGGGACTTCCTGCTCAACCTCAACCAACGGATTTTACAGCATCTTTGAGTGCTTTAGTCAGATTGGTTTTCTCCCATGTAAATCCGCCTCTGACCGATTTTCGTCCAAAGTGTCCGTAAGCAGCGGTGCGCGCATAAATGGGTCGGTTAAGATCAAGATGTTTGCGAATGCCGGTCGGTGACAAATCCATGCAAGCCCGGATAGCGTCTTCCAGCACGCTTTCCTTAACTTTGCCAGTTCCGTGCGTGTCCACATAAATCGAGAGCGGCTGCGCAACTCCGATCGCATATGACAGTTGGATGGTACATTTATCTGCCAACTTTGCTGCTACTACATTCTTCGCAAGATAGCGCGCAGCATAGGCAGCTGAGCGATCAACCTTTGTTGTGTCTTTACCTGAAAATGCGCCACCTCCGTGCGGTGCTGCGCCGCCGTAGGTGTCAACAATGATTTTACGGCCAGTCAGGCCTGCATCCCCATCAGGACCTCCGATGACGAATTTACCGGTTGGGTTGATATACCATTCACAATCTGCAGCAATTGGAAGATTGCCGTTCAATGCTTCATGAACAAATGGTTCAACCACTTCGCGCACTTTCTTAGAATCCCAGCTTTCATCAAGGTGCTGGGTAGAAACGACAATGCCGGTCACCTCTGCTGGCACACCATCTTCATAGCGTACCGTAATTTGTGACTTCGCATCAGGACCCAAACGAGCTGCATCCCCTTCGCCTTTCTTACGGGCGATGGCCATGAGTTCGAGGATCTTATGGCTATAATAGATCGGTGCAGGCATGAGGTCAGGTGTTTCGGTACAGGCGTAGCCAAACATGATTCCCTGATCACCCGCGCCTTCCTCGCCCTGTTTATCAGCGGCATTATCGACACCCTGAGCAATATTGGCAGATTGAAAGTGTAACAGGACATCGACTTTGCAGGTTTTCCAGTGAAATCCATCCTGTTCGTATCCAATGTCACGGATAGCGCGGCGTGCTGCAGAACGAAAACGGGATGGGTTAATAACATCTTTGCCGGTTTTGTCTTGCTTAATCAGCGTGTCTGGAACCCTAACTTCTCCTGCGATCACGACACGATTCGTTGTTGTCAGCGTTTCAGCAGCAACCCGTACACTCCAGGGATCAACACCAGTTTTTGAAGCTTCCTTGTAGACCAGGTCCACGATCTCATCGGAAATTCGGTCACAGACTTTGTCAGGGTGACCCTCTGATACAGATTCACTGGTGAAAAAATAATTCTGCCGCGCCATGCACACTCTCCGGTCTATAAGGATATATACGTTTCTTTATATCCTGATTGGAATTCACGCGTTTATTGTCATCTTAAGCCCAAAGGTCAAGAAGTTAGTTGCGAGAATCGAAAGAGAGTTAAATCTATTCTGCCTCATCAGCCAATGATTTGACCAAATCCACAATCTTTTTACGAACCTTGGGGTCCTTAATCTTTGCAAAAGCTCGATTGAGCTGCATTCCCTCCGGTGTTGAGAGAAAGTCAATCGTGTACTCCGCAGTGCCCCCTTCGGCGAACCCTTTACTGGTTTCCCCTCCATATCCAGGGGCTCCATCAAAGAAAAATGAAATCGGCGTCTTAAGAATAGATGAAATCTGCTGCAGCCGACTGGCACCAATTCGATTGGAACCTTTTTCATACTTTTGAACTTGCTGAAAAGTGACGCCAAGGCTCTCGCCAAGTTTCTCCTGGCTCATCCCGAGCATTGTACGTTTTAAGCGAACGCGACTCCCAACATGTATGTCTATTGGGTTCGGTTTTTTATCATTATCTGACATGTATTACTCGTTTCCTGCCTATGATACGATTTCCATAAAAAAAGAGTCGTATCCCCAATTTTCCGAGCATTTTTTCGAAACGTTTGCCCCTTTTAGACGAACGCCCAAAAAAATCTTTAATCTAAATCTCAGTCCATATATTACCTAACGTCATGTTTTTCTTGATGGAATTATACCTACTGTAAAGAAAATCACAAATACCGTCCAAAAAATAAAATTCCCGTATTGGATATGAATCGTCTGCTCCAAAGCTTTCGGCAGCGGTGAGTCAAGGATGCCCTGTTGATCCAGTGGAAGCCGTTTCACAACGTTTCCATAACTGTCATAAACCCCGGAAATCCCCGTATTGGCCACGCGTACCAGGGGTAATCCTTCTTCTACACTTCGCACAATTGCCTGACGTTCATGCTGGTAAGGTCCAGGTGTCATACCAAACCAGGCATCATTTGTTAGGTTTACAATCCAACCCGGTCTCGATTCACCCGACCAGACTTGCCCGGAAAAAATGATTTCATAACAGATTAGTGGCAGGAACAATGGACCGGTTCCGGTTGAAAGAAGTTTGCGCGAGCTTCCCGGTTGAAACCCGCCTTCAAGCGCAGTTAATTGTTGTATGCCAATGCTTTCCAGCAAATCCTGAAACGGTAGATACTCACCAAATGGCACCAGATGCACTTTGTCTGCTGCGGATACAATTATACCTTCATGATCAATGACATAAATAGAATTGAAGACCAAGTTATTGCCGCTTGCTGATGCGCCTTGCTCAGCACGGACAGCACCGGTCACAAGGCTGGTGCCATCTGGTAACATGGCGGCAATTGCGGCAAGAACATCTCGGCGTTCTGTCAGCAAAAATGGAAAAACCGATTCTGGCCATATAAGGTGTGTGACGTTCGAAAGTTTAACGCCATCCTGTTCGAGGGTGGACATGTCCAGATATCGCTTAACGAACTCAGCTTCACGTTCGGGATCAAATTTCTTCGATTGCTCAATGTTGGGTTGGACAAGGCGGAGACTAACACCCTCAACAAATCCGGTATCAGCCGTATCGAGGCGCCAAACGCCATACCCGACGTGACCCGTCACAAGAGCAAGCCACACCAGAATAAAAATGTAACGTTTAAAGGCAGAATAGCCTTGCATCCCCAAGAGCAGCAATGGGAGTGCGGCGACCAACACAACAAAAGGAGTAATTGCATATACTCCAAACACGGAGGCGGTTTGCATCGTGAATGAGTTTACGAAGGCCGCATATCCAATCGAATTCCACGGCAATCCCGTTGCAATGAATCCGCGAAAATACTCCATTAACATGAGGCAACTGGCGAGCATAAACACACGACGTACCAGACCGGACCAGAAAAGGCAGGCAATTGATGTGCCAACGCCCCAAAACAAACCAAGGACGGCCGGCAACGCTAAAATGGCTAAGGGTAGGGCCCAAGCAAACCGGTCACCATCGACCAATACGGCGGTTCCAACCCACCACATACCAGAAACAAAGTAGCCAAATCCAAAGTAGAATCCTGGAGCAAAACCGCTGAATACATTCCTCAAAATACCCCGGCTAGGCTCGCTGGCAGAACCATCGATAAGCCAGATGAGCACTGGAATTGTCAAAAACAGTACGAAAAACAGATCGAAGGGCGCCATGGCAAAAGCAGAGACAGCGCCCGCCAAAAATGCTGCCGCACTGCGGTGCCATCCGGATAGCAGGATGAACCAGCCTTCCAGCTGTTCAATTCTGTTTGCCAGAGCTTTAATCTTCGTATCCCGTCTAGTTCAGTTATCCGCTCAGCGAATCACAAGGGTAACCACCCTTTTATTAGAACAATGACGAGAAAAAAGGAATCAATGCTTAGGACAAGCAACAGGTTTCGCGTTAGCCTCTTTTGGTCCTGCGTCGAGAGGATCGCACCAGTTCAACACGCCGAATGCGCCGGGGATCAGCTTCCATAACTCTGAATTCAAAGCCGTTTTTAGTGATCACTTCGCCGCGAACGGGTACGCGCCCCAGGATATCAAAGATCAAGCCACCGACTGTATCAACATCATCTTCATGTTCACCAAACGCAAAATCTTCACCTAGAAGCTCACGTATGTCATCAAGCTCCGCCTTTGCATCACAAATGAAAGTACCATCGCCTTTGTCTTGAACATGAATTTGTTCATCATCATGCTCATCTTCAATGTCACCAACAATTTCTTCGACAATGTCTTCCAGCGTGACAAGTCCATCCGTGCCGCCATATTCATCAATCACCAACGCAATTTGCATACGGTCCGCCTGCATCCTTGCCATGAGCTCGCGCGCACCCATTGAAGGGGGGACAAACATGACTTCCCGTAACAGTTTAAGTTCGGCAATAGGCTTGGCCAATGCGACTTTCTTTAAATCAAGATTGCCGGGTATTTGTTTACGCCGTTTGCTTACTTCGGCACGGGTGAGACTGGAGGCCTTGATGATGTAGGCCAAGACATCCCGGATATGAACCATACCTCGAGGATCATCCAACGTGTCATCATAGACCGGCATACGCGAATGACCTGAATCTTCAAAAATCTTCAAAAGTTCGGCCAAAGAAATATCTTGATTGACCGCGATGATGTCCGTCCGAGGAACCATCAGATCTTCGACACGTACATCCTGAAGGCGCAGGATACTGGTAAGCATTGCGCGCTCTTCAGGAGAAAAGCCTTCTGCAAGGCCCGCATCATCAGACAGTGCGTCTGCTAAATCTTCGCGGATCGTTGAACCGTTTTTCTTCCGACCGAACAGCCGCAGCAGCCAGGAAAATACAGAGCTACTCTCGCCAGCGCTGTCCGAGGGATTGATCGGTACAAGAGAACGATTGGGTTGGAGTGGTTCTTCAGAATTTGTCTCAGAGCTCGAACCGGCTTCGATTCCAGTCACGTCAGTATGTTTCTCAACGCTCACAATGTTTGCCCATTCTCATATGGATCGGGTATGCCAAGGATGGCCAGAATTTTGGTTTCCAGGGATTCCATTTGAAAAGCCTGTTCCTCCGTTTCATGATCATATCCGAAAAGATGTAAAAAACCATGCACTACTAGATGTGTGAGATGGTCTTCAAAAGATTTATTTTCAAGCCTTGCTTCTTGTCGGGTTGTCTCAAGCGAAATCGCAATGTCGCCAAGCATGACACCATCGGGTTCATTGGGAAAAGACAAAACATTGGTAGGCTTTGATTTTCCCCGCCATTTATCGTTGAGTTTTTCAATTGTCGCATCATCGCAAATCAGAATGCTTACTTCCGCTTCAGGATGGATTTCTGGCTTGATGCTCTCAAGGACAGAGTTGATGGCTTTTCTGGCAACATCTTCGATTTTGGAGTTAGAACCATCACTTTCATCTGAGTAAACAAAATCAATCTGCGGAGACATCTAATCTGCTCTGGATTTCTTTTTCTTTATCACGGCGTCGTAGGCATCAACGATTTCTGCCACCAGTCTGTGGCGCACGACGTCTTCAGCCTTAAACCGAATCCTCGAAACCCCTTTGATCCCTCCCAACAAGTCCAATGCTTCGACCAGTCCAGACTTAATACCAGGAGGCAAATCTACCTGACTTGGGTCACCGGTCACAATCATTCTGGAGTTTTCACCCAATCTGGTCAGGAACATCTTCATTTGCATTGATGTGGTATTTTGCGCTTCATCCAGAATGACGGCAGCATTTGCCAACGTCCTGCCGCGCATAAAGGCTAAAGGCGCAATCTCAATTATACCTGAAGTGATCTCTCTTTCGACTTTCTCTCCGGGTATCATATCATAAAGTGCGTCATAAAGGGGCCGCAGATAGGGGTCCACCTTGTCTTTCATGTCGCCCGGCAAAAACCCCAACCGTTCACCGGCTTCCACGGCGGGTCGCGACAGGATGATACGATCAATCGCACCACGCTCAAGCAAAGCGGCTGCGTATGCAACGGCAAGGTATGTTTTACCGGTTCCAGCTGGACCTACGCCAAACACAAGTTCGTTGTGATCCATCGCCCTGATATAGGCATCCTGCGTGGGGGTTCGTGCCTGAATGATCTTTTTCCGCGTGCCAATCTTTGCCATCGCCAACATGCCGCTTTTTTCCATGGCTGGGAGGGAAAGTTGATTATCGGCAGCAGCCATACGAATGGCACCGTCTACATCGCCTGGCAGGACTTCCTCTCCAGATTGTAAGCGCGTGTATAGGTGCTCCATGGCGACCCTTGCCTGCTGGATCGCCGTACTTTCCCCCGTAAGAAACAGTTCATTTCCTCTGGCTGCAGCATCTATATCGAGTTGTTGCTCAAGCATTGCCAGATGTTGGTCAAATTGACCAAAGAGCAACTGGGCAAGTTGGTTATCATCAAATCCCAGGACGATATTGTCCTGATCGACAGTTTGTTTTTTTGATTTGGAGGCTGATTTTTTGTTGGTTTTTCTGGGCTTGCTGCTCAAAAAGTGCTCCTGTCAAATGCCAATTGCTGTCAGGCTATTAGGACCTGATCCGCTTATCTCAACATGAACCAAGTCGCCTGGTTTGCCAAGACTGTCATCCACAATTACCGACTGGAGCCAAGGCGACCTCCCGATCAATTGCCCCGATTTACGCCCTTTTTTCTCGAGCAAAATATCAACTCGCTTACCAACACATGCTTCGTTAAAACGCTCCTGTTGTTGACTGAGTAGGGCTTGTAAACGCTGTAGCCGTTCTGATTTCACCTCTTCTGGAATCTGATCCTTTAGATCAGCACCCGGCGTTCCGGGTCGCGTGGAATACTTGAAGGAAAAAGCAGATGCGTAATTGACTGCTTTAACAACGTTCATGGTTTCTTCGAAGTCTTTGTCGGTTTCACCCGGGAACCCCACAATAAAATCACCGGAAATTGCAATGTCAGGACGCGACTCGCGCATCTTGTCGATGATGTTTAAGTATTCAGATACGGTGTGATGACGGTTCATGGCCTTCAAAATTCGGTCAGAACCTGCCTGAATCGGCAGATGCAAATAGGGCATCAGACATTCAAGATCACGATGAGCGCTGATCAATCCGTCATCCATATCGACAGGATGGCTTGTGGTATAGCGCAGCCGCTCAAGTTTGGGGATTTCCGCCAAGTCTCTTAGGAGTTCTCCCAATCCCCAATCGCTGCCATCGACTCCTTTACCGTGCCATGCATTGACGTTCTGACCGAGCAACGTGATTTCCCGGACACCAGCTTCGACCAATGAAACAGCTTCCTCTCGGATTTGGGAAGACGATCTGGAAACCTCTGCACCGCGCGTATAGGGAACCACACAGAATGTACAGAATTTATCACATCCCTCTTGGACCGTAAGAAACGCTGCCACTCCCCGAGATTGAACTTGTTTTATGGTCGGCTTCGCAAGTTTCTCAAATTTTTCTTCAATCTCAAATTCGGTTTCCACCACCCGTTCACCCATTTGGGCACGCCGTACGATATCCGCCAATCTGTGATAGGTTTGCGGACCGGCAACAAGATCAACCGAAGGGGCACGCGCGATAATCTCATCCCCTTCTGCCTGAGCAACACAGCCGGTCACGCCGATCGTCATGGGCCTGTTTGTGCCATCTCGGCTATCTTTGACCTTCCGGATGCGACCAATTTCGGAGTAAACTTTTTCGGCTGCTTTTTCGCGGATATGACAAGTATTTAGCAATACCAGATCTGCGTCTTCAACACTCTCAGCGCGGACATATCCATCCTGCTCCAACGCATCCTCCATGCGGTTGGAATCATAAACATTCATCTGGCATCCGTAAGTTTTAACGAAGACTTTTTTCGGATCGTTAGATTTTTTGTCGTTTGTCAGAGTGGACATGTCATTTTCTCAGAGAAAGACGTTAAGCGGCGGTTTTATAAGGTTTTGCAAAAAAAGGAAATGGCATTTTCAGCCTTTATCGTCGAAGGGGCGTCCAAAGTTTTCCTGAACGAACATTGAGCGGATTTGCTTCCGCATTTCTGCTGCCACCTCGCGGCGTTTGGTTTCCTTGTTAATTGCAACGGGGTCGCCAACATTGACAACAACATCCCAAGCAGGTTTTCGCAATACGGATAAAACATGCGGTGCCAATGTCATGTCACCGGTCCATGCAGAGAGTGTCCGGCCAGTTCGTCCAAGCGGCATCCCGTGTAATTTTTTGTAAGAAATAGCAACCGGTTGGACGAAAACATTTTCCGATCCCTGTTCACCCATTGCATAGTGTGCCGCACCAAAAAGCGCACTTTTAAAGCCTAGCACACGCTGCCCGTCGCCTGTGGTTCCTTCCGCAAACAAGACAACTGGATCTCCTGAAAGCATCCTTTCGGTAATTTCACGGGCTTGCTTGCCAACTTCGCGCCGCTTGTCCCTTACAACGAAAATAGTACGCTGCATACGGGCCAGGACGTTTGCACCTGGCAATTCGTTTATTTCATGTTTGGAGATAAAGCATAGTTCATCGATGCTTCCGATTACTAAAATATCCATCCAGGAAATGTGATTTGCTGCTATAAGCAATGGCCGCTCTTTTGAAAGCTTGCCTTTTATATCAATCCGGATGCCAAAAAGTTTTGTGACCATACGGTGCCAAAATAGGGGGATTTTTCGAGCGATGCCGAGATTGAGTTTTAGGGCAACAAGCTGAAACGGGAATAAAAACAGCGTCACTAGGGCAATGACCAGTAATGCCAGCACTAGCTTGATAGTTTCAATCATTCCTCGTCAACGGAGTCCAAGGGCACGCCGTAGAGTTCAAGGCGATGGTCGACAAGTTTAAATCCGTGTTCTCGGGCAATCCGTTCTTGAAGCGCTTCGATTTCCGCATTGGCAAATTCAATCACCGTTCCGGATTTTAGGTCTATCAAATGGTCATGATGGTCTTCGGGCACGATCTCATACCGCGCGCGCCCGTCCCGAAACTCATGGCGCTCAATGATTCCAGTCTCCTCAAGAAGTTTTACGGTCCTGTAAACCGTAGCAATGGATATATTACTATCCATACGCGAAGCCCGACGATAGAGATCTTCTACATCAGGGTGATCTGTCGCATTTTCAAGAACTTGCGCAATAACGCGCCGTTGGCCCGTCATACGAAGTCCCTTTTGAATACACTGTTCTTCTATGGACATGATTTCCTACACGAATGGTCCCCGATTTGGTCTAACCAAGTTCAAGCTGCATGACAAGCGCACTAGAGCGTTTGTTCCTGCCCGCTGTTTTGTTTTCATAATAGCCCTGACGGGAGCCAATTTCTTTAAAACCCAGCCGTTTATACAAATGAACCGCTGCCTGGTTTTGATTATCGACCTCGAGAAAGAGGAGTTTGACCCGATCCGCGTTAAGTTGCCGAATGGCTGCATCCATGAGTTGACGCGCCAAACCACGCCGACGCGCTTTGGGGACGGTTGCAATCGAAATGACTTCAGCTTCATCCAAAACCCTTTTGATCAGGACGAAGCCATAGGGAAGCTTTTCATTTGTCCCAGATTTTCGCGCAACGAGACAAAAATAGTTATCCTGTGCAAGGAGTGCTGCGAACTCGCCATCGCTCCACCCCCGATCAAAACTGGCCCGGTGTATTTCAGAAATAGCAGACAGATCATCATGGTCCGCAGGCTGTACAACGGATTTTTGCTTGTTGGTAAACACGCCCCAAAAAGATTGTATCAACGCCCTTCCTCACGCCATTCTTAGTGCAAATCCGGATTGTGGTTTTGCATCCGCATTCCGAAGATAGAGTGGTTCAGGAGGATTATCATCAGGTTTTAAAGAAGCAGCAAGTCTGGCCGCAATTGAAATTGGTGGCGCGCCATACTCGTGTCTTATAGGCAACGAACGGTTTGCGAGTTCGGCTAATCGTCGACTGCCGGAACCACAAAATGCGCCAACATCCTTTTCAAGTTCGGTTGCAAGCTGCGCGTAACTGCGAATGAACGGTTCTTTTTGGTCCGAATACTTACAGTAAGCCTCGTCACGTCGGGCATCCAGTACCGTCAGTATTTTGGTCTCCAAATCCGCACCGATTGCGGCGGCTTCCGCAACGTGAAGTGCAGAAATCCCGATCGCCTCGATCTTAAGACTTAGCGCAAATGAGCGCGCCACTGAAAGACCAACCCTCAAGCCTGTAAAGCTCCCAGGCCCGCAGACAGCGCCAACCTTGCTCAGGTCTGAATAGCCCAGCGATGATTCTTTCAGGCAGTTTTCGATCTGATCGATCAAAAACTCGGCGTGCCCCCGTCCAATATCACGCGTATTCTCTGCAATGATGATATCATTTTCGATATCAAAGAGACATACAGCACACAAATGCGCGGAAGTATCGATGGCGAGAAGCGGCACCAATCCTACGCCTAAACGTAGACACCAACAGGTTGGACTTCGCTAATTTCAGGAATGAAATGTTTCAGCAAATTTTGAATGCCGTGTTTTAACGTAGCCGTTGATGACGGGCATCCAGCACATGCACCACGCATATGGAGGTAAACGATACCATTGCGATATCCGTGGAAGGTGATATCGCCACCATCCTGAGCCACAGCGGGCCTGACCCTGGTATCCAGTAATTCTTTGATTGTATTGACAATTTCGATATCGGCTGGATCAAAATCCTCTTCTTCTGGGCTAAGCTCTGCCTCGTTCGACTTCATCACCGGTTTTCCGGTAACAAAATGCTCCATGATTGTTCCGAGGACAGCAGGCTTTAAGTGCTGCCAGTCAAATCCATCGTTCTCATCACCCTCTCGGGTTACAGAAATAAAGTCGTATCCAAAAAACACACCAGAAACACCGGGAATCCTGAAAAGCTGCTCAGCCAACGGAGAGGCTTTTGCTTCGTCCGGGGTTCTGAAGTCTGCTGAACCTGATGGCATAACTTGAATGCCAGGCAAGAATTTAAGCGTTGCTGGATTTGGGGTTGCTTCCGTCTGGATAAACATCTGCCTTAACTCCATTGGTTTGGCTCAACTCCGAAGTAAGCGCTCATACCACCGGAATCAAGTCTGAGTGTTAAATCAAAAGCAAACCAATCCTATTAGGTCACGCTTTCAATCTCTTCAAACGTCATTTCACAAGGGACAACGACCACTGGGATAGAGAAAGAATTGCCTGGGCCGCCGAGAGAAGAAACCAGCGGACCGGGCCCTTCTTTGCTGTCACCCGCAGCAAGGACAAGAAGCGAAATATCCTGATCTTCTTCGACCAGTTCTAGGATTTGTTCTTTTGTTTTGCCCTCCCGAAACAAGAGTTCAGGGTCAATACTACCATGTTCACGGCAAAACTGGGCATATTTTTCCAGTTCAGCTTCACCCACTTCTCTGGCTTCGGCTTTCATAATCTCCTCAACACCTATCCAGTGTTGAAAGCTCTCAGGTTCTGATACAAAGAGGAGAGCAAGCGCGCCACCGGAATTGGTAGCTCGTCTTTCCGCATACAAAACCGCTTTTTCACATTCGGAAGTCGAATCGACCACGCAAAGGAATTTGCGTCTGTGGCCTTCCTCGTGGATTCGTCTTTTACTGACCATACACTTCTTACCTCCGCCGAACCAACGTAACCTACTACAGGGTCAACGACCAAGAAAGCCAAAAATTTTACGGACTTCCCGCATTGTTTCCTCAGCGATTGCACGGGCCCGGTCAGCCCCTTCGATCAAAACGCCATCCATATAGGTAGGATCATCCAGCAGTTTACGCATTTCACTGTTGATCGGGGAGAGCTTTTCAACGGCGAGTTCTGCCAATTTTGGCTTAAACTGACCAAACTGCTGACCACCGAATTCTGAGATAACAGCTTCCGGGGTTGAGTCCGAAAGAGCTGCATAAATCCCTACCAGATTTCTGGCTTCAGGTCTCGCATCGAGTAAATCCAACGCTTCTGGCAATGGTTCAGGATCGGTTTTGGCTTTGCGAATCTTCTTTGCAATGTCATCTGAACTGTCTGTCAGATTGATCCTGGACATATCGGATGGCTCTGACTTTGACATTTTCCTACTGCCGTCACGAAGTGACATGACCCGGGTGGCCGGTCCCTCGATTATGGGTTCAGTAATCGGAAAATAGGCTTCGCCAAATCCAAGTTCAGCAATTTTCTCGGCAAAGTCATGATTGAACTTGCCGGCAATTTCCCGGGTGAGTTCCAAATGCTGTTTTTGATCATCACCAACAGGAACATGTGTAGCGCGATACAATAAAATATCAGCAGCCATGAGGTTAGGGTAGGAAAACAAGCCGACAGAGGCCTCTTCCGCATTCTTTCCGGCTTTTTCCTTGAATTGAGTCATACGCCTTAACCAGCCCATGCGCGCAACGCAATTAAACAACCAAGCCAGTTCAGCATGTTCTTTGACCTGGCTTTGATTGAAAACAATGTGTTTGCCGGGGTCGATGCCGGACGCAATAAAAGCTGCTGCAATTTCACGGGTCTGCGTTTTCAAATCTTTTTGCACAAGATCTGCGGTCACTGCGTGAAGATCGACAACGCAGTAAATACACTCGTGGCTTGATTGGAGTGCCACGAACTTTCTGATCGCTCCCAAATAGTTCCCCAGATGCAGGTTACCAGTTGGTTGAACGCCGGAAAATACGCGATTGGTCGGCTGAGCCATGGGATGAATATCCAGTCTTAGATTTTTTGCGGGTTATGGCTCAAGGATAGCCGCAAGGCAAGAGGGTGACACGCTACTTGCCTTTTCGTCGGATCAATTGAAGCAACTGTTCCTTCGCAATCGCACCGGTAGCAACAACCAGTCCGAAATACACGATTGCCGAGACGCCAATAAGCGCGCCGACAAGGAGAATTCGATAAATGAGATTGGCATCTGTAATGTCGCCCGCCAACATGGTTTGACCAATATACAGGACAATCGCCATCACGGCACTGGAAAGGCAGATCATTGCGACATTGCGTAAAGTGGAAACAGAAATCAGAAAGTGCTTGCCATAAAACAATACCATCCAAAGTAAAACAGCATTGATCCATCCCGCTATGCTGGTTGCAATCGCCAAACCCACGACTCCATAGACCGGGAAGAACAGCAGACTGAGAATGATGTTGACCACGGCGTTGATCCCGGAAAACCACATCGGTGTCCGCATATCTTGACGGGCATAAAAGGAAGGCTGGAAAATCTTGATGAGGACAAACGATGGAAGACCAAGCGCAAACGCTGCAAGAACCATAGCTGCCAGTTCGCTGTCTTCCCGCAAGAATGCGCCTCTTTCATAAACCAATACAATGATCGGTAGCGGGATCATAAACAAGCCGACAGCAGCAGGAATGGTCAATCCAAGACCAAATTCGAGGCTCCTGTTTTGCAAATGAAGTGCTTCCCCTTTGTTTTCCGCAGTTAAAGCTCGCGTTAGTTCTGGCAGTAAAACCACACCAATGGATATGGCGATAATGCCAAGCGGCAGCTGTACCAACCTGTCCGCCAAATTCATGATTGTGATGGCGCCTTCTTGTGCAGATGCAATGATTTGTCCGACCAAAAGGTTTATTTGTGTAATGCCGCCCGCGATGGCAGTGGGCAAGGCCAATATCAAAAGTCGTTTCACAGCCGGTGACATGGCGGGCATTTTAATTGAGATGCCAAATCCCAGTTTGCGAACTCCAAGTACTAAAAGGCCTAATTGAAGTAGCCCCGCCGTAAATACACCCCAAGCAAGACCAATCCCAATGTCTCTCGGGCCCCATCCCTGATACCAGGCTGCAAACAATATCCCGACAAGAACCAGATTAAGCAAGACTGGTGCAATAGCCGCGAGGAAATAGTGTCGAAACGCGTTTAAAACCCCAGATAACATTGCGACCAAAGACATTGCCGCAAGGTAGGGAAACATGATTTGCGCAAGAAGCACTGTTAGGTCAAATTTTTCGGGGTTTTCAGCAAATTTTGGTGCCACGATCGTACCGACTAAAAACGGCATGAAAACCATGGCAACGCCAGTGATCAAAAGCAATATCGGCAGAAACACCGAAAGCACTTTTTCCGCGAACACCCGTGCGGCTTGCTTTCCTCCTTGCTCCAATTCTGTTGAGAACAAAGGCACAAAGGCAGAGTTAAATGCTCCTTCTGCAAACAGACGTCGGAAGAGGTTTGGAAAACGAAATGCAGCGTAAAAGGCGTCCGCAACCGGACCAGTGCCTAAAAGCCCTGCGATCATGGCCTCTCGGGCAAATCCAAGCACTCTGCTTGCCATAGTGGCACTGCCAACGGATGTGAACTTCCTGATAAGGCTCAACGCACACCCTCGCTCGTTGCTGGTTGCATGGCTTGCATAAGCGCATTTCGAATTTTCTTGAGCCGGGCCGGACTCTCAATCTTGTGTCCTACGAGATCGCGAACATAAAAACTATCATTGGCTTTCTCACCAAAAGTCACCACATGGGCAGAACCGATGTCGAGGCTCAAGTCCGCCAGGACCCCTGTGAGTTCCGACAGCAACCCCGGACGATCAAGACATTCAATTTCAATAACAGTGAACGTATCTGAAAAATCATTGTTGATTTCTATTTTTGGCGGGATTGAAAATGCTTTATAGCGACTTTTTGGTTTGTTGTTTCGCGCAATAACGGAGGGAAGGCTGGCTTGCCCTGACAAGACTTCCTCAATCAATTTGCCGACCCGCGCCGCGCGCCGCATTTCGTCTTCATCGTTTTCATATTCGCGATTGATGTAGATCGAATCCAACGCCCTTCCGTCATTGGTCGTGTGTATTTTCGCGTCCACAATGTTAGCGCCCGCTGCCACACAGGCGCCAGCAACAACGGAGAGCAACCGTGGGTAGTCTGGCGCGATCACAGTTATTTCCGTGATGGCTTCAAATTGCCGGGTATTTACGGAGGTTGCCAGCGGCAATCCTTTTTCGTGGGTATCTTTTAAAAAGTTCATATGTCGAACTTGTATTTCCAAATCCGTCGACAGGAAATAGGCATTGTACGGTAAGTTGGTGTACTTGTTTTTTTCCTTCTCCGACCAGCCCGCAAGTTCTTGCCCAAGGTCTTCTTTGGCTTGAGAGACCCTCGCTTTAAGCGGTTGTTTGGAAAACCCTCCGTTGAGCATCAATTCCGTTTCATAATAAAGGGTACGCAACAATTGGCCTTTCCAACCATTCCAGACCCCAGGACCAACGGCACGGATGTCACAAACCGTCAGCACCACCAGATATCGCATCCGTTCCACTTCCTGCACCACTTCCGAGAAATTCAAGATGGTCTTCCGGTCTGACAAATCACGGCCCTGGGCAATCATACTCATGGTGAGGTGCTCACGAACGAGCCACGCAACAAGATCAGTCTGCTCTTCATTCAGTCCCAGCCGCGGGCAAAGGGTGCGAGCGACACGCTCTCCAGCAATCGAATGGTCTTCCTTTCGGCCCTTCGCAATGTCGTGTAAGAACAGCGCAACATAGAGCACAGTCCGGTCTTTTATCTGGGGGAGCAAATCCGATGAGAGCGGGTGATCCTGAGAAGTATGGCCACTTTCAATACCCCAAAGTGCACCCACCGACCGGATCAGGTGCTCATCCACCGTATAGTGATGGTACATGTTAAACTGCATCATCGCGACCACCTTGCGGAATGATGGGATGAATTTGCCGAGAAATCCGGTCTCATTCATTCGCCGCAGCATCCTCTCGGGACCCTTTTTACTGGTAAGCAATTGCAGGAAAATCTTATTTGCTTCGGGGTTTTTGCGCATATCCGGCCCAACGAGGGATAAGGACTTAGACAGCAACTCCACAGCATCGGGATGAAAGTCCAAGCCGGACTCTTCGGAAACTTTGAAAAATCGAATCAGGTTGATGGGATCGCGTTGAAAAACATCCTGTTCTGCGATGTTCAGTCGGCCGTTATCATTGATGAAGTCGTCAGTCCCTTTAATCTTGTGTCGCGTTCGGACAACCGATCTTAAAAAACGGTCCCAACCCGTTATTTCCTTTGCCTGTCGCGCTTCCAATTTTGCACAGGCGATAAGGGTCAGATCACCCACCTCCTTTGCGACAAGAAAATAGTGCTTCATAAAACGTTCAACGCCCGCAAGCCCTCCATGGCTTGTATAGTTTAACCTTTCTGCAATATCGCGTTGAATATCGAAGGAAAGGCGTTCCTCGGAGCGGCCGGTTAGAAAATGCATGTGGCATCTGACTGTCCATAAAAACTTTTCTGCACGCCGGAAGCGTTGATACTCCTTCTCTGATAGCATGCCAGCGCCAACGAGAGCATGGGATTTCCCAAGGTTGTAAAAGTATTTCCCGATCCAGAAGAGCGTATGGAGATCGCGAAGGCCACCTTTTCCGTCTTTCACATTGGGTTCTACCAAATATCTGGATTCACCAGTTTTCAAATGCCGGCTGTCGCGTTCTGCCAGCTTTGCTGTGATAAATTCCTTTGCACTGCCTTTAACCACTTCGGCTGAAAATCGTTTAGCCAATGTTTCATAGAGCGATTGGACACCGTGTAAAAACCGCACTTCCAGAATGGAAGTTCGAATGGTCATATCATCCTTTGAAAGCCTGATACATTCATCGATATTGCGGGTAGCGTGGCCTACTTTGAACCCCATATCCCAAAGCATGTAGAGCACGTATTCGACTACCTGCTCACACCAAGCCGTTTGTTTGTACGGGAGGAGAAAAAGAAGATCGATATCGGAACCCGGCGCCAGTGTTCCACGCCCATACCCGCCGACAGCAGTAATTGCGATCTGCTCAGCGGCACTTGCGTTCTTTGCTCTGTAAACATGCGTAACAGCAAAATCGTATATAATGCGGATGATCTCATCTTGGAGATGCGAAATACGCCATGCGCAAGCGGTCCCATCGCCATCTTCAAAAAGTTTTTCACGCGCCAGTTGGCGCCCTGCTTTTGACGCTTCTTTCAACCGTTTGAGAACTTGAGTTCTTATTGCGGTAGAAGAGCCATCCCCACTCGATTCTGAGGTAAGCGCAGTTAATTCGTGGCGAACTGCATCTGCATCAATGATTTCGTCGAGTTTAATAGTGCGTTTCGGCATAGGATGCGGATCAAGCGATTCTTTTGAGCTCGAGCACCTATAGCGCTTCACCCGTTGTAAGGAAAGCGAGCCTAGCTTTCTTCCGCATCATTTGTCGGCGCTGCTTTCGGGCCACCCTTAGAAACGCCTACCATTGCAGGACGCAAGACACGTTCTCCGATTTTGTATCCGATCTGCACAATTTGGACGACCGTATTGTTCGGAACTTCGGGGTTTGGAACCTCAAACATTGCCTGGTGGAAGTTAGGATCAAACTTTTCGTTCTCGGGAGAAATTGGTTTTACGCCATTTTTCTCAAGGGCATTGAGCAATTCGCGCTCCGTCATCTCAACGCCTTCAATCAAAGATTTCAGCCCTGGCTGGTCTTTATTTTCTTCGTCAACATGATCGATTGCACGCCGAAGGTTGTCTGCCACACCGAGAATGTCTCTGGCAAAACCGGAAATGGAAAAAGCACGCGCATCTGCAACGTCCTTTTGCGTTCTACGACGTAAATTTTCCATCTCGGCAGCGGTTCGGAGAAGTTGATCTTTAAGCGCCGCAATTTCTTCTTCTTGGCGGGTGTTTTCTGCCGCTAGCGCTTCAAGTGGGTTTGAAAACCCCTCTTTCGCGGGTTGTTCTGCGTCTGCGCTCATCCCTGCGGACTGTATTTCTTCTGATAAAGCAGACAACAGTTCTTCCTCACTCATTTCAGCAAGGTTCTCAATGTCCTCATTTTCAGGCTTTTCTGCCTGTTTTTCCTGATGCTCGTTTTGGTCGGCCATCATGTTTTCCTGAATCTCTTGGAAGTTGACTTGGATATCAGGCTTAACAGTCAAAAAATCAAGGGCAAAGTCTATATAATCATTGCAAAATACGACTGATTACTTTCGCGGTATAATCAACCATTGGGACAAGTCGCGCATAATTAAGCCTTGTTGGCCCGATAATCCCCAATGCTCCCACCACCCTTTGCTCGTTATCCTTGTATGGCGCCACAATGACCGACGAGCCGGAGAGCGAAAACAGTTTGTTTTCCGAACCGATGAAAATTCTAACGCCATCGCCTCCTTCTGTCAGTTCAAGAATGCGCATAAAGTTTTCTTTTGCTTCCAACTCACCAAACAGTTGACGGATACGTTCAAGATCGTCTGCCGCCTCCAGATTACCGAGTAAATTGGCATGACCACTGATAATGAGTTGCCCTGGTTGTCCATCGGTACTGCCAGCCCATGTTGCGATTCCGGTATCAACCAATTTACCAGCCAATTCATCCAATTCACGCTTAGCAGCTACTTGCATATGCTGCAGGCTCGCGTTCGCTTCGGTTATCGTTTGTCCGGCAACCTTGGCATTGATGAAGTTTGCAGCCTCGGTCAGGGTGGATGCTGTCGTGCCTGCTGGTAGCGTGATGATCCGGTTTTCCACAGAACCGTTTTCTCCAACGATGACTGCGAGCGCCTTTGTGGGTTCAAGGCGAATGAACTCAATATGCTTCAAACGTAGGTCAGCTTTCGTGGTAACAACCAGACCAGCGGTGCGGGAAAGGCCCGAAAGCAACTGACTGGCTTCGGCCAGAACATTATCGAACGTCTTCTCGCTGGAAGCGGCTTTCATTTGAGTCTCAATAGAAGTCCGCTCCTCTTGTGCAAGGTTGCCAATTTCCAGAAAGCTATCCACAAAAAATCTTAACCCGATGTCGGTAGGCATTCTGCCTGCGCTTGTATGCGGGGCATAAATAAGCCCCAACATCTCTAGATCGGACATCACATTACGAATGGTTGCCGGAGACAAATTGACCGACAAGCTGCGTGAAATAGTACGCGAACCGAGCGGATCACCGGTTGTCAGATAGTTTTCAACGATGTGCCTGAATATGTCACGAGAACGTTCATCCAAATCAAGAATTGGACTTTCAGGATTGGGTGTCTTTCCAGTTGGACCATTCATTTGAGATTACCGGTCAATTCCTTTTTTGCCTCATAAATGTAGTTGCAAAATCTTGCTTTGCCAACGGCAATGGAACGTTCTACAAGCGCGATAGGAAACGAATGAGGAGTTTTGGGATGCGCCCATCCAAAAGAGAACCCGATGAAATGAGAGCCGTAACAATAGAGCGTGGCTTCGCCAAACATGCTGAGGGTTCATGTCTGATAAAATTTGGGGATACACATGTTCTATGCACTGCGAGCCTCGAAGAACGAGTTCCCCCCTGGTTGCGGGGCGCTGGCTCGGGTTGGGTCACCGCGGAATATGGAATGTTACCCCGGTCGACACACGAACGGATGAGGCGAGAAGTGAGCGCGGGTAAAGTATCTGGTAGAAGTTCTGAAATTCAGCGGTTGATTGGCCGCTCCTTGCGGGCCGTAATCGATATGAAAGAGCTTGGCGAGCGTCAAATTACAGTCGATTGCGATGTCATCCAGGCAGATGGAGGCACGCGCACAGCATCGATTACAGGCGGTTTTGTAGCGTTGCGGGATTGTATAGAATGGATGAAGGCCAGAGATATGGTTTCGGATAAGGTTCTGAAAGATAACGTAGCTGCGATTTCCTGCGGCATCTATAAAGGAACACCGGTGCTGGATCTGGATTACGTGGAAGATTCAGATGCTGAAACAGACGCAAATTTTGTCATGACCGGTGCCGGCGGGATTGTGGAAGTCCAGGGTACAGCAGAAGGAAACCCATTTAGCCGGGAGGAGTTTGATGCGTTAATGGATTTGGCCAGCAGCGGAATTACAAGGTTGGTCGATCTGCAAAACATGAGTGGATAATGCGCAAACTTCTTGAAAAGGAAATTGTGGTAGCAAGTCACAATGCTGGAAAGGTGAAAGAGATCAACAATCTCATTGCACCTTACGGTTTTCATGCAAAATCAGCGTCTCAGCTCAATCTCCCAGAGCCTGAAGAAACAGGAACAACATTTGAAGAAAATTCACTGATCAAGGCACATTCTGCATGCCAGGAAACCGGACTTCCAGCACTTGCAGATGATTCCGGTCTTTGTGTGGATGGGCTTGACGGTGCTCCAGGGGTATACACGGCAGACTGGGCCGAAAAGCCTGATGGTTCCGGGCGGGACTTTTACCTGGCGATGGAAAAAGTACACAATGAACTTGATGCACGTAATGCCTTAAACTCCAGCGCGAGGTTTGTTGCCGTGCTGTGTCTCGTGTGGCCAGATGGCCACAAGGAATTTTTTCGCGGCGAAGTTGAGGGCAAAATCGTATGGCCGCCACGCGGAACGTTGGGGTTTGGATATGATCCCATTTTTCAACCCGAAGGTTACGAGCAAACATTTGGTGAGATGACAGTTGATGAAAAACATGCATGGGATGCAAGTCGGTCAGATGATGGACTTTCGCACCGTGCCAGAGCCTTTGCACAGTTTGCCAGGGCGTGTTTAGCGGGATGAGAAACGTCGCAAAACCAAAAGAGTTTGGGATATACATTCACTGGCCGTTTTGTGCTGCAAAGTGTCCCTATTGCGATTTTAACTCCCATGTGCGCCACAATGGTGTCGATCAAGACATGTTTCTAGACGCTTACAAGCAGGAAACTGCCCATATGGCTTCGTTGGTGCCGGGACGGACTGTGTCGAGTATATTTTTTGGTGGGGGCACTCCATCCCTAATGGATGTGGCCACCGTCGAAGAACTACTGAACACGATTGCCAATCACTGGAATATTGACCAGGACGTTGAAATTACGCTTGAAGCCAATCCGTCAAGTGTAGATGCCAGTCGATTTGCAGGATACCAATCAGCAGGGATAAACCGTGTTTCTTTGGGGGTACAGTCACTCATCGATACCGAACTGAAGTTTCTCGGACGATTGCATACGGCGGAAGAAGCAATACGAGCAATAGAAATTGCACAAAACAACTTTCAAAGAATGTCGTTCGACATGATTTACGCCCGTCCCGGACAAAGCTTGGCATCATGGGAAAAAGAATTGAATATAGCGATTGGCCTTGCTGCAGATCATCTGTCTCTTTATCAACTGACGATAGAACAGGGCACACCTTTTTTTGGGCTTCATGAAGCCGGGAAATTCCAGATTCCGGAAGAAGACTGTGCTGCTGATCTCTATGAACTCACGTCTGCTATTACAGCAGATGCCGGATTCTCAAATTATGAGATATCGAACTATGCAAAGCCCGGCCATGAATGTCGGCATAATTTGATATATTGGCGTGGTCAGGAATACGCAGGCATTGGCCCGGGCGCGCATGGAAGACTACAAACAAACCGGGGCAGACTTGCTACAGCAACCATCAGAAATCCCGAAGAATGGTGGCAAAAGGCAATGTCGAGTGGCGACGGCCTGGATGATGAAATTTATCTGGACCCTGAAGAACATGCTGATGAGTTCTTACTGATGGGGCTTCGGCTTGCTGAGGGATTTGACCCAAGGGCGTATGAAGAAATTTGTGGCCGTGCAGTTCTTGAAGAAAAGATTTTGTTTCTTGAACAACTTGGAATGTTGGAAACGTTACCAAGCGGAAAAATCAGAGCGACCAACAAAGGGTTTTTAGTACTGGATGCCGTGGTCGCAGATCTGGCTTCAGAACCCTCCCTTTTCGATTTAAGGTCGTTTGACATCAAGCCCGAATAGCGGCTTCTGCGTCCCTTCCCAAAACTTCAAAAATAGTTTTAACGATACCGGACCGATCCAAGCCTCCTTCAGCATTCATTTCTTTTGGATTAGCCTGATCCACGTACCTGTCAGGCATGAAAAGCGAACGGTACCGCAACATCCCATGATCCAGCGCACCTGAACGTGCAAGGTATTGTGCAACATGAGAGCCAAATCCGCCAATAGCACCCTCCTCAATCGTGAGGAGCACTTCATGGCTGCTTGCAAGGCGATCAATCAGTGCCGCATCCAGCGGTTTTGCGAAACGGGCATCGGCAACCGTGGCCGAGAGCCCGTAGGTCTCCAACTCTTCCGCTGCGCACAAGCATTCTTGAAGCCTCGTCCCAAAAGAGAGCAGGGCAACTCTTGTGCCTTCTTTGACAATCCGTCCTTTCCCAATGTCCAAAATCTCACCGCGTTCCGGCATATCCACGCCAACACCTTCGCCTCTGGGATAGCGGAATGAGATTGGCCCATCATCGTAAGCGGCGGCTGTGCGAACCATATGCTTGAGTTCTGCCTCATCGCTGGCTGCCATCACCACAAAGTTTGGCAATGTCGCCAGATAAGTGGTGTCAAATGAACCCGCATGCGTCGGACCGTCTGCGCCAACAAAACCCGCACGATCAATCGGGAACCTCACTGGTAAATTCTGAATTGAAATATCGTGCACCACTTGGTCGTAAGCACGTTGGAGGAATGTGGAATAGATCGCAGCAAAGGGCTTAAAGCCCTCCGTCGCTAATCCACCAGCAAAAGTGACAGCATGTTGCTCTGCAATGCCGACATCAAACATTCGTTCGGGAAATGCCTTGCCGAAAATATCCATTCCTGTTCCCGACGGCATCGCCGCCGTTATGCCAACAATTTTTTTGTCTTCCTCAGCCTCTTGAACCAAAGACTGACCAAACACTTTTGTATACGATGGTGCATTTGGCGTTGCCTTTGCCTGGGCACCGGTGACGACATCAAATTTGGAAACGCCGTGATACTTGTCAGCGGATTTCTCTGCTGGAGCATAGCCGTGGCCTTTCTGGGTCATGCAGTGGATCAGAACCGGACCCTTTGCGTTATCCCGGACATTCCTGAGAACTGGCACAAGTACAGAAAGATCGTGCCCATCGATCGGCCCAATGTGATAAAAACCAAGTTCCTCAAACATGGTCCCACCGGTAACATAACCTCGAGCATGCTCAACCGCCCGTGTTATGGCTCGGTCAACGGTTTTGCCCAGATACGTTGTCATCTTTTTACCAATCTCACGCATACCCATGTAGGTGCGACCGGTTGCAAGACGCGCCAGGTAGGCGCTCATCGCACCGGTTGGCGGGGCAATCGACATGTCATTATCATTGAGGATAACAATCAGCCTGGCATCCATAGAGCCTGCATTATTCAATGCTTCAAAGGCCATCCCAGCCGACATAGCGCCATCACCAATTACAGCAATAACGTTGTTTTCTCCGCCTTTCAGTTCTCTACCGACAGCCATACCCAAGCCAGCTGAAATCGACGTGGAAGAATGGGCAGCGCCAAATGGATCATAGTTGCTCTCAGCACGTTTTGTGAAACCTGAAAGCCCGTCTTTTTGGCGAATTGTACGGATTCTGTCACGCCGTCCAGTAAGGATTTTGTGCGGATAGCACTGATGTCCAACATCCCAAATGAGACGGTCATCGGGCGTATTAAAGACGTAATGGATGGCGGTTGTAAGTTCAACGACACCAAGACCGGCACCCAGATGCCCACCTGTTTGAGACACTGCGTCAATCATCTCCAACCGAAGTTCGTTTGCAACCTGTGGTAGATCCTTCTCTTCGAAATTGCGAAGATCGGCAGGCAGGTTAATCGTGTCGAGAAGCGGAGTTTCGACGGCCATGATTTTTTATCTCATTGTTACTGTTTAGATATGGATTTGGTGTTCCGGTCAGACAATAGCCCACCCTGTCGCACTTGCAAAACATAGTTTCTTATGAAGATTCGTGCAGAATTCGTCAATCAAAGCGCAGCAATCATTGCATCTTGTTCAGCTCGGAGTTCCGCAATTTTGGATCCTTGTGCAACCTCTGTATTTTTGTACGTAATAACCTCACCCTTTTTAATGTCCGAGTTCACGATTGCTTTTTCTAACAAACCACACGGCATCGCTGTTTCAACTAGCGCTTGCTCACGTGGCATAATCCAGGCGCGGTAATCATATTCTCCGACAGCACCCAGGGTTTCTCCCGCTTTTATATCTCGCTTGGCAACCGCACAAACCTCAGCGACCGGTTTCGAAAGCGGTACCATATCCGCTTTGCCATAAAGCACGGCCCGCGCGCATGTCAAAGGAACCTCAAGCGACGTAAGATGAAATGGACGATGGAATGTGAAATAAGGACCTTTTCCCATTTTCAAGTCTTCCATGCGTTCAGTGATGCGAGGATGAGACATATCGGCAATGACAAAAACGCCGGGTGAAACACCTTTGCCAATGGAAAAATCAACGCATCCATTTTTGGACAAAACACCACCATCTGACGCTGGAATTAGTGTCGAGGACAGTTGATCCACCGTTGCCGACGGACCATGCATGCCAGCTTTGTCTGGAACAAGACCTGTTGCATTTGCAATGGCGCACATTTCCACCATTGTCTTGGAACCATCCACGAATTCGACCAGCATCCGAACGCTCATGTTTCGCCGCGTTGCTTCCTCCTGATAGTCATCCGGTATTGCATCGAAGTTAAGCGGATTGTTTTTCCCTTTTCCAGCGCAGACAATTTCATGCCCCATCGCTGAAACAAATTCGATCAATTCCATGCAGGAGGAGGGTTCGTCTCCCGCCCCCAACGAATAAACAACACCTAATTTTTCTGCTTGAGCTTTGAGATATGGACCAATGCAAACGTCAGCTTCAACGTTCATCATGGTAAGATGTTTGCCGTGTTCCATCGCGCGCATACCGATTTCCGCGCCAACCGCAGGCACGCCCGTCGCATCGATTAAAACATCGATTAGCGGATTTTCGGTGACCATGAAGCTGTCATCGGTTATTGCCATCTTTCCCGCCTCAATGGCCGTCGACATAGCTTGCTGATTTGATACAGATTTTCCTATTTCAGCGGTTTCATAGGCTATATTAAGGGCTGACGTAACACGGTCTGGATTGCGATCGGCAACCGCGGAAATTTCAACGCCTTTCATATGGGCGACGCGTGTAATGAGATCAGTTCCCATCTCGCCGCATCCCACTACGCCAATTCGAATAGGTTTACCGGTCTTTTCGCGTTCCTCAAGATCATGGGCAAGACCGGTCAAAGCAACATTAGTGGGCATCATATCCTCCACAAAAGGGGATATATGAATTGAAATCTCTGAACAAGACACTCATCCTGGTCAACCGTTTTCCCCCAAGCCTTTCCCCGATAATCCGTTTTTTTCGAGGCTACACTGTCAAAAAGACCCGATGCAAGGTTTCGATAAGAAATGCACAAGAGTCAAAGCGCTTCTTTCATGGCCTCTTCAAGATAAATTTCGCGTAACTTGGCAACGACTGGTCCCGGTGCTCCCGTTCCAATCTTACTGCCATCGATTTCAATGACAGGGCAGACAAATGCGGAAGCAGAAGTGAAAAACGCTTCATTTGCGTTTGCAGCTTCTTCTTTTGTGAAGGGGCGTTCTTCAACTTCCATCTGCAGGAGTTGCGCAACGCGTAAAGTCGCTTTTCGGGTAATGCCGTGAAGAATGGAATTCGAAAGATGACGGGTTACCAGCTTGCCTTCTTTCGTAACAATCCAGGTATTGTTCGATGTTCCTTCATTGATAAACCCTTCTTCTTCTAGCCATGCATCATCTACGCCGGCTTTTTTCGCCATCATTTTCGCCATGGAAGGGTAAAGGAGTTGGACAGTTTTAATGTCACGTCTGCCCCATCTTTGATCTGGAACTGTGATTACCCGAGCTCCCGTCTGAACCAGTTTGTTTTCAAGTGGGTCTTTTGCCTGGGTGAAAAGGACCAAAGAGGTGGGTGTGCCAGGTTCAGGATAAACGAAATCACGATCTGCAACGCCTCTGGAAACTTGAATATAAATCAGACCATTTACAAGGTTATTTTTGGCGATGAGCTCACGATGAATTTCAAGCAGGTCAGTAATTTGAGCTGGCTCATCCATATCGAGCTCGTTAAGCGAACGCTTTAGGCGCTCCGCATGCCCTGGATAATCGATCAACTTGCCAGCTACCACAGTGGTGACTTCATAAACCGCATCAGCCATCAGGAAGCCACGATCAAACACCGAAACTTTAGCTTCGTCTTCAGGAACAAACTCGCCGTTTACATAAACAATTCTGGACATTCTTAACCCCATAACTCTGGAACAGGTGGAAATATAGTTGAGCCTTCATAGCGTAAGCCATGAGGTCTGTCTTCTGCCAGGAGAAGCGGACCATCTAAATCCACAAAATTAGCGTTTTGCGCAACAAGTGTCGCTGGGGCCATGCCCAAAGAAGTGCCTACCATGCAACCTACAAAAATTTTAAACCCCATCTCGACAGCGATACGTTTCATTTTCAGCGCCTCGGTGAGCCCACCGGTTTTGTCGAGCTTGATGTTAATGACATCATATTTCTTCACCAGCGCTTCCAGCCCGTCCGATGTATGACAGGATTCATCAGCGCAAAGCGGTAACGGAATGTCTGTTTCGGCAAGCGCGCTATCATCCGCTTCGGGGAGTGGCTGTTCGATCAAAGAAACACCAATTTCTTCAAGGGTTGGCTGTAACTCCAAAAGTGTCGCAACATCCCAGCCTTCATTGGCATCTACCATGATCGTAGACTGAGGTGCTCCGGCGCGAACAGCCCTGAGCCGTGGCATATCATCAGGGGTGCCAAGTTTTAACTTCAGAAGCGGTCGATGAGAATTTGTTTGAGCGTTTTCCCGCATTGCCTCCGGTGTATCAAGTGACAGCGTATAAGCGGTTGTTAGCTCAGCAGGCTCTTTGAGTCCGGCAATTTGCCAAACCGGTTTATTTGTTCTTTTAGCTTCCAAATCCCACAATGCACAATCTACCGCATTCCTCGCTGCACCAGCTGGCATTGCTTCTTGTAAGCCGTGTCTGTCGATATCTTGGGGCAGAGAAGCAATCTGCGCACTGACACTTTCCACCGTCTCTCCGTAACGGGCATAGGGAACGCACTCACCAAACCCTTTATGATTTCCATCAGACACTATCACGCGCACGACATGCGCGTGGGTTTTTGTTCCGCGTGATATCGTAAATGCAGAAGCGAGCTGAAATTGCTCACTAAAGCTTCTGATTGTATTCGCCAACTTCCTTATTCTCCCGCAAAATCGCATCGACCGCTTCAAACATCTCAATTTTTCGGGAATCTGAGACTGGACTTTCGACAACGACAACCAGCTTTGGTTCATTCGATGAAGCCCGCACGAGGCCCCACGTGCCATCTTCCGCAACAACCCGTACACCATTGACGGTTATAAGATCACGAATGGATTGGCCAGCCACTTTTTCACCATTCATTTGCATGTCCTCAAACCGCTTTACCACTCGGTCTACGACTTCATATTTGGTCTCATCGGAACAGTAAGGTGACATTGATGGAGAACCGAATGTCATGGGCAAATCCCTACGTAAATCAGCCATGGATTTGCTAGGATTTCGGTCCAGCATGTCGCAAATGGCAAGTGCCGTCACAATACCATCGTCATAACCCCTGCCGATCGGAGAGTTAAAAAAGAAATGGCCAGATTTTTCAAACCCGGCAATCGCTCCAATCTCGTTCACACGCCTTTTGATATAGGAGTGTCCTGTTTTCCAATAGTCTGTCTTTGCGTTTTGCGCCTGAAGCACAGGATCAGTCAAAAACAAGCCAGTGGATTTGACATCTGCAACGAATACTGAATCCGGATAGACTGCTGAAATATCACGGGCCAACATCACGCCCACTTTGTCGGCAAAAATTTCTTCTCCTTCGTTGTCAACAACACCGCACCGGTCACCATCCCCATCAAACCCAAGTGCCACATCTGCTCCGGTCTCCAAGACCTTGTCCCGCATCCTGTGGAGCATCTTCATATCTTCTGGGTTTGGATTGTAATTGGGAAAAGAATGGTCGAGTTCAGTATCCATATGGATCACCTCAACACCACAACGTTCCAAAACCTGTGGCGCAAAAGCGCCTGCAGTCCCATTTCCGCAGGCAGCGATAGCCCGGATTTTCCGTTCAAAAGGCTTGCGATCTGAAAGATTGGCGATGTATTTTTCTGCAAATCCATCAATAAACTCGTAGGTGCCACCGCCGTTTGCTTTCCACTCCTGATTAAGAACAATGTACTTTAGCCGGCCCATCTCATCAGGTCCAAACGTCAGCGGCCGTTCACACCCCATTTTGACCCCGGTCCATCCGTTATCATTATGGGAGGCGGTCACCATTGCCACGGATGGAACATCTAGTTCAAATTGCGCATAATATGAGACTGGAGACAGCGCCATGCCAATGTCCTTGACGTTTGCGCCAGCGGCCATCAAACCCGTAACAAGCGAGTGCTTGATGGCCATGGAATAACTACGAAAATCATGACCCGTAACAATATCAGGACCTGCACCCAGTTCTTGGATGAGCGTACCCAATCCCATGCCCAGCGCTTGAATCCCCATCAAATTGAGTTCAGGTTCTTTTTCAGAGCCAGGATGGCCGAACCACCATCTGGCATCATACTCGCGAAACCCGGTAGGTTTTACGAGTGGGGTGACTTCAAACGAGTGAGTGTTTGAGCTGACACTGGGAGAGGTGCTGGGGAACATCGGGTTTTCTCGGGCCGTAATTGCGGATGTATGGGTGACATTCCACGTAAGGCCATTACTTGCAACCCTATTGTGTCAGAATAAGTTGTCTATTCTTGACTTCAAACCCCTTGAGCTGTCCAAGAAAGGTCATGCCAAGGAGCGAGCCATCAAGCGCTTTATCGCTCAAGACTGCGGCCCTAACATTTTTTACAGTTACCCTGCCGATTTCAATGCGTTTGATATAGGCAGATGCAGCTTTGGTTGCACCATTCGCAGTGTTCACGGTGTACTTGAAATCGGATGCCTTTAAAAAGATACCAAGACGTTTCGCCGTAGACTTGTTGATGGCAACGCTGGTCGCGCCCGTATCGACCAAGACGGTCACCTTTCGCCCATTCATTTTCGCTGTTGTGATAAAATGACCACTTCGGTCCATTTTTATGCGTGCTTTGCGGCCCGAGAATTCAAAAGGATCATAGGCATCTTCATCCTCAATTTTTGCCTTTGCAACTTTTTGAGGGGCTTGTGCGTCTTGTTTGCTTGTTTGGCCCCGATGTTCGAAACCCTGATAAGCAGTATATTGTTCAATTCCTTTGACGGTCAGCACGGAGACCAACGCAAAACCAACCACATAGCGCCACATTTGAAATCCTCAATGTTTACGCAACGCACTGTATTGGCAAAAAGATAAGTGATCGCTAAACGAGGAGATATTCCTGGCGGCCGGGGAGAATTCCTTTTGTTCAGGTTAATGTTTGGTGAATGTTGATGGACTGAGATGGCTTGGCCAATCTGTATCTGCTAACTTTACAAATGATTCTGGCAACAAAAAGCGGCACGTATCTTGAGGATTGGATTTCAAAGACTTTTCACGCTCATGATCGCAAGCATGGTGCTTCTCTCGGTGAACGCAATCAACGCGAGCGCCGACTGGCGTCAGGAAATTGGTGTTTTCAGGATTGGCGTTGTCGCAACGGATGATGTGCCTGGCACGTTAGCTCGGATCGAACCCTTCCGACTTTCGGTATCTGAGGCGCTGGAAATGGATGTGGAGTTCTTCCCCACTTCCAACAGCCGTTCTTTGATCGATGCATTGGTCGGTGAAAGAATTGAGTACGCCATTCTTTCTGCATCGGGTTTTGCACTCGCTTCCGTTCGATGTAAATGCGTTGAACCCCTTGTTATTCCACGTTCAACCGATAGTACGGATGGCTATCATATCATTGGAATTACGCGCGATGGGAACGACCTAAACCCTGAAAAACTCTCAACAATGAACACGGCTATGATTTCTAGAAACTCAATCACAGGCGCTGAGTTTGTAAAACACCTGCTGGAAAAAGAATTTCCAACACAAACGAATTTTGAGGTGAATTTTCAAAGTAAAGAAACGTCTGAAGAAACCCAGGAGGCCTTCGCTAACGGCGAATACGATGTTCTGTTCGGTTGGAGTTCACTTACAGGCGATCCAGGGGCAGGATACTCGCGTGGTACGCTTCGACAATTATTGGATAAGTCTTTTTCGATTAATGCGCTAAGGGTCGGCTGGAAATCGCCCCAGATACCCCATAGACCGCATGTTGTTCGAAAAAATTTGCCTGGCGATGCCAAAAATCGTCTGAGAGACACCCTGGTCAATCTGTTTGATCGGGATCCGGTTGCGTATGATTCGATTGAACCCGTTTTTGGTGGAGGATTCACAGCAGCCAGAAATGAACGTTTCCGCGAACTGACAGAATTTTTGGAAACCTACAATACGACTGATCCGGATTTGAACCCAACGGATGAACAGAATCCCAGTCAGTAGGTTTTCCTAGCAATCACTACAATCGATATCGTCGCCTTTACGCGGACGAAGGAACATTTGTTCCGACAATTCAATTGCAGCATCGTCAAACTTCAATGTGCTTCCATCAAAGCTTAGAAAGCTAAACGCGGGTGCATGGTCGGTGCCTACTGTCGAAGAAATCAGAAATGTATCATCGGTCCGAATGCTGGCTGGAACTGTGAAAAGCGTGCCGGGGGCTGGTTTGTCACCACCGTTACGCGCATAGCTCCATGCTACTTTAGCAACGCCGTTGGAATCGATGTCCACAGCAACCACTGAGATTTTCACAACATCATCATAGGGTCGCATGATACGATTTGCTATGTCAGTAAGTTGATCAAGTCCCGCTTTATTAAAGCTGTCGCCCTGAGTAATGAGGTCGGCCACAGAACTTGAAATCCTGGATACCTTACGATCAACTGCAACCGCGAGAGAAATCTCCAGCGTGCCTATAAACAAGAGCAGCAAGATAGGCACGATGAGTGCAAACTCAACCGCAGCCACGCCCTCTTTGTTTTTCAAGAACGGGATTTTCTTTCTTTGTTCCGCAATTCTGTTTTTCAGCATTTTCATGAACATTTTAGATCGCCCAGTTTTGGTACCTGATTGAAATTTGTCTTACTCGAACGGCTCAGTTCTCGTCACAGCGACAACTTGAATGAGTGCGTAGTCACCCGTTGGGGTTTGAAGCAGCGGAGCTGCGAAATTCGTGAAGACGGGCCACTTATATTGAGCGCTGAGCTGTATGATTTGTTCAGCACCAGGTCCACCGGGGAAGGTGTTGCCCGGTAAATTACCATCATCATCCGGAGCAACAGGGTCCGTCAGATCGGCAAAATTAGCTGCAACTTGCAGTTCGGTGCGGACGTTTGCGCATTCAAACATTACAATCAGCCGATCACAAAATTCATCCCGGAATTCTTGTTCGGTGGTTGCCGTGTTGAATTGACCTGTACGAAAGAGACGGGTCACATCATCTACGGTGGTTTCCAGATACTGTCCTGCAAAGAAAAACAGCGACGCTTCGATGATCGCAAAAATCAATAGAAAGAAGGGTCCGCCTATAATCGCAAATTCTACGGCGGTTACGCCATCCTCAGAATCCTTGAATCTACGAATTTTTTTCGGAAGTTGAACATATTTTAGCCAACTCATTTCGTGGTTCCTGTAATTGCGCCAATATTTGCCTGCTGGGGCAAACAATATCATTCGAGTGTTTCTGAAATCTTTATGGATATCAGAAAACTAGAACCGTCCGTTAAGTGTCTGTTAACCCAAGCAAACATCAATCCTCTGGGGATTTACGCTGGGATGTTGATCAGTCAGAATTTGCTTCTGAAAGCTGATTGCGCGTTTCAATTTGTGTGGAGGCAAAGTTGAATGCCGCATTGTCATCGCCAATGGTAAGTGTGGGTTCGCAAACTGGAGCACACGCCAACGTCTCCCGGCTCTCCCGACGATAAATTCTGACCGTGTTGGTTTCACTGCCGGTTACGACGACATGCTGGTCGACAACAGCATCGCCATCGATATCTAAAACGATAAGATTGGTTACACCAAACGAACGTCCCGTGAGCACAAGTGTTCTCTCATCCTCAACGGTTGCGTCCACGATTGCAGGATTGCCGACGATAATGGTGGCTGCAGGTCGCGATACACGGAAAACTTTTGCCTGGTCCACAGTCACAACAACTGCGTTTTCCCGACTACCATTTTCGGCTGCGTTAGCAATGCCGATCCAGCCCGTAAGAAACAAGGATGATGTTAACAACGATGTTGCGAGAAGTTTGTACATGTAACGCTCCAATAGCTTTCGGCTGCATATTCGAGCATTTTGGTGAACGAAGCCTTAATTTTCTTCGAATTCTTTTTGCTGGGTATTTCGGCGCTCATTCTGTCACTCATTATAATACTATAACAAAACGCCGAGCGTTCTTTAAAATTCTCCGTAAAAGTTTGAGATCCATTAACTCTGATTGATCGAATTATAAATTAACCGAGAGGTAACCATCACCGTTAAACTCTTCTCAATCCCTAGCTCGTATAGTCGGTGTCAGATCAGGAACAACTTGATCGAAAAACAGTGTAAAACACTTTGAGTTTAAGGAGCACAAAATGAAACTCGTAGCACGCTTTGTTAAAAATGAATCAGGTGCAACAGCTATTGAATATGGTCTGATTGCAGCTCTTATCTCTGTTGCTATCATCGGTGGCGCAACTGCTCTGGGTACAGGCATCAACGCTACTTTCGATTCTATCGACAAGAAACTTGCTACTGCAAGCTAATCTTAATCGATATAATTTTTCTAGGGCTGGTGGTTTTCCACCGGCCCTTTTTGTTTTCAGGCTCAAGACTTACGCGATTTATTAATCTTTCTGGTCTTTTCTGTCCGCAGATTACAAATGCAAACCTGGATTTGAAAAATGTTAGAGAACAGCTTGATACTGTTTTTCCCGTTTCTGATGATTTATGCGGCAATGTCTGATTTGTTTTCGATGACCATATCGAACAAAATCTCGCTTGTATTGATGGCGGGCTTCATGGTCTTTGCATTTCTAATCGGAATGAGTTGGGAGGCGATCGTTTGGCATTGGGCTATGTTTGCTATCGTTTTGCTGGTTGGCTTCACATTGTTTGCTTTCAATTTGCTAGGCGGTGGGGACGCGAAGCTGGCAGCCTCTACGGCGTTATGGTTCGGTTGGGACCACATCCTTGAGTACATCTATATCTCTTCTATTTTCGGGGCCTTGTTGGCACTTCTGTTGGTCGTATTTCGCGCTCAAACTCTTCCGATGCGAATGAGTAAGGTCGAGTGGATAGAGCGAATTCACAAACCTGGCGGGATGATGCCATATGGCGTTGCACTGGGTGCCGGAGCGTTGATGGTTTACCCTGGAACGCCCTGGATGCAGTATGTGTTCGACGCAGCTGCGAAGATCTAGTCAAATCCTACCAAGAAAAACCAGTATAAATGCCCGGCCATAGATGCCGGGCTTTTTCTTTTAATGAACAGTCTTCTCAAATTAATAACCTGTTCATTAAAAAATTCAGGATTTCATTAACCATAAATACACCATTGCAGGCGCATCATCCGCTGTGAGTAGGAGCCTCTGCGTTCCGTTGTTAGTTTATGAGGTAACAAATGAAAGTAGCTCAACTTGCAATTTTGAGTGTAGCAGGCATTGCTGCGGTTGGAGCTGGCTATATAGGTTTTAACCTGAGCAATCAGCCTGAGCAAATCCGCGAAGTAGTGGTTGAAGGCCCGAAAGTCGAACTGGAAGAAGTTCTGGTTGCAGCGCGCGACATTTCATTGGGAACCTCCATCAAAAGTGAAATGTTTGAATGGCAAACCTGGCCCAAAGAAGGGATCGTGGAAGGGTACATTACCCGGAGCGAAAAGCCCGATGGCCTGGACATTGATGAAAATCCGGCAATAGCGCGCTCACCTTTCTTTACAGGGGAGCCAATTCGCGAAGGAAAGCTGGTCAGAGCAGACCAGGGATACATGTCAGCAATCCTGCCAACAGGACAACGCGCAATTGCCACTTCGATTTCAACGGCAACCAGTGCGGGTGGCTTTATTCTTCCAAACGACCGGGTTGATGTCATCATGACCCGCCGGTCCGAGGACAATGAAGGTGAATTCATTACAGAAACGATCCTAGAGAATGTTCGGGTTTTGGCGATTGACCAAACAATCGAAGAGCAGGATGGGGAAGCGGTCGTTGTGGGTGAAACAGCGACGCTGCAACTGTCGCTTGAACAAGCAAAGATTTTGACGGTCGCACAACAAATTGCAGATCGTTTGGCATTGGCACTTCGCTCGTTGGAAGACAGCGGAGATGAGCAGACTAAGGGTGCTGATTATCTATTGAGCGGCAGCCGGGGCAACGGTCGGGTTCGCGTAATCAAGTATGGAAACCGGAAAGACATTTTGGCGGGGCCATCCAATGCGAACTGAACAGAACAAACATTTCCTATTGGGGACAGGTATCATGCGTAAGTTAAACTTGATTTTCATCTGGGCGATTGCTCTTTCGGCCGCACTGTTGGTTGTAAACCTCTCCAGCAACGGACTGGGTGTGGCGCATGCAAAATACCTGAAGATTTCAAAAGCTTCGATCGGGAAGAGCCAAACGGTAAAGGTTGGGTTGAACAAATCCCTAGTTATCGATCTGCCGGGCGATGCTCATGACATCCTTGTTGCCAACCCAGAAGTTGCAGATGCGATTACAAGGACATCCAGACGGATTTACATCTTCGGCAAACAAGTTGGATCGACCAACTTGTTCATCTTCGATTCTTCCGGATCACAGCTTCTTAACATCGATCTTAACATCGAAAGAGATGTCGCTGGCCTTGAGGAAAACTTACGGAAATACATCCCGGGTTCAAACATCAAGGTTGAAGTTGTAAGCGATAACATCATCCTGACAGGTACAGTACCAACACCTCAGGCCTCAGCGCGGGCAGTGCAGTTGGCACGGGCCTTCATTACCGGTGGTGAAGCAACAACCAACCAGTTTAACCAGAGTTTCGGTGGTTCTGCATCAAACGGTGGCACAGTAATCTTTGATCAGGAAGATCGTCAGGAAAGCCAGATCGTCAACCTCCTGAGAATTGATGGTGAGGACCAGGTACATCTTAAAGTGACGATCGCAGAAATCCAGCGCACCATCGTAAAGCAACTGGGCATTGATCTCACGGCATCAGGTCTTAGTGTGGGTAACATTGCACTGGGTGCGTTTACAGATAATCCTTTTGCATTGAACAACCCTTTGACGTTCAGCCAGGCAACAGGTTCTTACACGGGTTCAGGGGGCGAAAGCATCAGTGGCATCCTGCGCGCGATTGACCATGCAGGTCTTCTGCGTACTCTCGCAGAGCCTACCCTGACAGCAGTCTCCGGCGAAACAGCATCCTTTGCAGTAGGCGGCGAATACAACTTAGCCGATGGTAAGGACGAAGCAGATGATGGGGTAACGTTTAACTTCCGGCAGGTTGAATATGGCGTCTCACTGTCATTTACGCCAGTTGTTCTTGGACCAGGTCGGATTAGCCTGCGCATCAGAACAGAAGTATCAGAACCAACAACCGAAGGTCTTGCCTTCATCCCACGTGGATCAGTTGCGGGTTCACCGTTCCCGGGCATTCGGAGAAGACAAGCTGAAACCACTGTAGAACTTCCTTCAGGTGGATCAATGGTTCTCGCGGGTCTGCTCAAAGATGACGTTCGTCAGGCCGCAGCTGGCTTTCCCGGACTACGGAAAGTCCCAGTCCTCGGCACGCTCTTTAGAAGCCGCGAGTTTCAACGGTATGAATCAGAATTGGTCGTGATCGCCACGCCGTATTTGGTGCGTCCGATTGCGCGTCAAAAACTTGCCAGACCGGATGATAATTTTCAGCCAACTGCAGATGGAGCAGCAAACTTTCTGGGTCGTTTGAACCGGGTTTACGGCAAGGTTGAAGGTGATCTTCCTGAAGGTCGATATCATGGAAAAGTGGGTTTCATCTTCAAATGATGATCCGGATTTATGGAGCAAATCAAATGTCTCGAGTTCAAGAAAACATGAAACCCAAAATTCTGATAAAGGAAAGTGCGCGAATGATTGGAAAGAAAACATCGATCTGTTTGTTGGCGCTCACCCTTGGCGGATGCGCTTCTTACCAGAAGGATCATTTCACAGTTGGTTCTGTCCCGGAAGATTACCGGACCAAGCATCCAATTGTTGTGTCTCAATCGGAAGTCTACGAAGACTTGATCGTGACGCCGCACATGAAAGGCATGTCCTTCAGACACCAGAATGTCGTTACAGCTTTCTTAAGCCGCTTTCGCCGTTCCGGTGCCAAAGAAATCCGGGTGGTTTTACCGGCCGGGTCACACAATGAAGCAGCGGCCCGTCGTGTAGGTAAAGACATCATTGCACACATGAAAGACGAGCGGATCCCGGCATCACAAATCAAGGTGGTGAGATATCATGCGTCAAACCATGGTGAAGCAGCCACGCTTCGCGTCTCGTTTGATGCGGTTTCTGCCGAACTCACCAGCGAGTGCGGTCAGTGGAATGAGGATTTGGTTGAGACCTCTCAAAACAAGAACTACGGCAACTTTGGATGCGCCACGCAAAACAACTTGGCCAAGATGATCGCCAACCCGGAAGATCTGATTAGCCCGCGCGGTGAATCCGAGATTGACGCTGAACGTCGTGACAATGTCATCAATGACTGGCGCGAAAACGGAACACCATCATTACCGAGCCTTCTTTAGGTTAATCGGGTAAACGAGGAAAATTCACAGGAAAGAGTAATGTCGATGAATGCTCCCCAACAAGACATGATGACCCAACCCGGACACGATGAGTTTTCGCAGACAAATCTTGCGGATGTTAGGCCAATTCCAAGAATCACAGTTCAATGTTTCTGTGAAACTGAGGGCGTCAGACAAACCCTTGAAACGGCGGCGGGTGATCGTCGTATGGCTCGGACACATACTTCCGTGAACCTGGGTGGTATACCTGGCGCTGTCGAATATTATGGAACAGCCCCTACACCAAACTTGATTGTCATAGAATCCCGCCAGACTGGCGATGCATTAATGTCTGAACTTGAGAAATTGGCAGGCGTATGTGATGCAGATACCCGCGTCATCGTCATTGGCCATTTCAATGACATCCTGATGTATCGTGAACTGATGTCGAGCGGGATATCAGAATATCTCGTAGCGCCCGTAACAATGGCGGATATCATGTCTTCCATTTCCAATGTCTTTATGAACGAGGAAACGGGACCACTTGGAAAAGTCTTTGCGTTTATTGGTGCAAAGGGTGGATGCGGATCATCCACGGTTTGTCACAACATTGCATGGTCTATCTCTTCAGTTTACAGAAACGAAGTCGTTTTGGCTGATCTCGATCTTGCGTTTGGGACTGCGAACATGAACCTCGATCAAGATCCTACTCAGGGCATTGCAGACGCGGTGTTCTCTCCAGACCGGATCGATGACATCCTGCTAGATCGATTGCTCGCAAAATGTGCAGAACACCTGAGCTTGCTTGCAGCACCATCGACATTGGAGCGGACTTACGATTTTGACTCTCAGGCATTTTCATCGATCCTGGAAATTGCGCAAAAGAGTGCGCCCAGTGTGATCGTTGATATTCCCAATCAATGGAATGGTTGGACCAAACAAGTATTGGCGGCAGCCGATGAGGTCATCGTGACCGCTGAGCCAGAACTGGCTAACCTGCGGAATGCCAAAAATCTGGTCGATACTATCACAGAGATTAGGCCAAATGATACAATGCCAAGGCTGGTTATGAACCGGGTAGGGGTGCCAAAACGACCGGAAATCGCGGTGGCGGATTTCAGCAACGCGATTGGGATTGAACCATCGGCCGTCATCCCATTCGAACCAGCTTTGTTTGGTGTCGCATCAAACAACGGGCAAATGATCTCAGAAGCAGATCCGAAAAGTTCGGTTGTGGAGACCCTTATGGGACTGACGCAGATCCTTACAGGTAAAGCAGAAGTCAAAACAGCCAAGAAGAGCCCGTTTGATTTCCTCAAAGGGATCAAGCGAAGCAAAAAGTAATGTTGAATCGTAACAGGTGCGGGTATTCAGATGTTCGGTAAACGCGGAAGTAACATAGATAGCATTGATCAAAAGCCTGAAGTTGCTGCTCCGGCGGAGCCGCAGGCACCTGCGCCGGAATTGCCGAAAGCATCTGCGCCACCCATGGTACCTGCAGTAGCGCCACAAGCAAAGCCGCCTGAGCCACAATCATCTGCGGTTGAGGAAAAATCGGAAGACTACTACGACACCAAAACAAGCGTCTTCTCAGCCCTGATCGATACCATTGATTTGGGTCAATTGGCGCAAATGGATCCCGAAGCTGCAAGGGAAGAAATCAGAGACATTGTCAACGACATCATCTCTATCAAAAACCTTGTGATGTCCATCGCCGAACAAGAAGAAATCCTCGAAGACATCTGTAACGATGTTCTGGGGTACGGGCCGCTTGAGCCGCTTCTGGTTCGTGACGATATCGCTGATATCATGATAAATGGTGCAAAAAAATCATTCATTGAGGTGAACGGTAAAGTTGAGCAAGCTAATGTCCGCTTTCGCGATAATACGCAGCTGATGAACATCTGCCAAAGAATTGTGAGCCAGGTAGGACGCCGTGTTGATGAATCCAGCCCGATCTGTGACGCGCGACTTGCAGATGGCTCTCGTGTGAACGTTATTGCGCCGCCTTTGGCGATCGATGGTCCGGCACTCACCATTCGTAAGTTTAAAAAAGACAAACTCACCTTGGATCAGTTGGTGAAGTTTGGATCCATCACACCAGAAGGCGCAACGATTCTTCAAATCATTGGTAAGGTCCGCTGTAACGTTATCATCTCAGGCGGAACGGGTTCTGGTAAAACAACGCTACTCAATTGTATGAGTGCTTATGCTGGCAATGAAGAACGCATCATCACATGCGAAGACTCTGCCGAATTGCAGCTACAACAACCGCACGTTGTACGGTTAGAAACGCGCCCCCCCAACCTGGAAGGTGAAGGCCAGATAACGATGACGGATCTCGTTAAGAACTGTCTTCGGATGCGCCCTGAACGCATTATCGTTGGTGAGGTTCGCGGCTCTGAGGTTTTTGACCTTTTGCAGGCAATGAACACAGGTCACGATGGATCTATGGGAACAATCCACGCAAACACTCCCAGAGAGTGTCTGAACAGGATTGAATCGATGATTGCCATGGGTGGCTTTAATCTTCCGGCGAAGACGGTGCGTGAGATTATTGTTGGCTCTATTGATGTGATCATTCAGGCCGCGCGTCTGAGGGATGGTTCGCGTAGAATTACCCACGTCACCGAAGTGCTCGGTATGGAGGGTGAAGTCATCACCACCCAGGATTTGTTTGTCTATAAAATCGAGGGCGAAGACGCAAATGGCAAACTCTTGGGTAAGCATGTGTCTACCGGTATTGGGCGTCCGGCATTTTGGGATCGCGCGCGCTACTACAATGAGGAAACCCGCCTCGCAGCAGCGCTTGATGCTTCGAACGAAGAAATACAACAGGGATAGGGCCCGAAATGTTCGGAATTGATATCACTATCTTGGCATTTATCGGTCTGGTCACGCTTGCTGCTGGTGCGGTGATCTACGCTTTTATGTTCAATCAGGTTGAAAATGACCGCAATCAGGGTCGCCGGATAAAAAACATTAAGAGTAACAGTGCCGACAGAGACACTCGAATGATGGCGGAGGCTCAAAAAGCCAGTGCTCAAAAGAGGAAGCAATCTTTACAAAAATCGCTCAAAGAACTTGAAGAGAACACCAAGGCAAAAGACCCCAATAAGGTTGGCCTCAAAGAGCAGTTAAAACAAGCGGGAATGTCGGTTTCCGTCAAACAGTTTTATATATTCAGCGTTCTGTTCGGCATTGTGTTTGCAATTGTAACCTTTGTGTTCTCTGCCAACGTTTTCATGGGCGGTGCAGCACTGGTGATTGGGATTTTGGGCATTCCAAAGTGGTTCGTTGGTTTTAAGAAAAAGCGCCGGATGAATGCATTTCTTGAAGAATTTCCAAACGCAGTTGATGTCATCACGCGAGGGATTAAAGCCGGTCTTCCGCTTAACGATTGCTTGGGGATCATCGCAACAGAGGCCAAGGAACCCGTTCGTACTGAATTTAAAAAAATCTTGGAGACCCAGCAAATGGGTATCCCCATGACGGAAGCCATTCAAAAACTGTACAAAAACGTGCCGCTTACAGAGGCAAACTTTTTTGGGATTGTGATCGCAATTCAGCAAAGCGCGGGTGGTAACCTTTCGGAAGCATTGTCAAATCTCTCGAAAGTTTTGCGTGACCGCAAAAAGATGAAAGCCAAGATTAAGGCCATGTCTTCAGAAGCAAAAGCCTCAGCTGGTATTATCGGGTGCCTGCCGATCGTTGTGACGATTCTGATCTACATCACCACGCCAGCCTATATTTCACTGCTCTTCACAGAGCAGACCGGCAACCTTATCCTTTTGGGATCAGGTATCTGGATGTTCATGGGCATCATGGTGATGCGTCAAATGATTAATTTCGATTTCTAAGGCTGCGGTTGGCAAGGGATTAAAATAGTATGGACCAACTCCTAGGCTCTCTCACTGAACCGCAAACGTTACTGTCAATCCTGGCAGCGATTGCCGTATTCGCGACGATCATAACGATTGCGATGCCAGTGCTTCAGAAAGATGAACTCGGTTCCAGAATGAAATCGGTTGCGATCGAACGCGACAAGATTAGGGCTCGCGAGCGTGCGCGTCTTGCAGAGCAGGAACAAAAGGGCAAGTTGAAGCAATCCAATGATGGCTTTACGCAAGAACTGGTCGATAAACTCAATCTGAAAAAGGCCATTGCCGATGAGGGTACATTCGATACCCTTGTAATGGCAGGATATCGACAACAATCTCACGTCAATATCTTTCTGGCATTAAAGGTGTTTTTGCCGATTGTTTTCGGAGTATTGGCCGCTGTGTACCTTTTTGCCATTTCTCCGGCAGAACGTGCAGCGTTTATGAATTTCGCTGTTATACTATTTGCAGCAGCAGCAGGTTTCTATCTGCCTTCAATCATCGTTAAAAACAAGGT
>JBCCXO010000024.1:0-50004 GCA_039191645.1 Pseudomonadota bacterium | reverse complement strand
GTCATTGGGATCATAACACCATGGAATTTTCCTATTGCTATCCCGGCATGGAAGATAGCACCAGCCTTGTGTTTCGGGAACTGTGTTGTCTTTAAGCCAGCCGAACTTGTGCCTGGCAGCGCATGGGAAATTACAGATATTCTCAACCGCGCCGGTCTACCCCCAGGGGTCCTCAACTTAACGGTCGGATCGGGCGCGGTCGTGGGACAGGAGCTTGTCGAAAATGCTGATGTAGATGCAATCTCTTTCACAGGCTCACAACAAACCGGGCACCGAATTGCGCAAGCTTGCATCTCACGCATGGCGAAGTTTCAACTGGAAATGGGCGGCAAAAACCCTTTAATTGTGCTTGATGATGCAGACCTTGATGTTGCCGTCGATTGTGCCACTAACGGCGCTTTTTTCTCGACTGGACAACGGTGTACAGCCTCTTCCCGTCTCATTGTTACGCAGGACATCCACAACCGGTTTGTAGATGCGTTGGTTGAGAGAATACGAAAGCTCAAGGTTGATCATGCCCTTGAACCATCCACAGAGATCGGACCCGTAGTAGATCAGGCGCAGCTTGAGCAGGACATAGAGTATATAGAAATAGCCCGTAAAGAAGGCGGGCGTCTTCGCACAGGTGGAGAAGTCCTTAGCCGAAAAACGAACGGGTTTTATTTTTCTCCCGCTCTCATCGCTGACACCACAAACAATATGAGGATAAACCGGGAAGAAGTGTTCGGACCGATAGCATCGGTTATCCGCGTTAAAGACTACGAGGAGGCGCTGGCTGTTGCCAACGATACCGAGTCTGGTCTTTCGGCAGGCATTTGCACAACCAGTTTAAAACATGCATCCCATTACAAACGAAATGCGCAAGCGGGCATGGTGATGGTAAACCTTCCAACAGCCGGTGTAGACTATCATGTGCCGTTTGGAGGGCGCAAAAACTCCAGCTATGGTGCGCGCGAGCAAGGAAGCTATGCGTGTGAATTTTTTACCACCGTAAAGACTGCATATACATTTCCTGGATAAGCGTTGATCAGGACAGTAGTCTGCGATTTATACCCCAAAGTCTTATTTTGAAGCAGTACATCTTGCCAAATGCATCATTTGGGGTTCAACTAAAGTTCTAGTTTTTTGGAGGAAACTCGGTGACGAACTCCGTGGGAGGGGGGAACGTGGCATGAGTGGTGCAATATCAGTCCGTCATGGGGCATTTGGTCGTGCAGCGATGTACGAGCTCAACAAGCCTATTATTCCGCATGGCCATCGGGAAGGTCATCTGATCTTTTACCTCGATGGCGCGCCAGCGGTAGTCAATGTAAGTGGGAAAGACTATCTCGCAAACCGGGAAAAGGCTGTCGCGGTCAGTCCTTGGGAGCCACATTCATTTGATGTACAAAGTTCTACGCATGAATCATGTCTGTGCTTGGTGCTCTACATTAAACCCATATGGTTTTTGGAGAGCAGTCAAACCGCCGAGTTTACCTTGAATTTTGGCCGATCTGAAATCCGAATGACGGATCAGGTTTGTCATTGGGTGCACCGTCTCAGCTCCCAGTTGCTTGAAGAGGAAAACGAAAGCCAATTTAACGCATATCTGTTTGAAACAACTGCGCAAAGCTACCAGCAGTCTTGGAAAGGACAATCTGAGACATCCATTATAAAGAGTTTGAGGACAAGATTTTCAGATTACCGCGTCCGCCGGTCGCTGCAATTGATGCAGGAAAACTTCACCGACACCATCGAAATGGAGTCGCTCGCCAGAGAAGTCGGTTTATCGCGCCCGCACTTTTTCAAACTTTTCAAGAAACAGATGGGTGTTACCCCAAACCTGTACCTAAACACCTTGAGATCTGAAAAAGCGATTGAAGAACTCATGACAACAGAAAAGACAGTTTCGGACATCGGCTTCGACCTTGGCTTTTCTTCTCAGGCAAGTTTTACCCGGTTTTTCGCATCAAATGTGGGAATTCCGCCAAGTGATTATCGCCGCGTTGCATGCATGGGTAACTGAGTTTTCGCGATGATCAGCCAAGTGATCATACTTTGAGGTATGCCAGTATTCCTCGATTCTTTCTAATCTTTGAGGGCGTTTAATCAAAACGCAATCGGAGGAGAGGATAACTGGGTGTATTTCGGCGCGACCGTAAATGTGTCTGATTTTCATAGTCTGCAGGTGGCTTCATGAAACGTTACATGGAAGACCATCCGTTTTGGACGTTGGCGATTGTCATTGCCGCAGCAATTCTCCTTTGGTTGATATTTGCCGTATGGCCAAAGGAACTGGTGGATGTTGTCGGCCGTAAGAAGATATTTTTAAACGCGCTCTTAAACGGGATAACCTTGGGCGGGCTCTATTTTCTAGTCGCAAGTGGCTTCACATTGATTTTTGGACTGATGCGGAATGTCAATCTGGCGCATGGTTCATTGTATCTACTGGGTGGATACATCGGTTTTATAGTGGCCGATACAACCGGGTTTTGGCTACTGGCGTTCCCTGCTGCCTTCATAGTCGTGGGCGCAATTGGCATTCTACTGCAAGTTTTTGTCTTTCGGCGCATGGAAGGGCAAGATCTCAGGCAAACGCTGGTAACAATCGGCATATCCATAATCATGGCAGATCTAATGCTGTGGATTTGGGGCGGGGATTTCATCAATATTTCTCCCCCTGACTGGTTGAGCGGCCCCGTCCAGACTTTTCTGGTATCGGGTGTCAAAAGATCGACCGGTGACCTGATTTATCTCAAGTATCCAATGGTTCGACTTGTAATTTTCGCGGCTTCGATCGTGGTGGGATTTGCCATTTGGTATCTACTGAACAGGACGCAGGTGGGGATGATGATCAGAGCAGGGGTCGATGACCGAGACATGCTCTCAGCATCCGGTGTACGCATACAATTAATCTTTATGGGAGTATTCGCCTTTGGTGCGGGTCTAGCCGGTGTGGCAGGCGTTATCGGCGGCACTTTCCAATCTGTTGCACCCGGAGAAGACATACGCTTCTTGTTGGCATCTCTGGTTGTCGTTATTGTTGGCGGCATGGGATCAATTGGTGGCGCCGCCCTTGGCGCTCTTCTGATCGGATTGGCTGAACAATTCGGCTCTGTTTATTTTCCTACCTATGCGGTTGTCTTGACGTTTCTCATCATGGTGCTTGTACTTGCATTCAGACCTCAGGGTCTGCTGGGGAGGGCATGATGTACTCGACCGCAGACCAAGCACGGGAAGAACACAATCCAGTTCAACATAAGAGCTACATCGAATCTGTCCCAACCGGTTACTGGATTTTGGGGGCACTACTCCTCATCATGCCGCTTTTGGTCAATGATTTTGCGCTTTATCAAATTTTTGGCTGGACGTTCATACTCGGTATAATCTCGCTAAGTCTGATGTTGTTGGCAGGATACGGGGGCATGGTCAGCCTTGCTCAGATGTCCGTGGCCGGAATGGCAGGCTATATGCTGGCGATTTTTGGTGATAGCGCGATAACCACCATCAGCATGGGTTGGCCTTGGTATGTAGCAATACCAATCGCAATCATCGTAGCAGTAATCTTCGGGACCTTAACCGGTTGGCTGGCGGTACGCACCGAGGGCATTTATACCATCATGATCACCTTGGCGATTGCCGCTGCTTTTTTCTATTTCGCACGTCAAAACTACGTCATTTTCAACGGGTTTTCGGGCTTTAACGGGATCTTACCTCCGCAACTTTTCGGCGTCGATTGGCGCGGGGCAAACGCCTTTTATTATCTGACCCTGTTCTGGGCGGTTCTGGCATATCTATGTGTCTTATATATTTCGCGGGCACCATTTGGCTTGGCGTTGCAGGGCGTGAGAGACAATCCCCGTCGGATGGCTGCACTTGGTTTCAATGTCACCGCGCATCGTGTTGCCGCCTATTCAGTTGCAGCAGTTATAGCTTCCATTGGCGGCATACTGCTGACATGGCAATCAGCTCAAATATCGCCGGGTACCGTCGGCATCGGTCCGGCAATAGACATTTTGGTAGTCGCAGTTATCGGCGGTATGTCTCGCCCGATTGGTCCATTTATTGGAGCTTTTATTTACGTCATTTTGAAAACGTTCTCGGTGGATATCCTCACCTCTGTTGGGCTTTCCGGCGAGCGTTTCCAGCTCCTCATAGGTCTAGGATTCCTTTTGATCGTCTTCTTTTCTCCCGACGGTATCCTTGGCCTATGGGAGCGCTGGCGTAATTCGATCGGTAGAGATCCACTCACTGGTGAAAGGAGAACGGGCGAATGAATGCACCGGTTTCTATATCCAGCAGAATTCAGGGAAATGGCAAAACGGGCGCTCTGGAATTACGGGGTGTTGGAAAAATGTTTGGGGCGTTGTCCGCGCTGGCTGACGTAACATTCACTGTAGAGCCGGGCGAAAGGCGTGCAGTACTTGGGTCAAACGGAGCAGGAAAAACAACGCTGTTTAACTGCATCACCGGCGATTTTAAACCTTCAAGTGGGACCATTCGTTTTTTTGGTGAGGACATTACCGACTTCCCTGCCCATGAACGCATCAGAAGAGGATTGCGCAGAACCTATCAGATTTCGCTTCTGTTCACGGGGCTCAGCGTGATGGACAACGTTTACCTCGCATGCTGCGGTGTTTCCAGAAATCGTTTCTCTTTTGTACGCGCACGCCGCAACGATGCAGTAATGGCCCGCGCAGTCGAATTGGTACACCTCGTCCATCTGGATGACGTGTCAGAGACAAAGGTTTCAGAACTGTCTTATGGTCAACAGCGACAGTTGGAAATCGCAATGGCATTGTCCGGAGCCCCACGTTTTATATTGTTTGATGAACCTGCAGCCGGACTATCTCCAACAGAGCGTCAAGATCTTATAGATATTTTGACCGGACTGCCGGAGCACGTGGGGTACGTGATTATCGAACACGATATGGACGTCGCACTACGCGTCTCTGAATACGTTACCATGATGCACAACGGAAGGGTCTTTAAAGAAGGAAGACCTGCTGAAATTGAAGAAGATGAAGAGGTGCAAGCCCTTTACCTTGGCGGAGAGGATGGGTTGGGGCATGGTTGACCGTAAGACCAACATCCTCGAGATCCGCGGATTGAACATCTTCTATGGACAATCCCATGCGGTTCAAGGTGTGGATCTCACCCTCAATCATGGCGTCTTATCCGTTGTCGGACGCAACGGCATGGGCAAAACCACGACGTGCCAGGCAATCATGGGGCTGGTCCCGATTGCATCCGGTTCAATCAATTTGGATGGTGAAAATCTTGTTGGTAAAGCGCCGGCTGAAATCGCCCGGCTTGGGGTCGGATACGTACCGCAAGGACGCCGCCTGTGGCGTTCCCTTACAGTAGATGAACACCTCAAACTGGTATCGAAAAAAAATGGTGCCTGGTCCCCCGAACGAATCTATTCACTCTTCCCAAGATTGGCAGAACGGCGAAACAACGGAGGCGGGCAACTCTCTGGTGGTGAACAGCAGATGCTGGCTATCAGTCGAGCTTTACTTTTGAACCCCAAACTCCTTGTCATGGATGAGCCAACTGAAGGTTTGGCGCCGGTGATCGTTTCCCAAGTGGCGGACATGTTGATCCGCTTAGGTGAGGAGGGCGACATCAATGTTCTTGTGATCGAGCAGAATATCGGGGTCGCTTGTGCGGTTTCAGAACAAGTCGCCATCATGGTCAACGGTAAAATCAATCGTGTAATGGCTTCCGGAATGTTGGCATCCGATCGTGACCTGCAACAAGCATTGTTGGGCGTTGGCCGCCATGCTCATGATGAAACCCTTGAAGCAGAACACACTGAAATTCGGGTAGAGGAAAAGCCAACCGGGCCCACGAAAATTTATGTATCCAACCCCCAAAGCCCGACCAGATGGTCTATGCCGGTGCCGATCAATGTCATTGAAGGCGCCGCTCGCACCATAACCCCAACCGTTGGAGCAAATGACAACAAGCCTATCCCATCGAGAAGAACGCAATCGGGATCCGGTTTCGTTTATGTTTGTGGGACACTGGACACCAAAGGCGAAGAACTGCGTTTCTTGCGGGATGTTTTGAAGAACGCAGGCGTGAATGCGCAACTGGTTGATCTCGCGACAAGTGGCAAACCATCAGGGGCAGAAGTTCCTGCAAGTGTTGTAGCAGCTTACCATCCGCGCGGGGCATCAGGGGTCTTTACCGGTGACCGGGGAACATCCGTTGCCGGCATGACAACCGCGTTTGAGCGTTGGATGATGGCGCAGCAAAATGTTTCTGGAGTTATTGGGGCAGGTGGATCTGGAGGGACTGCATTGGTGGCTCCAGCATTTAGAAGCCTGCCGGTAGGCGTCCCAAAAGTACTCATATCGACCGTAGCCAGCGGAAACGTGGAACAATATGTTGGTCCCTCGGATATCTTGATGATGCACTCGGTCGCAGATGTTCAAGGCATCAATTCCATAACCCGTGAGGTCCTGACCAACGGTGCCGGCGCATTGGCCGGAATGCTCGCAGCGAGAGTCAGCACCGCCAAATCGAACGCAGACGCGAAACCTGCAATTGGACTTTCCATGTTTGGTGTTACGACACCCTGTGTCCAGCAAATCACGTCTTCACTGGAAGATGATTTTGATTGTCTTGTCTTCCACGCAACGGGTGTTGGCGGGCGTTCCATGGAGAAACTCATGGACAGTGGCATGCTCAGCGCCATCATTGATATCACAACGACAGAAGTCTGTGACATGATCGCAGGCGGTGTTTTTGCGGCTACCGAAGATCGTTTTGGTGCATCAATCCGGGCCGGTCTTCCCTATATCGGAGCCTGTGGCGCACTTGATATGGTCAACTTCAATGCACCTGAAACAGTCCCGGAAAAATACCGTGGCCGTAATCTCTACGAACATAATCCTCAAATCACACTCATGCGCACAACGCCCGAAGAAAATGAGGCTATGGGTACCTGGATTGGCGAAAGATTGAATTTGATGACGGGGCCTGTTCGTTTCTTCTTGCCGGAAGGAGGTGTGTCTTTGCTGGACGCGCCTGGCATGGCCTTTCACGATCCAAAGGCAAATGAAGCACTGTTCAAGGCATTGGAAATGACAGTTCGGCAAACGTCCGAACGTCAGCTCATAAGGGTGCCATACAACATCAACGATCCGGAGTTCGCAGAATTGGTGATCAAAACGTTTCGTGGGTTTTTTGCAAGCAAAAGTAAAATGGTGGTGGGAGGCTAGTTCCTTGTTTTCTAGAAGTGAATTATTGAAAAAATATCAGGCAATGATAGCGGGTGGGGAACCGATCATTGGCGGGGGTGCCGGTACTGGCCTTTCTGCAAAATGTGAAGAGGCGGGGGGAATCGACCTGATTGTCATTTACAATTCGGGAAGGTACCGCATGGCAGGTCGCGGCAGCCTTGCAGGATTGATGCCCTATGGCGATGCAAATGGCGTTGTTATGGAAATGGCAGGCGAAGTTCTTCCGGTCGTGAAAAACACGCCCGTCTTGGCAGGAGTCTGTGCTTCAGATCCTTTCCGGTTGATGGACAAGTTTTTGGACGAGATCAAGGCAGCCGGTTTTTCCGGAATCCAAAATTTTCCAACAGTCGGACTGATCGATGGGAATTTCAGAGCAAACCTGGAAGAAACCGGAATGTCCTATCAACTTGAGATTGATGTTGTGAAGATGGCGCATGACAAAGATATGTTCACGACGCCTTACGTCTTTTCTTCACAGGACGCTGAAGCAATGGCGAAAGCGGGTGCGGATATCATTGTATGTCATCTCGGTTTGACAACGGGCGGGAGCATCGGCGCGGAAACGGCTTTCACTCTGGATAAATGCCCTGCGATTGTTGATGAATGGGCTCAAGCAGCAAAGGCAATCAATCCCGATCAGATCATTCTGGTCCATGGCGGTCCGGTGGCGACGCCGGATGATGCGGATTTTGTTCTGAAAAATACCGAACACTGTCACGGTTTCTATGGCGCCTCTTCCATGGAGAGGCTGCCAACCGAAATTGCGCTGACCGAACAAACCAGGAAATTCAAGCAAATAGGGCGTTAAAAGCTCTGTAAATGGGAGGAGGAAGTTATGACCGGACAATTTATAGGCCAATTGGTCCTTTGGTTCATTCTTGCTGTAATCGTCATCTTTATCATCTACTGGGTGATGCACTGGCTCTATAAACGGTCGACCAAGGAAGTCTCGTTTGTAAGAACTGGTTTTTTGGGCGAGAAGGTCGTGATTGATGGCGGTGCGTTTGTCTGGCCAATCATACATGACATTACGCCCGTCAACATGAACTCCATAGAACTTGCGATTACGCGTGAGAAAGAAGAAGCCCTCCTTACAAAAGACCGTTTACGCATTGATGTGGATGCTGAGTTTTACGTCCGTGTGAACCAGTCTAAGGAGTCTGTCAGCTTGGCGGCCGCAACGCTGGGTCGCCGGACCCTCGAACCTGAACGCATACATTCGCTGCTTTCAGGCAAATTCATTTCAGCCCTACGCACCGTTGCATCAGAAATGACCAGCGATGAAATTCACGAAAACAGGAATGATTATGTGGCGCGCGTCCAGGTCGCGGCTCAATCCGGTCTTGATAAGAATGGGATGGAACTGGAAAGCGTTGCAATCACGGATATCGATCAGACGGATGTGGCCTATTTTAATCCGTCCAATCGCTTCGACGCGGAGGGGTTGACCTCAGTCATTCAAGCAGTCGAAGAGCGCAGAAAACTGCGCAATGACATTGAGCAGGACTCCATGATCAAAATCAGGTCCCGCAATCTTGAAGCGGAAAAACAAGCCCTTGAGATAGAAAAGGAAAGCGAACAGGCAAGGCTCGAACAGGAGCGTGAAATCGAATTTCGCCGTGCCCAACAACGCGCCGACTTGGTCAAGGAACGGGCAGAAAGAGAAAAAGAGGCCGAACAAGCAAGCCTGATTAACAAAGAAGCGATAGACGCTGCGCGCATTTCGTCTGAACGCGAGATTCAGCAAAAAGAGATAGAGCGCAGAAAAGCAATTGAAGAAGCGGAAATCATCACAAAAGAAGCATTGGAGGTAGCGCGGATCAATCAGGAGAAAAAACTGACAGAGGAGCGCATCAAAACGCAACAGACTACGGAAAAAGCGGACATCGCGTCAAAGGAAGCCATTGAAAAAGCGCGGATCGACCAAGAACGATCTGTAACCGAAGCACGCATTGCCAAAGATCAGGAAACACAGGCGCTTGAAATTGAGAGACAACGCGCCATCGATGAGGCAGACATCACGGCGCGTGAAGTTATTGAAAAGGCAAGAATTGCGCAGGAAAGTGCAGTGACAAGCGCACGTATCGCTTTGGAACGGGAGACCCGTGAAAAAGAAGTTGCACGAAACCTCGCGATTGAAGAAGCAGAAATCAAGGCGCGAGAAGACGCTGAAAAGCTTAGAATTTCGCAGGAAATGTCGGTGAGTGCGGAACGTATCTTGTCTGATCGTGAAACCCGGTCCCTTGAAATTGAACGCAGTCGTGCGCTGAAGGAAGCTGAAATTGCAGCCGATGAAGCAGTCGAGGCAGCCAAAATTGCACAGGAAGCAAGAGTGGCTGTAAAGCGGATTGAATCGCAAGAAGAAACCAAAGAACGCGATATAGCGATGGCAAGGGCAGTAGAGGCAGCTGAAATCGCAAAATCTGAGGCAACAGAAGCTCAGAGAATAGCCAAGGAAAAGAAAGTCGCAGCTGAACGCATAGCCTACGAACAAGATTTGCGAGAGCGCGAGATCTCCAGAAACAGAGCCGTAGATGCTGCCAATATCGCAGCCCAAGAGGAGATAAACGCTGCAAGGATTTCTGAGGAGCGAAAGACCCGCGTATCGGAAATCGAGAAGGAAGCTGAATTGAGATCACGCGAAATCGAGAAGAACGAAGCGGTGGAAAGCGCTGAAATTTCTTCACGCCGCCTGGTCGAACAAATGCGGATCGAAAAAGAAAAACAAACCGCAGAGGAGAAAATTTCAAGGGATGAAGAAATCCGCAAACTTGAAATTGAGCGTAACAAGGCAAACGATGCTGCGCAAATCGCTGCAGAAGAAGCAATAGAGGCGGCACGGGTTCATAAGGAAAAAGCTATAGATGCTTCAAAAATCCTTGCTGAAAAGGAACTCGATGCTCAAAAGCTTGAACGCAAGAAAGCCACCGAACAACTTGAGATTTCTCGTGTCCAGGCATTGCGGGAAGCAGAGATCGCCTCTCAAGAAGAGGTTGAACGTGCAAAGATTGCCTCAGAAAGAGGGTTGGATGATGCAAGAATAGGCCATCAGACCGAACGTCGGAAACTGGAAATCGAGCGCGAGAAAGCTGTACGCGAAGCAGAAATGGAAAAGGCGATTGAACTTTATAAAAAATCGCTGGATGAGAGTGCTGCAGAAGTTGAGGCTGAATCAGCCAGAGCAAGAGCCGCTGAAGCCGTTGAGAAAACCAAGACGGTTCGCGAAAAAGAAGTTGCCGAACGCAAGAAATCGGTAGATGTCCTGCTGGCTGAAAAAGCAGCTGAGGAAAAACGCATTGCCGCCGAAGCGGAGAGTGTCCGTGCTGCCGTTGAGGCTGAGGCTCAAAAACTCATCAATGAAGCAGAAAACATCCTTACCGATGAAGCCCGACATTCACTGTTCAAACGCAAAATGCTGGAGCACGTGGAGGGAATTGTTGCAGCATCGGTTAAACCTCTTGAAAAGATCAATGACATCAAAATCATGCAGCTGGGTGGCGCTGGCTCCGGTGGACTGAGCATAGGCGGTGAGGGAACCGGCGGCGGAGGCGGTGGATCTGGAGGCGGTAGCCCAACAGATGAGGTGATCAACTCTGCTCTGCGGTATCGCGTACAGGCCCCCATGGTAGACAGTCTGTTGAGTGATATCGGCATTGAAGGATCAAACATCGCAAAGTCCGATATCATCCGAACTGCAAATGACATGGCGCGCGCAGGAAATGAGATGAAACGCCTGCAAGGCGATGGCGGAAAAGGCGGAAAATCGTCTTCCGAAACAGACAAGGGCAAAGAATAAATGGCCCGGATCTATGTCTCATCAGTGATTAATGCTTCGGCAGAAAATGTATGGGAGCGCATTCGCGATTTTAATGCATTACCGCGCTGGCATCCACGCATTGCTGACAGTCGAATTGAAGAGGCCGCGCCGTCGGATAAGGTCGGCTGTATCCGGAACTTCAACTTGCAGAACGGTGACAACATTCGAGAACAATTGCTGGGGCTTTCGGATTACGACATGTATTACACCTACTCAATTCTAGATAGCCCGATGCCCCTTTCAGAGTATATCGCAACCATTCGTCTGACGCCGATCACCGATGGATCGCGATGTTTTGCTGAGTGGTCGGCTGAGTTTGCGTGTGATCCAGCTGATGAGGAACAACTCGTCAATGGAATTGGTGCGGATGTGTTTCAAGGCGGATTTGATGCCCTTAAACGGCACTTTGGAGGTTGATGTGGTCAAAGTCGTCAGAAGTACCGTGCTTGATGCCAGCATCGAAGATGTTTGGGACGTTATCCGTGATTTTAATGGCCATGATCGCTGGCATCCAGCAGTTGCCAAGAGCCAAATAGAACGTTCCGAACCCTCAGATCGCGTCGGGTGTGTGCGTCGGTTTCAGTTGGAAGACGGTTCGGAACTCAGAGAAAAACTCCTTACTCTGTCCGACCTTGAGCAAACCTATTCGTATTGCCTGCTGGATACGCCGATTCCATTGTTTAACTACGTGGCTCACGTGCGCCTGTTTCCTGTCACAGACGGCAACACAACATTTTGGGAATGGGAGAGCCGGTTCGACACGCCAAAAGGTCAGGAAGAAGAACTCGCCGATTTGGTTGGCTCAAACATTTACGAAGCCGGTTTCGAAGCAATTCGATCACACATGGGATTGGAGGCCGCATAAATGATCACAGTCGAGAGGTTCGAAACTGTAGATGAAGCATCCGCATCCGTAGCCTCGGGCGGAATCTACTATGGCGGCGGCACATTGGTGATGCGTGCTGTAAACTACGCCGAAGCAGGCCATGATCGGCTGGTACGCTCGACCGATCCGGCATTGAAGACAATTGATAGCAACGGTACCGGTCTGACCCTTGGTGCTGGGGTGACCATGGCAGACCTGATGCGTGCCCGTGAGACAGAATTCCTCTCGTCCGCAGCGCGTGCTGTCGGAGGCCCAGCCATTCGAAATGCCGCGACGATTGGTGGGAACCTGTTTGCCAGCCATCCCTATGGAGACTTTACGACCGCGCTTTTATCGCTGGATGCAAAGGTCAATTCTACCATCAAAACGGATGAGGATATCGAACAATTCCTGGCTTCGCGCGGCACCCATACCGGCATTGTCAGGTCAATCTCCCTTCAAATCCCCGAGCGGGGTGCGTTTAGGTTTAAAAAGATAAGCCGTGTCAAACCAAAAGGCATTTCGATCATGTCGATCGCAATATGCCTTCCCCAATCTGCTGGGCGCGTCACAAACGCCCGCATCGCTTTTGGTGCGATGGGACCCACACCCTTACGAGCAAAGGCCGCAGAACAGGCTCTGGAAGGCAGCAATCTGGAGGCGTCGGCAATTGAACGCGCAGTTGCCGCGCTTGAAAATGATTTGCATCCCGCGGATGATCCTATTGCCAGCGCCTGGTATCGGCGTGAAGTTGCACCGGTGCATCTGAAACGTTTGCTGTCAGAAAGGCAGAGGTGATATGGCAAAGACGCCCGTCCAATTTAACCTCAACGGATCGCCTACAGCTGTGTTTTCCGATGCCGGCGCAAACCTTTTGGACGTCTTACGCCGCGATGTTGGTGATCTGACACCAAAATACGGATGCGGGCAGGGAACGTGTGGAACTTGCACCGTTTTGGTAGACGGAGAACCCCGCCTGAGTTGCCTCACCCTGGCGGAGAGTATTGAAGGTTGTTCTGTAGAGACGGTAAGTGGGCTGGCAAATGGAGCGGAGCTCGACCCTCTCCAAATCGAATTCATGGAAGGCTTTGCAGCTCAATGCGGATATTGCACACCCGGCATGTTGATGGCAGCCCGCGCGCTCCTGAACAGAAATCCGAACCCAACGCGTGAAGATGTTGTAGAGGCGATTTCCGGTAATATTTGTCGGTGTACAGGCTATGAATCGATCATTGATGCAGTGCTGAGAGCGGCTGCCCGCCGAACAGGAAGGATTGCATAGTGTCCTCCATTGAATTCCGAAAAGATCTATTTGCAGATGAGCGCAATGATGACCTCAAAGAGATTGGGAAACCGACCATCCGGCAAGATATTCTGGGACATGTGACTGGAAGGTCACCCTATTATGATGACCATCTGTTTGATGGCTTGTTGCACTTGAAGTGTGTTCGCTCGCCGCATCATCATGCAAGAATTCGCTCAATCGATACAAGCGCCATCGAAGCCATGCCAGGTATCAAGAGAGTAATCAGACCCGAGGATGTCCCAAACAATCTTAATACACTTCTATCGCTCATCAATTTTGGCCGAGACGATGAAGCCCTGCTCCAGGGCAAAAAGGTAAGCTACGTTGGTGAGCCGGTTCTTGCAATCGTTGCAGAGACAGAAGCCTTGGCGCGGCGTGCTTGCAAGAAGGTTCATGTAGAGTATGAAGTCTTACCGCATGTATTGGATCCGGAAGAAGCCCTCAAACCGGAAGCACCGGTAGTAAACGAGGTGTATCCCAACAACACATTTGATTATCACGATTTGTATGATCACCAGAAACTGCGCTTCGGTGATACTGAAAATGCGTTTAAGTCTGCCGATCATATCATCGAAGGCCGTTATCAGCTCTCCCCAATAGAACAAGCACCAACAGAAACTTGCGGCGCGATTGCAGCGCCAGAAACAAATGATCGATATGTCTGCTACACAGGGACACAGGCTTTGTTCTTTTCTCTAGGTACGACAGCTAAGTTGCTGGACATGCCATCATCACGCTTGCATTTTGTGGGCGGCACTGTTGGGGGCGGATTTGGCGGAAAAGTAGACAGCCTGCATGAACCATTGGCTGTGTTGGGCGCTCATCTGACTGGCGCGCCGGTCAAGTACACCTTTGATAGGCAGGAAGAAATGCAAGTTGGCGCGCCGCGCGGCGCTGAGCGCTGGTTCATCAAGGATGGCGTAATGGATGATGGACGCATCGTTGCGCGACAGTTTACAGGCCTGTTTGACGCTGGCGCATATTCCCGTTTAAGCCCGTATGCAATCGTGAAAGCAACGGGCCACCTGCCTGGTCCTTACACAATCCCTAACGTCAGCTCAAACGTCTATTGTGTTTACACAAATCGCACACCAGCGACGGCCATGCGGGGGTTTGGGATAACCGCAGTGGATTTTGCAATTGAAACCCATATGGACAAAGTCGCAACCCATATTGGAATGAACCCGATCGAGTTGCGCATTCGAAATGCCTACCGGGACGGTGACATGAAAGCCCATCGGCGATTGGCAAAAAATACCGCGTTAATAGAATGCTGCCAGGTCGCTGCTCAAAAGGCAGGCGTTCGTCTGAGCCCGGAGTTAATGGCGGACTCCAGTCTTCACGGGGGTGGAATTGGCGAACGGGTGGCAATTCCGGAAACGATCGTGGATCAAGACGGCAAGATTGGCGAACGCAGACAAAAGAATTTGTCCCTTCATCCAGGAGACCGCAGTTCCCCGCTCAGCCCCGTTCCAGAAGGTACGGCAGGTGAAAACGTCGTAGCCGTTCCGGCTCAAGATCCCGATATGGTGATGGAGCCACAAAGGACCGGACATGGAACCGGTACTCCGTCACCGCGATCAGCGCCGCTCGTTCAGGCGCCAAGCGTAGAGCGTGACCGCCCAATGCCTGCCCCCCAAGCGCTGCCGCAACAACCAACAGAACCTGCCAATGAAGCCGCCCCCTACAAACCGGACAAACCATTTGACCGGGGAGTAAAGCGGCCCGGGGTCTCACGATTTATTTCCGGCTCGAGGAGGCGATGACAATGACCATCCACCATGGAAAAGGGTTTGCGTGCATTAATTACCCCATTGGGATGAATTTGGGTGGCGATCCCAGCCAGGCATTGGTTCATTCAACGCCGGATGGCAAGTTCATGGTTTCTCTAAGCTCCATTGATCTCGGTCAGGGTATGAAATCAGTGACACGGCAGATTGCTTCAGAGACTTTAGGGGTTCCCGTTGAGGATGTATATGTAGACACAGCCGACAGCGATACGGGTCCGCATTGTATGGGCTCGTTTGCATCACGCGGAACGCACAGGGTTGGAAATGCGGTAATCCGGGCATCCACAGAGGCCAGAAAAGCAATGCTTGAAGCGGCTGCTGAAGAATTGGAAGTCAACGCTGATGATCTTGACACAGACGGGAAGGGCAACATCCATGTAAAAGGATCGCCCGGGCGCTCAATGACGGTTGCCGATACAGCGATTGCTGCACAGTTTAAACAAGGGCGCACGCTTTCGGGTCGCGGGATATTTCTAATTCCTCCTTCAGAAGCTGATCCCGAAACCGGCGAGATGAGCCCCGTTACCTGCTTCGCTCACGCTGCAGTCGTTGTCGATGTGTCGGTTGACGATGAGACGGGTGAAGTCGAGGTAACCGGCATAAATTCAGCCTATGAAGTTGGAAGAGCGCTAAATCCGAAACTCGTTGAACAACAGCTGGTAGGGGGCGCGTGGATGGGGGTTTCCCACGCGCTTTATGAGACAACCGAACCCTATTACCCGCAGCGTGATCACGGGCCTGAAGATTTCAACACATACCTTATGCCAGGGCCCGGTGATGTGGTCCCCCATAACATAGCAGTATTGGAAAGGCCTGCTGAGGATGCACCTTTCGGTGGCAAAGGTCCCGGAGAAATGTGCGCAAATCCTCTCCTCCCTGCCATCGCCAACGGTGTCTTTGACGCCGTTGGCGTGCGTTGCGATGAATTGCCTATCACACCAGAAAAGGTCCTCCGGGGTATTCGCGAGAATGGTGGACCGCAGCCGCAAAAGAGGCTTGGATAGGCATGACAGTGAAGACTTCAATTGCAGGAATTGAAAGCCCGGGCGCTTTGCAGAAAGCACTCATAGATGCTCAATATCTTGCCGACGAAGGTTTGGCGACAGCTGCCTATCTTGCCTTGGCAATGGGTAAACCGCTTCTCCTTGAAGGTGCGCCCGGAGTGGGAAAGACTGAAGCGGCCAAGGCAATCGGCTCCGTCTTGGCGCGTACCGTGATCCGCCTTCAATGCTTTGAGGGCATAGATGCTGCCGCTGCACTTTATGAATGGAATTACCCGAGGCAAATGTTGGCCATTCGCCAGGCGGACGAAGACTATATTAACATTTATGCCGATGAATTTCTCCTTGAAAGACCTCTGTTAGCGGCTATCAAGTCGCCCTCAGACAACATCTTGCTGATCGATGAAATAGACCGTTCCGACCAGGAGTTTGAAGCATTTTTATTGGAGTTTCTTTCGGATTTTCAAATCTCAATTCCTGAGACTGGCACGGTTAAGGCGATCCAAAGACCGGTTGTAGTTTTGACATCAAACCGAACCCGTGAACTTCACGAGGCATTGCGTCGACGGTGCGTCTACCACTGGATCGATTATCCGGATGCAGCGTTGGAAGCCCAAATCGTAATGATGCGGGCAAGTTCTGTCGCACGAGCCACAGCTGAAGCAGTCGTCGCAGCCGTTTCAAAAATACGGGCACAACCGCTTTCCAAACCTCCCGGTGTTGCCGAAACGGTTGAATGGGCCGAGGCAGCAACACTTTTACATCAACAGGGCAACCCGTGGCCGCTGGCTTTCCGTCGGTCAATCGGCGTTGCCTTGAAAGATCAAGATGACCTTTTGTTTCTTGAACCGCAAATGGACGCGATCCTCTCGGGAGAAGCAGCTTAATGTCAGATCCGATCAAAACTTTTGTCGACTTTGCATCTCTATTAAGAGCACACAATTTCGCAGTCTCTCCAGATCAAACCATGGCGTTTATCGAAGCAATAGGGCTTTTGGGGCCCTCTACCATGGAAGACATAAGGCGGGCTGCTGTTGCAATGTTCGCCATTCCCAAAGAACGCGAAGCGGAATTCGATACGCTTTTTAAATCCCATTTTTATGGTCAAGTGCTCGCGCCAACTGTGGCAGGGGAAGAGGCTGACGAACTTGAAATTCATGAACCGGGTCAAGAAACACGGGAAATTCAGGAAGATGAAGGTGAAGAGACCCCCGGTGTGCGCGCAAGCACTGCTGAAACACTGTCGCATCGCGGGTTTAATCAATCCGAGGATGTTTCTGCATTGGATCGTTTCGCTCGTAAAGCGCCACGTGCGTTGCCAAAGCGCTTGTCCTACCGATTCACAGATGCGCGGCGTGGACAAAAACTCAACATGCGCAAATTGATAAAACAAGCAAACCGAACGGATGGAGATCCGGTACTTCTGCCCTGGAAACGTCGAAAGGAAAGACAACGCAAGATCCTGCTGTTGATAGATGTTTCCGGTTCTATGAGAGATCAGTCAGAATTCTACCTAGAGTTTGCCCACGTCTTATCGAAAATCTCGATATCTTTTGAATGCTATACGCTTGGAACACGCTTAACCCGTATCACCAATAGCCTGAAACCCCGCGACCCGGAGTTGGCGTTGTCTCGTGTTTCGCAGGCGGTTGCAGATATGGACGGCGGGACGCGTATTGGCGACGCGCTTCAGGCATTTCTGGCGATACCACGATATACCGGTCATGCCCGTGGCGCTTTGGTGCTTGTGTTTTCCGATGGTCTGGAGCGTGGCGATGCGCAGCCCATGATCGAAGCCGTTGGAAAACTGAGCAAAATTGCTTGGCGGATTCATTGGCTTTCACCGCTCGCCTCAGCAGATGACTTTAAACCTGAGACCGAGGCAATTCGCGCAATCCTTCCTCTTGTCGATGATTTGTCCGGTGCCGGCGATCTCGGCGCGGTGTGTGACCATGTTTTAAACATCGCGAGGGCGGCATGATTGACGCGCATCATCACATATGGTTGCAAAAGGATCTGCCATGGCTTCTCGGCCCGGAGAGACCCAGGATTTTTGGTCCTTATGGGGCAATAAAACGGGACTATACCATTGAGGAATTCCTCGCTGATATCGCGGGATCCGGTATCGAAAAATCTGTTTATGTCCAGGCGAATTGGGCAGCAAACTGGTACGCAGACGAGGTTGCCTGGGTTCAGTCGATACATGAGGCTACAGGTTGGCCCCACGCCATCGTTGGCTACGCCGATTTTACAAAAGGCGATGTACGCTATCAACTCGACCGGTTAGCCGCTTACCCTCTTATGCGCGGCATTCGCCAGCAGTTTCATTGGCACAAAAATCCGCTGTATCGGTTTGCGCATAGTCCCGATTTGTGCCTCGATCAAACTGTCCAGAAAAACGTTTCCCATCTTGCCGATTACGATTGGAGTTTTGACCTGCAAGTATTTGCACCGCAAATGAAAGCGGGCGCGGAACTGGCAAATGCCTGCCCAAACGTAACGTTTATCCTTCAACATGCAGGCATGCTTGAAGATCAATCAAAAGCTGGATGGCAAGAATGGCAGACCGGCATGAAAACACTGGCTCTGTGCGCCAATGTGGTCACCAAACTATCCGCTTTCGGGACGTTCATTCATCACAATGATCCGGAATTTATTCGTCAGATGGTGAAATCCACAGTCAAGATATTTGGTGCTGAACGCTCAATGTTCGGTTCAAACTTTCCAATCGAAAAAATATGGACGAGCTACGCCGAACTACTGGCGGCATTCAAAGCAGCTACAAACGGGATCAGCAAAGCGGGGCGGGAGGCAATCTTCAGAACAACAGCGGAGAGCGTTTACAGAATTTGAGTTGAGGCACTCATGAGTTTTCGTGGGCAACGCCTTTCAAAGGCAAAAAAGGAGAAACAAAATGGCATTGACCATTCATGTACTGGATTATGGTGATATTGAGCTGGAGACCTCGTTTCTGGTCCTTGGCCACGAATGTGGTCGGGTCCGAAGGGTGCCTGTTTATGGTTTCCTGATTTTGGGCGGAACCCATCCTGTGCTCGTGGACACCGGCTATCGAGACAATGCAATCATGGAAAGCCTGGGCATGAGAGGCCTGCAGTTTCATGACAACATGATAGAAAATCAGCTTGCAAAGCATGGTTTGAAATTGGGCGATATCCGCTACATCCTGCATACGCATTTGCACATTGACCATGCCGGCAAGGACGACTTGTTCCCGATGAACACGACCGTCGTACTTAACCGGCGTGAAATGGAATTTTCTGTATCGGGGATCATGTATCCACAATATCCCAAGCCAGATATCATGCACCTCGTGGAACGGATATATGAGCCAGAGGCTATGCGGTTTTTGGATCTGGAGATAACAGGGGCGGAAGAGATTATCCCCGGCGTCTGGTGTGAAGCAGCCGGTGCACACACCGAAGGGTCCATGAATGTCATCGTAGAAACAGCAGAGGGTTTGGCATGCATCTGCGGCGATGTGATCTATGACTTTAACGACCAGATTGTAAATCACGTTTATACAAACAACTGGATGGAACCCCGGGTAACGGGAAATCATGCGGGTTCGAAGCGGGAGGAGAAGGGAGCAATCAAAAAGCTGCTTAACAATTACAAATTCCTGCTGCCAGTTCACGACAAACCCGCTGTGATCGAAAATCAGCAGGTAGTGGGCCGTCTTGGCATGACCGTTCCAGGCCCCGTGACCGAAACACTTCCGAAACGTGAGTGGTTTCCGATGTAATACGGCGAAGGCAACGGAGAGAAGAAATGGGCCAGATAGTCATTGATCAAAAGTTCCTTGAATTGATCGACGAATATGCACCGATCCGTCAGGTGGGGACCGGCTTTGTATTCACCGAAGGACCAATCTGGAACCCTAGGGAACAACGCCTATTATTCTCGGACATGCCAGGAGATGTAAGACGAGAATGGACCCAGTCTGGTGGTATCAAGGAAGTCCAAAAACCTTCTAACAAGGGCAATGGCATGACTTATGATGCCGAGCTCAATTTACTGGTGTGTGAACACGCAACAAGTTCGGTTGTCAGAATTTCACCGGCTGGAAAAAGAGAAGTGCTGTGTTCTCACTTCGAGGGTAAGGAACTCAACTCTCCCAACGACATTTGTGTAAAGTCTGATGGCTCCATCTATTTCACTGATCCCACTTATGGACGAATGGAACATTTTGGTGTCCCGCGGCAAACGCAGCAGGGGTTTCAGGGTGTTTACATGTTATTGCCCAATCACATACCCGGTGATGAACCAATCCTCGTTTCAGATCGATACACCTTCACACAACCAAACGGCCTGTGCTTTTCTCCCTGTGAGCGCTGGATGTGGGTCAATGATACTGATCAGGCAAACATTCGTATGTTTGATGTGGCTCCAGATGGTCGCCTTGTAAATGGACGGGTTTTTGCATCCGGTATCAAAGATTCGATACAAAGAGGCCAACCCGACGGCATGAAGGCCGACATCAATGGAAACGTCTGGGTAACTGCGCCCGGTGGTGTATGGATCTATGACTTTCATGGATTGCTGATTGGCAAAATCACAGTACCGGAAATGGTGGCAAACCTGCACTGGGGTGGAGAAGATTTTCGAACCTTGTTCATGTGCGCCTGCACATCGGTCTATTCTGTAAAGACCAAGATTGGCCCTCGTAACGAGCCTTTCATGTTCCCGAAAGAACAAAGCCTTCCGAGCGCACAACCCGCCTCAGGTACGCCTGCTCCCCCAGGAAAGCGGATCAATGCCCGCACCACGGCACTCATCATTCAGGACATGCAGAACGATGTCATTATGGACGGCGGCGCATTTGCAGATTCTGGCTCTCCAATTCATGCGCGCCAACAAAACGTCATCGCAAATTCTATGCGTTTGGCCGATGCATGCCGCCAGGCGGGGGTTACAGTCATCCACGTCTGGCTCTTATGCGAGCCTGGACATTCTGGCATGAAGCAAAATTCGCCGCTTATGGAAGGATTGATTGGCGCCAACGCGCTTGTGCGAAACACGTGGGGTGGTGCGCCTGTTAACGGTTTGGAGCAAAAGCCAGATGACATCGTGGTTGAAAAGCTAACCATGAGCGCCTGGGAAAACGGTAGGCTGGAAGGTGAGCTTCGTCGCGCCGGGATCGAAACGATCATAAACACCGGAGCATGGACGAACATGAGTGTTGAGCATACCGCTAGAACCGGAGCAGACAAAGGCTTTCAGATAATTGTTCCGGAAGATGCCTGTTCGACGATGAATGGGGAATGGCACAATGCTTCGATCAAGTTTGCCATGTCCAATGTGGCTGAGATAACCGATGTTGACGATGTTGTTCGTCGTCTGGGTTAGAAAGACTTTTCGAGTGTAAGATTGGAGGAGAGAATTGAGGCTAGAGGGAAAAAAAGTTTTAGTTTCTGCTGCGGGTCAGGGGATTGGAAAGGCTTCGACTTTGGCATTGGCAGCACAAGGTGCATATGTGTTTGCAACAGATATCAATGAGACAACCCTGGGCGAAGTTGCACAACAATCCACGGAAAACGTCGAGACCTTTCGTCTTGATGTTTTGAACGATGAAGCGGTGCAAGCGGCGGCAAAAAAGTGTCAACCGGATATCCTCTTTAACTGTGCGGGCTTTGTGCATCACGGCAATCTTATGGATTGCACGGATGAAGAATGGGATTTCGCATTTAACCTCAATGCACGAGCCATGTGGAAGATGATGCAGGCCAATTTGCCCGGGATGGTTGAGCGTGGAACCGGTTCTATCATCAACATGTCTTCCGCGGTTTCTTCTGTGATCGGCGTGCCAAATCGTTTCGTCTATGCCGCTTCAAAAGCAGCCGTAATTGGGATGACAAAATCCGTGGCAAGAGACTATGTAACGACCGGGGTAAGGTGTAATTGCATTTGTCCAGGCACAGTTGAAAGTCCTTCACTGCATGAGCGTTTGCATGCAACCGGAGACTACGAAGCAGCAAAAAAGGCATTCATTGCGCGCCAACCTATGGGGCGTATTGCTACGGCTGAAGAGATTGCGGCATTGGTTGTTTATCTGGCTTCAGATGAGAGTGCGTTCACAACAGGTCAGGAACACATCATAGATGGCGGATGGTCGGCATTGATTTAGATCGGGAGTAGTCGCATGCACATTGACTATAACATGACCGGACAAGTGGCAATTGTAACGGGCGGCGCTCAGGGCATTGGTCTTGCATGCGTTAAAAGGCTGGCCAGTTCTGGAGCAACGGTTGTCATCTGGGACGTAGACGAAAACGAAATCCAGAATGCCTTAAGAGACTGCGACAACGAAGTGTTGGCAGATTCTGTCGATATCACCGATGCACAAGCGGTTCAGGCTGCAGCCAATCGGGTAATTCAGGATAATGGAAAGATATCGATCTTAGTCAATTCCGCCGGGATTGCAGGCATGAACGCCCCCGTTGAAGAGTATCCGATCGATGAATGGGTTCGGATCATGGAGCTCAACCTCAACGGTACTTTTTTTACCAACCGCGCGGTCGTAGCAAACATGAAACACAACAACTACGGGCGCATTGTAAATGTAGCCTCAGTGGCTGGCAAAGAGGGAAACCCGAATGCATCTGCTTACTCAGCATCCAAGTCGGGCGTGATAGGGTTCACTAAGTCTTTGGGTAAAGAACTTGCAGGCTCAAACATCGCAGTCAATTGCATCACGCCTGCAGCTGCAAGAACGCGTATATTCGATCAAATGTCACAAGAACACATTGATTACATGCTTTCAAAAATTCCACGTGGCCGTTTTGTGGAGACGGAGGAAATCGCGAACTTGGTTGCCTGGCTTGTGAGCGAAGAAAACAGTTTTACAACCGGAGGTGTATTTGACATTTCTGGCGGGCGGGCAACTTACTAGCCCTAAGCGGACTGTAGCAATTTGTTAACCATCCCACTGCACAATTCCCGCGCGGAAGTATGGCCGCATACAAAACTCGAGACATTTTACACTGGGGGTCAAAATGTCGGGCGATACCTTAACAGAAGAAGAACTCGACAGGATTGTCAAAGAGCACAGGATGCTCAGCGAAGCCATTGAAATGGCACCAACTCCCTTTGCAGTATATGACGATGAGGATCATCTGGTTGCCTGGAACTCTGCGTATGAAGCATTGCATCCTGCGGTTTTTTCAGACTATGACCGCAACAGTTCAAAGCGTTTAAACTACGAAGACGTTGTTCGGATAACCGCATCCAAAAGCATGTCCGGTCATGAGCTGGAGATGCATGTTGCAGAGCGGGTCAGGATACAACGCGCAGAAAAGACTACAACCAACACGCGCGAATACTCAAACGGTGGATGGCACCAGGTTACAAAATACGTCACTGCAAGCAATGCCGTTTGCGGTTTTGCCATGGACATCAACGAACTCAAGCAACGCGAATCCGAACTTCAAGAAGCCCGTGAAAAGGCAGAGGCAGCGGAGCGCGCAAAATCAGAATTTCTCGCCAATATGAGTCATGAAATTCGTACGCCCATGAACGGTGTGATGGGGATGGCGGAATTGCTCGCCACAACAGACTTGGATGCAAAACAGAGCATGTTTGCAGACGTGATAATCAAGTCAGGCGCCTCTCTCTTGACGATCATCAATGACATTTTGGATTTTTCCAAAATCGAAGCCGGGCAGCTTGAACTGGATCCGGCTCCCTTTGTCCTTGCAGAAGCGATTGAAGATGTTGCGACACTGGTATCAGCAAAAGTCGCGGAAAAAGACCTGGAATTGATCGTCCGAATTGATCCCGGATTACCGTCAGTCATGGTTGGCGATGTAGGACGGATTCGCCAAATTATTACGAACTTGATGGGCAATGCGGTGAAATTCACAGAAAAAGGCCACGTTTTCGTAAACGTGGACGGTGAAATCACCTCGCAACAGGGGGAAGAAAGGGCCGCACTGCGATTTTCAGTAGAAGACACCGGAATTGGCATTCCCAAAGACAAATGTGACCAGGTCTTTAAAAAATTCACGCAGGTTGACACGTCAGCTACCCGTAAACATCAAGGAACAGGCTTGGGATTATCCATTACTTCTTCTTTGGTGGGGCTTATGGGCGGTGAAATTGGTGTTGAAAGTGATGAAGGGCAAGGCGCCAGATTCTGGTTCAACATGTCTCTCCCAGTAGACAAGCAGCAGGTCAGGAAAAAGACGGTGTCCCAAGATTTCTCTGGTGCTCGGGTCCTGATTGTAGATGATAACGATGTCAATCGATCCATTCTGCTGGAACAAATGCAGGCGTGGAGGTTCGATAGCGCAGCGGTTGGTTCAGGTGCGGAGGCACTGGAGTTTCTAAGCACTGCCAAAACCCACGAAATCAAAATCGATCTTGTGGTTCTCGACTATCAAATGCCAGGAATGGACGGTGCAGATGTCCTTCGCGCAATGCGAACTTCATCCGACTTTGATCACATTCCGGTTGTGATGCTCACGTCTGTGGATGATTCCAAAACCAATCAAATGCTGAACGAATTGGGCGTGGAAGCAAACCTCACCAAGCCCGCGCGTTCATCAATGCTACTGGAAACCATTCAAGAGGCTCTTTCCCAGTCGAAAATCAGGATTGAAACGCCGAATGCGGACGAAACCAAGCCAGATTTTGCGCCAAAAGACGAGCAAATCGAGCATGACCCTAAACAAACCGGAGAACTCGAAAAGCTTGACCTGCTGGTTGCCGAAGACAATGAGGTCAACCAGATCGTAATCAGGCAGATCCTTGAAAGCGCGAATTACAAATTTAAAATTGTCGAAAATGGAAGGCTGGCTCTTGCCGCATTCAAAGTCCAGCGTCCCAAGGTCATTTTGATGGATGTCTCGATGCCCGAGATGAATGGACGAGAAGCAACGCAGCAAATTCGCGAATATGAATCCGCGCAGGGTCTCCCGACTGTGCCGATAATAGGCGTGACAGCCCATGCATTAAAAGGCGACATGGAAGCGTGCCTCGATGTTGGGATGAACGACTATCTATCAAAACCCGTATCACCCGCCAGGTTGCTGGAGAAGGTTGAAAACTGGTTAAACCAAGGCCGAGCCCGCAAATCCGCTTGACTTCATAAACCGATACCATGCTTTAAACCAGACGCTCGATTTCTTTGGTCAGTGCCTTGATTTCTTGGTGTGCGGATTTTGCTGCACGTGTCTCAAGGACGCTCAATCCGCGGCCAATGACATCCGCATATGCGACCCGGTGTCTTATTTCGGATTTTGCAAGTTTGAAGTCCGATTTCTCGATTTCATCGCGTATATGCTGCGCTAGATTGGTTCTCGGGTTGATGCGATTTAGCACAATTAAGTGCTCCTTCTTACTTCCCTGAACAAGCTCCAATGTTGGCATGGTAGCCCAGATATCCATCTCAGAAGGGGTGACAGGAACCACAACCAAATCTGCAATCTCAATCGAGGGGCGCCCATCGATATCCATTTTGGGTGGCGTATCGATAATGACATAGTCAAAGTCCTTTGCCAGACCGCGCGCTTCATAGCGTGCACCCCATGCGCTTGCAGTTTTCAGAGATACGTTAGGCAGGTTTTCGCCGTGCTGCTCTTCGCGGATCATTGCCCAACGGCCTAAGCTGCCTTGCGGATCAGTGTCCAAAACGGCCACGCTTCGCTTGCCATCTCGGGCAAGGGAGACCGCAAGATTTGCAGCAAGTGTCGTCTTTCCAGAACCGCCCTTTTGTTGGGCGATGGTGATGATTTTTCCGTTTTCGTCCGTTGTCGCCATGAACCTAGCACATATCGAATCGCAACTCCCCGACCCATGGTATCACTGAGACAAGGACTTTGCCATCATGTTGCGAAGGTGAGGTGGTTGCAGCGTTCCGTGACTGAGATTGAGGTGCCGGAAATCGAAAGCGCGCCCGGCAAAGCCCGCCCTTTCAGAGCCTTGAACACAGCGAACTGGCGTGACATCACAATTAAAAGCCATTTGTCTTGCAAATGGTGCGGGTAGAGAGACTTGAACTCCCACGCCTTGCGGCACCAGAACCTAAATCTGGCGTGTCTACCAATTTCACCATACCCGCTGAAACGACGGAATTGACATCAAATCCTGTCGGTGAGCCCGCCTTATAGGGGGGATTGTATAAAATTCCAAGCAGGAAATTCCAAAAACCATTCGTTTTTTTATTCAAAACGCAAATCTGGAAATTTTGTAATTTTTTGCCTAAAAAGCATGCTGGATGCTTAAAAAATAGGCAAATGCGCATTTTTGGCGCCGATTCAATCGCGGTAACCCATGAGAATCGTTGATGTTTGACACCTGAAGTCTTGTTGAACGCACGTCTGAGTGCAAGTCAATCCTCAAAACTGGTTAGGGAACGTCATGAAGAAAATTGAAGCGATTATAAAGCCGTTCAAACTGGATGAGGTAAAAGAGGCTCTTCAGGAGGTTGGCCTTCAGGGAATAACGGTCACGGAAGCCAAAGGTTTTGGCCGCCAGAAGGGACACACTGAGTTATATCGCGGCGCGGAATATGTCGTAGATTTTTTACCCAAGGTCAAACTCGAAATCGTGACGGACGACGATGTGGTTGAGAAGGCTGTCGATGCAATCAGAAACGCAGCGCAGACAGGCCGGATCGGTGACGGGAAAATTTTTGTTTCAAACGTAGAAGAGGTTATTCGGATCAGAACCGGTGAAACCGGGTCGGAAGCCATTTAAGCACTGTTTTTAAGGCGGAAATCTCCGCAAAAGGTTACACCCATTAAGAAAGGCAATGAATATGAGTGACGCCAGCACAATAGTTAAAAAGATTAAAGACGAAGATATCAAATTCCTGGATCTTCGTTTCACAGACCCGCGCGGCAAGATGCAACATGTAACCATGGATGCAAGCGTTGTCGATGAGGATATGTTTGCCGATGGTGTTATGTTCGATGGTTCCTCCATCGCAGGCTGGAAAGCGATCAACGAGTCAGACATGAACTTGTCACTGGATCCAAACTCCGCCCACATGGATCCTTTCTTTGCTCAGTCGACCATGGCGATCTTCTGCGATATCCTGGACCCCACGACTGGCGAACCGTATAACCGTGACCCTCGGGGCACCGCCAAAAAAGCCGAGACCTACCTGAAAGCCTCAGGCATTGGGGATACATGTTATGTAGGACCTGAAGCTGAATTCTTCGTATTTGATGACGTGCGTTTTGCGTCTGATCCATACAATACAGGCTTCAAGCTCGACAGCTCCGAACTCCCCTCCAACATGGACGCGGAGTACGAAGCAGGGAACATGGGACACCGCCCACGCACCAAAGGCGGATACTTCCCTGTACCACCCATCGACTCAGGTCAGGACTACCGCGGCGAAATGCTCTCAGTCATGGCTGAAATGGGTGTAAAAGTTGAAAAGCATCACCACGAGGTTGCTGCTGCTCAGCACGAACTTGGCATCATGTTTGACACGCTATCTGTGAATGCAGACAAGCTTCAAATCTATAAATATGCAGTGCATCAGGTAGCCCATGCTTATGGAAAGTCAGCGACTTTCATGCCGAAGCCTGTCTATGGTGACAATGGAACTGGCATGCACGTTCACCAGTCAATCTGGAAAGACGGTAAGCCGGCATTTGCAGGCAATGAATATGCAGGCCTGTCTGAATCATGCCTGTATTACATTGGCGGCATTATTAAACATGCAAAAGCACTTAACGCTTTCACCAACCCGTCAACCAACTCTTACAAGCGTCTGGTTCCTGGGTTCGAAGCACCGGTTCTGCTTGCATATTCCTCACGCAACCGTTCAGCTTCTTGTCGTATTCCGTTTGGTTCTTCACCAAAGTCCAAGCGTGTTGAGGTCCGATTCCCAGACCCAACAGCAAACCCGTACCTGGCTTTCGCAGCCATGTTGATGGCGGGCCTCGACGGCATTAAGAACAAAATCCATCCTGGCGATGCAATGGACAAAGACCTTTATGATCTGCCTCCAAGCCAATTGAAGCGCATTCCAACGGTCTGTGGATCCCTCCGCGAAGCTTGCGATAGCCTTGCAAAAGATCACAAATTCCTTTGCGAAGGTGACGTGTTCGACAAAGATCAGATCGAAGCGTATCTGGAATTGAAGATGGAAGAGGTTATCCGCTTTGAGCATACACCTCACCCAGTCGAGTTCGATATGTATTATTCTGTATAAGTCTCCTCCCTATACAGGCACGAAAACCCCGGCATCGCGCTGGGGTTTTTTGTTGCGCTGATACAAAACTGATGATTTTGTATTTGTCTGGAGGAAGTGAATTTGTCGGAAAAAACAAATCATGTTGCCGTCGTTGGCGCCGGTATTGTCGGCGTCGCAACCGCAATCTGGCTGCAACGCGCAGGATTTGAAGTCACCTTGGTTGACAGAGAAGGACCGGCTTCGGGAACATCCTATGGCAATGCCGGTATCCTTGCAGCTTCTGCGGTCGTTCCGGTAACCGAGCCTGGAATTTTGAAAAAGGCTCCGCGAATGTTGTTAAATCCTAACGAGCCTTTGTTTTTGCGATGGTCATATCTCCCCAAGCTTCTTCCCTTCCTGATCAAGTATTTGTCCAAGGCGAACCTTCGCGACATGGAAGAGATTGCTGGCGGGTTAGCCACCATGATGCACGATACAGCCGATCAGCATCTTGCTTTGGCAAAGGGAACACCGGCAGAAAAATTCATAAAAACTGGGGACTATCTTTTTGTTTATCACGACCAAAAGGGATACGAAAAAGACAAGCTCGCTTGGGATGTGAGGCGGCGCAAAGGAATTACCTTTGAAGAGCTCGACACCGCAGCGTTGGAGGCATATCAGCCTGCCCTGGCTGGGAAGTTTGGATTTGGTGTCCGTTGCCCGGATCATGGCCAGATCAAAGATCCAGGTGAATATACAAAAGCCCTTGCCATGCATTTTGAGCAAAGCGGCGGCAAAATCTTGATAGACAATGTCTCTGATATCAGGGTCGAAAATGGACACGCAATCGGTGTTGAATTGAGCGGCGGCCTGCTTGAAGCGGAAAACATCGTAGTCACGATGGGCGCTTGGTCGGGAAAACTTGCAGAGCGTCTTGGTACAAAGATTCCGTTGGAAGCAGAACGCGGTTATCATGTGGAATTTGTCGGTTCTGACGTCGACTTGAGTTGCCCGGTAATGGTGACCCCAAAGAAATTTGCCATGACGTCCATGAACGGTAGACTGCGCTGCGCGGGTATCGTGGAGTTTGGCGGGTTGGAGGCAGCACCAAGCAGGGCGCCGTTTGAACTGATCAAGCGCAATGTTTTACAAATTTTTCCAGATATGAAGTACCAACGGATCGATGAATGGATGGGACCACGCCCTTCAACACCAGATTCCCTGCCAATGGTTGGAGCTTTTCACAATGTTCCAAATGTCTGGGCCGGATTCGGTCATCAACACCTTGGGCTAACAGGAGGCCCGAAAACCGGCAGATGGCTGGCCCAATTGATCAAAGGTGAGCCACTCAACATCGATATGGCACCTTATTCACCCGACAGGTTTTAAAAGGTTCAGCATGCAGCAGGCAACAGACTTTTTAGAAGAAAGCGAGGTGCTTTTCAGTCTTTTGGAAAATCTGCGAGATGCAGATTTCAAACGCGTTACGCAATTCAAAAACTGGACAATCAACGACATACTTGTACACCTTCACTTCTGGAATCTCGGCGCTGATATGGCCCTTGGCGATCCGGATTCGTTCACTACCCTGTTCGAGGCATTGTATGATGCTCTCATAGCGGGAAAATTGCGTGATCATGAAAATGCCAAAATAGCGGAACGCGGTAAGACACTTTTGAAAATCTGGATTGAATACACGCGAGACATGGGCACTAGATGGCAAATGGTTGATCCGAAAACACGGGTGAAGTGGGCAGGTCCGGACATGTCGGCACGCACATCCATGAGCGCCCGACAAATGGAAGTCTGGGCGCATGGTCAGGCAATTTTTGATATTTTGGGTGAGGAACGTCGGGAAGCGGACCGACTTAAAAACATCACCATGCTAGGCGTGAATGCCTTTGGCTGGAGCCATAAAGTGCATGGTCTGGAAATTCCCGAACACATGCCACACGTGCAATTGACCTCACCATCAGGCGAAATATGGCAGTTTGGCGACGGAAAAGACAAAGTTATCGGAACCGCGGCAGAGTTCTGTCAGGTGGTGACCCAAACCCGTAATGTTGCGGACACAGGCTTGAAAGTTTCCGGTTCAGCGGCAGAAACCTGGATGACATACGCTCAATGTTTTGCCGGGCCTCCCGAAAAGCCGCCAGCGCCCGGCATGCGATACAAAATCTGATCTTTACAACCGGACATTTGGACCTATTTGCTTTACCAGCAAAGAGGAGAACCCATGACGTTCCTGACTTCCTACATCGCCGGTTTAATCGCGTTTCTGGTGATAGATTTCATTTGGCTCAAATACGTTGCTCTGAGTTTTTATCGCAGCAATATCGGGCACCTCATGACGGACAAACCAAACCTCGCCATTGCAGGCCTTTTCTATCTTTTCTACGTGGTAGGCGTGGTAATTCTTGCCGTTAACCCCGCCCTTGAAAAGCAACAATGGACCTTGGCCGTGCTTTATGGCGGGCTTTTAGGGCTGGTTGCTTACGGAACCTACGACATCACAAACCTGGCGACTCTCAAAGGCTGGCCCCCCATCGTTGCAATCGTCGATATCATCTGGGGAACACTGCTAACTGCCAGCGTGGCAACAATTTCCTATTTCGCTACGGTATCTTTGCGCTAAGATGCGCAAATGAAACTAGAAAGCACATTCTTCAACACACACCTTGAAAACGGTGTTGCACACTTCACTATGGCAAAGCCCGGAAAAGCCAATGCCATGTCTCCAGACTTCTGGGAAGATTTACCTCGCCTCGCCCGAGCACTGGAAGCTGATCCGCAAATCAGAGCGCTGGTGATTTCTGGCGAAGGCAAACATTTTACGGGCGGAATGGATTTGACCGCGTTTCAGCCCATCATGGATTTATCCAAGGCGGAACCTGCGCGGGGTGCCTTCGCTTTGCGAGAATTGATTTTAAAACTGCAAGATACCTTCAATGCCCTGGAACAAATTCGTATTCCAGTAATCACCGCCATTCATGGTGCGTGTCTGGGAGGGGGAATTGATTTCATAACTGCGGCCGACATCAGGCTTTGTTCAAAAGACGCTTACTTCGGAATTGAAGAAATCCATATTGGAATGACTGCCGATGTGGGCACCTTCCAAAGATTGCCTAAGTTGATAGCGCCAGGCATTGTTCGTGAGTTGGCCTATACAGGCCGCCGCTTCTCGGCTGAGGAGGCGCACGCTTGGGGGCTTGTCAATGCGATTTACGATGACCAAGAAGCTGTGGTAGCGGCTGCGCTAAATCTTGCTGCCGAGATTGCTCAAAAATCACCACTTGCCATTGCAGGCATCAAACAGACGTTGAATTACGCCCGTGATCATTCGGTAACCGACGGGCTGGACCAGATTGCAACCTGGAATGCAGGCATGTTGAGGCCGGAAGACTTATCGAGTGCACTTCAAGCAAAAATGAGCAAGAAGCAGACCGAATTCAACTCTTTGCTAGGGAAGGCAGGATTGTCATAATTGCTGCTTATGTTCGCAACCGATCACGGTGAAGGAAGCGCACAATGACCGAAAAAAATGAAGTAAAAAGTGATAAGCTGAAGGACGTTTACGGTAAAAATCGTTCGGTCGATGATCAACGAAAAATCTACCGTGACTGGGCGGAAAGTTACGATGAGCAAACCACAAAGCAGTTTGGTTGGATGGGGTTCAAACCCGCCGCACAAGCCTTTGCCGCCCGCCTGAAAAACAAGGCCGCGAGAATTCTGGATGCAGGATGCGGAACAGGTCTTTCCGGAGTAGCGCTCGCAGAACAGGGTTTTACAAACATCCATGGCCGTGATCTGTCACCAGAAATGCTTAAAATAGCAGAGAAAACAGGTGTTTATCAGTCTTTGGCAGAGGTTGATTTGACCCAACCCATCACGAGCGAAGAGCCTTTTGATGCGGTTTTCAGTTCAGGTGTCTTCGGGTTTGGTCCCCCGCACGTGGAACATTTGCCGCTTTTGATTGACGTGACCAAACCTGGCAATTTGGTTGTTTTAACGGTGAACGGTAAGGGCTGGATTGATATGCACTGGGAGGACAAGCTGCAATCTGTGGTTCGTGAACATCAACTAGAGCTTCTGGAACAACTTGAAATTGAATATCTTGAAAAAGAAGAAATAAATGGCCAATTGCTGGTCTTCAAGGCCTAGATTTTGCCTGCATCCAACCCCCACGTATCGGTTAAAGCGAACCCGTCACAAAATGGATCAGAAGGATCAAATCCAAGCTGATGCATGCCGTAAATCCATCCGCGGCCGGTAATCTCCGGCAACACAGCCTCGTGATTTCCCACGGTGGTGTCTCCGGCATAATGGACACGGAATTCGCTCGATATCGTGGACTTTGAAACATAAGTATCACCGCACGAAACTTCGCCACGCGCCGCGCGGATGGCCAACTGGGCAGAATTGCCCGTGCCACAAGGTGAGCGATCCAGTCGGCCGGGCCACATCGTCGTCGCAGTGCGAATGCACCCGTCCTCATCGAGACTGCAAAACATCACATAAGCGATACCGCGAATATCAGCGTTTTCAGGATGAACAACGTCAATCGTATCGTTAAAGTAACGCTTCAATACCATACCGGCATCGGCTAAATGTCGAGCGTGTGCGGGATGGATCGTCAACCCGATTTCCTTCGGATCGAGAATTGCGTAAAATACCCCGCCGAATGCAATATTGCCTTGGATTTCCCCCCATTCAGGGGTGGTGACTTTGACATCAAACGCTTCAACATAAGAAGCTGGCATGGATAGCGTCACGTGTTGGCACTTGCCCGCCTTGCAATGGGCTTTTGCAACAACCAGGCCAGCCGCTGTTTCCAGGCGGACGAGGTTTTCGCCTTCCCGCATATCGACCATTCCCGTCTCCAGCAATGCAGTCGTGACACAAATGGCATTGGAACCGGACATGGCATGAGCCTGATCGGGTTGAAGGACAATGAAGCCTGCATGATTGTCTGCAGATTCAGGCGGAAACAGTAGGTTCGTAGACCCCGCTGGTGAAACCCTGGGTTCCAGCACAAGACTTCTGCGAAGTTCCTTATCTTCGTTCAAGAGATAGCGAAACTTCTCCTTCAAACCAACGCCGGGAATGTGCGGTTGTCCGCCTGTCACGACGCGCCCAACTTCGCCTTCCGCATGAACTTCAGTAAGTTGTAATGTTCTTGACCACTGCATGATTCATCCTGATTTTCAGCCTGCCGCAAACTATCACCAATATGCTGGCCAAACACAATCTTTTAGACCGCAAGCCATCGCGGGAATGAGAAATCTTTCTCTAGCCTCTGTAATAGAATCTCTTTCCGGAAAAAAGAATTTCTCTGGAATGTAGTTCTTTGAATTGGGCTGTATATGAGCCCATATTAGAAAAAATTCTCGTAATCTGATCGTTTTGGAGATGGACGATGCGCCACTTCCCAGTATTTCTGAAAGTGCAAGACAGGCGAATATTGGTTTCCGGGGGTGGTGAAACCGCTATCGCCAAGTTGCGTTTGCTCATGAAAACCGATGCTGAGATCGTTGTGTTCTCCGCCGATCCTGAAGTACAGGTCGAAAATTGGGCCGGTGAGGGAAAGCTATCACTTGTTCGCTGCGACATTCGCGCTGAAGATTTCTTTAATACCGCTCTCGTGTATGCCGCTGAAGACGATCCTGATCGCGATGCACGGACAGCAACGATCGGTCGGATGGCTGGCGTCCTTGTGAACATAGTCGACAATCTCGAGGCAAGCGAATTCATTACGCCCGCAATCGTAGATCGCGATCCCGTCACTGTAGCGATCGGAACGGAGGGTACGGCACCGGTTTTGGCCCGTAAAATCAAGTCAGACATAGAGCAAAACCTTCCATCAGAACTTGGTCTGCTTGCTAGGATTGGCAGCCAGTTCAGAGCCAAAGCGGCACAGTTGCCTCAGGGGCGCAGACGTCGCAATTTCTGGAGCCGGTTTTTCTTCGACTACGGGCCTGGTGCGTTAAAGAAAGGGGGTGAGACTGCCCTTCAAGAAACGCTCGACGCATTGCTGGAAGATTCGATGACCCAGCAACCAGAAATCGGGAAAGTATACTTCGTTGGCGCGGGCCCGGGAGACCCTGATCTATTGACCCGAAAGGCACTCAAAATTCTCCACGAGGCAGACGTGGTCATTCATGACCGGTTGGTTTCGCCACAAATTCTTGAGTTGGCGCGGCGAGAAGCGGAAATCTTGCAGACAGGAAAACAGGGTTTTGGACCCTCTTGGAAGCAGGAAGACATCAATGCGCTTATGGTGGAACACGCAAATAAAGGCGCACAGGTCGTCCGCTTGAAATCTGGTGATCCTTCAGTCTTTGGTCGCCTGGATGAAGAAATGGATGCGTTGGATAATGCTTCGATTTCCTTTGAGATCGTTCCGGGGATCACCACGGCGTCAGCAGCGGCGGCACAGCTTAATGTTTCTCTCACGCGCCGCCGTCGTAATTCCGCACTGCGGATCATGACAGCCCACGACATCAAAGGATTTGCAGAACATGATTGGCAGGATTTGGCACGCAATGGAGCGGTTGCCGCAATTTACATGGGGCTAAAACAGGCGCATTTCCTTTCTGGTCGCCTGCTGATGTTCGGTGCTGCCCCTGATATTCCTGTGACGATAATGGAAAATGTCTCGAGGCCAGAGCAAAACATAACCGTGTCCACCATTGGTAATCTGGCAAAAGACGCAGAGCATGTGGGAGCGGATGGCCCGGTAATCCTGATGCTGGGTCTGGAACCCAGAGAAGCCCGTTCTGTCATCGAACTGAACGATGAAGTAATTTCAAATCTTGGATCTTTTTACTGATGGCCCGCGCATTTGTACCCAAAGTTGTGACAGCGAATGATTTACTGGAGGGCGATGTCATCTATTTGACACCAAGCGGTAAATGGACTCGCCGGCATGACGAAGCAGAGCTTTTTGAAGAAGAAGCGGCTGCAAATGAAGCCCTCACAAGGGCTCAAGGTCAGGGGCATCGCCTCGTTGGTGCCTATCTCGCAGACGCGCAGATCGGTAGCGGTGGGAAGCCGGAACCGATCCATTTCCGAGAGGCGTTTCGCACCCGTGGCCCCTCCAACTATCCCAATCATGGAAAACAGGCAGAGCTTTAAGACATGTATCAATACAATCAATTCGATCATGAATTTGTCCGTAACCGCGTGCGGCAATTCCGTGCTCAGGTGGAACGCAGACTGGACGGCTCACTCACTGAGGATGAGTTTAAACCGTTGCGTTTGATGAATGGACTGTATCTGCAGCTTCACGCCTATATGTTGCGCGTTGCCATTCCATACGGAACGCTGAACAGCAGGCAAATGAACCAACTGGCATACCTGGCTGAAAAATGGGACAGGGGGTATGGCCATTTTACCACGCGCCAAAACATACAATACAACTGGCCGAAACTTAAAGACGTTCCCGACATGCTCGAAGCGCTGGCTGAAGTCGAAATGCACGCGATCCAGACTTCTGGCAATTGCATTCGAAATGTAACGGCCGACCACTTTGCAGGTGCTGCAGCGGATGAAATCGAAGATCCGCGCCCCACAGCAGAATTGCTTCGACAATGGTCTACGGATCATCCCGAATTTCAGTTTTTACCACGCAAATTCAAGATTGCGATAACCGGCGCTCCCAATGACAGAGCCGTAACAAAAGCGCATGATATTGGCATTCGCATGGTTCGTAACGAACAAAACGAGCCAGGCTATGAAATCATCGTCGGCGGCGGACTGGGCCGTACGCCGATGATTGGGAAAACTGTCCGTGAGTTTTTACCAAAGGCAGACCTGCTGCCCTATCTGGAAGCGATACTGCAAGTCTATAATCTGAATGGCCGACGCGACAACAAGTACAAAGCCCGGATTAAGATACTGGTTCATGAAACAGGCATCGAAGAACTCAAGGGCATGATTGAAGAGGTTTTTGAAAAGCAGAAGTCTTTTCACGTCTCTCCCCCCGAAGAAATGGTCAACGCGATTGAGGCTCAATTTGCGTTGCCACCGTTGGACACGAGTCAAGTTGACGAGGACAAACTAAGCAAAATCGTGGGTGCTGACCCTCTTCTGCGCTCCTTTTTTGAAACCAACGTACATGAGCACCGTGAGCCAACCCATGCAATCGTAACCATCTCCATTAAACCCATCGGAGGAACGCCGGGGGATGCCACGGCCGAGCAGATGCGTGTGATGGCCGGTCTTGCAGAAGCTTACGGATACGACGAATTGCGGATCAGTCATGAGCAAAACGTGATTTTACCGCATGTCCGCCGGGACGATCTGCCGGAGGTCTTCAAAATACTGAAAGACGCAGGTTTGGCGACAGCCAATGTTGGGCTGTTGTCAGACATCATCGCTTGCCCGGGCATGGATTATTGTGCGCTTGCTACCGCGCGTTCCATTCCGGTTGCTCAAGAACTCTCAAATGCGTTTGAAGACCTCAAACAACAAAAGGATATCGGCCCGCTGAAGATTAAAATTTCCGGATGCATCAATGCTTGTGGACACCACCATGTTGGACACATCGGGATATTGGGATTGGATAAGGCAGGTGTCGAGAGCTACCAGATCACGCTTGGCGGGGATGGCACGCAAACGGCAACGATTGGTGAGCGCACAGGTCCCGGATTTTCCTACGAGGAGATTGTACCGGCGATTGAACGCATCATTGATCGCTACCTGCAAATTCGTGAAGAGCCAGGGGAAACCTTTCTTCAAACTTACCGGCGCGCAGGCGCAGAACCCTTCAAAGACGCTTTGTATCACAGCGAAAAAGAAAATGCCTAGGAGCGGACCATGTCAGTGATAGTGCGAGATAGTGGATTCGAGAAAGATACATGGGAAGCCGAAGGTGGCCTTTTCATTGATCTTGAGAAGTATGGTCAGGATGTAGCAGATCATGCGCCTGAAAAAACCTGCGTTGACATTCCAAACGACGTGAAAATAGAAAGCCTTCTTGGCGTATTTGAAAATGCGTCGATGCTTCGGATTTCATTTCCGTCTTTTGCGGATGGCCGAGGCTTTAGCCTTGCCAAACAGTTGCGCCAGAACGGGTATGAGGGACGTTTGCGTGCCGTCGGGCACATAATTTCAGATCAATATGGATTTGCCCGGACCTGTGGGTTTGATGAAGTGGAGATCGACTTTGCACTGGCAGGTCGCCAACCGGAAGAGCAATGGCTTGCCCGGATTTCCGACCCCGAGCTTTCCTATCAGCACAAGTGGCTGGCCGAACGCGAATTGCGAAACAATTGATCTGAATCATATAATTATTTTGACAAACTTGACACTTACCCTGATAAGAGGGAACCCATCATGAATGACCACAGCCTAGCTACCAAATCAGTGGAAACCACCAATCGCCATCCAGACGCTCAAGAAGTAACTGCCGTCAGTCACTATACGGACAGGTTGTTCTCGTTTCGTCTCTCCCGCCCCCAGAGCCTGCGTTTTCGTTCAGGCGAATTTGTCATGATTGGTCTTGAGGGCGACAACGGAAAACCATTGCTTCGTGCCTATTCCATTGCCTCACCCGCATGGGATGATGAACTGGAGTTTTACTCCATCAAGGTTCCCGATGGTCCCTTAACCTCCAGACTTCAAAACATCCAGGTGGGTGATCATGTCATTCTGCGCCCCAAACCTGTTGGCACCCTTGTGCTGGATGCACTTATCCCCGGCAAAAGGCTTTTCCTCATTGCAACCGGGACGGGTTTCGCACCCTTCGCCTCACTTGTTCGCGATCCTGAAACCTATGAGAAGTTTGATGAGGTGATCGTGACTCACACATGCCGACATGTGGCAGAACTCACCTATTCAAAAAAACTAATCGATAGCCTTCCGGACGATCCATTGATCGGCGAATTTGCAGCAGGAAAACTAAAATACTACCCGACAACAACTCAGGAAGAATCTCCAAACATGGGGCGGATTACCCATCTGATTGAATCAGGAAAAGTGTTTGAAGACCTGGGCATCGAGCCGCTTAATCCCGAAACGGATCGAGCAATGTTATGCGGTTCTATGGGTTTCAACACAGATGTTCGGGCAATCCTCGAAGCGAAAGGCTTTGAGGAGGGTGCAAACTCAAAACCAGCAACCTTTGTTTTGGAAAAAGCGTTTGTCGGCGAATAAAAGCAGCCACATTGGTTGGCTCAAAACCTAACCTGCCGTTTAAATTAGACGAATTCCTGTGTATCTGTCTTACAGAGGCTTGGGTTCTTGTGTTACAAATTCGCAAGAAAGCCATCACAGGTAGAGTTAGATGAACATTCAGGCGCCCGAAATCGACACCAATCCTGACAAAGACGTTCCCTTAAAAGAGGACATACGATTTTTAGGAAGGTTGTTGGGAGATACCGTCCGTGAACAGCAGGGCGATGATGTGTTCAACATTGTCGAGACCATCCGCCAAAAATCCGTGGCATGGCTAAAAGATGGTGATTCAGCTGCTAAATCTGAGCTTGAAAACATACTTGATACACTGGATCCGTTTCAAACCGTAGAGGTGGTCCGGGCATTTAGCTACTTTTCACATCTCGCCAATATGGCGGAGGACCAGCATCACATCAGGCGAACCCGGTACCACGAAATCCACGGGTCAGAACCTCGCAACGGGTCGATGGAGAAAGCGCTGTCCAAAGCAGCAGATGAGGGCATTTCCAAACAAGACCTGATCGCATTCTTCAATGATGCCAACTTGCGCGCCGTTTTGACGGCCCACCCAACAGAGGTGCGCCGACAATCCACAATGGGTCGGGAAATTGCGATGTCTGATCTCCTTTCAAAGCGAGATCGGGAAGGTTGGACGCCAGAGGAAAAAGCGGACATCAATGACAAGTTGAAACGCGCAATTCTGGTCCTTTGGCAAACAAACTTGCTCCGCCAGACGAAACTGGGCGTGCTCGATGAAGTGTCCAATGGCATGGCATATTACGATCATACGTTCTTCAAAGAACTGCCAAAGCTCTACAATCAAATTGAAAGCCTGCTTTGCGAAGAAGGTTCGCAAGAAGAACCTTCCATTAAATCCTTCTTTAAAATGGGCGCATGGATCGGTGGCGATCGTGATGGGAACCCGTTTGTTACCTCAGATATCATGGCAGAAGCCCTGCGCCGCCAGAGCGTGAAAGCAATTGAATTCTATCTCGAGCAGCTTCACAAACTCGGTGGTGAACTTTCCCTCTCAACCCGGATTGTAAAAGTATCAGACGCGCTGATGGAATTGGCGGAAAAATCAGGCGATGAGTCCTCGCACCGACAATCAGAACCTTATCGACGGGCAATTGTGGGCATTTACAATCGGCTGTCGGCAACCCTGCGAAAAATTGACAAAGCAAAATCTGCAAGGCGGCCCCTTGCAAAAGCTGAAGAGTATACCGACGCTTCAGAGCTGATTGCTGATCTCAACATCATCTGCGACTCTTTGATGGAGAACGGCTCGGAGTTTTTAACCCTCGGGCGGCTGCGCCATTTGCGTCGCGCTGTTGACTGCTTTGGGTTTTACCTCGCCAGCCTCGATATGCGTCAGAATTCTGATGTGCATGAACGCCTGATTACTGAACTCTATGAAGGGGCTGAGCCTGGGACAAATTATGAGAACCTATCCGAAGAAGCGCGCATCAAGCTCTTGGCCAATGAGCTCTCAATTGGCCGTCCGATCCTGCGCCAGGACATAGAGTATTCGCAAGAGGCAGAAAAAGAGCTGAAAATCTTCAAGATGGCAGCAAAGCTGAAAGCCCGATATGGGGCTGGTGCCATTCGCAACGCCATTATTTCGAACACGCAAAGCGCGTCGGACCTATTGGAACTTGCAGTAATCATGAAGCAAACCGGCCTGGTATCGCCTGAAGGCAATACGACCATGCACCTGATCCCGTTGTTCGAAACGATTGGCGATTTGCGCGCTTGCCCGGAAATCATGGAAAAGCTGTTTTCCATTCCCCAGTACCGGCGTCTCGTCGACGCGATGGGGGGTGTCCAGGAAATCATGCTCGGCTATTCAGATTCCAACAAGGACGGCGGTTACATCACGTCTGGTTGGGAGCTTTACAAAGCCGAGATCAAGCTGATCGAGCTGTTTAAAAAGCATGGCATAAAACTTCGATTGTTCCATGGTCGCGGTGGCACCGTCGGGCGCGGTGGAGGCCCAAGTTATGATGCAATCCTCGCCCAACCAAACGGCGCTGTGAACGGCCATTTGCGGTTAACAGAGCAGGGGGAAATCATTTCCTCCAAATACACAAATCCTGAATTGGGAAGGAGAAACCTCGAAATTCTGGCAGCAGCGACGTTAGAAGCTTCACTCCTGCAAAAGGCAAGGCCGGAACCGCAGGCCAGCTTCTTAAATGCGATGGACGAAATTTCCCAATCGGCATTCGAGACATATCGCGCCCTGATTTATGAAACGCCAAATTTTGTAGACTATTTCTGGAACGCTACAGTCATCAACGAGATTGCAAGCCTGAACATCGGATCGCGGCCTGCATCGCGCAAAAAAACCCGGGCTGTCGAAAACCTTCGTGCCATCCCCTGGGTATTCAGTTGGTCTCAATGCCGTTTGATGGTGCCTGGGTGGTATGGTTTCGGGTCAGCGGTCCGAAACTTTATGGAAAAGCATGGTGCAGAAGGTGAGGCATTGTTGAAAACAATGTTTGCTGAGTGGCAATTCTTCCAAGCCCAGCTTTCCAATCTAGATATGGTTCTGTCAAAAACCAACCTTGGGATTGGCAGGCGCTATGCCGACTTGGTCCCCGACAAGAAATTGGCAGAAAACATCTTCAGCCGAATAGAAGCCGAATGGCATCTAACCGTGGAAGTGCTGTTCCAGATTACAGGCCAGAAGAAACTACTTGAAGCCAATCCGCTGCTTGACCGTTCAATTCGCAACCGGTTTCCTTATCTCGATCCTATCAACCATTTACAGGTTGAATTGATGCGTAAATATCGCGCTCCGGGTGGTGATGAAGATGAGAAAATTCTGCGGGGTCTACAATTGACCATCAACGGGATTGCCGCTGGGCTGCGCAACAGTGGTTAAACTGCCAAGCAAAGTCGCTTTCAGGACTTGCCATTCCACTGCAATTGCCTGATGAGAGCCAAAAGATAGTTACGGCCTGCCAGTTAATGAAAACTCCTGAAAAACACGTACTTCTGGGCATAGATACGGGCGGCACGTATACCGACGCAGTCCTGTTTACCTACGAAGAGGGAATTCTGGCTAAAGCCAAGTCGCTCACCACAAAACATGACCTGTCCATTGGAATTTCTGGCGCTGTAGACGCCGTATTGTCACGATACAGCGGCAGCGTTTCCGATAGTGTTGTGGTTTCGCTTTCTACAACGCTTGCAACCAATGCATTGGTGGAAGGCAAAGGTGGCAGCGTTGGCTTGGTCATGATTGGATTTGATGAAGAAGATATGACCAGATCGGGCCTGCGCGAGGCGCTTGGCGGTGATCCTTGTCTGTTTATTCCCGGAGGGCACGATGTTCAGGGGAATGAAAAGCCCCTCGATGCAAAGCAGTTAGATGCCTTCCTTGACGCAAATGCCCCGAACGTCTCAGGATTTGCAGTTGCTGGCTATTTCGCAGTCAGAAACCCGGCGCACGAGTTGAAGGTCCGTGAAATCATTCAGGAAAAAACGTCCCTTCCCGTCACATGCAGCCATGAGCTTTCCTCAAAACTGGGCGGACCAAAACGCGCGCTGACAACGGTTTTGAATGCCCGTCTTATCCCTGTCATTCAAAGCTTGATTGTTGCCTGTAAATCACATTTGAAAAAGATTGGCATTCGAGCGCCAGTCATGGTTGTAAGGGGTGACGGAACACTGGTCGATTCAAATTTTGCCCTGAACCGACCGATTGAAACCATCCTGTCAGGGCCTGCCGCCAGTCTTGTGGGTGCAAAGTTTCTGCTTGGCAAAAAAGACGCGGTAGTTTCAGACATCGGTGGAACAACGACCGATGTAGCAATCCTTGAAAAGGGCTGGCCCAGAATCGAACCAGAGGGCGCGACCGTCGGTGGCTTCACCACAATGGTGGAAGCTGTTGCTATGCACACATTTGGTCTTGGCGGTGATTCATGCGTCGAGATTGATGAAGATGCAAAGCTGAAACTGAAACTCGGCCCGCGCCGACAAATCCCGATCAGTCTACTTGCCACCGAGTTCAAAGAGACGGTTCTGGAAGAGCTGAAGCGGCAGGAGGCACTTGAATACCCCGGGCACACGTGTTGCAAATTTGCGCTTCGTGCGCCTGGCACAGAGGGCAGAGTTGGTGGGTTAAAAGCGACAGAAATGAAGCTTTATCAACGCCTTACGTCTGAACCCAAACCTTTGGACACGTTTCTGAAAGGGGCCTCGGAACACGGCACCTTAAACCGTCTGGTCTCTCGAGGATTGGCACTTGCTTCTGGGTTCACACCGTCTGATGCCATGCATGTTCTGCAACTACAAAACAATTGGGATGCGGAAGCCGCGCAACTGGCAGCTGAAATTTTCGCCAGAATGAAAGACCGTTTCGGAAAGGTCTTGGCCAAAGACGCAACGGAAATTGCACAAAAGGTAAAGCGACAACTGACGATCCAAAGCTGTGATGTCATCCTGAAAACCTGCAGCTCTGAAGATGGGATATCCATTGGACCCGGCGCCTCTGAGTTAATTGCACGCGCCCTTTCAAGGGAGCCGGGATTCATGCGAATTGGCATTGCACTGGACCGCCCACTTGTGGGGCTTGGTGCGTCTGCAGCAACTTATTATCCCGCGATTGGAGAGCGTCTGACAACGGAGTGTTTGGTACCCGATGATGCGGATGTTGCAAATGCGATCGGAGCTGTAGCAAGCGAAGTGCGGGTTACAAAGACCCTCGTAGTCTCCAGCAATGATGGCGGTAATTCGATAGCAGTGCTTCTCCCAGACGGCCCAAAAATGTTTGTCGACGAAGCGCAGGCACTTCAGGCAGCGAGGCATGAACTTGAAGCGCAAATCCAAAAGTTGGCGCAGGAAGCCGGAGCGCTTGACCCGGAATTTGAAACTTCAGTTGAAGTCGACGCGCCGGAAATCGAGGGTTCGCGACATTTTGTGCAAGCCAAACTTACCATGTCAGCCACAGGGCGACCACGACTTGATTTGGATCAATGACGCCTGGATGATCAGATTGTTACAAACCTGCGACGAAACGACGAGAGTTTTCTCGCTTTAAGACTCCAAATCCTGCAAAGGATGAGTATATATGCAAGAAGATAACGCAGTGGATGATATCGTGGATTTTCAAAGTTTTTTCCAGTCTCGAATTGATGATTTGAAATCTGAAGGCAGGTACCGTGTGTTTGCCGATCTTGAGCGGCATGCGGGCAGTTTTCCCAAAGCAACCCGTTACTTGAATGGGGCAACACAAGATGTCACGGTTTGGTGTTCCAATGACTATCTTGGAATGGGGCAGCACCCAAATGTGCTAGGCGCTATGAAAGACGCAGTAGATCATTGCGGGGCGGGCGCAGGTGGCACCCGGAACATTTCCGGCACCAATCATTATCATGTCCTGTTGGAACATGAACTGTCAGACCTCCACGGCAAAGAAGCCGCATTGCTGTTCACTTCCGGATACAACTCAAATTGGGCAACGCTTGGAACACTGGGCGCACAAATCCCCGGTTGTGTGATCTTTTCCGATGCCAACAACCACGCCTCCATGATTGAGGGCATCCGGCATTCAAAAGCGGAAAAACGCATTTGGAAACACAATGATGTCGCAGACCTCGACGCAATGCTGGGTGAATACGGACCAGACGTCCCCAAAATAATAGCGTTCGAATCCATCTATTCGATGGACGGAGATATCGCTCCCATCAGCGCAATTTGCGATGTTGCCGAGAAACACGGCGCACTGACCTATATTGACGAAGTACATGCGGTTGGCATGTATGGTCAACGCGGTGGCGGAGTAGCTGAACAGGAAGGTCTTGCCCACCGAATCGATGTGATTGAGGGGACGCTTGGCAAAGCTTACGGCGTCATGGGTGGGTATATCACGGCTTCCGAAGAGCTTGTTGATTTTGTCCGCAGTTATGCGTCTGGATTCATCTTTACAACGGCACTGCCGCCCGCGATTGCCGCGGCAGCCTGTGCAAGCATTCGGCATCTAAAACAAAGCCAAATTGAGCGCGCACGTCACAAAGAACGCGTCGCTAAGGTGCGCGGCTTGTTGGACCGCGAGGGAATTCCCCATCAACACAATCCCGGGCATATTATTCCGGTGATGGTAAAAGATCCGGTCAAATGCAAATGGATTTCCGATTTGCTGCTCGATAACTACGGGATTTACGTTCAGCCAATTAATTATCCTACTGTTCCCAGAGGCACAGAGCGCTTGAGAATTACCCCATCTCCGTTGCACAGCGATGCAGATATAGACCATTTGGTCGGTGCGTTGTCAGACTTGTGGTCTCAGTGTGCTCTGGCAAGAGCGGTTGCTTAATCCTCAAATGAAATGGGTAAAACCCTCTTTGTCCGGCGCCCGCTGCCCATAAAAAAAGTCTAACAGGTTCCACATCTCCAAATAGATATCGTAAGGCAGGCCGGTTTGTCGGCCAGCCATAAACTCGAACAGGCTGAATTCCCGGTGCTCAAGAACATTAAGAAGATCATCCGTCACTATCGGTAGGCGAACGGAGCGAATGTGATCAAGGGATAGAGCAAGATCGCTTGTTGGATTGTAATTCGCGCGTTTTTCAATCGCGTCGTTTTTCACAAGGAAAAAGGTTGCGAAGTTGAGCTTTTCCTCCAGATCGTGAGCTGCCTGCAAGGATTTACTGTCCCGATCTTGCATGTAGTACACGACCGTGCCGATGCCGGAAGCACGTGCTTCCAGATCGAACTCTATGTTTCGGTAGGTTTCAAAAAAAACATCAAGGTATTCTGCTTGTAAATCAATCACATAACTACGCTCAGGGTCACCTACAATCGTGTCGAACAGTTTCACGCGGCCTGTTGTTTTACCAAAGTCGATCACCTCTGAGTTTTGAGGAAAATAGGAACAGATGTTTCCTTCAGGGAAATCCGTATCAAAAATGTGGAACTGCTTGGGTCCGGTGTTTGGAAAATATCCGCAAAACAACCGCGCCAGAAGAGTTTTTCCGTTTCGCGGTCGATCAGAACAAAAAACATAGAGATGAGAATGTATCTGATCCGTCAACGGGGAATTACCCCTTTTTCTCTTTCGCAGTTTCCTTGTCGCGATCGCGCTGCGATTCTTTTAGCGCCTTGATCATATCAAGTTGTTCAAATTCGGCATCCAGATCACGCACCCACTTACGGGCATAGCCCCGCAGCACAAAAGAAAAATCCGCATCCTCACCCTTCGCGGTCTTGTTGCTTATGAAATCGGAGAACGTGACGCCTGCAAGATCGATCAGCTCATAGGCCATCTCATTGAGCTTTGGCACATTGATTTCATGGGCATTCGAAAGACCGGCGAAATACTTTTTATAGGTCTTTTCATCCCATTCGAAAAAGTTTGTCTCGTTGATAAAATTCCGTGCAACAACGTAGGAAATGCCGTTGGTGTAGTCTGACACCTGTTCCATTTCTTCCAGAGAAGCAATCGAAGGCCCAATTACATGAACAAGGCTAAGGTTAAAGTCGCCATTGCGCGCAGCTTCTAACACGCCAATGTTTTCGAAGATCCTCAATGCATCAGACATGACGCCTGCTTTGAAATCCACAACCGTCACTTTGACAGCTGCCGTATTCATCGTGTCGAGAACCTTCATTTGGTCCGCAACTTCTTCAAGATTGATGATTTCCGTGATTCCCGGGTGAAATCTCGCCAACGTGCCGCGCGGATTTTCCGTGTCGAATGCACGAGCAAGGATGTTGTGCCTCGCCATGTAGTCTAAAAGTGCCCGTGATGTTGTTGTTTTTCCGACGCCCCCTTTGTCCGCGCCCACTAGTATCAATGTCGGTTTCATTGTCTTTCCCTGAAATGTCGCCCTGCCGCAAAATTCACACACAAATGGGGCAGCAAGTTGTTACGGCAATACCATATTTTAAGACAAAGAAACCGTTAACATCGAAGTGTCGTTAATCAATTGTTAAGTGAATTCAACAATCTGCTTCCCTAGCGGCAACCCGTATCAGGTCTGAAACCGGCGCCGCATGGGTATGTAAAATCCAATGATCGGCATCCTGAAAAAGACTTTTTCGAAGCGCATCACAATATCGCGGAAGTATAGCATGGCAGTCAGGCAAAAGCGCTTGGTCTTTTTCTCCCCAAATCAAAGTATGCGGCATTGAAATCCTGAAATTGTCTTCTGCTACGTTATAAAGTGGTGCATCTTTTACTTCTTCTCCGCGTTGCGGCACTACAATTGGCGAGGAATTGTACCAATGCAGCATAGCCTGCAATCGTTCCTGATTTGCCCATGCTGAACGGTATCGGGATTTCAGCGCAGGCGTGAGCCAGGGCGTCTCGGAAAATTTTTCAAACATGGCAAAAGTACGTCGAAAATTGTCCTCGGCCATCACCGCAGCAGCCTTTTCGCTGCGCAAAAGATGAAAATATGAACTGGCATCCGCCTGAGCTGGCGAATCAATCAACGCCTTTTGAAAGCAAACCGGGTGCACCCCGTTCGCGATGATCAGACTTTTTATCTTTTGCGGGAAGTTGATGGCCATTGCATAGGCAATCGAAGCACCCCAATCATGCCCGGCCAGGACAAAAGGCCGTTCTCCCAAAAAAGCGTTTGTAAGTGTGATCATATCCGCGACCAGGGCCTTTGCCCGATATTGCTCAACACCGGCTGGAGCATCGGATTGATTGTATCCGCGTTGATCAGGAGCTAAGATCAGAAATTCATCTCCAAGCGCCTGCATAACCCCTTCCCAGGCAATCCAGAACTCCGGGAAGCCATGCAGCATCAAAATCGGTGTTCGTTGATCTTCAATCGGTGCTCCTGCAAAGGCATGCCCATTGTGCACCACATGCAGACGAACGTCTCCGCAAGGGATAAAATCTGACCGGAATCCCGCTGGAATTTGCTCTGTAATGCGACCTCTCCCATGGCTCTGATAAGAAGAGTCTAAGACATCGAATGTTAAAAATCCAACTTGTTTCCAGCGATGTTGAGTGTAGCGTAGGCATGGTCCGTATCAAGCGCGAGATCCCGCGTTACCGCATCATGCCAGCGGTAACCCACTATCCCGCCTTGCGAAACCTTCGAGAAGATATTGTTCGTGATGTTAACCGCCCCAATACCCTCCACAACGCTTACATACATGCCCGTCCGTGTTGCACGAACAACGTTTGAACTCGCCGTCACGTTGCGAAGGTAAGGGCCCCAACCCAGCAAAATCCCGAATTGGGCAGTCTGGTCTATCACATTTCCGGTAAGCGCGGTATCCGCCTCCACAGAGATTCCAATGCCTTGGATATGCGCTTCATCCTGATAGGGAACCCTGTCGTGTATGTTGCGGATGATGTTATTGGCGCACGTGCTCAACCGTCCACCCTCATTGAAATTGGCAATCGATATTCCAGTCACCCCGCCATCGATTATGTTGCCGGTGATCTTGGCACCCTCAAAGGCAAACTCCGAATAGACAGAGGTTTCTCCGGCACGAAGACAGGTATTGTCTGAAATTTGAATGTTTGAGCAGGCGTTGGCGCGGATGGTGGAAAACGCACAGTCCGATACATGATTGCGCGCTACAATCACACCATCAGCCTGATAGGTGTTAATCCCATTGCCCCACTGCCCGGTTCCCCCGTTTATTGCCGCAATGCGTTTAATCCGGTTGTTGGTGACGATTGTGTTGTCTGAGCCGCGGTTCCAGCGGTGCACGAGAATGCCACCATTGGCGCAATCTTCAAGGGTGTTGCCATCAATCAGCAGCCCCTTGTTGTCATGGCCCAGAAAGGCCGCCGATCCGACGGCAGTTGTGATCCTGTTTTTGCTGATTGACCCGGAAGAGCCGGTCACACGGATGGCACAAGAACCGGAATCGACAAAAGCACAATCCTGAACATCAAGTCGTTGTGCATTGTTGATACGCACCAACGCGTCAGCGTATTCATCCACCGGCAACAAGCCGCCTTCCAGCGTCAAACCGGATAGCGAAACCTGATCATTGTTTTCGGCAAAAAGAAAATGCCCACCTCCGGCATATTCCAGTACGGTCGATCCCGGTACGCCGTGGAGAACCGTCTGCTTGGGCAGGGTGACATCAGAAAGCCGGTAACGCCCCGGTTCAAGAAAAACCGGTTTCCCGCTTCTTCCAGCCGTCTCCAAAATCGTCTGTAGCCGTTTACCTTGGTTTTCAGCGCTTCCAGCCCGCAAACCTTCAGAATTTGCGTTGATACCCCAATTGGCAACAGCATCGGTCATTGGCAAAAGACTGGTTGCTGTCACAGCGCCAATACCGGTCAAAAAGTTCCTGCGTGAGACCATGGTTTTCTCCATTTTCCCTGATTCATGCAGGAATCATGCCAAAAATCCTGAAAACTCCCTTTGCGATTATGGCCTTAAGGCAATATGAAGGAAGCAAGTTTTGTGCCTTAGGGGAACCAACCATGCTCAAAGAAGATGCGCTTTACCTCGGAACCAGCCGTAAACCGGATGATAGCAACAACAAGGGCGAGTACTTAAACCTCAAACTCGCTAACCGCCATGGCTTGATCACGGGCGCAACCGGCACAGGCAAAACGGTCTCCCTGCAGATTTTGACAGAAGGCTTTTCAAACGCCGGAGTACCGGTGTTTTGTGCCGACGTGAAAGGCGATTTGTCCGGTCTTGCGGCTAAAGGCGAGGCAAAGGATTTTCTGGCAAAAAGGGCCGAAACGATTGGCCTGGAAGACTATGAGTTCCAGGAGTTTCCGGTCATTTTCTGGGATCTGTTCGGCAAGCAGGGCCATCAGGTCCGCACCACCATTTCGGAGATGGGGCCGCTCTTGCTCGCCCGGTTGCTCGATCTCAACGAGACTCAGGAAGGCGTTTTGAACATCGCGTTCAAACTTGCTGATGATGAGGGCATGCTCCTTCTCGATTTAAAAGACCTCCGCGCGCTTCTCGTTTCCATGGGCGAACGCTCCAAGGAGCTGACGGCTGTTTACGGATATGTTTCCAAACCCTCAATCGGCGCAATTCAACGTCAGTTACTGGTGCTGGAACAACAAGGCGGGGAGGGCTTTTTTGCCGAGCCCGCGCTCCAAATCTCCGATCTGATGCGCACCACGCGAGACGGCCGCGGTGCAGTGAGCATCCTTGCCGCCGACAAGCTCATGCAATCACCTCGCCTTTACGCAACCTTCCTCCTCTGGCTCCTGTCCGAACTGTTTGAAGAGCTGCCCGAGGTTGGTGACATGGACCGCCCGAAGCTGGTCTTCTTCTTTGATGAGGCGCACCTGCTCTTTGATGAAGCCCCTAAAGTGCTGATCGAAAAAGTTGAGCAGGTGGTAAAACTCATCCGCTCAAAGGGAGTAGGGGTCTATTTTGTGACCCAAAACCCGGTTGATATTCCCGACGCTGTGCTTTCGCAGCTTGGCAACCGTGTCCAGCACGCCCTGCGCGCGTTTACACCCAAAGAGCAAAAGGCCGTACGCGTGGCGGCAGATACGTTCCGCCCAAACCCGGATTTCAAGGCAAAAGACGTGATCACCCAGATGGGCGTGGGGGAAGCACTGGTCTCTACCCTCATGAAAAAGGGCGTGCCCTCCATCGTGCAGCGCACGCTCATTCGCCCACCATCTTCCAGACTTGGCCCGCTCACCAAAAAAGAGCGCCAGGAAATCATCAACATGAGCCCGGTTGGTGCCCAATACGACAAAACAG